>NC_000853.1:0-620241 GCF_000008545.1 Thermotoga maritima MSB8
TGGTACCGGAAGCTATGCGTTAAAAAAGGAATAATGGATGATATGAAGAGACAATATGAAGAGAATTTGTGGTAATCGATGACGTGTAAGTGCTTTGAATTCGAGAAATTAGTAGTTAACTTCTAACACACTGAGGAATACCTTCTTTCATCTATTTGTGAAACATGGAACTAATCGATTTTTACCAGAAACACCCCAAAATGCCCTGACGTAGGTTGATATAATTTATCTTCTGTTTTTTGCTTGTGTTCTTTCGTTGTTGGACTATGCAATTATTCCATTTTTCCAAACAGTACTTGAAGGTGCTCTCTTGTGTGTTAGAATGGTTTATGGAAAGGAAGGATATGGAAGGTCAAAAAACATCTTGCTTTCAGAGTGTGTTTGTGGTATAATTTCTCTTGAACTCAACGGGTTTCAATACTTCCTTAGAGGTATGGAAACTCTGTGATCTGTTAACGGGGACATCCACACCCAAAATCGTTTCAATACTTCCTTAGAGGTATGGAAACACTGTCGGAGATGTTCTGCTGTGCATCGTCGAGAGTTTGTTTCAATACTTCCTTAGAGGTATGGAAACATATAAGCCTTTTCCAGTCTTCGGGGGACATTTCCCAGTTTCAATACTTCCTTAGAGGTATGGAAACATGCGAGCACTGTCCTCTCCAACATCCATATACACCGGTTTCAATACTTCCTTAGAGGTATGGAAACCATACTCCAGCATCAAGCAACTTGCTGGCGAAATTTCGTTTCAATACTTCCTTAGAGGTATGGAAACATCCATATCAACGTTGCATATTCTCGTTGATAAAAAGTTTCAATACTTCCTTAGAGGTATGGAAACGCGACAAGCCCACGTTCAGGCACGAGGTGTTCCCTGAGTTTCAATACTTCCTTAGAGGTATGGAAACAAGTTTTACCTTTTCTCAGACAACTTCAACTGGAAAAGTTTCAATACTTCCTTAGAGGTATGGAAACTCGATTATTTCTTTTACAAAGACATGCGATCATACAAGTTTCAATACTTCCTTAGAGGTATGGAAACTATACGTTGTAGAAATCGCAAAGGTGGTGATGTTAGTTTCAATACTTCCTTAGAGGTATGGAAACTCTCGAATCCGATATAATCATATTTCCTTATTATATGTTTCAATACTTCCTTAGAGGTATGGAAACCCGCATCTCGTAGGTATTGCTTGCCTTCTGTTCCCTTGTTTCAATACTTCCTTAGAGGTATGGAAACTAAACTTGTAAATCCTTTTGAAGACTTAGAACAACGTTTCAATACTTCCTTAGAGGTATGGAAACGAAACGCCCGCAAACGCTCATCACAAGCCCGTTTCCGTTTCAATACTTCCTTAGAGGTATGGAAACTTGAGTATAAAATCTTCTTCTGATAATGACAAAACAGTTTCAATACTTCCTTAGAGGTATGGAAACTGCTTCTATTACTCTTTGTAGCACGTTCGTGAACTCAGTTTCAATACTTCCTTAGAGGTATGGAAACTCGATAATCTCAGATGCCTCGCCTCAATTTCAATTGGTTTCAATACTTCCTTAGAGGTATGGAAACCTCCACAATGAAAAGAATAGATGGTAAGGTGTGCTTGTTTCAATACTTCCTTAGAGGTATGGAAACCTACTATCTTCTATATATATATTTTTGTTTTTGTTTTGTTTCAATACTTCCTTAGAGGTATGGAAACCTATTTCCCTCTGCCGTCTCTTCGAAATGATCACCTCTGTTTCAATACTTCCTTAGAGGTATGGAAACTGTGAAGGCGTATGAGGTGGAGGATATTCCTGCAATTGGTTTCAATAATTCCTTAGAGGTATGGAAACTTTTTCCAGCATCTTCTTCACGAAGTACGTCTTCATCGTTTCAATAATTCCTTAGAGGTATGGAAACGCGATGTTGCGAGAACGATGAAAGATTTGTATGAACGTTTCAATAATTCCTTAGAGGTATGGAAACTTGTCGAACTCTTTGGTACTTCCATCCGGATACATCTGTTTCAATAATTCCTTAGAGGTATGGAAACGAGTAGTACAGAGGAGAGAGATGCAGATATCCACGACGTTTCAATAATTCCTTAGAGGTATGGAAACCTCGATCGCTTGTGGTATCTCTGTCTGTGCGAGCTGTTTCAATAATTCCTTAGAGGTATGGAAACTTGTGATGATGTCGCCAAGCTTTAGGGGGACATCTGTTTGTTTCAATAATTCCTTAGAGGTATGGAAACCTGATCTAGCCGTCCGGCCAGTCACAGGTTGAGATAGTTTCAATAATTCCTTAGAGGTATGGAAACATGTATTGCAAGGAAAAGCAAAAATAAGATTCGACAGGTTTCAATAATTCCTTAGAGGTATGGAAACTCGAACTCGAAGAGGCCTATGCACCTGTCCAGCCTATGTTTCAATAATTCCTTAGAGGTATGGAAACATCCTCCTTACTTTGGCCGACACCGTTCGTCCGTTTGTTTCAATAATTCCTTAGAGGTATGGAAACCTTCAAGCCATACTAATATTGCGTATTCTCTTCTCAGTTTCAATAATTCCTTAGAGGTATGGAAACAAAAGCCTACGAAGGGCTTCGAGTACCACCAGCTTTTGTTTCAATAATTCCTTAGAGGTATGGAAACGGGCTGAAAAATTTCCCATTTCGTTTTATCACCTCCTGTTTCAATAATTCCTTAGAGGTATGGAAACCAAGGGGAGGATGATACTGAATGGATAGGGGAACTCAGTTTCAATAGTTCCTTAGAGGTATGGAAACACCATTCATCCATTACAACCTCTTTGCCTCTAATTTGTTTCAATAGTTCCTTAGAGGTATGGAAACTGATGTCTTCCCATTGTTTCGTGTTGTCAAACACCTGTTTCAATACTTCCTTAGAGGTATGGAAACTAAAGCATACGCTCCAAAACGTGAACAAATTCTCTCAGTTTCAATAATTCCTTAGAGGTATGGAAACAGTTGGACGACGATCTTGTATTCATAAATGTTGTTGTTTCAATACTTCCTTAGAGGTATGGAAACTAAGACATTCTTTCGCTAAGAAAATCTAATAGTTTGTTTCAATACTTCCTTAGATGTACGAAAAAAAATAACCCCCACATGAGTGGGGGGATGTTTTTGTTATAGACTCTCAGATCAAAAGATCACGTAAGTTCCCTTCTTTTTCACAAACTCTACAAATCTTCTGTAAGTTGGATGGACAGAGAGCGTGCTCGAATCTCCCGTTGCTATCAGTTTTCTTTTCGCCCGTGTGAGTGAGACGTTGAGTCTTCTCAGATCTTCGAGGAACCCTATTTCACCGTTTTTGTTCGAACGCACAAATGAGATGATGATGACCTCTTTTTCCCTTCCCTGAAAACCATCCACACTGTGTACTTCTACTTTCGCTTCGATCAACTCTCTTATGAGATTCACCTGATCATCGTAGGGAGTGATGATCCCGATCCAATCCTCCTTCACCCCCATGGAGAGAAGCTTTTCCACAACCTCTTTCACGATCTGTGCTTCTAATGGATTCTCTCTCGAGGGAGAGTCTTTCCTTTGCCTTTCAAATCTGTCAGATCTGTTCTTTGTGTCTATGAAGACCAGAACGTTTTTTGGGGAGAGAACAACATCCCAGAACTTTCCAAAGTTCGGTATCTCCACTCCAAGGTCGAAGAGCGTTATGTTTCTGACTTTCTCGGCCGCTTTCAGTTTTCCGTCGTAAAATTCTTCACTCGGAAACTCCATCAAAAGTTCGTTCATTCTGTACTGGGTATCGAGAAGAGAAGACTTCTCGGGATATCGAGTTATGAGTTCTTCAAACAGTGTTCTCGAAAGATCCTTCGCGTCTTCTGAGAGTATCGTGGGTGGAAGCTGTTTGTGATCCCCAGCGAGGACGAACTTTTTGCCTTTCGATATGGGAATGAGGATGCTTGGGATAGTTGCCTGAGAGGCCTCGTCAACAACTACCACATCGAAGACTATTCCCGATAGTATTTCCAGAGCTGCGGACGAATTGGTTGAAAGCACAACCTGCGCTTCCCGTACTATCCTGCTCGCTATTATTTCCTCTTTGCGTTCTATGAGGTCCCTGATATCTTGAATCTGGCTGTTTAACTTTATCCACTCTGCCATCTCCTTTATCTTTTCCTTGGAAACTCCCCTGGCACTCCAGTTCTTCTCTGCGTACTCCAGGATCTTCTTGTCGCTGAGCCCTCTTCTCCACTGCGGTGAAGGTTTTGTGAAACTGTCCCTTTTTTTGATCAACTTTGCGAGTTCTTCCTTCATCTTCTTTACCTTCTCGTACTCACTGCTTGTTTCGATTTGATGTGCGAGTGTGGACTCCTTCAGGTGAGAGGACACGCGCGAAGGATGGCCAATTCTCACCAGAGACACTTTCCCCCAGAGCCTCTCCACGAGGTTGTCCACAGCAAGGTTACTCTCCGCTGTGACCAGAATTTTCTTTCCACGTGCTACTTCCTGTCTTATGTACTCCACGAGTGTTCTGGTCTTTCCCGTGCCGAAGGGGCCGTGTATGAGAAAGAAATCAGAACTTCCGAGGGCAAGGGAAACCGCTTCCCTCTGACTCTCGTTCAATCCTTCATCGAAGGGAGTGAACTCTTCTTCAAACGACTCTTCTGGCTTCCTCTTTCCAAGTAGAAACTCAAGAGCTTTTTTCCCTTCCGAAGAAAGCGTCATCAGGTTCTCTATCTGTCTTCTGAACGTGATGTCGCTCGCAAAGAGGTCTATCCTCACATTTTTGAGCTTCCACGATGGAAGCCTATCGACCGCTACCGTGATGAAACGCTCTCCTTTCTCCACAACCGTTCCCGTGTAATCACTCTTGAGGGGGTTTCCTTTGCTTATGAGAACAAGATCACCCACACCGATTTCTGTGTCTATCTTCTTTCTTCTTCCAAACCTCACAAGGAAATATCCAAGTTCTTCTCCTATAAATTTTCCTGTGAGACCCAGAACGGCACGACCCTTTTTCTCTCTTTCCTCCCCCGAGAGCCGCTTCATCTCATCGAGCATTGCGTTTATTTCCGCGTTCCTTTCGAGCTCTACGAGCCTCACAAGCTTCTTTATGAACTGCTGAACCGTCATTGATCTTTCACCCTCATTCTCGGACCATCCTGGATGAATTTTCCTCTGAAAACTTCTTCCTTCAGCATCAGGTGACTGTCGAGGTCATGAAACTCAAAAGCTCCCGTTCCAAGCGCAAAATGAACACTCTGATTTATTCCGAGCGAGGACTCTCCCATGCATCCGATCATGAGCTTCAAACCTGACGATTCTGCTATTTCCACTATGGCAAGAGCGTCGGAAATTCCCGACTTCATGAGTTTTATGTTCACGTAATCAACCGCTTCTTCCTTCACAAGCCTCATCACATCGAACTTCGTCCTCGCGGATTCGTCCGCCGCGACGGGAAACGGAGAGTGGAACCTCACGAACTTCAAGCCTTCTATGTCTTCCCTCCTCACAGGTTGTTCGTACACAGCGATGTCTATTCCTTTTTGATATACTGCTCTCGCGAACTCCACCGCCTCCTTCTGGGTGTATCCCATGTTCGCGTCAACTATGTACTTCGCTCCACGGGTGACTTTCGCTATCTCTTCCACGGCTTCGATGTCTTCCTTCAAATTCTCTCCAACTTTTATCTTGATCACTCTGAAACCCTCTTCGAATATCTTCTTTGCCTCCTTCACACGGTTTTCGACGGTGTCTATCCCAACTGTTTTGTCCGTTTCTATCTCATCTCTTTTTCCTCCAAGGAGATAACAGACCTGTGTTCCAAGTTCTTGAGAGAGAGCGTCCAGTGTGGCAAATTGAACGGCTGCTTTCAAACTCGGAAACCCGAAGAGCCTGTCTGTGATCTCGAAGATCCTGGCATAGTTTCGCACATCGATGCCTGTGATCATCTCCCTCACAGCGTTTTCTATTGCAAGAAGTGCTTCCACCCTTTCACCGTTCACTCTGAAGGAGGGAGACGCTTCTCCGTACCCTTTGACACCACTTTCCAAAACGATTTCAACCTCGACATTTCTGCTTTCGGAAGATACGCTTCCAGTTATGTGAAACGGCTTTTCGTATTCGTATCTCTTGAGAGAAAGCTTCACGTTCACGATCCTCGACATCTCTCACACCTCCTCGAAACTAATAACTTCTATGGTACTTTCGAACGGCAGACGTTTCTCTTCGCTTTCCGCCTCTCCAACCTGGTTGTCTGTGGGATCGCTTCTCACAAAACGAGTTTTCGGATCGAAGTCTTTCATGAAGCCGTCGTTTGCCACCATTCTGAAGCCGTCCAGGTTTCCAAAGTAGAAGCTTCTGAAAGATTCATTATCTCTCCTCGCACCGCCAAAGGAAAGATCCGCAGGAAGCCACCCATAGGGCTCCACGTAGAAAAGTGCCCAGTCGTGAGGAGAACCGAAGATCGGATTTATGTACCATCCAGACTGCCATCTTGCGGGGACACCTGCGATCCTGCACATCGTTATGAAGAGAAGTGCCTGAAAACCACAGTCGCCTTTCAGGTTGTTCACCACAAAATCCGTTATATTCTCGTACAGGGCATACGGTTTCACGTAGGAGTACCTCACGTTGAGTGTGATCCAGTCGTATATCCTTTTCGCTTTGAGGTACGGGTTTACCTCGCTACCCACCACCGTTTGTGTTAACCACCTGAGTTTCGGAGTAAAAACGATGTGTGGAGGCTCTTCTTTCAGGAACTCTTCAAATCCCGCAACTTTCTCTGAAACTCTTTCAGGATCGACGTGGTTCACCCACTCTCTAACAATGTACTCGAATTCCACGAAAAAAGTGCTGTCTTCGCCTTCGAAGTAGATGGTCCTCTGTGGAACATCGTTCGGAGAAATGTAGTAACTTTTGTGACTTGTTCTCAGAAGTTTCACACTTTCGATCTGAAGGCTTTCCTTGGGAAACGGAAGCCATACGCGGTGCTTGGAGGATGTTTCCTTCAGTTTCAAAGTTATTCTCGCTCTTATTCTGTATCTTTTCGGATCCTCACCCTTTATGAGACGCTCCAGCCGTTCGTGGAGAATTCTTCGGGCTTTTTCACTTCTTTCATCTTTTCTGAGTCTTTCTCTGTACTCCGATCTGACGAAGGCGAGGTTGTGGAAGAAACGCCTTTCGAATCGTTTCTCACCCTCCACGACGATGTAGTCGAGTACTCCTTCGTTCATGAGATATTGGAACTCTCCCTCTGAGAAACCCTCGAACATCTCCCTCATCTTTTCCATCGCTTCTTTTTCGGTGAAAGGATAATCCTCGAGGAGTCTTTCGATCCTCTCTTTTTCGTAGATGAGTCTTTCACGCTGAAGCAAAGGGAGGTCCTTTTTCAGAAAGTCATCGATCAGCTTCAAAGCGACTGAAAAGTTCCCCAGCATTTCTTCTCTGAGAACTTCCTCTGGTAAACTGTAGATGAGAAACTCCATGTTGATACCTCCTTCAGAAAGGGAGTGACAGACGTGTTCATAGAATTATCTTATCCTATAGAAGAGAGAATGTTGACCTATCCGGACAACCCGCCAGACTATTTTGAGCCGAAAAGCAGAATAGAACAGGGAGACGCCGCCAACACGATGATGATTCATCATTTCTCGCACACGGGTACACACGTGGACGCCCCCTACCATTTTTGTGAAGAGGGCTGGACATTGGATCAGATACCTCTTGAATACTTCATTTTTGAAAAACCCCTGCTCGTGGACAGGGAGAAGAAACCAATGGAACTCTTCACCATCGAAGATATCGAAGAACTGGATCTGAATGGTGTGGATCTTCTCATGTTCAGATCGGGTTTTGCGAAGTTGAGAAGAACAGATCCTGCAACCTACAGGTACATGTTCCCCGGCATTTCAAAAGAGTTGGCTCGTTTTCTGAGGGAATCTGTCCTCTCTCTCAAAGCGGTCATGCTCGATTTTCTCAGTGCCGATCCCATCGTGTTGGGTGAAAAAGAAAACTACCCCGCGCACAGATGGCTTTTGTCGAAGAAATTCAGCAGCAAAAGACCTATCATCATATTCGAAGATGTGAATTTAGAACCCGTCGCTGGAAAGAAGATAAAACGTGTGATCGCTCTTCCTTTGAGATTCAAGGGGCTGGACGGTGGACCCGTCAGCGTTCTGGCAGAGGTGGAATGATTTGAACAAAAACCCCGCCGTCCGGCGGGGTATCTTCACACTTCCAGTCTCAGAAGGTCCCTCAGATGCTTTTTCTCCTCATCGATGATCGTCTGAACGGGTTCTTTCTCCGGTACGTAGCTCAATATTTCGCTGTAAAAGACTATGGAATCTTTTTCCACTTCGATGGCCCTTCTCACAGCCTCTCTCAGATCATCAGGGGGAGTTTCTTCGAGCTTGGGAAAGATAGAGATCTCTGCGAGAGCTTCGAGATAGCCGAGCACCTCATCGGATGGGTTAAGATCCTGCTCGTATTTTTCGAGGATCTCCTTGAACTTTCTGGAGTGGTCCCTCTCTTGTTCCGCCAGTCGTTCAAAGAGTGCCTTCGTTTCCCCCTCCGTTTTCTCCGTGAGATTCTTGTAGTAAGAGTAACCGGTTGATTCGATCCTCAAAGCTATATTCAGAAGATCCCTTGGGCCTATCATTCTACCGCCTCCTCCACCGGCAGAGCTGGAGTAACCTTGCTTATAGCTCCAAATCTACAGACTTCGATACAGCTACCACACCTGACACACTCCGCCTGATCTATCACGTGAGGCTGTCTCACCTGACCGCTTATACACTGAACCGGACAGACCCTCGCACACGCGGTACATCCAACACATTTTTCAGGATCAATCACGTAGCTGATCAACGCTTTACACTTCTTGGATGGACACCTCTTCTCTTTGACATGCGCCAGATACTCGTCTCTGAAGTATCTGAGTGTGGAAAGAACAGGATTCGGTGCGGTTTGACCAAGTCCACAGAGGGAAGTGTCCTTTACCACATGCGCCAGCTTTTCGAGCTCTTCTATGTCCTCCTCTGTTCCCTCTCCGGAAGTGATCTTCTCCAGGATTTCGAGCATCTTCTTCGTTCCTTCTCTACAGGGCGTACATTTTCCACAGGATTCTTCCACGGTGAACTCGAGGAAGAACCTTGCGACGTCAACCATACAGTCGTCTTCGTCCATCACTATCATTCCACCAGAACCCATGATTGCACCGAGTTTCTGGAGGGATTCGAAATCAACAGGTGTGTCTACGTACTCAGCGGGGATACACCCTCCGCTCGGTCCCCCAGTCTGGATGGCTTTCAGCTTTTTGTCTCCGGCTATTCCTCCTCCAATCTCGTATATGAGCTCTCTGAGTGTGATTCCCATGGGAACTTCCACAAGACCTGTGTTCTTCACTTTACCGGCGAGAGCGAATACTTTCGTTCCCGGAGAGTTCTCCGTCCCGTATTTTCTGAACTCTTTCGCACCGTTTCTGATGATCCAGGGTACGTTCGCAAGTGTTTCAACGTTGTTGATCACTGTGGGGTATCCCCAGAGTCCCTTCTCAACGGGATAGGGAGGCTTCACCTTCGGTTGGCCTCTCTCACCCTCTATGGAGGCCATCAAAGCGGTTTCCTCACCACAAACGAACGCACCCGCACCGATTCTGATCTCTATATCGAAGGAAAAATCCGTTCCCATTATGTTTCCTCCAAGGAAACCGTACTCTCTTGCCTGATTCAGCGCTATGTTGAGCCTTTCAATGGCGAGAGGATACTCCGCCCTGACATAAACGAACCCCTTCTGAGCACCTATCGCGTAGGCGGCTATTGCCATCCCCTCTATGACGGCGTGTGGATCTCCTTCAAGAACCGATCTGTCCATGAAAGCACCCGGGTCTCCTTCGTCCGCGTTACAGACAACGAATTTCTTCTCGGCCTTTTGCCTTGCCGCGAGTTCCCACTTGAGCCCTGTTGGAAAACCCGCTCCTCCTCTTCCTCTGAGTCCGCTGTCCTTTATCTCCTTTATCACGTCTTCCGGTTTCATCTGAAGAGCCTTCGCAAGGGCAAAATATCCGTCTCTTGCGATGTACTCCTCTATCTTCGTGGGATCTATGACACCGAGATTCCTTGTGACGATCCTAACCTGTTTCTTGAAGAAAGGCACTTCCTCATGAACTCTTGGAACAGGTTTTCCTTCGGAAGCCTTGTAAAGGTACTTCTCCACGATCCTTCCCTTCAAAATGTGTTCTTCGACGATCTCTCTTGCTGCGTCTGGTGTGAGTTTCTGGTAAAACACACTTTCCGGGTAGATCACGGCAATCGGTCCCAATGTACACGCTCCCATACAACCGGTCTCTATCACCCTGACAACTTCATCGAGGCCGTACTTTCTCAATTCTTCTTCGAAGGCATCTTTGACACTCTTTTCGCCGGCGGAAATACACGCTCCACCTGCACAGATAAGGATCGTGTTCGTTGTGAGCGGCACTCTCCTTCACCTCCAGAGTCAGGCTTCTCCTCTTTTGACCACCAGATCTTCGACGACCCTTCCTTCGAGTATGTGCATCTTCACGATTCTCTTTGCGTTTTCCGGAGTGACCCTTCCGTATATGACTGGCTCCTGACCTTCGAGCCTCACTTCAACGGTGGGTTCCACCTCGCAGAGTCCCATACAACCCGACTGAACAACCGCTATATCGTTTATGTTGTATTCATTGAGGGCTTCAACGATCGCCTTCAGAGTCTCTTTGGCACCCGCCGCTATTCCACACGTACCCATCGCAACAGTTATCTTCCCCCTTTTACCTGTTTCGCCCCTCAGCTGGAGATCCTTCAGAGCCTGTTCCTTTATCTTCATGAGTTCTTCCAGACTCTTCACCTTGGCCATCCTCATCCCTCCCGCTTGTACTTACTGATGATCTGAGGCACCATATCGGGAGTTACTCTGCCGTAAAAATCGTCTTCATCCACCATGACAACCGGTGCCATACTGCACGCCCCGAGGCATCTCACACCGTGAACGGAGAACATACCATCGCTGGTGGGTTCATCCGGATTCACCTTGAGTTCTTCGAGGAATCTTTCGAAGATTCTGTCCGCACCCTTCACGTAACACGCGGTACCGAGACAAACCTTGATCTGATGTTTACCCTTTGGCTTTGTGGAGAAGAAGTTGTAGAAGGTGACCACTCCATAAACCTTCGAGAGAGGAACGTCGAGTTTGTCTGAGATGTACTCGAGAACATCCGCGGGAAGATATCCGAAGAGTTCCTGGGCCTTGTGAAGCACCTGTATGAGTGCATCCTTCTTTCCCTCGTACCCATTTTCTTCTATGAAATTCTCCAGCTCTTTGAAGAGTTCCTCCTTCGACTTGACCAAAACCGCCACCTCCTGATCAGAATTTATCGGGAATTTTTTCACAATTTTTATCTGATATTTTTTTCACATTCACCATAGTCGATTATAACACCTCTCACTGTCATATGATGAAAAGAAAAGAAACAGTCACAAAGTGTTGCATGTAGTGATAGAATCAAATGGGGATTAATTCTTGAAATCGTTTGAAATCTGGAGGTGACAATATGTTTGAAAACGAAATCCTCTTCGACAACGGTCAGCACAAATTCATGTTTCTGGGATGGGAAGAGAAAGAAGAAGAGATCGTTCAGACGAACCAGTATTTGATCCTCGATGGAAACGAAGGGATTCTCCTGGACCCGGGCGGAGCACACGTCTTTCCCAGGGTGATGTCCAACGTAGCGGAAGTGGTTGATCTTTCCAGCATAAGACATATATTCTACACGCATCAGGATCCCGATGTCACATCCGGGATTTTGCTCTGGCTTTCGATATGTGAGAACGCGAAGATATACATATCCTCTCTCTGGGTGAGGTTTCTCCCACACTTTGGAATCTACGATCAGAAAAGGATCGTTCCGATCTCTGACAAAGGAACAAAGATAAAACTCCTGAGTGGTAACGAGCTCGAGATACTCCCGGCGCATTTCCTTCATTCTACTGGGAATTTCGTTCTCTACGATCCGGTGGCAAAGATCCTTTTCTCAGGAGATATAGGCGCCGCGGTGTTCGAAAAAGGAAAGAGGTACAGGTACGTCGATGATTTCGAAAGACATCTTCCGCTTATGGAGGCCTTCCACAAAAGGTACATGTCTTCCAATGCGGCTTGCAAGAAATGGGTGGATATGGTTTCAAAGAAGAAAATAGATATGATCGCACCTCAGCACGGCGCTGTGTTCAGAGGAGAGTCTGTGAAGAAATTCCTCGAGTGGTTCAGAAATCTCAAATGCGGTGTTGATCTGATAGACAATCTCTATTCTTTGTGAGGTGATTCTATGAGAGAAAGAGAAATCGTGGATAAACTCACTTCTGCGTTCTTTGCAGAGAACACGATCATATCCTTCACAAGCCAGCTGGACGAAGCACTGACCAGAAAGCTGAGAAGAATGCAGCGCAGAATAGAGGAAGTTAAAGAAAGATTTGTGAATCTCAACAGACTGTTTCAGGAACTGGTGGGAGATTTTCAAGCGAAAAGTGATCAGCTCGTCTCTGTCATCCAAGACATGGAAAAGATCAGCGAAAACATCATGGAGGAGTTGAAAAAATCCGGAACAAATGTAGATCAGATCGTCGAAAGGGTGAAAGAAGCTTCATCCCAGATAGGAGAGACCCTTGAAAACATAAGATCGATCGAAAAGTTGATTCAGAACATTATGAGAATCGCCAGGGAAACCAACATCCTCGCCTTGAACGCCACCATAGAGGCTGCGAGGGCCGGAGAAGCGGGAAAAGGCTTCATGATCGTAGCAAACGAGGTTCAGAATCTATCAAACGAAACAAATGAAGTGACAAAGCAGATCGTCGAGAAGGCCAGAGAAATCCTCGAATCTTCACAAAGATCCCTTGAAAACCTCGAGTTCATGGCGAATCTGTTTGAAACAGTTGGAAAAACCCTCCAGAATATGGTTCGTTTCATGGAAAACAACGTAAAGCTCCTTCAGGAGGTCAGAAACTCCCTCGATACCTCGAAGGAGTCACTCTCAGAAAAGAGTGCGGAAATCGACAGTGCAACGAAGGTTCTGGAAGAGACTGCAGGAGGATTCACGACCATAAACAGAGTTATCAACTCAGTGATCACCGCTCAGAGAAAACTGAAGGATCTAAAGATTTAATTTATTGTTTAAGTATACCATTATGAAATGCATTATGTATCTGATACAATAACGTGGGTTAAATCCATGTTGTCGAGGAGGTGCAATCGGATGCCCGTTGCGAAGAAATACTTTGAAATACGATGGCACGGTAGAGCCGGGCAAGGTGCGAAGAGTGCTTCCCAGATGCTGGCAGAAGCCGCTCTGGAAGCCGGGAAATACGTTCAGGCTTTTCCAGAATACGGTGCAGAAAGAACAGGTGCTCCCATGAGGGCCTTCAACAGGATTGGTGACGAGTACATCAGAGTGAGATCTGCAGTGGAAAACCCGGACGTCGTTGTGGTGATCGATGAAACACTACTTTCTCCCGCCATTGTAGAAGGCCTTTCAGAAGATGGTATCCTCCTTGTGAACACCGTTAAGGATTTCGAATTCGTCAGAAAAAAGACAGGATTCAACGGAAAGATATGCGTGGTGGATGCTACAGACATCGCTCTCCAGGAGATAAAGAGAGGAATACCGAACACACCGATGCTTGGAGCGCTGGTCAGAGTGACAGGTATTGTGCCTCTCGAGGCGATAGAGAAGAGAATCGAGAAGATGTTCGGAAAGAAATTCCCTCAGGAAGTGATTGATGCGAACAAGAGAGCTTTGAGACGTGGATATGAGGAAGTAAAGTGCTCAGAGTGAGGAGGTGTGAGAATGTCTCTTAAAAGCTGGAAGGAAATTCCCATTGGAGGAGTCATCGACAAACCGGGAACAGCAAGAGAATACAAAACAGGTGCCTGGCGTGTGATGAGACCTATTCTTCACAAAGAGAAATGTATAGACTGTATGTTCTGCTGGCTCTACTGTCCAGATCAAGCGATCATCCAAGAAGGCGGAATAATGAAAGGTTTCAACTACGACTACTGTAAAGGATGCGGACTCTGTGCGAACGTATGTCCAAAGCAGGCCATAGAGATGAGACCTGAGACTGAGTTTCTGAGCGAGGAGGGATGAGGATGGAAAGGGTCGTCGAGAGAGTGGCCGTCACCGGCGCTGAGGCCGTTGCCAATGCGATGAGACAGATAGAGCCCGATGTCGTTGCGGCGTACCCGATCACTCCACAGACACCTATTGTGGAGTACTTCGCCAGGTTCGTCGCGGACGGCGTTGTCAGGACAGAAATGATTCCCGTCGAAAGTGAACACAGTGCGATGAGCGCTGTCGTTGGAGCCGCTGCCGCGGGAGCAAGAGCGATGACAGCAACCAGTGCAAATGGACTCGCACTGATGCACGAAATAGTTTACATCGCTGCCTCCTACAGACTTCCCATTGTGATGCCCGTTGTGAACAGAGCGCTCAGTGGTCCTATAAACATTCACTGTGACCACAGCGACGCGATGGCAGAAAGGGATTCTGGATGGATTCAGCTCTTTGCGGAAACTAATCAGGAGGCTTACGATTTCACCATTCTCGCTGTGAGACTGGCAGAACACGAAGATGTGAGACTTCCCGTCATGGTGAACCTCGATGGGTTCATCCTTTCTCACGGAGTGGAACCCGTTGAGTTCTATCCCGATGAACTCGTGAAGAAGTTCGTTGGAGAGCTCAAACCCATGTATCCTCTTCTGGATACTGAACACCCTGTAACCTGGGGTCCTCTCGATCTTTACGATTACTACTTCGAACACAAAAGACAGCAGATTGAAGCCATGGAAAACGTAAAGAAGGTGTTCCCGGAAATCGCAAAAGAATTCGAAGAAACGTTTGGAAGGAAATACTGGTTTGTCGAACCGTACAGAATGGAAGATGCAGAGCACGTGATGGTAGCACTGGGCTCCACAAACAGCACGATAAAGTACGTGGTTGATGAACTGAGAGAAGAAGGCTACAAAGTTGGATCTTTGAAAATCTGGATGTTCAGACCGTTCCCGAAGGAGCAGCTTCAGGAACTCCTCAACGGAAGAAAGAGTGTAGTTGTGCTCGACAGAGCTGTTTCCTTCGGAGCGGAAGCACCTCTCTACGAAGCAGTGAAATCTGCGCTCTACGAAGTAGCAGCGAGGCCGATGCTTGGATCCTATGTCTACGGTCTCGGTGGAAGGGACATCAAACCAGAGCACATCAGAAAAGCGTTCGAAGATGCCATAAACGGAAACCTCATAGCAGATGAACAGAGATATCTTGGTCTCAGAGAGTGAAGGAGGTGTGAGGAATGCCCGTTAACATAAAACAGCTGGCACAGGAGTTCGATAAGAAAGAAATCGGTATCACACAGGGTCACAGGCTCTGTCCAGGTTGTGGAGCACCCATCACAGTGAAGTTCGTGATGATGATCGCAAGACACCTCGGATACGAACCCGTTGTTGGACTCGCAACAGGTTGTCTGGAGGTTTCTACCTCCATCTATCCGTACACCGCTTGGAGCGTACCTTACATTCACAACGCCTTTGAAAACGTGGCAGCAACGATGAGCGGTGTGGAAACGGCTTACAAAGCACTGAAAAACAAAGGAAAGATCCCAGAAGACAAAAAATACGCCTTCATTGCTTTTGGTGGAGACGGTGGAACGTACGATATCGGTCTTCAGTCACTGTCCGGGATGCTCGAAAGAGGTCACAAGGTGCTCTACGTCCTCTACGACAACGAGGGATACATGAACACAGGAAACCAGAGATCCGGATCCACACCCCCGGGTTCGGATACCACGACAGCTCCAGTTGGAAAGAAGCTCCCTGGAAAGGTCCAGCTGAAAAAGAACATCGTCGAGATCGTAGCGGCTCACGAGAACGTCTACGCAGCTACCGCATCGCTCTCTGAACCCATGGACTTCTTTGCCAAGGTGGAAAAGGCGCTGAACTTCGATGGACCTTCTTTCCTTGCGGTCTTCTCTCCTTGCGTCAGGTTCTGGAGAGTGAACGACGATAAAACAGTAGAAATATCAAAACTCGCCGTAGAAACGAAGTACTGGCCTTTGTACGAAGTGGAAAGAGGAGTTTACAGAGTCACCAGAAAACCGAGACAGTTCAAACCTGTGGAGGAATTCCTGAAGGCTCAGGGAAGGTTCAGAAAACTTCTTTCAAGACCGGATGCAAAAGAAATCGTAGACGAACTCCAGGAATACGTCGACAGAAGATGGGAAAGACTACTCACACTGGAAGAGGTTACAAAGGACAAACCGATTAGATAAAACGGGCGGGGGTTACCCCGCCTTTTCTGTGGGGTGTTAGCATGCTCGAAGGCAAGGTGGCAGTCGTTACAGGTGGAGGTCAGGGAATCGGAGCCGCGATCGCTCAGCTTTTTGCGGAAAACGGCATGAAGGTAGTCATAGCAGAGATAGACGAAGAAGCGGGCGTTGAAAGAGAAGAGATGTTGAGAGAAAGAGGGCTGGATGTCACATTCGTAAAAACGGACGTTGCAGATGAAAACTCCGTGAAGAACATGGTGAGAAAAACCGTCGAAATATACGGCGGGGTAGACGTTCTGGTGAACAACGCAGCCGTCATGTCCGTGAAGAGCATCTTCGAAAGACCTCTCGAAGAATGGGAGAGAGTGATCAGGGTGAACCTCACGGGGCCTTACATCTGTTCTCGATACTGCGCGGAAGAAATGATAAAACGCGGTGGCGGAGTGATCATAAACATAGCAAGCACAAGGGCATTTCAGTCAGAACCAGACACGGAACCCTACTCAGCTTCAAAAGGAGGCCTTGTGGCACTCACGCACTCCTTGGCCGTGAGTCTTTCCAGATATCACATAAGAGTGGTGAGCATAAGCCCCGGCTGGATAGAAACATCGGAATGGAAGAAGAAGTCCCTGAGAAAAAAACCCGATCTGAGACCCATCGATCACGAACAGCACCCGGCTGGAAGAGTTGGAAATCCCTTAGATATTGCCCATCTCTGCGTCTTTCTCGCGGACGACGAAAAAGCAGGTTTCATAACAGGCACGAACTTCATCGTCGATGGTGGTATGACGGTGAAGATGATATACGAGGAGTGATCGAGCTGGATTACCTGACAATTGCATTCGGAGGAGCGATTGGAGCCGTTCTCAGATACCTTGTTTCCCGTACGATCAATTCACTCCTGCCGTTCTCTTACATACCACTTGGCACGATCATCGTGAACTCTGTGGGTTCTTTTTTTCTTTCGTTTTTGATGTTCGCCGCTATCGAGAAAGTTCCTCTCTCTAAGGAAGCCATCCTTTTCTTCGGAACGGGGCTTCTGGGAGCCTTCACCACTTTTTCCACATTTACTTACGAAACGCTCTCGCTCATCGAAGAGAGTCCCGCAAGGGGAGTCGCTTATGCTCTTGCCAATCTTCTCTTTGCTTTTACATGCGCCTACTTTGGAATGATTCTGGGGAGGGGGAAGGTATGAAGCTTCTCAAGATCTACC
This sequence comes from Thermotoga maritima MSB8, assembly GCF_000008545.1. NCBI lineage: Bacteria > Thermotogati > Thermotogota > Thermotogae > Thermotogales > Thermotogaceae > Thermotoga > Thermotoga maritima. Next base: position 17,516 of record NC_000853.1, read on the forward strand.
TCGGAGAAAAAGACAAGCACAGCGGAAAGCCTCTTTTCGAGTATCTTGTGAAGCGCGCTTACGAACTCGGTATGAAAGGAGTCACCGTCTACAGAGGTATCATGGGTTTCGGTCACAAGAGACACATGCACAGAAGTGATTTTTTCAGTCTTTCACCGGATCTTCCTATCGTTCTTGAGATCGTCGATGAAGAAGAGAGAATAAACCTTTTTTTGAAGGAAATCGACAACATAGACTTCGATGGCCTGGTTTTCACCGCTGACGTCAACGTGGTGAAAATGGGTTAACGCTCGAAAAATCGGTCCATGTCCTCATAGCTGATCTTGAAAGAAATCGGCCTTCCGTGAGGACATCTTTCAAACCGCTTCTTGAAAAAGACATCCAGCAGTTTCGATGCGATCTCTTCGTCGAATTCTCCGGATTTAGTGGCAAGTTTACAAGCGGCAAGGGCTATTCTTTCCTTCAGTTTTTCATCAACTGGGAAGTCCCTGAAAAATTCCTCCACAACGTCTTCGGTGAGGAACTCAGGGATTTCAATGACTTTCAAAGCTCCTTCTTCTCCTTGAAAGGAGAATCCGTATTCTTCCAGTTTTTGTTTTTCTTCCCTTGATAGCACAACTGTTATGTTCCTTTTCACCCGTCTTTTCCCCCAGCTTTTTTTCGAAAGGATTTCTTCGTAAATCGTTCGTTCGTGGAGAGCATGAAGATCCACAAAGAGCAAACCATCTTCCACTTCAACGACAGCGTACTTACCCTTGACCAAAAACCATCTGTGGGATGGTGCTTCTGCCACGCTCAGCGCACGGGAGGATATTTCTTCGTACGCAACCGACCTGTACCATTTCCGTGCCAGATTTCTTTTGAGGGTTTCTTCCAAACTCTTTTTCACCTTTTCTTCGTTGAGAAATTTCACCACGATTTTCGAAGGGTGTATGTTCACGTCGAGTTCTTCCGGATTTACCTCTATGAAAAGAACCGCGACGGGATAGCTTCTCTTTGGAAGATCGTAAACTTTCATGAGTACTTCGTGGAGTTCTTCGGAAACCACAAAACGACCGTTCACGTAGAAATACTCTCCCGTTCTGCTGGATCTTGTCACCTCGCGGGATGAAACTATTCCCTTTATCCTCAGGCCGGATAATTCCTCTTCGAACGTGATGTAACCTTTTCTCAGATCTTCAAGGATCAGGAGAGCTCTTTCAAAGATGTTCTGTGTTCTTGGAAAGGAATGGACTATCTTTCCATCTGAGGTGAATACAAAATCAACGTCGTTTCGTACAAGGACGAATCTTTCAAACATCTCACGACACATTCTCAACTCGATGGCAGAGGACTTCAGAGATTTTCTCCGGACGGGTAGGTTGAAGAAGAGATCTCTCACCTCAACGGTGGTGCCGGTATCCCTGTGGGTTTCCGAGATTTCTTCCACTTTCCCCCCAGCAATCATCAACTGTGTTGCGAGTGCGTCTTTTTCCGTTTTTGTCACGATCTTGGCTCTGCTGACCTGCACAATCGAAGCAAGCGCTTCACCTCTGAAACCGTAAGTTCTGATCCTGTGCAGATCTTCCTCGCTCTCTATCTTGCTCGTCGTGTAAGGTTCTATTGCCAGAAGTGCCTCTTCTCTGGTCATCCCGATTCCATTGTCGGATACTCTTACCATGTTCTTTCCACCGTTTTCTATCTCAACAACTATCCTGTCGGCCTGCGCGTCCAGACTGTTTTCTACAAGCTCTTTCAGAACGAAAGATGGATTGTGAATCACCTCACCCGCGGCGATTTTTCTGACGAGGCTCTCGGGAAGTCTTTTTATTCTCAAAACAGAACACCTCTCCACTCGATCTCCCTGAAAATTTTAACATCCAGAAAAAAAGGCGGGATAACCCCGCCTGATTTTTTCTATTGATTTCCCTTCTCATACTTTGAACTTCTGAACGAGCGTTGAGAGCTGTTCAGAAAGCTCAGACAGTCTTTCAGCGGCCTCAGAGACCCTGGCAGCAGACTCGGTCTGATCTTCTATGAGAGACTCCATTCTGTTTAGACTTTCCACAACTCCTTCGACTATCTTTGTGACGTTGTCCATCGCGCTCGCCATCTCCTCCGCCGCCGCACCCTGTTCCTGCGCAGTGGCAGCTGTGTTCTCTATCATGCTGTTGATCTCTTCTATCCTTCCAAGGATCTCTCTGAATCTCTTTGTGACTTCTTCTCCCATCACCGCTATCTCGTCCACTCCTTCGAACATCTCTTTCGAGCCGTTTTCCACGTGTTCTATCGTTGCCCTCAAACTGCTCAACATCTTCGCTATGTCTTCTGTCGCCCTCTGGCTCTCTTCTGCAAGTTTCCTTATCTCGTCTGCCACAACCGCAAAGCCCCTTCCCGCTTCCCCAGCTCGAGCTGCTTCTATCGCTGCGTTCAACGCGAGCAGGTTCGTCTGCTCTGCTATCGAGCTGATCGTGTCCACTATCTCTCCTATCGTCTTGGCTGAGTCAACGAGTTCTCTCAGGTAGTCCCTCTGTCTTTCTGCTGACCCTTTGAGTTTGTTTATGACTCCTCCCACCGCTTCTACTCTCTCTGTTCCTTCTCTTGCCGCTTTCGTCACCGCTTCTGATCTTTCTGTCAGATCCTGGGTGATCTTTGAGATGTTCTGCGCACTCGCTGCCACTTCTTCTACGCCGCTCGTCACTTCTGTCAGCGCACTGCTCATGTTGTTCGCCTCGTCCAGTATCTTCTTGGCTTCTTCGTGCAGGTTCTCTGACATCTTGTGGCTCTCTTCTGAGAGAACTTTTATCTCTTCTGATGCTCCGCTCAGCTCTTTCGAAGCTTCTATGATGCTCACTATCATCTCTTTGAGTGATAGTACCGCTTCTTTCAGGCTCTCTTCTATCTGGGTCAGTTCATCTTTCCCTTTCGCTTCGAACTCTACTGTCAGGTCCCCTTCTCCGAATCTCTTCACTTTCTCTACCTGCTGCCTCATTCTCTTCACTACCGGCATCATCGAAACAAACAGCACCGCAAAGATCACGCCGCCAAACACTACATACGTCACTATCGTCCCAAAGGTCGCTTTCCTTCCTTCTGCAAGAAGTTCATCCAGGTACCCCGTCGAGAAGATGTAGAAGTCGTATCCGGGCACTTTCTCCCACACGGTGTATTTCTTCTCTCCGTTGTATTCGTACTCTACGTATTTCTCTCCACCACTCTTTGCTTCCTCGAATGCTTTCTCAAAGCCACCTAGTTCCTTCACGTCTTTCATGAAGTTCCCCATGTCTTTGTGGATCAGTACTTTCCCGTCGCTTGTGACAAGAAGCCCGTAGCCGCTCTTGCTCGCTTTCCCTTCTTCTACAACCGCTTTCCAGAGATCGGTGTTCTCAGAGAGGGATATACCTAATGCTATCAGTCCAGATGGTTCTGAACCGAACGTTGTAACTCCCTCCACGAAAAGCAAAACAGGCTTTCCATCGATGGATTCGGCAAGGACAAGCGAAGTTTTGTTTTTTTCCTTCATAAGGCTGAGGTACTTTTCGTACTCTGAATAGTTCTTCTCTTCTATTTTTTCTGGTAAAACCAAATAAGCGGATTCGCTCATCTCATCGACAACAATACCAACGGAGACTGTATCCGTAGCCCCCTGAAGAACAGACTGAAGGTTCGAAGCAATCGTGTACCCTCCTATGAGAGAGCTGCCAAGGAGGGTTTTCAGATTTCTTTGAACCTCGTTCAGCTTCTGGGAGATGTATTTTGAAAGAGAAGACACCGACTTCTCCATGTAATCTTTTGCGTTGCTGATGAGAAGAGACGAGGTACTTCTCTGAACCAGATAAGCACTGAGAACAAAAGAAACAAGAATCACAACCATTATGAATATGATTCTGAATCTTATGTTCATCTCGCATCTCTCCTTTTATGGTTCTGAAACATCCCCGGCGCAAAGCACCGGGGATGTGTCTCATTGAGGGCTCACCGTGACATCATCGAAATAAATCGTAGTTGCCGTTCCTTCTCCGAGTTCGAAACTGATCTGAACGACCTCATCCGCATCGTCTGGATGCGTGTAGGTGAACGTGAACGTCTGCCAGTCCGCTGTGAGATTCACCGTTTGAGCAAAATAGTTGGTCCAGGGATCGTGATTCTGCAGAATTTTCACATTTATAGGTCTTGGTGTATCCGCTTTTGCTTTGAAAGAAATGGTGTAGGTTTTTCCTCTGTAAAGACCTATCCACTGGTTGAACTGAATATGCCACGTGTCAGTTCCAGGATCGGCTATCGTGATATAAGCGTAGCCATCCCTGACACCGTAATCGGAGACCCTGGCACCGCTGATCCCGTAATCTCCCGCCTGCCAAATGAACCATTCGTCCGGGTTGTTGGCCTGATCGTTCACAATAGGTTCGTCGAAAGTGCCGTTATTTATCTGTTCATAGGTCACCTCGGGACCTGCCTGCTGCTGTGCTTGTTCATATTCGCAGTCATCCACTTCCCCGGTGATTGTTTCCGGATTCATATCTTTATAGACTCTGATGTAGTCGATGTACATTCTCTGCGGGAATTGGGTGGTTTCGTCGGGATAACCCGGCCAGTAGCCTCCCACGGCAACGTTCAGAATGAGGAAGAACGGATGGTCGAAAACCCACTCAAGACCGAGTTCGGCCAGTTCATCCTTGCTGAGGACGTGGTAGAGCTGTCCGTCCACGTACCACTCCACTTCGTCTTCGTCCCACTCGATGGAGAAAATGTGGAAGTCTTCGGAGAAATCAGGAACTCCTTCTGGAAGATGATAGGCAACACCTATACTCGCACCACCAGAATATCCCGGACCGTGTGCTGTTCCATAAACGGTTCTGGTGTCGTGGCCAAGCATTTCCATGATGTCTATCTCACCACAGGTGGGCCATCCGACCTCTCCTATGTTGTTTCCGAGCATCCAGAGAGCGGGCCAGATACCTTTTCCTTTTGGAAGTTTTGCCCTTATTTCGATTTTTCCGTACTTTATTTCGAATTTTCCTTCTGTGGTCATCCTGGCTGAGGTGTAGTCGTAGGTTCCGTACTCATCGGAAACCTGTTCTTTTCTTGCCTCAATCACAAGACAGCCGTTCTCAACGAACGCGTTTTCGTCTGTATAGTACTCGAGTTCCCCGTTACCCCAGCCTGGAATACCTTTTGCATGACCGTTTCCTATCTCGAAGTTCCAGATGTTCGGATCGATAACACCGTCATCGAACTCCTGACTCCAAACGAGCTGCCAGTCTTCCACTTTGTCTTCATCCTCCTCGGTGTAGATTTCGTTTTCCTCACCGCTTACCTCGAGAACACCGATGTCCTCCATCACTACGTCGTCTATCCAGACCGTGCCGGTATACCTTCCAAGCTGAAACTCGAAACGAGCATTTTCATCGGTCTCCTGTCTCATGACGAATTCGAACTCGTACTTCTGCCAATCTGTTCCGAGCTCGAAGACCATGCCGCCGGATTCGTCGGTACCGGGGTTGTACGCGGTCCATCCTCTTCCGGCCGTTCCTCCTATCTTCACCCCGATGTTCTTTTGAGAGGAAGCCTTGGCTCGGAAAGAAACTCTGTACTTGTGGAGTTTCTCAACACGTATGGGAGCCTGTATGATCTGAACCGACCAGGTGTGATCTCCTCCGTTTGTTATCTCAACCACGAGAACGCCGTTTTCGACTCGAGCCGTTCCCTCACCGTTTGAATTGGTGAAGAATACCCAGTTTCCTCCTGTGTCTATAGAGCCATCCTCTGCGGGTGGGTCTATATCCACACCTGCGATGAGAATTGGTTCATCGAAAGAAGCGTTGCCAAGGATGTTTTGAGCCAGAATGAAAACAGGAAAGAGAAGCAGAGCGAAAACCAGCCTGCTCATCATATTACCCCCTTTTCATGGTTTGAATCTCTTCTCTCCCTCAACCAGAAAAATATCTCTCAACCTTATATCCCTCGAAGATGCACCGACCCTGACCTCGTATTCTCCTGACTCGACAACCCATTCTTTCCCATCGAAACTCGCAAGATCTCTGAGAGGAATTTCCAAGGAGATTTCTTCTGATTCACCCGGGTTCAAAAGTTTTGTTTTGTGAAACGCTTTCAGCTCCTGGAAGGGTTTGTCTATTTTTCCTTTTGGAGCTTTGATGTAGACCTGTGAGACTTCCTTTCCAGCTCTGTCCCCAGTGTTTGTGATCGTGTACGACACTCTGAGCGTCTCACCGTCGATAGCGATTTTTAAATCTTTGTATTCAAACTTTGTGTAAGAGAGGCCGTAGCCGAATTCGTAGGCAGGTTCCACACCGAAGGTGTCGTAGTACCTGTATCCCACGTAGATGTCTTCCTCGTACACCACTCTTTGCGGATTGTCCTTTGGCTCTCCTGGGAACGTCCAGGATGGAACGTCCGAGTAATCCTTCGGGAAGGTCGTTGGAAGTTTTCCGGAGGGATTAATCTTTCCCACAAGAACATCGGCCACTATTCTTCCCATCTCCTGTCCCGCCTGCCAGACGAGAAGAATTCCATCCACAAGGTCTCTCCAGCTTGCGACTTCGATGGGACTTCCGATGTTCAGAAGAACCACAACTTTCTTACCCTGATCGTGGAATTCTTTCGAGACGGTTTTTATGAGTTCCAGCTCGTCATCGGAGAGGTAGAAGTCACCTTTCACCGGCTTTCTGTCGTATCCCTCACCGGAGATCCTACTGATCACAACAACTGCAACATCGTTTTTCTTTGCAGCTTTCTTTATCTCTTTTTCTGAGAGGAAATTCTCTGGGAGTTTCGGTTTTATGACCGTTCCCCAAGAGTCGGTTCTGGGTTTATATTCCTCTGTTTCTCTCATCTTTTTTATGTACTCCTCATAAGTGGAAGCGAGTTCTTCGTCGAACTTCATGTTTCTTTCTTTTATGCCTTCAAGGATAGAGATCGTGTATCTCGGATGGGTGTCTCCACTTCCCGTTCCTCCCTTTATTGTTTCGATTTGACCGGTGCCAAAGACGGCGACATGGGTATTTTCATCGAACGGAAGAACACCGTTGTTCTCAAGAAGGACAACACCCTCCGCACCTGCTTCGTAGGCGACTTCCGCGTGAGATTCGAGATCCGGCTTGTTTGAGTACCTGTACCCTTTGAAGGAAGGCGCGTTCACAAGAACTTTGAGAATGTTTCTCACACACTCATCGAGAACCTCCTCACTCAATTTTCCCTCCTTCAACGCCTCCATGATTTCTTCTATTTCATCTCTTCTTTCTGTGTTCACCTGATACGCTTTCCCAGGCATGATCATATCGTTTCCGGCCTTGAGCTGTTCTACAGGGTTGTCTCCCGCGTACCAGTCGCTCATCACGAAACCGTCAAATCCCCATTCTTCCCTGAGAACCTTCTTCAAAAGCCATTCGTTCTGTGAACAGTATTTTCCATTCAGTTTGTTGTAAGCGCTCATCACGGTCCAGGGTCTTGCTTTCTTGACAGCAATTTCAAAACCTTTCAGATATATTTCTCTGAGGGCTCGCTCGGACACGATCGTGTCCACTACCATCCTGTTCGTTTCCTGGTTGTTCGCGACAAAGTGTTTTATGCAGGCTCCCACCCCTTGAGATTGAACTCCCTTGACAAAGGCTGAAGCCATTTCACCGGAAAGGACAGGATCTTCTGAGTAGTACTCGAAATTCCTTCCACAAAGAGGGTTTCTGTGAATGTTCATCGCAGGTGCAAGAAGCACATCGACACCGTATTCCCTAACTTCTTCTCCCATGGCTTTTCCCACTTCTTCCAGAAGGTCTCTGTTCCAGGTAGAAGCGAGCATGATTTCAACGGGAAATGCCGTCGTGTAGTAAGTGTTTTCATCGTTTTCCCTTGTGGGATTTATTCTGAGTCCTGCGGGACCATCTGCCAGGACAAACGCAGGAATTCCAAGTCTTGGAACGGGATGTGTTTCTCCAGCCGCACCCGCCACTCTGGAATGTGGGTTCCCAAAAAGTCCTGGAAGACCAACCCCCACAACGAGCTTCACCTTTTCCTCTGTAGTTAACTGAGAGAGAATTTCATCGATCCTTTCCATCGTCTTCTTCCCTCCTCTTTTTCTTTTCTCTGACGACAAGAAACACAAGGAAAGGTACTGTGAGTCCGAGGAGTCCTAAATTTAGGTAGAACTCCACTGGCCTCAAGCCACGCCACAGGTAATAAAACAGAACTATCAATTCAAGAACCAGAGCCCAAGAAAAAATGGAGAGAACCGCTTTTGTAAACATCACAGATCCTCCAGTTTCCTGTAAAGCTTCGGGATGCTACCGACGAGGAGCTTGGTGTATTCGTGGGTCGGCTCGAGAACCACTTTGTCTGGGTGTCCCCTTTCCACGATTTCACCGTTCTTCATAACGAAAATGTTGTCGGAAACGTAATAGGCAAGCCCCAGATCGTGTGTGATGAATATGATGGACGTTCCTTGTTCCTCTCTGAGCTCTTCGAGGAGTTTTATGATACCTCCTCTGGAGGAAGCGTCTATCATGGATGTGGGTTCGTCCGCTACGATCAAAAGAGGCCTCAAGATCCAGCATCTTGCTATCATGATTCTTTGTTTCTGTCCACCAGAAATCTGGTGCGGGTACTTTCCAAGTACATCCTTTGGATCTATTCCCACTCTGAAAAGTGACTCCTTTATGAGTTCGAGCGCTTCTTTCTTGTTTGAAGGCTTGTTCTCGAGAAGACTTATGGCCTGCCAGAGAGTTCTCTCGACTGGATAGAAGGGATTGTAACTCGCAAAAGGATCCTGGAAAACCGCGTGGACCTTCCTTCTGAATTCAACCAGAGATTCCCTGTCCTTTATATCTTTCCAGATATCTTTACCTTCAAAGTAGATTTCACCGGAGGTAGGGGGAAGGAGCCTCAGTATCATCTTTGCGGTGGTTGTTTTTCCGGAACCGCTTTCTCCAACGAGTGAAACGATTTCTTTCTCCTTCACCTCAAAAGAAACATTCTTCACCGCCTCTATACGACGCTTGGAGAAGAATCCAAGTGAGAAGATCTTTGTAAGGTTCTTCACGACGAGCCTGCTCATGCTCTCTCCTCCATGTAAAGCCAGCATGCAACTCTTCTTCCTGGTTCTATCTCCGTTAGCGGTGGTTCTTTTTCTTTACAGACATCCATCGCGTGAGGGCATCTAGGATGGAATCTGCAGCCAGATGGAGGATTTATGAGATTGGGTGGAGCTCCAGGAATGGTGGTGATTCCTCTCTTTTTCACCTCTGGTTCTGGAGTGAGAACCGAATTGAAAAGCCCCTGGGTGTAAGGATGAAGCGGTTTTTCCAGGAGACTTTCCACAGGTGCGAACTCAACTATCTTTCCAGCGTACATGATGATCATTCTGTCTGCGATCTGCCTTACAGTCGCTATGTCATGGGTGATGAAGATTATGCTCTTCACGATTCCTTGGCGTTTCATCTGCATCAGGACTTTCAAAAGAACCTTTTGATTCACAACATCCAGAGCGGAAGTTGGCTCATCAGCTATGAGAAGGCTCGGATTCAATATAGTTGCGATCGCTATCACGGCTCTTTGTCTCATTCCACCACTTAGTTCAAAAGGATACCTTTTAATCCAAAGTGGATCGAGCCCTACCTCTTCAAATCTTCTTCTGGCTTTATCCAAAAGTTCCTCTTCGTCTATTCCGTGCGATTCCGCAAGATGCCTCACATACTTTTCCATCCTGATGGTGGGCATCAGTGCGTTCATCGCTGCCTGGGGTATTATCGTTATCTCTTTTCCCCAGAATTTTCTTTTCACTTCGTCTCTTGTCATGGACGACAGCTCCACAAACTCTCCGTTAACTCTCAGAAATATCTTTCCATCAACGAGTGTCAACGGCTTTACCATGTTCATGAAGATCACGTTCGAGAGAGTTGTCTTTCCACAACCAGATTCACCGACAACCCCTATAACTTCGTCTTCCAGTATTTCAAAAGACAAACCATCCACAGCTTTGACAGAAACCTTTTCCAGTTTATAGTAGGCCCTCACATTTTCTGCTTTCAAAAGTATTTCTTTCATTCTTCACTCCTCCCTCAAGCGTGGATTGAAGACTTCATCCATTGCAGTACTGATGACCAGCAGAGAAGCAGTGACAGCCACAATGGCGAGTCCTGGTGGCACGAACCACCACCACAGACCTCTTCTCACTGCCTCCATGAGAACTGCCCACTGGAGCATGATTCCAAGGGAGATTCCCTGGGTGGGACCGAGCCCTATCAAGCTCAGACCTGCTTCTCCCATGATTCCTCCGTTTATGAAAAGAACAAAGGACATGAAGGCGTAAGTTGCGATCGTTGGGATGAGGTCTTCTATCACCAGTCTGAGATCGGAATAGCCGGCCATAACAGAAAGGTACACGTACTCCCTCGACATCACACTCATGAGCTGTGCTCTTATCGCTCTTGCGAACCAGGGCCACTGGAATAGACCCAAGATGACTGCGACCATTTCAACACTTCGTACCTTCAAATAACTCGCTATCAGAATAGCTATGAGTATCGAAGGAGTTGTAAGGACGATGTTTGTTATTCCCATCAATACATCATCCACAATACCCCTTTTCACGGCGGAGAAACTTCCTATGATCGTACCTATCACAAGCGAGATGATTGCAGCCAGAAAACCGATGTAAAGCGAAGAACGAATTCCATGAAGCAGTTGTGCAAGAACGTCTCTACCGTACGTATCCGTTCCGAGAGGATGCGCACTGGAAGGAGGTTGCTCGTAATCCCAGGTCATTTCAGTAGGATCTACTCTGTAGAACATTGGTCCAAAAATTCCCAGGAAGAGAAAGAAGAGAAAAATCGAAAAGCCTATTATGAACTTTTTGTTTTTGAAAAGTGGTCTTATCATCGTTCGAAACATATTTTATGCCTCCTGTCCCAGTCTTATTCTTGGATCTATCAGAGCGTAAAGGAAATCCACAATGAAGTTGGCGAGATAGATAGAGGCAATAAGAATCACAAAGATTCCCTGAATCAATGGATAATCGAGTGTAGTCAAAGCCCTGAAGAGTAGATATCCCGTTCCAGGGTAATTGAACACGATCTCAGTGATGAGGGCTCCTCCCAGAACCCCTCCCAAGCTCAAAGCGAGTCCTGTAATCTGCGGGAGGAGGGAGTTTCTGAAGACATACTTGAAAATTCTCTTGTCTTTCATACCAAGATATTCAGAAAACATTGCGTAATCGCTTCCAAGCTCGTATATCACCATGAGTCTCATTCCTATCGCCCATCCACCCATCGCAGAAACGACGATGGATGCGAAGGGCATTATGTAGTGCTTCAAAACATCGACGAAGAACGACCAGCTCAGGTTCGGTATCGTTCCCTGAGAATAAGCCCCTTGAACAGGAAGCCAGCCGAGTTTAACTCCAAAAAGAAAGATGAATATCATTCCAAGCCAGTAATACGGGATCTGAGAAACTATCAGGGAAGTTGTAAGGACTCCCTTGTCAATCCATGTGTTTCTTTTGTAAGCTGCCAGAGCACCAAGGCTGTTACCTAGAATCCAGGCAACTATAGTTGCTGGAAGAAGAAGAATCAGTGTCCACGGAATGACTGGAATGATCAGGTCAATGACTTTCCTGGGGTAGAAAGTAATGGATGTTCCAAGATCTCCTCGAAGTGCCTTGGTGATGAATTCGAAATACTGAACGTACCAGGGTTTCCCGAGACCAAATTCTTCCATCAAAGTTCTTTCTGCAGCTCTTATAGCTTCTGGATTAGCCTGGGCGACTCTGGAAAGACCAGAGAGAATCTGAGATAAAGGATTCCCGGGAATCGCTCTTGGAAGTATAAACACAATAGTGGTTGCCACTATGTAGGTAACAAGCAGGAAGATGAAACGTCTCAAAAGGTACTTGAACATCGATTTCGATCCCATTCAATTCTCACTCCCCACTCTGTTTTTGTGGAACCCGGCCCCGAAGTGGGGCCGGGAAAAGATCACATAGTCGCTTTCTGGAGATCTTCGAAGATCTTTGCGGTGGGTATCTCGATTCCTCCTTCATCAACCGTTCCAAGCCAGGACGGTACGGGCTGTGGATCGCTCTTCTTGGAGATGATGAAGAGAGTCGGCCAGGCGTCCGCGTGCCATGGAGAAGGTCTGAACCAGGCTGGATTGTCCTCGCTCGGCCAGTTGATCCAGTACTTCGTCGAGTATTCGTACCAGTGAGCCGTGTAGAACGCGGGTATGCTCGGCATGTCTCTGTAGATGATCTGCTGGATTCTGAAGTACGCCTGTTTCCTCACCTCAGGATCGAGTGTAGAAACTGCTTTGTCGAGGAGTTCGACTACTTCATCGTTGTCGTACCTTTCCCAGTCTCCGGCCCACGTGACTTCACCGACTGGTTTGGAAAGTCTCTTATCAAGAACGAATCTGTAGATGTTGAACGGATGATCGAAGCTTGGTCCAACACTCCAGGATATGATGAGGTCGAACGTTCCCTTCGTCATCCTGTCCGCCCACACGGAGAAGTCCGGAAATTCTGTTTTCACATCGATACCTATGCTTCTCAGATTCTTTGCGATCATTTCACACATCATCATCCAGTCGGTCCAGCCGTACGGAACAGATATCGTGTACGGACCAAGTTTTGTGCCATCGGGTCCCACTCTCACACCGTCAGGTCCTTTCTTGTATCCTGCCTCGTCCAAGATCTTGTTTGCCATATCGAGATCGAATGGGATTCTTCCATCTTCAGTTCCAAAGGTCTTCTTCGCAAGCTCGTAGTCGATATACTGTTTGTACGGTTCGAAGAGATCAATCACCATGGACGGATGAGCCTGGCTTCCATAACCGAAGTAAGCCTTTTTGAGCATTTCGTTGTACGGAATAGCGTAAGCAATCGCTTTTCTCACAGCTGGGTCGCTCAAACCAGGTTTGGTATTGTTTACGTACACGAATCCCACACCGTCGGGAATGAAGTAAGGTTCCTTTTTGTACCACGTTCCAACCGGAAGGCCTTTCTTCTCCCACAGTTCCCAGACACTCGGAATGAAGAGTCCGTTCCAGTCAATGTCGCCTCTTTCGAACGCGAGACTGGCACTCGGGTTGTCCTTGTAAATGACGTGAGCCAGATACTTGGGTCTTGGGAGTCCAAAGATGTCCTTGCCCCACCAGTCGTCAACTCTCTGATACACAACGATGTTCGGGTCGTAGTAGTAGAGTTTGTAAGGACCAGAAACAACCTGTTCTTCAGGTTTGTCGTTGATCCAGTCTTTTATGTTCATCTGTGCTCTGATCCTTTCGTAGACGTGTTTGGGCATCGGTTGTGCACCGAGGGAGTAGGAAAGGAACTGGAAGTAATTGAGATTCTCTTCTTTCGCCTTGAATTCAACCACTTTTGTGTCAACAGCTTTCACGTACTCGATGTAGGTATCCCATCCACCGCCGGGACCTATTCCGAGTTCTTTGGTGAGCTCCAGAGCGTAGACAAAATCATCTGCGGTGATAGGCACCCCATCGCTCCATCTTGCTTCAGGTCTGATGTAGATCCTCAGAGTTTTGTCGTCCACGAATTCGTATCTTTCTGCGATGACAGGAATCCAAGCGTCTCTTCCAAGGTCGTACTGGAACGCCGGGAGGTACATGAACTGATCAGTACCCCATGTGGACTGCGGTGCATAGAGATTCCAGGTGGTTGCAGGACCCCAGAGGGCTCCTCCGATGTAGACTGTGTCTTCACGTGGCAGAGACACCTGCGCCATCAAACTGGAAAGAACCAGAAGAGCCAGTAACAGTACAAGTGACTTTCTCATACCCACACCTCCTTTGTATATGGATAAAGGTTAAGTTATTTGTCTCAGAAACTCTTCTATCGCCAGAACATTTCCTCCAACAAGGGACGGTGAAATTTCCTTGAAAATGGTATCTCTTATGAGAACATTGGCAATTTCTCTGTCTGTTATCTTTTCAAGTTCTCTTTTTATAAAAGAACCAAATGTGTCCCAGAGATCGTTGACAACACCGCCGAGTACTATCACGCCGGGATTCAGAAAGTAGATGATGTTCTTCAAAACAACTGCTACATGTTGAAGAAATTCTTCCATTGTTTCTTTCACGTTCTTTTCCCCTGAAAACCATAACCTTTTGATGTATCGGAACTTCTCATCCAGCGATTCTCCCTGAAGTTCCACAAATTTTTCCATCCTTTCCACGAGTTTTGATATGGAGAGAAACTCCTCCACTTCTTTTCCATTTTTTACATCGAGGACAACATGACCTATTTCTCCAGCAGCGAAATTTTCTCCTCTAACGATTTTTCCGTTCACCGAAATCGCTCCACCGATTCCTTCACCGAAATAGAGAAAGAAGGCAACATCACTTTCCTTTACATCCTGAGAAAAGAATTCTTCAGCCAACAGCGAAAGGTTGGAATCGTTTTCCACCAGAACTTCCAGATCCAGATTTCCAAACTCTCTCCGAAAATCAATGTTTCTCCATCCAAGGTTCGGTGCATGAATCAAAAACTTACTTTCCGTGTTCACAATACCTGGAAGAGAAAACACCACTTTCGATATGTTTTTGTTCAGAACATGGCTTTTGAGAATATTTTCATAAGAAGAAGTGACTCTTTGTTTGAATTCATCAAAATCCTTTGGAGTAGAGAACCTCTCAATTATTCTCCATGCACCATCCAGAAAACCAACTGCAACCAGCGTCTCAAGTACTTCTACGTTGTATATGATGGATGTGATGAAAGATCTTGTTGGCCCGTAAGTTACGGCTTTTCTGCGGCGACCAGTCGCTGTTCCCTTTTCTTCTACCAATCCCTCATTCACCAGTTCTTCAATGATTCTCCATATTGCACTCTGGGCGAGTCCTGTTTTTCTGGCGATTTCCACCCTGCTGTGCGGTCCGCTCTCTATCAGATACCTAAGGACCATCTTTTTGTTTTCTCTTTTCATGGATTTTGGATTCAGCTTTTTATGCACTCCATATTCCTCCTGCTTCTTATCTATCTTCCTCAGAAAGAAATTATAACGATATGACTCAAAAAGTACAAACACGAGTAATACTCATTTTTTATGATTATGAGTGAATAACAGGAATTATTTCGAATTATAGTTCAAATTCTAATATTTTCTTTGAGTTACAACTGATTTTATTCCCGATGCTCTTTCCAAGGAGCTCAAGACATTCTCAAAGTGAGAAGAATGTGTGTAACAAAAAATCCATCGAAATCATAAGTTATTGACTCCATGTAATGATCGGTTGCCGTTATTTTTTGTTAAAATTACAACATATCGAAGTGAATTCTGCATCAAAGGGGGTATAATCACGAGAAGAGGAATGCTGTTTTTTATTTTCATGGGAATTCTTTCTATACTCTTTGCGCAGGAGGATGTTACTGTGAAGAGTGTAACTCTTATTACAAAAGTCTTTCCGGAAGGTGAAAAAGTCTGTGCGGTCGTCATCGAATATCCCGTTGAGATCGATGGTCAGAAACTCTCACCGGATCAGTTCTCGGTGAAAGTGAAAACTGGCGATACCTACTCTTCAAGAACGATTACAAAAGTCTACGCAAACAACAGCGGAGGTCTCTCTTTCAGCATTTTCAACAACCGTGGAAAGTACGTTGTTCTGGAACTCTCCACCGAAGATTTACACTCAAACACCATTGTTTTCGGGCCTAATTTTCTCAACACCCGCATGAAACTGGACTACATTGTTTCACAGCTTGTTCCCATTTTTGACGTAGACGGGAACGAAGTGGAACCTTTTACGTCGAAACAAACGGATGAGAAACATCTCATCATCGATGATTTCCTCGCATTCACTTTCAAAGACCCAGAAACAGGTGTTGAGATACCTTACAGGTTGTTTGTTCCAAAAGATGTGAATCCTGACAGAAAATACCCGCTGGTTGTCTTCCTGCATGGCGCGGGAGAAAGGGGAACAGACAACTATCTGCAAGTTGCTGGAAATCGTGGAGCGGTTGTCTGGGCCCAGCCGAGATACCAGGTGGTTCATCCGTGTTTCGTCCTCGCACCGCAGTGCCCCCCAAACAGCAGCTGGTCCACACTCTTCACTGACAGGGAAAATCCTTTCAACCCAGAAAAACCCCTTCTTGCGGTGATAAAGATCATTAGAAAACTTCTTGACGAATACAACATAGATGAGAATCGAATCTACATCACCGGGCTTTCGATGGGAGGCTACGGCACCTGGACTGCCATCATGGAATTTCCTGAACTCTTCGCAGCCGCTATACCGATATGCGGTGGAGGAGATGTCAGCAAAGTCGAGAGAATAAAGGACATACCCATCTGGGTTTTCCACGCAGAAGACGACCCTGTTGTCCCGGTGGAGAATTCGCGTGTTCTTGTGAAAAAATTGGCGGAGATTGGTGGGAAGGTCAGATATACCGAGTACGAGAAAGGTTTCATGGAGAAACACGGGTGGGATCCACACGGATCGTGGATACCTACCTACGAGAATCAAGAAGCCATAGAGTGGCTGTTTGAACAAAGTAGATAGTTGTGGTAGAATTTAAGTGAAAAATCATACACCTCAAGAGAGCCCTGCTGGGCTCTCTTTTTAATTCTCAAAAAAGGAGGGATTCACATGCCAGCGAAGGTTTATTTCACAGACATGACAACCAACCCAAACATGAACATGCTTCAAAAGTTAGAACTTCTTTTGAAGAAAGTGGAACTGGAGAAAATCATCGAAAAAGACAAGTTCGTGGCTGTAAAACTCCATTTCGGTGAATACGGAAACCTCGCATTCATAAGACCCCAGTACGTGAAAATCATTGTGGACCAGATCAAGAAACTGGGTGGAAAACCTTTCCTCACCGACGCGAACACGCTCTACACCGGCCACAGATCGAACGCTGTGGATCATCTGATAAACGCCTACCTGAACGGCTTCACCTACGAGGTGACGGGAGCTCCTGTGATCATCGCGGATGGTCTCAGAGGTTCAGATGAGATAAAGGTGAAAATAGATGGAAACTACGTAAAAGAAGCGAAAATAGGTGCCGCAATAGCTCTTGCAGATGCGATAGTCGCTGTAACACATTTCAAAGGGCACGAAGCGACAGGTTTTGGTGGAACGATAAAAAACGTCGGAATGGGAAGTGCATCCAGAGCAGGAAAGATGGAACAACACTCCGAATCCAAACCGTACGTTGTGGAAGAAAAGTGTGTCGCCTGTGGAACATGTGCGAAGTTCTGCCCGGTTGGTGCGATTACTGTCACAAAAGTGGCAAAGATCGATTACGAGAAATGTATCGGTTGTGGACAGTGTATCGCCATGTGTTCCTACGGTGCCATGTCTCCAAAATGGGACAGCTCGACTGACTCTTTGAGTAAAAAGATGGCTGAATACGCAAAAGCGGTTCTCAAAGACAAGAAAGCGGTCTTCATTTCGTTCATCATGAACATCTCTCCAGACTGCGACTGCTGGAACATGAACAAACCTCCCGTGGCTCCCGATATCGGAATCGCGGTCAGTACAGATCCAGTTGCTCTGGATCAGGCCTGTATAGATCTCGTCCTTCAAAAAACGGGCAAAGACCCGTTCCTTGAGGTTCACCCAGATGTAACCTGGAAGACACAGCTCGAATACGCTGAGGAGATCGGTCTTGGAACGAGAGAATACGAACTCGTGAAGGTGGCTTGTGATTTGAAGTGAAAAGTGGTTTAATAGAAGTGGCAAACCTTATGAGGAGGTCTTATTGTGAAAAAACTTATTTTGATCAGTTTGGTTCTTTTAGCGGTCCTTGGAATCTCCCAGGAATGGGTCTTCCCGATCTTTCGGTCCCATTAGCTGGCAGCAACCGTCAGACTGGCAGGAAACACCCCCACTGGCTTTCAATTCGACCGGAGTCTTCAAGGGAGTGGGTGATGGCCAGACACTCAATCAGGGAATCGGTGTGTTTTTCATCTACGACGCAGGTGTCGAAGAAGCGCTCGTCTATGGACTATCTCAAGATGCATCTCTCGTCGACCAGGGTGAGACAGAGTGGAAAGGATTCAAAGGAAGATACTACAAGTTTGAAGGAAACAACCTTTCTTTCAACGTTCAGGTCTTTCCACTCGGAATGAGAGATCTCGCTTTCTGGAATTTTGTGGCCGGAGAACCTGCAGACGAGGATTTAAAAACTCTGGAGAAAATCCTCTCAAGCATCGATCTGAACGATCGATTCAAATTCAGCAGATGGAACTCACAGGATGGAACGCTGAAAATATACCAGAACGGCAACCACTTCGAAGGATCTTTTGGAGAGAAAACCTTGGAAGGAATAGTGATCGAAAACAGTATCTTTGGATGGTGGAAAAAATCAGACTCGACCGGTAGCGTGGGACCATCTCGGTTCTGGGATGGTGCTTTCAGCGGAAAGTTCGTAGAAGGGAAACTGCAACTGTTATTCTCCAGCTCGGAAGATCCGTTCTACTCGCTGGAAGGAACCACCGTGACCTTTGAAAACGTTTCTGGAAAATTCGAAAGCTCTACGGTAGAAGAAGTGTCCGTTACAGAATCACTCCTTTGCAGAAGTGTTTACGAAAACACACCTTTCGCCACGGACACTGCGTTCACACCTTTTGACAAAAGAATCGTCATGTGGAGCGCGACAAAGCCATTTGAAAACTCTCATATATTCAAATGGGAATGGTACGATCCAGATGGAAATCTGAAGGAAACCGTTTATTACATCGTTGCTCCAACGATAGAAACGGGTTACGACTATTACGACAGCGTGTGGGGCTGGATGGCAACCGACAGATTCGGAGAAGATGCGTTCGGCGAGTGGAAAGTAGTGGTTTACGCGGACGGAAAGAAACTCGATGAAAGTTCTTTTAAACTGGTTCAGGAACCAGAGATGAAAACCATCGAAACAGAAACCTTCAAATTGAACGTTCCCGCTTACACCTATTACCAGCTTTCTGAAGGAGTGCATTACTTCATATTGGACATTGCAAATCTGATCTTCGCAGAAGCACATTACGAGACAGAACCACTCAACGGTGAGGTTTACAAAACCCCGAATTACGAGGTTAACTTCATAGAAACATCCATGCCGGATTACCAGACGGGACAGAACTTCATTTACTGGGTCGTTCAATTTCCGGAGAAAGATGGACAGTACCTCTACATGAGCTTCTACGCTCCAGAAGATGACTTCAAGAGACTGGAAAGCCTGTTTGAAAGGATTTTGAACAGCGTTGAGTTAAAATGAAAATCCTTATCACCGGAAGGCCAGGTGTTGGGAAAACCACTTTAATCAAGAAACTATCACGCCTCCTGCAGAACGCAGGGGGCTTTTACACTGAAGAGATGAGAGAGGGCGAAAAAAGAATCGGTTTCAAGATCATCACCTTAGATGGTGAGGAAGGAATACTAGCAAGAACAGATCTCCCTTCTCCATACAGAGTGGGTAAATACTACGTGAATCTAAAAGACCTGGAAGAAATCGGTGTAAGATCGCTCGAAAGAGCCTTTCAGGAGAAAGATCTGATCATCGTAGACGAGATAGGGAAGATGGAACTCCTATCCAGGAAATTCCGGGAAGTAGTCGAAAAAATCTTCGACAGCGAGAAAGATGTGATAGCCACAATCAAAAAATCGAGCGATCCATTCGTAGAAAAGATCAAAAACAGAAATGATGTCGTCATCTTTGAGCTGAACGAGAAAAATCGTAACTCTCTGTTGAACGAAATTCTGTCTGTTTTAAAATTCAATCGAGGTGAAAAACAATGATACAGATGTTTATCAATTTACTGGAAACGATCCCTTCACTGGGAAGACACTCATTTCAGGTCGCTTTTCTTTCCGCTCAGATCGCAGAAAAAATGAATCTTGATCCCAACGTTTCATTCTTATCTGGATTGATCCACGATCTGGGACTGATTCTGCCATACGAAGGGAAAACGCTGCTGGATGAAATAGACGACACTTTCGTTATCGTGCGGGACACCCCGGGCAAACCCCTTCACCTTCACAGCATCCTTGGGAGTTTCATCACCGATTACGTCGAGAAACTGAAGCCCATATCCCCCATCGTTTTGAAACATCATTTCCCCGCCTCGTACCTGGACAAAACAGAAGAGAATCTGATCTCCAACATCGTCTTCATCTCGGACCAGGTTTCAAGATATACAATGATCAATTTAGACGTTTCACCCAGAGATATCCTCATAGCTCTTGAAGATATGAAGAGCTTCTTCTTTCCGGAGGTGTTCGAAGCATGCAGAGAGGTTCTGAACACGGAGTTTGTCCAGTGGCAACTTGAGAATATTCTTGCAGGATACGATGTTACAGACTTGCTGGATCACCACGTAAGAAATTGTCCGGACTGTGACAAGAAAGACCTGATTCAAATTGGGAAAATCGTATCGTTCATCGTGGATACCAAAAGCGAATTCACCACCAGCCACACCTGGAGAGTCGCAGTCTTCTCAGAAAAAATGGCAGAAAAAGCCGGCAGAAACAGTGAGGATCTCTTCATCGCTGGTCTGTACCACGACATTGGTAAAATCAGCGTGAGTTACAAAATTCTCGAAAAACCAGCAAAACTCAGTGATGAAGAATACGCTATTATGAAAAAGCACGTCTATTTCTCCTATCTCATCCTTCTCCCCTACAAAGATGAAAACTGGTTCTTACCCGCGGTAAGGCACCATGAGAGGCTCGACGGTTATGGCTATCCTTTTAGACTGAAAGGGGAAGAAATGACCCTTGAAGATAAAATAATCCAGGTTGCCGACGTGTTCAGCGCACTTTTAGAGGAAAGGCCTTACAGACCTGCGAACACCGTGGAAAAAGCCCTGAGCATGGTGCGCGAAGAAGTGAAGAAAAAGAAGTTATCTCAAGAAGCCTTCGAGTTACTTGAATCATCCCTGGAAGACTTCGATCTCAGCAGTATAGAGGTGGGAAGAGAGATTAGAAAAGAGATCAGAACGTTTGTGAATAGAGTGGTCGAAAAATTCGGAGATTACGTTCTTTAGAGGTGAGAGCATGATCTTGGTGAAGAAATTTTCTTTTGAAGCCGCACACAATCTGACCAGGTACCTTGGAAAGTGTGAGAGACTCCACGGTCACACCTACAGACTCGTTGTTAAGATAGAAGGTCCTCTGAACGAAGAAGAGATGGTCATGGATTTTGCCGAGCTGAAAAAAATCGTCGAAGAGCTGGTTATTTCTAAACTCGATCACTCGTATCTCAACGACATGTTCGACCAGCCCACCACGGAAAGAGTAGCGATATGGATATGGGATCAGCTCTCAAAAGAGATGGAAAAACGCGGTGTCAGGCTCCACGAGATAGAACTGTGGGAGACAGAAACGAGCGGTGTTGTGTACAGGGGTGAGAAGGTTTGAAGGATGTTCAGAACGAAAAAGACCCAAGGATGGTCCCTCTAAAAAAGGTGGGAATAAAAGATCTGCACTGGCCTCTCAAGGTGATTCTCAAGGAAGATGGATACCAGTCCACCGTTGCTCAGATTAGCTGTTCAGTGGATCTTCACCGTGAAAAAAGGGGAATACACATGAGCAGATTCATAGAAGTTCTAAACAAACTGGAAGTGATAACTCCTCAAATCTTCGAAGAGATTCTGGATGATCTCATAGAAATCATGGAAGCAAAGAGGGCACACCTGGAGATCCACTTTCCTTACTTCATATGGAAGGAGTCTCCTGTTTCCAGAAAGAAATCGCCGTTGAAAGTGGACTGCTTCGTTGAAGCAGAAAAGGAGAAGAATTTTTCTTTCAAAATTGGGGTCAGAACACCTGTCCACACACTCTGCCCGTGTTCAAAAGAGATCAGCGATTACGGTGCTCACAACCAGAGGGCTTTCGTTGAAATAACGGTGAAAACCAGAAAGTTCATCTGGTTCGAAGATCTGGTAGAAATAGCGGAGAAAAACGCAAGCTCTCCTCTTTACACCCTGCTGAAGAGGCCGGACGAAAAATTCGTCACGGAAAAGGCTTATGAGAATCCCCGATTCGTAGAGGATGTGGCAAGAGACGTGGCACTGGAACTGGAGAAAGATCCAAGGATCACCTGGTACAGAGTCTACGTGGAAAGTATGGAAAGCATACACAACCACAACGCGTTCGCCTGTGTAGAAAAAGGAGATTTCGTTCTGGAGGGATGAAACGTGGTTTACACAACTCCATGGAACAGAAAGATCGAGTTTGGAAGAACGATGGTTATGGGAATAATAAACGTCACACCGGACTCCTTCTTCGCTGATTCCAGAAAACAGAGCGTACTCGAAGCGGTGGAAACCGCAAAGAAGATGATAGAAGAAGGTGCTGACATAATAGACGTGGGAGGAATGTCCACCCGTCCCGGATCAGATCCCGTCGATGAGGAAGAAGAATTGAACAGAGTGATTCCCGTGATAAGAGCGATCAGATCGATAACCGACGTTCCGATTTCCGTAGATACATACAGGTGGAGGGTGGCTTTGAAAGCTCTTGAAGCCGGAGCGGATATCGTAAACGATATCAGCGGTTATCAATTCGAACCGGATATCGTCAGAGTAGTTTCTGAAAACAACGTCCCTTACGTTCTCATGCACATAAAAGGAACGCCAAAGACGATGCAGGAAAATCCTCATTACGAAGATGTGGTGAAGGAGATAAAAGAGTACTTCACAGAAAAAATAGAGTATCTAAAAGAAAAAGGTGTGAACCAGATCGTTCTGGACCCGGGTATCGGGTTTGGAAAAAGATACGAAGACAACCTCGAAATTCTTCGAAGGATCGACGAATTCAAAGAGTTAAAACTGCCCATCCTCATAGGTGCTTCAAGAAAATCTTTCATAGGAATCACCTTGGGAAACGTGCCCCCCGAAGAAAGACTTGAAGGTACTCTTGCGGTCACCGCGTACTGCACGATGAAAGGAGTAGATATAATTCGGGTACACGATGTCCTCCCTAACAAGAGGGTGATAAGAATGATGGAGGCGATACTCTGGCAAAGGTTGTAATAGCGCTTGGAAGCAACCTCGGTGACAGGCAGAGAAACATAGAAAAAGCCCTTGAGGAAATGAACAAGAGAAATATAAAGGTGGAAAAAGTCTCCTCCGTAATAGAAACAGAACCATACGGCTACGAAGATCAACCGAGGTTCCTGAACGCGGTTTGTATCGCACAAACACCGCTTTCTCCTCACGAACTGCTGAATACACTTCTTCAAATAGAGAGAAACATGGGAAGAGTGAGAACGATACGGTGGGGACCCAGGATCATCGATCTCGACATCGTATTCTATGAAGATCTTGTTCTCAGCGAAGAAGACCTCATAATACCCCATCCCGATGCGCACAACAGAACGTTTGTCCTGGAACCACTGTGCGAGATAGCTCCAGATTTAATCCATCCTGTGATGGGAAAGACAGTGAGAGAACTACTGGAAGATCTCAGACGACGAAGATAGATCTCGGCAGAGTAGTGAGTATTTCACAGCCTTGCTCTTTCAAGACCACGTCTTCTTCTATCCTTATACCGAACTTTCCCTCCAGATAAATTCCGGGTTCTACGGTGAAAACAACGTTTTCTGGAAGTGGAGAATCGTTTCTGAAGCTGATGGCTGGTCCTTCGTGTACTTCGAGGCCTATCCCGTGTCCCAAACTGTGTCCGAAGAACTCACCGTAACCTTTTTCCCGTATAAATTCCCTGGCAACCGAATCGAGTAGTTTTCCCGTCACACCTGCCTTTGCAATTTTGAGAGCCCTTTCCTGTGCTTCGAGAACTATACTGTGAACTTCCTTTACTTCGTCGGATGGTTCTCCTATGGAAACAACACGGGTGATATCAGCACAGTAATTCTCATATGTGGCCCCGAAGTCTATCACAATCACGTCCCCTCTCTCAACTACTTTGTCTGAGGCTTTACCGTGTGGAAGTGCGGATCTACAGCCTGAAGCCACTATGGTGTCAAAAGCTACACCCTCCGCTCCTTCTTTTCTCATCGTGTATTCGAGAAGGGCGGCGATCTCTTTTTCTGTCATTCCAGCTCTGATCTGCTGTACCGTTTCGAGGAAGGCTCTTTCAGAGATCTCTATTGCCTGTTTTATCTTCTCGATTTCTCCTTCGTCTTTCACCATCCTCATCTGCTTGACTTCATCATCTATTCCTATGAACTTTCTATCTCCAAAGGCACTCGAAATCCTCCGGAAAAGTGAAAGAGAAACCCTTTCTTCTTCCAAAGCAATCGTTTTTATTTTCAGATCATTCACCGTTTTTTTGAGAACATCAATGAAATCCCCACCTTTTACTTCCCTCACCTCGAAATCCGTTTCCTGCTTGGCTTGAACTGTGTATCTGGAGTCGGTTATGAGAAGCCTTGTGTTTTCGGAGATGAGAATGATAGAAAAAGATCCGGTGAATCCGGAAAAGTAAACCGAAGATGCCCTGGCGGAGTTTTCTATGTTCATTATCAGAAAAGCGTCAATGCCCTCTTCAGAGATGAGTTGAATCAATCTTTCTGATCTGTCCATTGTTTTCCCTCCCTACGCATTTTCGAACTGTATCTTGTAAAGGTTGTAGTAAAATCCTCTCTTCTCTAACAGTTCATAGTGATTGCCTTTCTCTACAATCCTACCATTGTGGACTACCACTATTTCATCGACGTCTTTCACAGTAGAGAGTCTGTGTGCGATCATTATCACTGTCCTGTCTTTCGAAAGCTCTTCTAAAGCTTCCTGAATCTTTGTCTCTGTTATAACATCCACGTTGCTCGTCGCTTCATCAAGAATGAAGATCTTCGCGTCAAATAAAACGGCCCTCGCGAGCGCTATGAGTTGTCTTTCGCCTGCTGAGAGAGTGGTTCCTCTTTCGACTATTTCGTAATAAACACCTCCGGGTAACCTCTCTATTATATCCAGAGCATGAACTCTTTTCAGTGCTTCGAGAACCCGTTCTTCTGGTATGCTCTCATCGAAAAGCCTGATATTATCGAGGATCGTACCGCTAAACAGCAGCACATCTTGCGGGACAGCTGCTATCTGTTTTCTCACGAGTTTTAAATTGTACTCCAGAAGCGGAATCTCATCGATGAATATATTTCCCTTCTGTGGTATGTAAAGACCGTTTATCAGGCTCATGAGAGTGGATTTCCCACCACCTGTTTCTCCCACTATCGCGTACAGTTTCCCTGGTTGAAAATCCAAGTTTATGTCCTTCAGCACCCAGTTCTTTCCGTCGTACGAAAACCACACGTTCTCAAAACGAACACGACCTTTTGAAATCTTATTCGGTCCATTTGGATTTCCTATGACCTCTGGTTCTTCTTTTAAGAGGTTCAAAATTTTCTCGGAGGATGCCATGGAGTTCTGGATTATATCGTACTTCTCAGAAAGGTCTCTGAGAGGCCTGAAGAACATATCGAGGTAAGATACAAAAGCGTACAGAGAACCGAATCCAAGGGTTTTATTCGCGATATACCTGGCACCGTACCATAAAACAAGACTCACTCCCAGAAAGTAGAGAAAATCCATAAGGGGACGAAAGACTCCGAAAACGTAAAGCTGCTCCATCAAGGACCTGTAATACTCTGTGGCCACTGTGGAAAACTCCCTTTCTTTGTGTTTTTCCAGATTCAAGATTTTTGTCACGTTGATACCCGCTATATGCTCTGCCAGGAAGGCGTTGAGGCGGGCGAGGTTGGTTCTGACCTTACGATAAGCCCTCCTGTCGAAGTATCTGAACAGGAGGATCGAAATGACGATCAAAGGCAAAAGGTAATAGACGTGGCCAAAAAGCTCACGACTGAGCTGGACGAGAGAAACAACGACCGCTCCCAAAAGGAGAACATCCATAATCACACTGGTCACAACAGAAGAGAAGAACTCCTGGATATTCTGTGTGTCGTTAACGATCCTGGTGGTAACTACTCCGGAAGGTATTCCTGTGAAAAAAGAATACGGAAGTGAAATGACATGGGAAAACACATCTTTTCTCATCAGAAGGACTATCCTTGAGCCTGCGTATCCTGTTACATAAGAACTCGCAAACCCCACCAGAAAGGAAAGGACGCGAATTCCTAAAATTATAAAGGCCGTTATTACAATACCGTTCAAACGCTCAAACGAAGATAAAGTACTTTCCACAAGAAACTTATCTATCGCCGTTTTCATCAAACGGGGTGGGAGGATTTCCATCACTGTGAGAATCAGAGATAGTACAGTTCCTACAAGAAAAAGATACCAGTATTTTTTAGCGTACCTTAGCAGAAACTTCTCCGGACTCAAAATCACCACCTCTGTCTTGATATTTTACCACTTCTGTGTGTTATAATTGAACACGGAAAATTTCATTACAGGGAGGGAGTTTTCATGAAAAAGCTTCTTGTGATTCTTCTCGCGGTAGTGGCAGTGGGAGCTTTCGCTTTCTCGCTGGAGGATCTGAAGGTCAGCGTTTTTGGGAATTATAATTTTGTTGTTTCTGCGACATCTACAACTTCCGATGCTACGGCCGCTAATTACTTGGATTTTGGTCTCGATCTCACATATCCGGTAGCAGAAAATATGGAGCTGGGTCTTGGGCTTGGTTTTGCTTATCTTCTTGGTACTGATGCTACTCCTCTTTTCTCTGTTGATGCTACTCCGAGTCAGAACGCACTCGATCTGTTTGCTGTTTTCAAATACTCCATTGAACTCGACAGAGAATCCAGAGTTGTCATAAGGGGATTCGGTGGACCCAGCTGGCCTATGGCCAAGTTCGATTTTGGTAAATTCGGTTGGGTCTTTGGTGTTGGTGCCAGCTACACAAGAGACTTTGAAGGACTCGTAGTTGGACTCGGTGCAGGTGTTGAAATGAGAATCTACGAGAAAAACAACGTGATCGCAATCCCCGTTGGAGGAAACTTTGAGATCAACTTCTGATGAAATCCATAGAAACGAAGGGGGCATATGCCCCCTTTTTGTTTTGAGGTGATGTGGATGGACAAGGAAAAATACGTGAAAGGAATAGAAAAAGCACTTCAGAAAATAGCGGTCCGTGAGTTAAAAATCGTCGATATCTCCGAAATATGGATCGAAACGGCTCTCCCAAAAGATCTCATAATCGAAATACTCAAAGAAGGAAAGCTCAATATCCCATCCGGTATCGAGACCATAAAAGACGGGAGGGATGTCATCTGGAAAAGGTCTGGTTCCTGAACGTCTCCAACTACGAGGAAGCCAGCACAAGGCTCAGAGAACTCCTTGACAAGTACTTTTCTCACCTGTTTTCACCATCCGATAAGGTTCTTTTGACACTCCCAATCCCCTGAAGGGGATGGGATTCTTGGCAGCTCTTAGGCTGCCTTCCATGGAGCGCTAATCGCTCCATGGCCACAGAGGTGCGGGTTAAACCTCACACCTCTGGCGGGTGCCAAGCCCGCTACTACTTGGGACTTCGTCCCAAGATACCTTTTCCAAATGTTGATTGCTCCCACTCCGTCCCTGTGATACTCAAAACCGCAGCCGGCGCACTTGTAATTTCGTCCAGACGGCCTGTTTTGAGTGCCGCATACAGGACACGTTTTGCTTGTATGCGCTTCAGAAATGCGCACGACCTCGATGCCGAATATTTGCGCTTTGTATTCTATCTGGCTCATGAGCTTTCTGAAGGCCCATTGGTGCAGTTTTTGATTGAAATTATCGTTGCCGTTTGTGCGTTCTCTTATGTTCGTAATGTCTCCGACGACAATGGTGCCTATGTTCTTTTGCACGCATAAACCGATGAAGTGGCTCGTGATTTTGTGGAGCACGTCGTTGATTTGGTTTCTCGTCTTGTACAGCACCCTTCTTTTGGCTCTCGACAGTTTTTTATACCTTCGTGAGCCCTTTTGGCATCGACTCAAAGCCCGCTGAATATCTGCTAGTCTTTTGTTTCGGTATCTGAGTATGCTGTTGAGAACACCACCGTGATATGAAATCACCTCAGAACCATCGAAACAGGTTATCGGGCGGAGTATTCCGACGTCTACGGACATAACTTTCTGGCTTTGGCCTCTCTTGTGCTCACTCTTCACCTCTATCGCAAGGTGAAGATAATACCGGCCGGCTTCGTAAACCAACTTGGCTTGCCTGATTGTTGTACCGGCTGGCAACGTTGTGGGGATTACAAATGGCTCTCGATTGCGTCCCATCGAGAGCTTGACCTTCCCATCTGGCAAAAGCTTGATGGCTTGATTTTTCCAAATGAACGGCAGAAAATTTTTCCTCTTGTATGGCGGTTTTGCATGTGGATTTGTTTTGACTGCAACAAAGTAGCTATTGAGTGCCTGAAAGTACAGCTGGACCATGGCTTGTTTGGAGTGAGTGTGGATATCGATAGCGCTCGACCAGCGAAGGATGTATTTTTGCGCTGTGTTCGGTGAGAGCCAAAAACCTTTCTTGTTTTTGATCTTTTTGACCAGCGACATGGTTTTGTTGTAGATCCGAGCGGCGATCCTGTTCAGCTCGGAACACAAAGGATACAATTCCACCGGCACAGGGACTTTGTAGGTTCTGATCACATATCTTGACACTCTTCAATGTACCTCCTGATGGTTTCTTCTGAAACGGTGCCCACTGAGCCCACATAGTATGTTCTGCTCCACAATCCTTCTCTTGTTCTCAGGTGCGGGAATTTTTCGAGAAGCTTTTTTGAAGACACCCCTTTGAACAGGTTGACTATTTGTGCCGGAGCTAACCGAGGAGGCGCAGAAACAAAAAGATGCACATGATCCGGTTGGATCGATAGCGACAACACCCAATCATAACACGAACATGACCAACAAGCAAGCCTCTTACCCGTTCCCCTGAAGCGGAAGGGCTTGCGAGGCTGTTTTTCTGTCACAGGTGTTGAAGATGTTTGTGAAAGACTGGGCGTTCCATGTGTTCCTTTGGATGATCCTGTGGAAGTCAGCGGAGAAGTGTTTCAGAAGATAAAAATTTCCAGGAAGGTTCTTGAAGCAGACAAGGTGGTTAATCTTCCAAAATTGAAGACCCACTCCCAAATGGTTATGACACTCGGAGTGAAAAACACCTTCGGATGTGTGGTGGGTCTCGAAAAATCTTCCTGGCACATGAGGGCAAAGAATTACGACGATTTCGCGAATCTGTTGATAGACATTCATCGAATCGTGTCTCCAGTTCTCACGATTCTCGACGGTGTGGAGGGTATGGAAGGAAACGGACCCACAAACGGTAAAAAGAAACATTTTGGCCTTGTGGCTGTTTCGAAAAATGCTTTTGCTCTCGACGACGCTGTCTGCAAAGCTTTAGGAATAGATCATGTTGTTTACACGGTTCAGCATGCTCGAAAAAGAAGAGTAGTTCCTGATTATGAAATTGTGGGAACGTTCCACGCTTCTATACAACTTCCTTCCACCGTCTCCACCCTCGATAGACTATCCAGAACCTTTTCAAGGTTCTTTGTGAAGTATCCAAAGATCGACACCAGAAAGTGCGTGAAGTGTCGGCTCTGCGAGGAACGATGCCCCGCCTCGGCCATAGATATCTCCTCTCAGAGAATCGACTACCAGAAGTGCATAAGATGCTACGTCTGCCATGAAGTCTGCCCTCAGGATGCCATAAAGCTTGTCAGAAGACTCGTATAGACAATATATTAGAAATGTATATATTGAAAGCATCCATGTGATGATGATACAATTAATCTGAATTTTTTGAGAATCATTCTCAAAAAAAGGGGGCAGAGCCGTGAAACTTTCAAGACTCGTACCAGGAGTTCCCGCAAGAATAAAAAGACTCGAAGTTTCCGGAGAACTGCATGAAAAACTCGTGGGAATGGGATTCGTTCCAGGTGAAGAAATAGAAATCGTTCAAGTCGCTCCCCTGGGAGATCCCATCGTTTGCAAGATTGGGAATAGGAACATCACATTGAGAAAAAGAGAAGCGGATCTCATAGAAGTGGAAGTCGTGGGAGGAGAATTGCCTTTGATCCTTGCAGACGATGGAACTTACGAGATAACCAAACTAAATGGTGGAAGGAGATTTCTTTTTAGAATGAAGAACCTTGGAATCGAATCAGGTAAGAAAATACAGGTTTCAGGAAGGAGATACTACATAGAAGGAAGGGAAATAGATTTAGGATACGGCGAAGCAACCAAGATATGGGTGAGGAGGGTCAGCGATGCCGGTGAAGAGTCTCACCCGCAGAAGTGAGATTTCTCAAAAAATCGTGAAAGTCGCTCTTGCGGGATGCCCAAACGTTGGAAAGACCAGTCTTTTCAATGCCCTGACCGGCACGAAACAGTACGTCGCCAACTGGCCCGGCGTGACGGTTGAGAAAAAGGAAGGTGTCTTCACATACAAAGGGTACACCATCAATCTGATAGACCTTCCTGGAACTTACTCGCTCGGATATTCCTCGATAGACGAAAAGATAGCCCGTGACTATTTACTGAAAGGTGACGCTGATCTTGTGATACTCGTCGCGGACTCTGTCAATCCAGAGCAGAGTCTGTATCTACTTCTTGAAATACTAGAAATGGAAAAAAAAGTTATCCTTGCCATGACAGCCATAGACGAAGCGAAAAAGACGGGAATGAAAATCGATCGTTATGAACTTCAGAAACATCTGGGAATCCCCGTGGTTTTCACCTCTTCTGTTACTGGAGAGGGTCTGGAGGAACTCAAAGAAAAGATTGTGGAGTACGCACAAAAAAACACGATTCTTCACAGAATGATTCTGGATTACGGAGAAAAAGTAGAATCTGAGATAAAGAAGGTAGAAAATTTTCTCAGAGATAAAAAGTTGAGAATCAACCCGAGGTATTTCGCTTTGAAATACCTCTCGGGGGACCCGGAATTTTACTCAGAGGGCGTGAAGCTTGGTCTTCCAGAGCTGAGCGAAGAAGAAAGGATCGGTTATCGCCTTCTCATAGCGAAAAGAAAGAGAGAATACGTTGAAAACGTTGTTAAAGAAGCCTTTGCAGATGCAGGGTCGAAATCTCTCTCTCTATCCGAAGCCATAGATCATGTCCTGACCCACAAGTTTCTTTCGTTTCCGCTGTTCTTTGCCCTCATGTATCTCGTTTTCAAGTTCACATTCGACATCGCGCAGGTCTTTTCGGACTTGCTGGATCTGCTCTTTTCCCAGTTGGGATCCGCTGTTGTCAACACTTTCGGAGAGAACGCTTTCACATCGCTGATATCCGATGGAATCATTGGTGGAGTGGGAAGTGTTCTGGTGTTCACACCAAACATCTTCGCCATGTTCCTCGCACTCGGTTTTCTGGAAGAAAGCGGTTATCTCCCCAGAGCCGCGTTCGTGATGGACAGAATCATGGAAAAATTCAAACTGAGCGGTAGAGCGTTCATGTCTCTCATACTCGGATTCGGATGTAATGTACCTTCTATCATGGCCACCCGTGCCATAGATGATCCAAGAGAAAGGCTCGTGACCATCCTCATCACTCCCTTTATCAGCTGCAGCGCAAGACTTCCAGTGTACCTTCTCATTCTGAGAATCTTCTTCCCTGAGTCCTCCGCTGCCATGCTCTTTATAATCTACTCTCTGAGTATTCTGATAACCCTCCTTTCATCGGTTGTCATAAACTGGCTGTTCTACAGGGGAAGGACTTCACCACTCATTCTGGAACTGCCGAGGTACAGAATGCCCACACTCAAGAATCTGTACATCTACACCTGGAACAGAGGAAAGCACTTTCTGAAAAAAGCCGGAACGATCATATTCGTTTCTGCCATTCTTATCTGGGTTTTGAGTTATTTCCCAGCAGCCGGGGACATTGAGAACAGCTTCTCCGCGATGATAGGAAAATCCTTGGAGTGGATCTTCAAGCCTTTTGGATACTCCTGGAAGATAGTGACATCGCTCTTCTACGGGGCCGTAGCGAAGGAAGTTGTTGTCTCGACTATGTCGATGCTCTATGGATTCGAGGAAGAAACATTCCTGGGAGCAAAGGAAGCTCTGTCTGCGGAAATGGACCCTGTGTCTGCCATAGCGTTTCTCATTTTCGTCATGGCGTACATACCGTGTTTCGCAACTATCGCAACCATATATTCTGAAACGGGAAGTTTGAAGTGGACCCTTTTCTCAATTGGATATTCCCTTTCAATTGCGTATGTGCTATCCCTGATCGTATTCTATGTTGGAAAACTGGTGGTGATGCTAATATGAACATTTTGATGTTCATATTAACCCTGATTTCTGGTATCCTTTACATGAAGATCGATCTTCTGTTCGGCATCTTCCTGGGAGTCGTCTCGCTTGTTTTTCTTGCTGGACAATTCGAGATCTCTAAAGAAAAGTACCATGCACACATGTTCGTTGGAAGTATCATTGTTTTGTTTTTCGCTGGAATGAGTCTTCTTGAGTACCTGACAGGGTTTTTGAGACCCATTCTTGGAGAAGAAAGAATCACCCTGTCAGCGGGACACTACACCCTCTTTCTAACGGGATTGGTGGCACTTTTCATGATATTCAAGAAAAGGATGAGATCAGAATGAGGTTCTTTCTGGTTGCGATCGTCCTTCTTGGTGTATCAATGTTTGGCTTCAACATCATTCTGGAATCTACACCCACACTCTACGATGTGGTGGAGTACTACGCTGGGGACTGGTGTATATTCAGGATGGTGTACGATGGAACCGTTGATCCGTACAATCCTCCTCTCCTTGAAACCAACGCCACCGTCATTGGAAAAGTGATAAAATGGCAAAAACCAGAGGAAAAACTCGCTGAAATACACAAAGAAGGTTCTTCTCTCAATCTCGTAGTGATACACGGAATGGATCCGAGGGAATACACAGGCGAGATGACCGAGTACAAGAAAGAGATTGAGAAGGTGTTCGAGGAAATAGGAGAAAGACTGAGAATAAACGTCTATCTGTTTATCTACCCAACTCTTCTTGCAGATCCGGAAAAGTCAGCCGAAAGATTCATCGATCTCACAAAAGATATGGAGAACATCATCATATTCGCACACAGCATGGGAGGAATAATAGCAGAGCATATCGCTGCTAAGCACCCTGGAAACGTGAAAGGGATAATCTTCGCGGGAACGCCTCACTTAGGAAGTCCACTTGCCAACGTTCTGTTCACCGATCCAGATCGATACGAAGAGGAGTTTCTCATAGACAAAAAGACCGCAGAAAATCTCAGAGCGGCTCTTCTGATATCCTACGCGGGTTTCAGTGCAACGTACGCTCCAGGATACAGATATCTTCTCTGGCAAAGAAAACCACTGGATTTTTCAAATGTTCCGTTTGTGAACCTGGTCGGAACTATTTCCCTCGATAGTGTAGAAAGTATTCCAGGAATTCTACTGAACATAATGACAACATCTGCGTGGGACACTCTGGGATTGATCGGCCTGAAACTTCTCGCAAGTAGTGTTTCCACAATGAAAGACGATTTTGAAGAAACGGATGGTATGGTACCATGCAAAAGTGCCTCATACGGAGGAAATGCACTCGTTTTCGACGCCGATCACGAAGATCTTTACAAAAGAAAAGATATAATCCTCGAGGGGCTTTCATATATTCTTTTCAGAATACTGGAAAACGAGGTGATTTTAAAGAAGGGGGGATCGCAATGAAAGTTCTTTTGATTTCTGCTACTTTATTCAGTCTTATTCTCACAGGATGCATGCTGACCACGACTTTCCAAACCCCACCAGGTACTGGAGAGATTTCAGAGGAGACATTAGTAAGTAGTATTGTCGAGGGTCAATCTCCAGAATCAACAATTACTACTGTTGTGGACAACAGTTTGCCCGAATCCGATCAACACGGAACGGTTCTCTACGTTTCTCCTTCTTCAACAGATGTCACCGGTTTCATCAGCGTGTGGTTCGATCTAAAGAAGCTCCTTGAAGGAAAAGCTTTCAAAGGAGACATCGTTAAGTTTTATATCGACATACTTCAAACCAGAGAAGACCAGGCGACTGTCACTATGAACATCTATGAAGAAACCGGCGGCAGCACCTCACTCACAAAGATAGCCACGGCTCTTTTGGAGAAAAACGAATGGACGACCGTGGAAGGTACCACGACCGTCCCTGATATTGGCAATGTCGAAAGATATCTACTCGGTGTTTGTGCTTCGAAACCCGCCACACTCGACTTCTACATAGACAATTTCGAATGGGAGGTCATATATCAAGAAGAAGGAGGAGCAATCTGATCACGGATATATCTTTCTTCCCTTCTCATCAGGGATACCCGTTCTCCTGTAAAAGTATGTGTTGATTACATCACGCCACTCCTTCGCGTGTTCGAGTTGCATATGAAGACGCTCTTTCACTCTCTCAAAAATATCTGGTGATACCCTGTCTTTCAGTTCCTCCCATTTCTTTATGAATTCTTCTACTTCCTCCACCCCTTCAAAGTGGAGATCGTACATCGTCTGAAGGAGTGTCTTTCCGGATTTCAAACGATGATCGTATCGTACCCTGTGGAAGAAAAGAAGAAGATCCTCGGGACACGTGTTGATATCATCGTATATCTCTTTCCACGGTGAATGGTATTGAAGGGTGTAACCAGTGCCTCTGGAAGTTCTATCGACACCGATCGCTTCCCAGTTGGCTCTGTGGTAAGTACCCCATTTCGAATATTCGTATCCCTCCGGATTTGGACCGTAGTGGTGACCAGGATTCACCATCCATCCCAACCCGAACGGAGTGGTGTATTTCTCATACGTCCTGTGGGATTTCATCAACATGTATGAAACATTTTCCAGAACCTTCTCGTCATCGCCGAAAGTGAGTTTTATCCATTCTTCAACTATCCTTTCGATTTCTTCATCGGGATTCCACGCAAGTCTTCCGAACGCGTATAAATTCGCCTGAGCGAGATCGTGGCCCGTCCAGTTCACACTGTCACCAACGTTTGATACTCCGGCAAAACCGTTGTTTTCACGGTCAAAGAGAGTTCCATCCACGATTCTCTTCACGTAAGAACCCTCACCCTTCGCAAACGTGTCGAATTCCAGTATCTCCTTCCAGAGGGTTCCTAAAAAACACAGATGAATCTGCTGACCTGTGTATTCCTGCGTGATTTGAAGCTCAAGAATTTGATTTGTCTTCTCCATTCCTCCGAAAAGCGGATTGACGGGTTCTCTCACCTGAAAATCCATAGGACCATACTTTATTTGAATGATCACGTTGTCGTCGAACTGCCCATCAAGAGGCTTGAAATTGTCATAAGCCGCCTTTGCTCTGTCCGTCTTGTAATCTCTCCAGTCCTGGAGGCAGTTGTAAACAAAAGCTCTCCATATTACTACTCCACCGAACGGTGCCAGAGCCCTTGCAAGCATGTTTGCCCCTTCTGCATGCGTTCTTCCAAACATGTGCGGTCCAGGATTGAACTCAGAATCGGCTTTGACAAGAAATCCTCCAAAATCTGGAATATAATCGTATATTCCCCTCGCTTTTTCTCTCCACCAGCGCGCCACTCTTTCGTCGAGGGGATCGGCCGTATCCAGCCCTCCCAGATAAACAGGAGAAGCGAAGTTTATACTTAGATAGATCTTAATTCCATACTCTCTGAAGATATCAGCCAACTTTTTCAATTTTTTAAGGTAGATAGAGTCTATCAAGTAAACTTCTCGCTTTTTGACGTTCACGTTGTTTATAACAACACCGTTTATACCTATTGAGGCTAAAAGTCTGGCGTAGTCTTTCGTTCTCTGATTTATGATAATTCTGTTGTCTTTGAAAAAAATGGAGTTCCCTGCGTATCCTCTCTCGATCGTTCCATCGAGGTTGTCCCAGTGGTTAAGCATACGAAATTTCGCTTTCGGCTTCGCCAGGACGTTCATCTTCTCGATATCTTCACCAAGTCTTATTCTCTTCATCAAATCAAAAATCCCGTAAACAAGCGCCTTCTTTGTTTCGCCAGTTACAAGCAGAATTTTCGAACCATTCCACTCAATCGTTCTCAGCATGAAACCTTCCTCACCAAGATTCACATCAAGCTTGATGGGAAGGGATTCCAAACGTCCCACCATGATGTATTTTTCTTTCTTCAAGGGTCTGGAATAAAATCTGGGAGTGATGCCAATCGATCTTTCAGAAAATCTTCTGATCTCGTCTTTCAAAACTGAAGAACCGGGTTCCAGAATGGAAACACTTGAAAACCAGTCTTTGAGTTTTCCGGCGACATCAGCTGGTAAACCTCTGTACTCCAGCCAGCACATCCTGTAGTCCACAGCATTTCCCTCCCTGAAAGTTCTGAAAACCCCCGGCGATTGCCGGGGGCTTAGATTCATTTCTGTTCGATGAAGAACTGCATCGGCATGGCATTCAGAGGAGTTCTCAACACATCGTCCGTTACGAGGAATTCCGGTACGTTTCTGAAGTTGTTCTTCGCTATGGCAGGCGAAAGGTCTTCTCCGACGGTTCCTATCATCCAGAGATTTTCTCTATGGATCTTCGTCGCTTCTGCCATGAGCTCTTTGATCTTATCAGGATCCGGCGTGGAGGCTATCTGGTAGTACAGATCGACAAGTCTGTAGACGACCTCTGGTGGTTCAGGCCCTTCGGGTACTTCTTCGGGCTCCACACCTCTTATGTTCTTGTCGATGTAGTATGAGATCCAGCCACTCCATCCGATGTACCAGAAGTCTGCTATGTTCTCGGAACCCGGGAAGATGACCATCGGTGAAGAGAGTGGTTGGGCAGCCCTATCCATGTTCCACACCATCGCGTCGAAGTCACCGGCATCGGCTCTTTCGTAGAAGAGAGATCTTTCAAGGTTCTCAATCTCCACCCAGACACCTATCTGTTTCCAGTATTCTTTTACCATCGTCCAGACGTCAACATGAAACTGCCCAGTCACAGTGATGGTGAATCGGAGTGGTCTGCCATCTGGTAAGAGTCTGTATTCGTGCTTGTCATCCCACTTCAATCCCATTTCATCGAGAAGCTTGTTCGCTCTGTCTGGATCGTACTCTGCATAAGCTTTTTCCCATTCGGGATCGAAGTATGGGGATCCACTCACGAGAGACGCCTGCCTTGGCTCAGCGAGACCGTTGAAGAGAATCTCGTTGATTTCTTCCCTGTTGATAGCGAGTGAGAGAGCCTGCCTGAACCTTACATCGTTGAAGACCTTCCTCAGCACCTCGTCGGAGTGAGCGTAGTTTAGTGAGATTCTGCTGGCAGAACCGTTCGCAGCGATCCATTTTAGCACTCTGTATCCTCCACTCTGGCTGTTCTCCATGAGCAGTGTGAAGTTTCCTGCTCCCGCTCCCAGTCCTCCGATATGTCTCCACTGCATATCGATTTCACCGGAGATCGCTTTCAGGAGTATGACTTCGTCGTTCTTGACGTATTCGTGCCTCACGTAATCGATGTATGGAAGCTGATTACCTTCGATATCAACCGCCCAGAAGTACGGGTTTCTCTCGAGTATGTAGAACTGTTCTGTTGGATCGGTGATAGGCTTCCACGGTGATAGTGTTGGAAGCTCGGTGTTTTCAAGGAAGTCGTTTTTATCGTTGAAGAGGTCCACCCAGGTGTTGTGCACACCTTCCACCATCTTCTTCTCTATTTCTTCCATCGGTGTGTACTTTGGATGGAACTGTTTCAGATAGTGTGCTGGTGCTCCGGTAAATCCACCGTATGGAACTTTCAGAAGGAACAATCCATAAGGCTTGCTGAATTCGAACTTCACCGTGTAATCGTCGAGCGCTTCGACTTTCACACCAATGTTGTACCAGTCAGGTTTCGAAGGCGTGATATCGTCGTTTCCTACGATGTCGTTAACCCAGAACACGATATCGTGGGCCGTGTACGGTGCTCCATCGGACCACTTCACACCCTTTCTCAGATGGAAGATGTAGACCCTTCCGTTCTCCAGAACCTCCCAGCTCTTCGCGAGCCCCGGAACGAGTTTTCCACCCTCTTTGTCCCAGAACGCGAGTTTCACTTCGATGAGCTTGGAAATACCCCACCTGTCAGAAGGCCCTTTCCAGACTCTTCTCCAGGTACCACCGAACTGTCCAACTTTTTCAACAGGCTGAACCACGAGCGGTTCCTCCGGGAGTCTCTGTTCGACGGGTGGAAGCTTTCCTTCTTCGACGAGCTTGGTCAGCATCGGCGATTCATGGTACTCGGTAATCTTCTTTCCTGTAGCCTTGTAGTACTCTTCCGGTGTTGCGTAGAAGACCCATGTGTCGTTGGCAGCAAGAGCTAAAACAACCATGAACACAAGCGACAGCAAAACAAACAACCTTCTCACAACTAACACCCCCTCACAAAGTGATTTTCACACCTCTCAATTTCAAACTTTCGGCGAAATGACAGGCCACGTAATGTGGATTGTCTTCCGTTCCAAGATTTCTGAACTCAGGATACTCTTCCTTACAGATACTTTTTGCATAAGGACATCTTGGATGGAAGTAGCATCCTGATGGTGGGTTTGCCGGGTTTGGAACCTCTCCTTCTATTGGAACGAGTTCTTCCCTCAGATCCGGATCAGGCTTTGGAACGGACCTCAAAAGCGTCTCCGTGTATGGATGCTTTGGATTTTCGAATATCTCCTCGGTGCTGGAAAGTTCCACAATCTTTCCTAAGTACATCACCGCAACTCTATCGGATATGTGTTCCACAACGCTCAGGTCGTGTGTGATAAAGAGATAGGTGAGGGCAAATTCTTCCTGAAGATCCATTAAAAGGTTGAGTATCTGTGCCCTTATGGAAACATCCAGTGCAGATGTCGGTTCATCACACACCACCAGTTTCGGTCTCAGGGCGATTGCCCTTGCTATAACGATTCTCTGTCTCTGACCACCTGAGAAGGCATGCGGATACCTTATCATGTACTCTGGTCTCAATCCGACCGCCTTCAAAAGTTCTGCCACTCGATCTTCCAGTTCTTTTCCCTTCGCTATACCGTTCACCAGAAGTGGTTCACCAACGATCTCCTTGACCTTCATTCTTGGGTTGAGAGAGGTATAAGGATTCTGAAAGATCATCTGCATATACCTTCTGTAGGGTTTCAGTTCATCTCTGGAGAGCTTTGCTATGTTCACGTCTTTTCCATCCAGATGAAGAATAACATCTCCATCTGTGGGATCTATCGCTCTGAGGATACTCTTGGCTGTTGTTGTTTTTCCACATCCACTCTCTCCCACCAATGCGAGAGTTTCACCCTGTTTTATATCGAAACTGACATCATCCACTGCTCTGACGTAACCTACTACCTTCTTGAAAAAACCCTTTGTCAGCGGGAAGTACTTTTTCAGTCCCTTCACTTCGAGTAGTTTC
The DNA here is from genome assembly GCF_000008545.1 of Thermotoga maritima MSB8. Lineage (NCBI taxonomy): Bacteria > Thermotogati > Thermotogota > Thermotogae > Thermotogales > Thermotogaceae > Thermotoga > Thermotoga maritima. The sequence continues at coordinate 56,715 of NC_000853.1, forward strand.
ATTCTTTTTCCCCTCCATAAAGGAAGCACTTTACTTTGTGGCCGGGTTTTACCTCTACCTCGGGAGGCTCTTTCACATCACACAATCCTTTCATGAATTTCTCACATCTGTTGTGGAACCTGCAACCCGTTGGAAGATTGTACGGATCCGGTACCATGCCCTTTATGGTCTCGAGTCTCGTTTTCCTTATTCCAATCTTCGGAATGGATCTCAGCAGAGCCTGTGTGTAAGGATGGAGCGGATTCTTGAAGAGTTCGAAGACCTCCGCTGTCTCCACAATGTTTCCGAGGTACATCACAGCTACTCTGTCTGCCATCTGGGCTACAACTCCCATATCGTGCGTGATCAGAAGGATCGAAGAATGGTACTCCTTTTGAAGTTCCTTCATTAGATAAAGAATTTGTGCCTGTATAGTCACATCCAGAGCAGTTGTGGGTTCATCCGCTAAAAGCAACGTGGGATTCAGAGACATAGCCATTGCGATCATACATCTTTGAAGCATTCCACCGGAGAGTTCAAAAGGATACATATCCACTACCTTCTCGGCATTCGGAATCTTCACCTTTTTGAGCATCTCTACAACGCGCTTTCGTGCTTCTTCCTTGGAAACGTTCTCGTGAAGTAATATCGCTTCTATCATCTGCGCGCCAACTGTGTACACAGGAGAAAAAGAGGCCATCGGTTCCTGAAAAATCATCGATATATCCTTCCCTCTTATATCTCTTATTTCTTCACCTTCAGGATCGAGTCTCGTGAGATCTAACGTTTTCCCATTTCTGTGAAACACAATCTCTCCATTAACTATTCGAGCACTTTTTGGAAGGATCCTCAGTATGGACTGTGCCGTGACACTTTTGCCACAACCACTTTCACCAACGAGACCCAGTATTTCTCCCCTTCGAATATCGAACGAAACTCCATCAACCGCTTTTACTGTTCCTTCAGTGAGATCAAAATAAACTTTTAAATCTCTTATTTCGAGAACCTTTTCCATGACTCTCCTCCCTTCATGTCTTGTATGGGTCGGCGGCGTCTCTCAGACCATCACCGACGAAGTTGAAGCAAAGGACAGTGATGATCACAAAGAGACCAGGTATCAGAAGCCATGGATAGAGAGCGACAGTTCTTATGTTCTGTGCTTCCTGTAGAAGAACACCCCAGCTGATCGCAGGTGGTCTGAGTCCCAGTCCCAGAAAGCTGAGCCCAGTCTCACCGAGTATCATCCCGGGTATCGAAAGTGTGGCAGAAGCTATAAGGTGACTCGTCAGAGATGGAAGCATGTGTTTGAAAATGATCCTCCATTCCGAAGCTCCAGCAAGCCTTGCAGCTACAACGAAGTCTTCATCTTTGAGCGAGAGAAATTTACTTCTCACGACTCTCGCAAGCCCTGTCCAGCCTATCAATGAAAGGATCACGGTGATGGCAAAGTACACCTTTATCTGTGACCAGTACCTTGGAAGCGCCGCAGCCAGTGCCATCCAGAGAGGAATGGTTGGAATACTAATCAGAAACTCTATAGTTCTCTGAATGAAGTTATCGATCTTTCCTCCGTAGTATCCGGATATGCCCCCTATGATGATCCCAAGAACCATGCTGAGAAAGACTCCCACCAACCCTATTGTGGTGGAGATCCTGGCACCGTAAAGAATTCTGGAAAAGACATCTCTTCCGAGCCTGTCAGTTCCAAAAAGGAAGATAGTACCTTCTTCTACCCCAAAGAAATGAACGTCGGATTCCCACGTGTTCCAGAGTTTGTATTTGTCACCGTGAACAAAGAGCCTTATTTTATATATCTTCGTCTTGTCTTCCTTGTAGATTCTTCTGAACGTCTCCGGATCTCTTTCCATCTTGTATCCATAAACAAAGGGACCTATGAATTTTCCTTCGTGGAAGAAGTGAATCTTCTGTGGAGGAGCGTATACGTACCTTGCAAAGATCCTGTTTGGATCGTACGGTGAGAAGAATTCGCAGAAAATACCAAGAACGTAGAGTATTCCGAGAATCACCATTCCAATAACTGCGAGTTTGTTTTTCTTGAACCTCCACCACATCAACTTCCATTCTGAAGCAAGATACAGTTCTTCTGTTTTGTCCATCTTCTTCCTCTTCCACACACCTATCACCTCATTCGAATCTTATTCTGGGATCGAGCCAGGCAAGTAAGATGTCGGATATGAGAGTTCCTATGATCGTGAAGACACTCAGTATCAAAACGAGACTCCCTGCGAGGTACATATCCTGGGAAGTGAGTGCGTCAAGAAGAAGCGTACCAACCGTGGGAAGGTTCAAAACGATACCCGTCACAACTGCACCTGAGACTATCTGAGGAAGTGCCCACCCAGCAGTGGAAGCAAAAGGAATGACGGCAACTCTCAACGGGTACTTCCAGACGAGTTCTCTCTCAGGTACTCCTCTTGCTCTCGCTGCAACCACATAAGGCTTGTTTATTTCATCGAGGAGATTCGCTCTCAAAACCCTTATGAGACCGGCCATGCTTCCCGTTCCCAGGACAACTACTGGAATCCAGATGTGCTTCAAGAGATCAACAAATTTGGCCCACGACCAGGGAGCACCGGCATATTCCGGAGAAAATAGTCCACCTAAACTAACACCGGTCGTTACAAACATGAACCACAAAAGAATCAGTGCGAGGAGGAAGTTAGGTGTAGCGAGTCCTATATAACCAAGCACGGTAAAAACATAATCACCGATAGAATACTGATGCGTTCCAGAATAAACACCTATTAAAAATCCGAAAACCCACGCGAAAGCCGTTGAAAGAACGGATATCAGTATTGTCCACCAGACCCTCTGATTCAACAAATCACTGACAGGTTTTTCCCACATGAAAGAGTATCCGAAGTCACCTTTCGTAATGATGTTGCCGATCCAGTAAAAGTATCGGACTATCACTGGTTTGTCCAGACCATACCTTTTCTTCAGAACTTCCAGAGCCGCCTGATCGATGGTCTCTCCACTTTGCCTGAGCGTCATAACATATGTGGTGAGATAGTCTCCTGGAGGAAGTTCGATGATGATGAAAGAAACAATAGAGATAACGAACAACAAAGGAATGGCGTAGAGAACTCGTTTTGCTATATAAGCGAGCACCCAGTACACCTCCTCGAAAATTGTTTTCGAAATCAGAAGTTACAATCGCGGGTTACATCGTTCCTTCTTGGAATGAATTCTACACTATCACATCAAAAGAAATCAAGCACCATTAACGGCGATTACACCACATTAACTTCGAATAGCAGAAATTATTGCAGAATATCTTCGTTTTTCTAATTTGAAAGTTCCTTTCACAATAATGGTATAATTTCTTATCGAAGAAGCTCAATTTTTTCTTTACAAAAAATAACTTTAGGGTGATATAATTTCCCAAAAGAAGGTTGGTTAATTTTATGCAGGGAGGTGTGTGAATCTATGCAAGTCAGGAAGAGACGGGGTCTTCTGGATGTTTCAACCGCCGTACTGGTGGGGATTTTAGCGGGTTTTCTCGGTGTCGTACTGGCAGCATCGGGTGTTCTGAGTTTCGGGAAAGAAGCCTCCTCTAAGGGAGATTCTTCTCTCGAAACAGTTCTTGCTTTGAGTTTTGAAGGAACAACAGAAGGTGTGGTCCCATTTGGAAAAGACGTTGTTCTCACAGCTTCTCAGGATGTAGCAGCAGATGGTGAGTACTCTCTAAAGGTCGAGAACAGAACCTCCCCATGGGATGGGGTAGAAATCGACCTGACCGGAAAGGTAAAATCCGGAGCAGATTACCTTCTTTCCTTCCAGGTCTATCAATCTTCTGATGCTCCACAGCTGTTCAACGTAGTCGCGAGAACAGAAGATGAGAAGGGAGAGAGGTACGACGTCATACTCGACAAGGTTGTCGTATCAGATCACTGGAAAGAGATCTTAGTACCGTTCTCACCCACGTTCGAAGGCACACCCGCAAAATACTCTCTCATCATCGTAGCGTCTAAAAACACGAATTTCAATTTCTACCTTGACAAGGTTCAGGTACTTGCTCCAAAAGAATCGGGCCCAAAGGTCATCTACGAAACATCCTTTGAAAACGGTGTTGGAGACTGGCAGCCCAGAGGAGACGTGAACATCGAAGCTTCATCTGAAGTGGCACATTCAGGTAAGAGTTCGCTCTTTATCTCCAACAGGCAGAAGGGCTGGCAGGGTGCCCAGATCAACTTGAAAGGAATCCTGAAAACAGGAAAAACCTACGCCTTTGAAGCCTGGGTCTATCAGAACTCCGGTCAAGATCAGACGATCATCATGACAATGCAGAGAAAGTACTCATCCGACGCGAGCACACAGTACGAATGGATAAAATCAGCCACTGTACCATCTGGTCAGTGGGTGCAGCTTTCTGGAACGTACACAATCCCGGCCGGAGTTACCGTGGAAGATCTCACGCTTTACTTCGAATCTCAAAATCCAACTCTCGAGTTCTACGTAGACGACGTGAAGATAGTGGATACAACTTCCGCAGAGATAAAGATTGAAATGGAACCTGAAAAAGAGATACCTGCTCTGAAAGAAGTACTAAAAGACTACTTCAAAGTCGGAGTTGCACTGCCGTCCAAGGTCTTCCTCAACCCGAAGGACATAGAACTCATCACGAAACACTTCAACAGCATCACCGCAGAAAACGAGATGAAACCAGAGAGCCTGCTCGCGGGCATCGAAAACGGTAAGCTGAAGTTCAGGTTTGAAACAGCAGACAAATACATTCAGTTCGTCGAGGAAAACGGCATGGTTATAAGAGGTCACACACTGGTGTGGCACAACCAGACACCCGACTGGTTCTTCAAAGACGAAAACGGAAACCTCCTCTCCAAAGAAGCGATGACGGAAAGACTCAAAGAGTACATCCACACCGTTGTCGGACACTTCAAAGGAAAAGTCTACGCATGGGACGTGGTGAACGAAGCGGTCGATCCGAACCAGCCGGATGGACTGAGAAGATCCACCTGGTACCAGATCATGGGGCCTGACTACATAGAACTCGCCTTCAAGTTCGCAAGAGAAGCAGATCCAGATGCAAAACTCTTCTACAACGACTACAACACATTCGAGCCCAGAAAGAGAGATATCATCTACAACCTCGTGAAGGATCTCAAGGAGAAGGGACTCATCGATGGGATAGGCATGCAGTGTCACATCAGTCTTGCAACAGACATCAAACAGATCGAAGAGGCCATCAAAAAGTTCAGCACCATACCCGGTATAGAAATTCACATCACAGAACTCGATATGAGTGTCTACAGAGATTCCAGTTCCAACTACCCAGAGGCACCGAGGACGGCACTCATCGAACAGGCTCACAAAATGATGCAGCTCTTTGAGATTTTCAAGAAGTACAGCAACGTGATCACGAACGTCACATTCTGGGGTCTCAAGGACGATTACTCCTGGAGAGCAACAAGAAGAAACGACTGGCCGCTCATCTTCGACAAAGATCACCAGGCGAAACTCGCTTACTGGGCGATAGTGGCACCTGAGGTCCTTCCACCACTTCCAAAAGAAAGCAGGATCTCCGAAGGCGAGGCTGTGGTAGTGGGGATGATGGATGACTCGTACCTGATGTCGAAGCCGATAGAGATCCTTGACGAAGAAGGGAACGTGAAGGCAACGATCAGGGCGGTGTGGAAAGACAGCACGATCTACATCTACGGAGAGGTACAGGACAAGACGAAAAAACCAGCAGAAGACGGAGTGGCCATATTCATCAACCCGAACAACGAAAGAACACCCTATCTGCAGCCTGATGACACCTACGCTGTGCTGTGGACAAACTGGAAGACGGAGGTCAACAGAGAAGACGTACAGGTGAAGAAATTCGTTGGGCCTGGCTTTAGAAGATACAGCTTCGAGATGTCGATCACGATACCGGGTGTGGAGTTCAAGAAAGACAGCTACATAGGATTCGACGCTGCGGTGATAGACGACGGGAAGTGGTACAGCTGGAGCGACACGACGAACAGCCAGAAGACGAACACGATGAACTACGGAACGCTGAAACTCGAAGGAATAATGGTAGCGACAGCAAAATACGGAACACCGGTCATCGATGGAGAGATAGACGAGATCTGGAACACGACAGAGGAGATAGAGACGAAAGCGGTGGCCATGGGATCGCTTGACAAGAACGCGACAGCGAAAGTGAGGGTGCTGTGGGACGAGAACTACCTGTACGTACTTGCAATCGTGAAAGACCCCGTTCTGAACAAAGACAACAGCAACCCGTGGGAACAGGATTCCGTGGAGATCTTCATCGACGAGAACAACCACAAGACAGGATACTACGAAGACGACGACGCACAGTTCAGGGTGAACTACATGAACGAGCAGACGTTTGGAACGGGAGGAAGTCCAGCGAGGTTCAAGACAGCGGTGAAACTGATCGAAGGAGGATACATAGTTGAGGCAGCGATCAAGTGGAAGACGATCAAACCCACACCGAACACGGTGATAGGATTCAACATCCAGGTGAACGATGCGAACGAGAAAGGGCAGAGGGTCGGTATCATCTCCTGGAGCGATCCCACAAACAACAGCTGGAGAGATCCTTCAAAGTTCGGTAACCTCAGGCTCATCAAGTGAGGGGGGAGATTTCCCCCTCCTTATTTGATCATAATCTTAAGGGGGTAGATAGATCATGAAGAAATGGTTTTTGATGAGCGTGCTGGGAGTTTTCGCTTTTCTGATCATCCTTTCAGGATGTGTCTCTGCACCTGGTACGGGAGGAGCATTGAACAAGGTTCTAAAGGTAGAAACGGGTGATCAAGGCTGGAAAACGGCATGGTTCTATGGTATTGGGAACTACATCAACGCAGATGCAACCTACACCTACAGCGTCAGAATCTACCACGAAGAAGCCACATCTGTGAAGTTCAACCTCACGTTGAAGACAACAACAAATCAGTACAAATCCATATTCTGGGGAAGAGAAGTGCTACCCGCAACATGGGTGACGATCGAGGCAACCTACACGTTGAACTCCTCTGATGGAAATCCCTCGGACATCTACATCGAACCTCAGACCCCCGGTATCACCTTCTACCTCGACGACTTCGTGATCAAAGATGAGAGTGGCAAAGTTGTTTTGAAAACTGATTTCGAAGACGGTACAGAACAGGGCTGGTCAGGTAACAACGCCACTGTTTCGGTTGTGTACGATCCTGCTCAATCTCAATGAGCTGAGACATCAAAAAACAACCCCCGCTCGTGCGGGGGGTTATTCTTCATACACTGTGTAGATACTCATTTTTCAAATATCTGGAGGAAACGAAAATAAGAAGAGATCCACCGATGAGCTTCAGGAGGTAGATGATGATTTCCGGTAATCCCAACTTATAACCGACCGAGAAGAAAAATGGAGCCTGAAACCCTGCCCAAACAAACATGAGGATTCCTGAAACTGTGAGAACCGCCCTTAGAAGATCCTTCATACTACTTTCCACTTTTTTCCTGAAGTAACTCTCACTGAATATGAAAAATCCAAGGAACGCGATGCCCAAAACTATCACAACGAATTTGTCCACAGCGTTTATGGTTTGTAAACGAGCACTTGTGAGTCCAAGCAAGGTGAAGAAGAATCTTCTACCTTCCATGAATATCACGTAAAATCCAAGAACACTCGTCACTGCAAGAAAGAGATAGGCCAAAACGTAATTGAAAATTTTTTTCATAATTTCCCCCCTCATCCAAAGAAGAGAGCTTTCGGGCCATCGTAACTAACGTGCTTCACGAGTTCTCTTGCTTCCTTAATAGGAATCTGCCCCTTTTCAACCATCTCTCCCACCACATTCGAAAGAACCCTCCTGAACATCTCTGTTCTGGAACCGAAGGAGAGAAGTTTTCTGGAATCTGTGACCATTCCCGCAAGGTTGTACAGAAGATCGACTGAAGCGAGGTATTTCAGGTGCATCTCCATGCCAAATGGACTGTCGTTGAACCACCATGGAGCACCGACATAAACATTCGGAAAAGCACGTGCAATGGTGGATATCGTTGGAAGATGCGTGGGATCGAGTACATAGAGAACGATCTTGAGCTTTCCGTCGAACTCGTTCAGAAAGTACCTCAGCCCTTCTGCGATTCTCAGAAAGTTCGTCGAAATATCTCCTCCTGAGTCCGGTCCGAGCGTTTTGAAAAGGCTGTCTCTATAATCTCTCAAAGCACCGATGTGAAGCTGTGTCACCCAGTTCGTTTCCTGGTTCATTTTCCCAAACTGAACCATCATAAAGGCCTTGTAATCGTTTATTTCATCCTGAGTGAGTTTCTCCCCACTGAAGGCTTTTTCATGAACTGCCCTTGCTCTGTTTTCGTCCACATAGTATACCGATGGCTCCAGGAGAGCATGGTCACTCGCCACACAACCATGCTCTTTGAAATGTTCGTGTGACTTCCAGAGCGCGTTCAGAAAACCATCGAGTGTAGAGGTGTCTTCACCGTAACGCTCCCCCATCTTCTCCACGTACTCTCTCCATCCCTCTTTGTCTACGTTCATTGCTCTGTCTGGTCTCCAGGTGGGAAGGATGGTAACACCTTCCACCGCTTCTTTTGCCTTCCTGTGATGTTCCAGAGTGGAAACAGGATCATCTGTTGTGCAAAGGATCTCCACCTTCATGTCTCTGAGAAGTTTCTGAGGTGTCATCTCAGGAAGCTTCTTTTTCGTTTCTTCCCATATCTCTTCTGCCGTCTCTTCTGAAATTACCTTCTTTATGTTGAACCTTCTCCAGAGATCAAGGTGTATCCACTCGTAGGTTGGATTTCCCACAAATCTTGGAAACACCTTTGCGAGGGCAAGCCATTTTTCTTTGTTACTTCTCGATCCAGTTATGTACTCTTCCGAAACACCACAGCGTCTCATGAGTTCCCACACATAATGATCTGTCGCACCCTCTACTTCCCAGATATCGTTCCAGGGTTTGTTCTCAACGATGTCTTTCGCATCCAGATGGTTGTGTGGATCCACAATGGGAAGATCCTTGACCTCATTGAACAATCGCACAGCTGCTCTGTTTGTCAGAAGGTAATCCTCTCCAAGAAACATACATCCACCTCCATTTGAAAATGGTTTTCTCAAAAAGAAAATCTTCATGGTATTATTATAATTGATTGTAGACAAAGAAGAAAATCAGGGAGGCAGAGAATTTGAATACCCTCAAAAAAGCCTTCGAAATACTGGATTTCATCGTAAAGAATCCTGGCGATGTAAGCGTTTCTGAAATAGCCGAAAAGTTCAATATGAGCGTTTCAAACGCATACAAATACATGGTTGTTCTCGAAGAGAAAGGGTTTGTTCTCAGAAAAAAAGACAAGAGATACGTACCGGGGTACAAATTGATAGAGTACGGTTCATTCGTTCTGAGGCGCTTCAACATTAGGGATATAGCTCACGACCATCTCGTGGATATCATGAAAAGAACGGGGGAAACAGTACACCTGATTTTGAAAGATGGCTTCGAGGGAGTTTACATAGACAAGGTGGAGGGTGAGCAGAGCATTCCTATGGTCTCAAGACTTGGTATGAAAGTCGACCTTTACTCCACAGCCTCTGGTAAATCCATTCTCGCCTTCGTTCCCGAAAAAGAATTGAAGGAATACCTGAAAATTGTGGAACTAAAACCAAAAACCCCAAACACCATCACGAATCCCAGAGTACTGAAGAGAGAGCTTGAAAAAATTAGAAAGCGAGGATACGCCGTAGACAACGAAGAAAACGAAATAGGTATCATGTGTGTGGGAGTTCCTATATTTGATCACAACGGATATCCGGTGGCTGGAGTGAGTATTTCCGGGGTTGCACGAAAGTTCACAGAGGAAAAAATAGAAGAATACTCCGATGTACTCAAAGAAAAGGCAGAAGAAATATCCAGAAAACTTGGATATTGAAACCCGCAGATTTATGGTTTTTGTTTTTTTGAAATATGATTAAATATCACATATCAGGAGGGATGAAGATGGAAGAGCTCTTCAAAAAACACAAGATTGTAGCCGTGCTGAGGGCAAACAGTGTGGAAGAAGCGAAAGAAAAGGCGTTGGCTGTTTTTGAAGGAGGAGTTCACCTCATCGAAATCACCTTCACTGTTCCAGACGCTGACACAGTCATCAAAGAACTCTCGTTCCTCAAGGAAAAAGGTGCCATAATAGGTGCAGGTACAGTGACGAGTGTCGAACAGTGCAGAAAAGCTGTAGAAAGTGGAGCAGAGTTCATCGTCAGTCCACACCTTGACGAGGAAATCTCTCAATTCTGCAAAGAAAAAGGTGTCTTCTACATGCCCGGTGTGATGACACCCACCGAACTTGTAAAAGCCATGAAACTCGGTCACACGATTTTGAAACTCTTCCCTGGAGAAGTGGTGGGACCTCAGTTTGTAAAAGCGATGAAAGGACCGTTCCCCAATGTGAAATTCGTGCCCACTGGAGGCGTGAATCTGGACAACGTGTGTGAGTGGTTCAAAGCCGGAGTCCTCGCTGTTGGTGTTGGAAGTGCGCTTGTGAAAGGAACACCAGACGAGGTGAGAGAAAAAGCAAAAGCGTTCGTAGAAAAGATCAGGGGGTGCACAGAATGAAGGTGGTAACTTTTGGAGAGATCATGTTGAGACTCTCACCACCAGATCATAAGAGGATCTTCCAGACAGACAGCTTCGACGTCACCTACGGCGGAGCAGAAGCGAACGTAGCGGCTTTTCTTGCTCAGATGGGACTCGATGCGTACTTTGTGACAAAACTACCAAACAACCCGCTGGGGGACGCTGCAGCAGGACATCTCAGAAAGTTCGGTGTGAAGACAGACTACATAGCAAGAGGTGGAAATCGAATAGGTATTTACTTCCTTGAGATAGGGGCTTCTCAGAGACCGAGTAAAGTTGTCTACGACAGAGCACACTCTGCCATTTCTGAGGCAAAAAGGGAAGACTTCGACTGGGAGAAAATTTTGGATGGTGCGAGATGGTTCCACTTCTCAGGAATTACTCCTCCTCTTGGAAAAGAACTTCCTCTCATCCTTGAAGACGCTTTGAAAGTCGCTAATGAAAAAGGTGTGACGGTGAGCTGTGATCTAAATTACAGAGCAAGACTCTGGACAAAAGAAGAGGCACAGAAGGTGATGATTCCATTCATGGAATACGTGGATGTTCTGATCGCAAACGAAGAAGACATAGAAAAAGTTCTTGGCATCTCGGTTGAAGGTCTCGATCTTAAGACAGGAAAACTGAACAGAGAAGCGTACGCGAAGATAGCAGAAGAAGTCACTAGGAAATACAACTTCAAGACGGTTGGTATCACTCTCAGAGAAAGCATATCCGCAACTGTGAATTACTGGTCCGTCATGGTTTTTGAAAATGGTCAGCCCCATTTCTCGAACAGATATGAAATACATATCGTGGACAGAGTGGGAGCCGGAGACAGCTTTGCAGGAGCTCTCATCTACGGAAGTTTGATGGGATTTGACTCGCAGAAAAAGGCCGAATTCGCGGCAGCCGCTTCCTGTCTCAAGCACACAATACCCGGGGATTTTGTGGTGCTCAGCATAGAAGAGATAGAGAAACTCGCGTCCGGTGCTACCTCCGGTCGAGTGGAAAGATAAGGAGGTGAAAACGTGCGTCTCAACAGGGAAACGATAAAAGATAGAGCGGCTTGGGAAAAGATAGGTGTCAGGCCTCCGTATTTCGATCTCGACGAAGTAGAGAAAAATACAAAAGAACAACCGAAATGGGTTCATTTCGGTGGTGGAAACATATTCAGGGGATTCGTTGCGGCAGTGCTTCAGAATCTCCTCGAAGAGGGAAAGGAAGACACTGGTATAAATGTGATAGAACTCTTCGACTACGAAGTCATAGACAAAGTTTACAAACCGTACGACAATTTATCGATAGCGGTCACAATAAAACCCGACGGAGATTTTGAAAAGAGAATCATAGCGAGCGTGATGGAAGCTCTCAAGGGAGATCCTTCGCATCCAGACTGGGAAAGAGCAAAAGAAATCTTCAGAAATCCTTCTCTTCAGCTCGCTTCTCTCACCATCACAGAAAAAGGCTACAACATAGAAGATCAGGCCGGGAACCTCTTTCCTCAGGTGATGGAGGACATGAAAAACGGTCCTGTCTCACCCCAAACATCGATGGGAAAAGTGGCTGCACTTCTTTACGAAAGATTCAAAGCGGGAAGACTTCCTATCGCTCTTCTCAGCCTCGATAATTTCTCAAGAAATGGCGAAAAACTCTACAGCTCTGTGAAAAGAATTTCCGAGGAGTGGGTTAAAAGCGGTCTGGTGGAAAAAGATTTCATTGATTATCTGGAAAAAGACGTTGCTTTCCCATGGAGTATGATAGATAAGATTGTACCGGGTCCTTCAGAATTCATAAAAGAGCACTTAGAAAAACTTGGAATAGAGGGAATGGAAATCTTTGTGACATCCAAGAGGACCCACATCGCTCCTTTCGTAAACATGGAATGGGCTCAGTATCTGGTGATAGAAGACAGCTTTCCGAACGGCCGGCCAAAACTCGAAGGAGCAGATAGGAACGTTTTTCTGACAGACAGAGAAACTGTTGAGAAGGCAGAAAGAATGAAGGTGACAACCTGTCTCAATCCTCTTCACACAGCGCTGGCCATCTTCGGTTGCCTTCTGGGATACAAAAAGATCGCAGACGAAATGAAAGACCCCCTCCTGAAAAAACTTGTAGAAGGTGTGGGAGAAGAGGGAATAAAAGTTGTGGTAGATCCTGGTATCATAAATCCAAGAGAATTCTTGAACGAAGTGATAAACATCAGACTTCCCAATCCGTATCTGCCAGACACACCGCAGAGAATAGCAACGGATACCTCTCAAAAGATGCCTATCAGGTTCGGCGAAACTATAAAGGCATACCACGAAAGACCAGATCTGGATCCAAGGAATCTGAAATACATACCACTTGTGATAGCGGGATGGTGCAGATACCTCATGGGAATAGACGATGAAGGAAGAGAAATGCAGCTCAGTCCAGATCCCCTTCTTGAGAACCTGAGGTCTTACGTTTCAAAGATAAAATTCGGCGATCCCGAATCCACGGATGATCATCTGAAACCGATCCTTTCCAGCCAGCAGCTTTTCAGAGTGAACCTGTACGAAGTAGGACTTGGAGAAAAAATAGAAGAACTGTTCAAGAAGATGATCACAGGGCCACGAGCTGTGAGGAAAACACTCGAAGAAGTCGTTGGGAGGGAAGATGGATGAAGCTTGTTTTCAGATGGTATGGTGAAAAACACGATACCGTGACACTGGAACAAATACGTCAGATCCCAGGAGTAGAAGGAGTCGTAGGGGCTTTGTTTGACATACCTGTGGGAGAAGTCTGGCCATTTGAGGAAATAATGAAGCTGAAAGAAACCGTTGAAAAAGCGGGATTGAAACTCGAAGTTATCGAGAGTGTGAACGTCCACGAAGACATAAAACTGGGTCTTCCCACAAGGGACAGATATATAGAGAACTACAAGAAAACGATCAGAAATCTGGCAAAGGCCGGTGTGAAGGTAGTCTGCTACAACTTCATGCCCGTATTCGACTGGATGAGAACGGATCTACACAAAAAACTCCCGGATGGCTCTGAAACGATGGAGTACGATCACCGTCTCATCGAAGGAGTAACACCAGACGAACTCATAAAACGAGTGAAAGAGGGCTCTCAGGGTTTCGTCCTTCCAGGATGGGAATGGGACAGGTTGGAGAAACTGAGAGAAACCTTCGAACTCTACAAGAACGTAGATGAAGAAAAACTCTTCGAAAACCTGGTTTATTTTCTCGAAAGAGTCATTCCCGTTTGTGAAGAGTGCGATGTGAAACTCGCAATACACCCGGATGATCCACCATGGAGTATTTTTGGCCTGCCAAGGATTATAACAAACAAGGAAAACATAGAGAGAATGTTGAAAGCTGTTGACAGCCCCTACAACGGAATAACGTTCTGCATGGGATCACTTGGAGCAAATCCTGAGAATAACATACCTGAGATGATAAGATACTTCGGAAAGATGGGCAGGATCCACTTTGCACACGTGAGAAACCTGAAGTTCACCGGTGAGAAGAGTTTCTACGAAACTGCACATCCTTCCTTCTGCGGTTCTCACGATCTCTTTGAAGTGATGAAAGCGTTTCATGACATAGGCTACGAAGGGTACATACGTCCTGATCATGGAAGACTGATCTGGGGTGAAAAGGCACGACCTGGCTATGGACTCTACGACAGGGCACTCGGTGCAACCTACATTCTTGGCCTCTGGGAAGCCATCGACAAAATGAAAAAGAGATACTGCTGAAAATAAGGGGGCATCGCCCCCTCATTTTCTTTCTTCTATCTTTTTCTCCAGCACCTCTTTTATCGCGTAATAACAAGGCTTGGGGTTGTAATTCTCATCGAAGAGCAACGCTTTCCCGTACCCTTTGAAAAAGCCGGGAACCCAGGAGTATTTGTCTGTGAATCCCCAAAACTGGATCGCTTTAACTGCAGGGTTGTCCAAGCATATATCGAAGATCTTCGCACAAACTTCAGCCTGTTTTTTCAAATAATACTCCTCCGAACCACTGAGAGGAATTCTCACATCCATCTCTGTGATGTATATTTGAAGACCGAGTTTCGCAAATCTCTCCAAATTCCTTCTGAAACTGTCATAATTGAGCCCTCTGTAGTCTATGTGCATCTGAAATCCTATTCCATCAACAGGTACTCCCTTTTCTTTCAGCTCTTTTATCATGTTGTAGACGAAGTTCGATTTTGCGTTGATTTCTTCTATGCTGTAGTCGTTGTAGATGAGAATCGCATCTGGATCGGCTTCTTTTGCCCATCTGAACGCTTTTTCAATGTATTCAGGACCGATCGTCTTGTACCACACGCTTTCCCTGTAGGTTCCAGAATCGCTCACCGCTTCGTTCACCACATCCCAGATCTTCACTCTACCTTTGAAATGAGACACCACCGTTTTTATGTGGTCTTCAAGAACGTTCAAAAGTTCTTCCTTTGTCCATTCTCTACCAGTGATCCATCCAGGAAGCTGGTTGTGCCAGACAAGAGTGTGTCCATGCACGATCATGTCGTTTTCTTCTGCAAACTCAACGTGTTTTTCAGCGGGAGTGAAATTGTATCTGTCTCTTTCTGGATGAATCGTATCCCACTTCATCTGGTTCTCAGGGGTCAGGATGTTGAATTCTCTTCTTGCAACTTCCATGTACTTTTCTGCGTCGGAAAGAGACCAAAAGTTGTTGATTGCGGCAAAACCAATATAGATGTTCAGCTTTTCTGCGAGTTCTCTCAGAGATACATTCTGAGAGCTGAAAACTGGAACACATCCCAACAAAAGGATCAACACAGAAGGTAATATTTTCATAACATGAAACCTCCTTCTCTATGATTTAACGAAAATATAATACCAGAAAGGAAAAAAGAGAAAAAAGAAGAAAAACGACAATATTTTGAAATAATCTTTTACAAGTGCAGATAACCTCCATTATCCCAAAAAAACGCACCTTGATTTTCTCGGAGATTTACATTAAAATATTTCCCGAAAGGAAAAAATATAACATACAATCAAGGGAGGTGAGTTTTCATGAAGAAGTTTCTTGTAGTTTTGTTCGTCGTTTCCATGTTCAGTCTGTTCTTTGCACAGCTTCCACCCAATATTCCGAGAAATGAGACTTTCATAGCACAGGTTTTGACCGGAAGAGCAGCCAACCCCACCAACTTCAACGTGTGGACAGGATGGGTTTGGCAAGACAGGGGTATCCAGAACCTGCTTCTGGAACCGCTCTGGTACGTGGATTTCGCAACTGGAAAGATCATAAGCGCACTTGCCGAATCTCTCCCGACCTACAATTCCGACTTCACAGAACTCACCATCAAACTCAGAAAAGGTGTATATTGGAGCGATGGAGAACCATTCACAGCGGATGACGTTGTGTTCACAATCGAAACAATCATGAGCACTCCAGCGTTTGGATACCATCAGGAACTGGTCAACGAGGTTGAAAGCGTTGAGAAATTGGACGACTACACTGTGAAAATAAAACTCAAAAGACCAAATGCCAGGTTCCACGCCTACTTCATCGACAGATGGGGCGGAATAAGACCTATGCCAAAACACGTTTTTGAGAAAGTAGAAGATCCCGTTAACTTTGAATTCAATCCACCCGTTGGAACCGGCCCATACGTGCTCCATTCTGTCGATCCAGGAGGCTACTGGACACTCTGGCAGAGAAGAGAAGACTGGGAAAGAACACCGACTGGTATGCTCTTTGGAATGCCACAGCCCAAGTACGTACTCTTCATAGATTACGGTTCCCCGGAAAAACAGGTTCTTGCCATGGCACAGCATCAGCTCGACGAAGCGATCCTCACGATAGAAGCGCTCAAAGCGGTTCTCAACAGAGTCAAAACAGCCAGAGCCTGGAGGAAAAACTTCCCGTGGACTGTGAACAACGATCCGTGTGTGACAGGATTTGTCTTCAACACGGCGAAAGAACCATTCAACAACATCGAAGTAAGATGGGCTCTCACACTCGCAATTGATATTGTTGAATACGCTGCCAACGCTTTCGACGGTGCCGTAACACTTTCGCCTATCCACATACCACTTTCAACCGCATACTACAACTGGTATTTCACAAGACTTGAAGACTGGCTCAAAAATTACGAAATCGATCTTGGAAACGGAGAAAAATTCAAGCCATACGATCCAGAAGCAGGCCTTAGGTTAGCAGAATATGCAAAGAAGAGAGGCTATTCTGTACCTGATAGTCCTGAAATAATTAAGAGAACTTTCGGACCTGGTTGGTGGAAGTATGCCCCCGATGTTGCTGCAAAGCTTCTGGAAAAGAACGGATTCTACAGAGATAAGAATGGAAAATGGCATCTGCCGAATGGAGATCTGTGGCAGATAACGATAATTGCCCCCACCAATCCATCTGATCCTGCTTACAGAAACGCATTTGCTCTCTCCCAGGCGTGGAAGAAATTCGGAATAGATGCGGTCGTTCAGACTTCCGAAAATGCAAACTCGTTTGGTGCGGAAGGTAACTTCGACGTTCACACCGCATGGCCAGCTGCAGAACCCTGGGGTGGTCATCCAGACCTTTACAGGACACTCTATCCATTCCATTCTGAGTACGTTGTTCCAATAGGTGAAGATGCACCATGGGGTAACTACTGCAGATGGTCCGATCCAAGGCTTGACAAAATAATCGAAGAACTCAAGAACACGCCATGGGGTAACACTCAAAAACTCATAGAACTCGGTACCGAAGCTCTTAAGATAATCGTTGAAGGACTTCCAAGTGTTCCAACATTCAACTATCCTGGTGTTATCGCATGGGATGAATACTACTGGACGAATTATCCTGGAGCAGAAAATCCATACACACAACCTTACCAGCACTGGCCGAACTTCAAGTACATGCTTCCGTTCTTGAAACCTACCGGCAGAAAATAATGATGTAAAATATTTTCAAACAGGGGGCCGGGGGGACAACCCCCGGTCCTTTAAAGAGAAAAGGAGGGCAGATACCTTGAGCTTTGTAAGGAGATACCTGCTTCCAAGATTGATAACTTACTTTCTCGTAGTTTTTGTGGGTTTAACGATTGTGTTTTTCTTGCCGAGATTTCTTCCGAGCGATCCAATACAGGCTTACATCGATCGACTCATAACACAGGGAGGAAATTTGAATCCAGAGTACTTCAACAAACTTGTGGAAACGATCAAGGAACTTTATGGTTTGCAGGGAAGCCTGTGGAATCAGTACGTCAACTTCTGGAAAAGACTTTTAAAAGGCGATTTTGGTCCTTCATACTTTCAGTTTCCAACTCCTGTGATGAAATTAATAAGACAATCACTGCCCTGGACTGCCTGGCTCTTGTTTGTAACGACTGTCATTTCCTGGATCATAGGAAACATTCTTGGAGGACTCGCAGGATACTTCTCTGACAAAAAATGGGTGAAGATTCTCGATGGTATTGCGATGGTGATAAGACCGATGCCGTACTACATCCTCGCACTCGGACTTTTGATCCTACTTGCGTATATATTCCCCATCTTTCCAATCGGCGGAGGTTTTGCAATAGGAATGAAATTCACCTTCAGCTGGGAAAACCTGCTGATACTCCTAAAACATGCTTTCCTTCCAGCTCTTTCTTTAGTTCTAATAGGTGTGTTTTCCTGGTTTCAAGCCATGAAGCTTGTGGTTCAAAGTGTGAAAACAGAAGACTACGTGAAATACGCAAAGATGGGAGGAGTAGAGGAGAGAAGAATCGTTCGAAGATATGTCATAAGAAACGCTATGTTACCACAGATAACGGGTCTTGCTCTCTCTCTGGGACAGATCTTTGGAGGTGCTTTGATCACAGAGATCGTGTTCTCCTATCCCGGTATTGGATCTCTCCTTTATAATGCCATTTTCACAGGTGATTACAATCTACTGATGGGTATAAGTACCCTCTCCATACTTCTCGTCACAACCAGTATACTCGTTATAGACCTGCTGTATCCACTTTTCGATCCAAGGGTGAGATACAGATGAAAAAGGAGTGGAAAGAATGCAGGTGTTGAAGGATCTGTTGAGAGATACACGTTTCAGATTCGGTTTCATAGTTCTTCTGGTACTTTTGACTCTCTCTATCCTGTCTTTCTTTTCACCGTACAACCCGTACCTGTGGAATCAGGTCCCGAGGGATCTTCCACCCCATTGGCCTCACATATTGGGAACCAACTCGATGGGACAGGACATTTTCTGGAAACTCACTTTCGCTGTGAGAAACTCACTTGTCATGTCACTGATCGCGGGACTTGTATCGAGAATCATAGCCATGATCGTTGGTATGATAGCCGGATACAAAGGAGGAGCCGCAGATAGGGTCCTGACATTTCTCAGCGATTCTTTCCTTGTGATACCACTTTTCATAATAATAGTTCTGGTTGCTTCTATTGTAAAGGGACGTTTGAGTCTTCCCATGCTTGGTCTTCTCCTTGGAGTCTTTGGCTGGGCATGGGATGCGAGAGTGATCAGGTCTCAGGTTTTGAGTTTGAGGGAAAGAGATTTCACCTACACTGCTCTTCTCTCTGGATCAAAAGCCCTTTCGATTGTTTTCAAAGAGTACCTGCCGTTTCTGATACCGCTCATATTCGCCACTCTCATAGGTAACATGTCCTGGGCAATTGGAATGGAGATCACACTCGCGATACTGGGTGTGTCGAACCTGGACATACCCACACTCGGTACCATGCTTCAATGGTCGATAAACTACCAGGCCCTTCTACTGGGATACTGGTGGTGGGTGCTGACTCCTGTTTTAACGTCTATCTTTTTGTTCATAGCGCTGTACTTGATTTCCATCAGCATCAGTGAGTATCTGGATCCGAGGATGAGGATACAGAGAATAGGACAGGCATGAGGTGATAGCGGTGGAAGTGTTGAGAACAGAAAATCTCAAATCTTATTACATTCTGGACATATTCGGAAAAAAGAGAGTAGTGAAGGCAGTGGACGACGTGAACATCTCGATCATGGAGAACGAGATATACGGTATCGCAGGAGAGAGCGGATGTGGAAAGAGCACTCTTTTGAGAGCTCTCTTTGCTGCAATAGAACCACCACAGAGAATAGTGGGAGGAAAAGTCTTGTACAGAGAAAACGGAAAAGAAGTGGATGTTTATTCCCTGAGCGATGAAGAGAGAAGAAGGCTCAGATGGAGTTTCATTTCTTACGTTCCACAGGGATCGATGAGCGTTCTCAACCCCGTTGTGAAGATAAAAGAGACCTTCAAAGACTTCATAGAGAGCCACACGACCGGAAAGACGAAAGAAGAAGCCTACGAGATGGCAAAAGAACACATAAAAGAGCTTGGCCTTCCGATAGAAATTCTCAATGCCTATCCACACCAGCTATCCGGTGGAATGAGGCAGAGGGTGACGATCGCCCTTGCAACTGTTCTGTCACCGAAGGTGATCATAGCAGACGAACCAACGACCGCTCTCGACGTTGTAACTCAGAGAGGTGTGGTCCAACTTCTAAAGGAGATACAATCTTCAAGACAGAACACCATCATCCTTGTCACACACGATATGGGGGTCCATGCGAACGTGACAGACAGGATAGCGATCATGTACGCAGGAAAGATCATAGAAGAAGGGAAAACAGAAGAGATCTTTGAAAACCCCATGCATCCCTACACGAAGTATCTGATCTACTCGCTTCCAAAGTTTGGAGACAAAGGAAGGAGAGAAAGCGCTCCTGGAAGTCCTCCATCACTCGCCGATCTTCCACCAGGATGCAGTTTCCATCCAAGATGTCCACATGCGTTCGACAGGTGTAAAAAAGAAGTACCCCCTCTCAAGGAATACCTGCCGGGCCACAGAGTTGCATGCTGGTTAGTAGAGGAGGGAAAGAATGCCGCTTCTTGAGATAAAAAATCTGACGAAGATCTTCACCATAGGGAGTATCTTCTCCAGAACGAGGATAGTGGCTGTAGACAACGTGAACTTCGATATAAACGAAGCAGAGATCTTCACCCTCGCTGGAGAGAGCGGCTGTGGAAAGACCACGACCGCCAAGATCATCCTCGGCTTTGAAGAACCCACCTCCGGTGAGATCATCTACAAAGGAAGAAAGATCGATCGTGTGCATCAGAACGAAAAGGAAAGAAGAGAGCTTCTAAAAGAAATACAGGCAGTCTTCCAGAATCCGTTCTCCACGTTCAACCCCCTCAGGAAGGTGGACAGGTACTTCTATGAGACACTCTTCAACCTTGGCATAGCGGATACAAAAAAGAAGGCAGAAGAGATCATCAAAGAGAAACTCTCCGCAGTCGGTATCTCCTTTGAAGAATTCTCCGAGAAGTACCCAAGTGAGTTCTCGGGAGGTCAGCTTCAAAGAATTTCCATCGCAAGGGCGCTTCTCACGAATCCTTCTCTTCTTGTCGCAGACGAACCCGTCTCGATGGTCGACGCTTCTTTGAGAATGTCGATCGTGAACCTCTTCAAGGATCTCAAAGAACAGTACGGTGTGAGCGTGCTCTACATCACCCACGATCTCACAACGGCCTACTACGTCTCTGACAGAATCGCCGTCATGTTCAGAGGAAACATAGTGGAACTGGGACCTGCAGAGAAAGTTCTCATGGAACCAAAGCATCCATATACCCAGCTTTTGAGGGAATCCGTCCCAGAGCCGGATCCGAAGAAAAAGTGGGACATCAGGATAAAACTGTCCGAGACAGAGCAGGCAGAGTATCTGAGACAGGGCTGCAAGTTCGCAGGAAGATGTCCAAAGGCCATGGATATATGCAGAAAGGAGCCTCCTCCATATTTTGAAGTTGATGGTGTGCAGGTGAAGTGCTGGTTGTACAGATGAGCTTTATGGTTTCAATAACGGATGAGGAGGGAAAAATATGGAACTGTACAGGGATCCTTCGCAACCCATCGAAGTGAGAGTGAGAGATCTTCTTTCCAGAATGACGCTGGAAGAGAAAGTGGCCCAGCTTGGGTCTGTCTGGGGTTACGAACTGATAGACGAGAGGGGAAAGTTCAGTAGAGAAAAAGCAAAAGAACTCCTCAAAAATGGTATAGGCCAGATCACAAGGCCTGGTGGATCAACGAACCTTGAACCTCAAGAAGCCGCGGAACTTGTGAACGAAATACAGAGATTTCTTGTGGAAGAAACACGCCTTGGAATTCCTGCGATGATACACGAAGAATGTCTCACCGGTTACATGGGACTTGGAGGAACCAACTTCCCTCAGGCGATAGCAATGGCGAGTACATGGGATCCAGATCTCATAGAAAAAATGACCACCGCCGTCAGAGAGGATATGAGAAAGATAGGGGCACATCAGGGTCTCGCACCTGTTCTGGATGTCGCAAGAGATCCAAGGTGGGGGAGAACAGAAGAGACGTTCGGAGAATCTCCCTATCTGGTGGCGAGGATGGGAGTCTCTTACGTGAAAGGCCTCCAGGGGGAAGATATCAAAAAAGGTGTCGTTGCCACAGTGAAACACTTCGCCGGATACAGCGCTTCTGAAGGTGGAAAGAACTGGGCACCAACGAACATTCCGGAGAGGGAATTCAAAGAGGTCTTTCTCTTTCCGTTCGAAGCGGCCGTTAAAGAAGCGAATGTGCTTTCTGTGATGAACTCCTACAGCGAAATAGACGGTGTCCCATGTGCAGCGAACAGGAAACTCCTCACAGACATTCTCAGAAAAGACTGGGGATTCGAAGGAATCGTCGTTTCTGACTATTTTGCTGTGAAAGTTCTGGAAGATTATCACAGAATAGCAAGGGATAAGTCAGAAGCCGCAAGACTCGCACTTGAAGCGGGGATAGATGTTGAACTTCCGAAGACAGAATGTTATCAATATTTGAAAGACCTTGTTGAAAAAGGCATCATCTCCGAAGCTTTGATCGACGAGGCAGTCACCAGGGTGCTGAGGCTGAAGTTCATGCTCGGGCTCTTCGAAAATCCCTACGTTGAGGTGGAAAAAGCAAAGATAGAAAGTCACAGAGACATCGCACTCGAGATAGCAAGGAAATCCATTATCCTTCTCAAGAATGATGGAATTCTGCCTCTTCAGAAAAACAAAAAAGTTGCCCTGATCGGACCGAACGCGGGTGAGGTGAGAAATCTCCTCGGAGATTACATGTACCTTGCACACATAAGGGCTCTCCTCGACAACATAGACGACGTCTTTGGAAATCCTCAGATCCCGAGAGAAAACTACGAAAGACTGAAGAAGAGCATAGAAGAACATATGAAGAGCATTCCGAGTGTTCTCGATGCCTTCAAAGAAGAAGGGATCGAATTCGAATATGCAAAAGGCTGTGAAGTGACAGGGGAAGACAGAAGCGGTTTCGAAGAGGCGATAGAAATTGCAAAGAAATCCGACGTTGCCATCGTTGTCGTAGGGGACAAATCTGGACTCACCCTTGACTGCACAACCGGTGAGTCCAGAGACATGGCAAACCTCAAGCTTCCAGGAGTCCAGGAAGAACTCGTCCTCGAAGTTGCAAAGACAGGAAAACCCGTCGTTCTTGTCCTCATCACGGGAAGACCCTATTCACTCAAAAACGTCGTCGACAAGGTGAACGCGATCCTTCAGGTGTGGCTTCCTGGAGAAGCGGGAGGAAGAGCGATCGTTGACATCATCTATGGAAAGGTGAATCCCTCTGGAAAACTCCCGATCAGCTTTCCAAGAAGCGCTGGTCAGATTCCTGTCTTCCACTACGTCAAACCATCCGGGGGAAGGTCTCACTGGCACGGAGACTACGTGGATGAGAGCACAAAGCCTCTCTTCCCGTTTGGGCACGGTTTGTCTTACACGAAGTTCGAGTACAGCAACCTCAGAATCGAACCGAAGGAAGTGCCACCGGCCGGCGAAGTGGTGATAAAGGTGGACGTGGAAAACATCGGAGACAGAGACGGAGACGAGGTGGTTCAACTTTACATCGGTCGTGAGTTTGCAAGCGTCACAAGGCCTGTGAAAGAGCTGAAGGGCTTCAAGAGGGTTTCTTTGAAGGCGAAAGAGAAGAAGACTGTTGTGTTCAGGCTTCACATGGACGTGCTCGCCTACTACAACAGAGACATGAAACTCGTGGTTGAACCCGGTGAGTTCAAAGTGATGGTGGGAAGCTCTTCTGAAGACATCAGACTCACAGGTTCTTTCTCCGTCGTCGGTGAAAAAAGAGAAGTGGTGGGAATGAGGAAATTCTTCACGGAAGCCTGCGAGGAGTGAAAAAATGGCCTTCTTCGATTTACCACTCGAAGAACTGAAGAAATATCGTCCAGAGCGGTACGAAGAGAAAGACTTCGATGAGTTCTGGGAAGAGACACTCGCAGAGAGCGAAAAGTTCCCCTTAGACCCCGTCTTCGAGAGGATGGAGTCTCACCTCAAAACAGTCGAAGCGTACGATGTCACCTTCTCCGGATACAGGGGACAGAGGATCAAAGGGTGGCTCCTTGTTCCAAAACTGGAAGAAGAAAAACTTCCCTGCGTTGTGCAGTACATAGGATACAACGGTGGAAGAGGATTCCCTCACGACTGGCTGTTCTGGCCTTCTATGGGTTACATATGTTTCGTCATGGATACTCGAGGTCAGGGAAGCGGCTGGCTGAAAGGAGACACACCGGATTACCCTGAGGGTCCCGTTGACCCTCAGTATCCAGGATTCATGACAAGAGGAATACTGGATCCCAGAACTTACTACTACAGACGAGTCTTCACGGACGCTGTCAGAGCCGTTGAAGCTGCTGCTTCTTTTCCTCAGGTAGATCAAGAAAGAATCGTGATAGCTGGAGGCAGTCAGGGTGGCGGAATAGCCCTTGCGGTGAGCGCTCTCTCAAAGAAAGCAAAGGCTCTTCTGTGCGATGTGCCGTTTCTGTGTCACTTCAGAAGAGCAGTACAGCTTGTGGATACGCATCCATACGCGGAGATCACGAACTTTCTAAAGACCCACAGAGACAAGGAAGAAATCGTGTTCAGGACTCTTTCCTATTTCGATGGAGTGAACTTCGCAGCCAGAGCGAAGATCCCTGCGCTGTTTTCTGTGGGTCTCATGGACAACATTTGTCCTCCTTCAACGGTTTTCGCTGCCTACAATTACTACGCTGGACCGAAGGAAATCAGAATCTATCCGTACAACAACCACGAGGGAGGAGGCTCTTTCCAAGCGGTTGAACAGGTGAAATTCTTGAAAAAACTATTTGAGAAAGGCTAACGGTCTTCCTGTGACAGGATGTTCAAGTACCACGAATTCCGTTTCGAATGTATTCCGGAGCACCTCTTCGGTCACCACCTCTGGGGGTGCTCCGGTTTTTATCATCTCACCGTTTTTCATAACGCCTATTCGATCACACAGAGCAGATGCCACGTTTATGTCGTGGAAAACGGAGATGATGGTTTTTCCCGATTCTTTCAACCTTTTCAAAACGTTTCCCACAAGACTCACGTTGTTGTAATCCAGATGGGCTGTGAGTTCATCGATGAGCAGGATTTCCGTGTCCTGCACAATCGCTTTCGATAGCACAACCTTCCTGCGCTCTCCAGAGCTCAATGTCCAGAAGTTTCTGTCGACAAATTTCAGTGTTCCGGTTAGCTCTAGGCTTTTCAGGACTATCTCCTCATCCTTTCTGGATGTTCCACTCAGAAGACTCAAGTGTGGAAGCCGTCCCATCTCGACTATCTCTTTTACAGAAAAGTCGTAGGAAGGAAAGAAATCCTGAGAAACGAGGGTTACTATCTTCGCCATCTCTTTTCTCGAAGTCTCCCACGGTATCCTACCGAGGAGCTGAACCGTTCCTTTCTGAGGACGAAAAATCCCCACAAGGATCTTTAAAAGAGTAGTCTTTCCGGAACCGTTCGGTCCGATGATACCGAAGAACTCCCCTTTTTTCACAGAAAGATTTATGTTTTTCAGAGAGAATCCGCCTCTGTATTGGAAGAACAAATTTTCAATCCTCACAATCTCCACTTCACACACCTCTTTTCATGAGGAAAGCAAGGAAAGGTGCTCCAATCAACGCCGTTACAACGCCAACTGGAAGCTCCGTGGGCGAAAAGAAGGTTCTTGCTGCCGTGTCGCAGAGTGTGAGAAGAACTCCTCCCACGATCAAACTCGAAAGGACGGACTTCAGAAAATTCGGACCAACGAGGTAGCGAGAGATGTGAGGAACTATGAGACCGACGAAACCGATAACACCACTTCTGGAGACCAGAAATGCCGTGATGAGATTTCCAAAAAGAAAAGTGACAACCTTCAATCTCTCAACGCTGACTCCAAGGATGAACGCCTCTTCCTCTCCAAGTGCCATGGCGTTCAGATGTTTGGAGAAGATCAAAGAGTAAAGTAAAAACGGGATGACGACCATCAGATAGAAGAGAACATCCTCCCACGTACTCCCTGAAAAGCTTCCAAAGAGCCACATAGAGATGGTGGTTACATTCCTTTTCAAAAGAACGATCGTCATGTAAGTGAGAGAGCTGAACAACGTACTTACCACCACTCCAGAAAGCACGATGGTTGTTACCGGAAAGCGGCCCTCTTTCCTTGCAATGAGAAGGGTCAAGAGCGACGCTATCATAGAGAAACCAAAGCTGAGAAGTGGAATTCTGTATATCCAGGAGATTCCGAGGGTTTCAGCGAGGTAAAACGACACAACAGTACCGAAAGATGCACCCGAGGAGATTCCAAGGAGATACGGATCAACAAGAGGATTCTTCAAAAGATTCTGAAACGAATTTCCCACGATCGAAAGACCGGCTCCAACCAGAAAACTTGCCAGAACCCTTGGAATTCTGAGAGAAAGAATCCTTTCGACCCCGGGGTTTTCTTTCAAACCAAAGAGGACCCCCAACACTTCAAGGGGGTCCAAAGGCACACTTCCAAAGAAGATTCCAAGAAGAAAACTGAGTATCAGTATCGGAAAAACGAGTTTTCTCACTCACCTTTTCCTCCGTAGAAAAATTCATAGAACAAATCGAGGAGTTCAAACACATCGGGAGAAGGTTGAGAGGCCACGTTTCCGTCCACTGCGAAGACTCTTTTGTTCTTCACTGCGTTTATTTCTTTGAAAGGTTCAAAATTGAGTATTTTCTTTATCTCTTCGTTCTCCGTTCCAGGGATGTAAACTCCAACTATTATCACATCAGGATTTTGAGACACAACATACTCAATAGAAAGCTGTGGCCAGCCGTTTGGCCCTGCGATTCCAGAGGCAATGTTCACCCCGCCCGCCAGAGAGATGATCTCGTTGAGATAGGATCCCATACCACACGTCCAGATCTCCTTCACATCAGGACCGGGAGATGAGATCAGGTAGAGTACCTTGGGACGCTTCGATGGAGGAACGTTGTAGGTCTTCTTTCCTATCTCAAGCATTTTTTCTCTCAGCTTTTCCGATTTCTCCAGAGCAAGGTCTCGACGATCAAAGATTGTTCCAAGAAGGACCACGTCTCTAATGATGTCATTGAGAGAATTCGGATTCACAACAAGGACCTTTAAGCCTGCTTTCTCAAGTTTTGGAACTTCGGGAAGCTGGAATCCGCCGAACATCAGAACGAGATCGGGATTCAGACTCACCACCTTTTCAATGTTCACAGGAACCATCGCACCGACTTTTTCAGCTTCGTAGCTGTCGTAATCTGTGACTCCAACGATTTTGTCTTCCAGTCCGAGGAACACAAGAAACCTCGTTGCGGCGGGAGACAGACTGACCACCCTTTCGGGTGCGGATGTGATCTCAACCACTCTTCCCGCATTGTCCACAACCGTTACGGCGAGCGCAACAGCGGTGACAAAGAGAAGGATCAAAGAAACCAGTTTTCTGAACACTTCCATCCCTCCCTGAAAAAGAATATTCCCACCTTCCTGGTGCCGAGGAAGGTGGTTCCCCTTCACCGCGGGCGGGTTTCCCGGCTTCCGGATCATCCTACTCCCCGCGCCTTCCCAGGGTGATCGCCCCAGTGGCGTTCTGCGGGTTTCGTCCCCGGTCACGGTGGCGGCCCCGCGCCGGATTTTCACCGGCTTCCCCTTTGAACCCCGAAGGGTACCGCACGGTGAGGGAGGCTTCTATTTGAAAATCATACCACAGTCTTTGAACGCTCTATCTCTTCGGAAAGGAGGTGTCTCAACTGGTAATCTTCGTTCTCCAGTATCGTTTGAATTCCCTTCTTTTTCTTTTGATTCAAAATTATCGGTGCCCTGAGATTTATCGTGGTCTTTTCCGGTTTTCCTGGGGGAATCGTTAACACACAGAAGAAAAGGAGCGCTTCCTGATTTTCGGCTTCGATCTCCTCGAGATCTTCACTTGGCACTGCGGGATCGTAATCGGCTCTCACGAGCTTTGGATCCACAACGGGAAGTCCCACTTCCGAATCCTCGAGTGAAAGCAGCCATCCTATGGGAAAGGTTTCCTGAGGAAAAACGAGTGCGAACTTTCGCAGATGTTCGAATCCGGGGATTCCTTTTTCGAACGTGAAGATACTTTCATCCGAAATTTCTATCTCCCCGAGTTTGGTTTTGTAAACCACGTTATCACCTCACGAAGTCTACCAGGGTCGCCTGAAGCACTCGACTGGCCGATTTCAAAGCAGCTTCAAGAACCGACTGCTGCATAGCAAGATCCGTCACGAGTTCTGTGATGTCCGCGTCTCTCTCCTTTGAAAGGTACTCGGTGAAGAAGAAATCGAGATCCTGCACCCTTGAGTTCACCATATCGATGAACCTGCTCACACCACCGACCTTTCCTATCGTTTTGGTTATACGCTCCTCGAAGGAGGACAGTTCCTTCAAGAAAACGTTCGACACACGTTCAGATATCTGAGTTTCGTTGAGATTGGAACGAAGAGTGGCGGAAACCTCTTCAAGCATCTGGAACACATTCTTTCCGCTGTCCAGTTCAAAAACCTCACTGGCCGTGACACCGTAATCAATGGAATGTCCCAGCACTAGAATAGAGCGACTCTTATTTGAGGCCGGAAGTGTTGAAATCTTCCAGATACCGTTTTCGTTTTCGACCGGCTGGCTGAAAACATCGTATCCAGAAAAGATGTACTCGTTCCCTATTCTTGTGTTCGCTACTTCCACCAGATTCTCTTTGATTTTATCGATCTCCTCTGCTATAGCCTCCCTCTCTGCTTTCGAAAGAGTCCCATTCGCTGCTCTAACCAGCAGCTCTCTGAGTCTTTGAGTGATGGAGGAAACGGTTTGAAGGGCACTGTCGTACGCGTTCACGTAGGTTTGGACATGATCCACGCTTCTTTGAAACTGCTCGAGTTCCCTCTTTCTCGTCAGAATGTCACTGGCCCTCTTCGCAACAACGGCATCGTCACTTGGATACCTCACCTTGTATCCCGAAGAGAGTTGATCGTGGAGCTTCGCTATTCTTTTCAAACTCGTCTGTATGTTGAACAGCACTCTGTCACTGATCATTTTGTTCGTAACCCTCATTCAGATCACCCCACCATGTTGATCACGGTCTGTATCATCTGATCGACAGCGGTGATGACTTTGGCAGCAGCGCTGAACGCGTGCTGATACTCTATCATGTTCGCCATCTCCTCGTCGAGAGAGACTCCCTTCACCTCTTCACGGGCATTGTCGATCTCCTGTCTGAGGATTTCTGTGTTGTTCTTGAGATTGCTGGCAGTTTCCGCCTCCACACCGAGCTCTGAGACTACTCCCCCGAAGAACTCGTAGAAACTCTCCTTGCCGTTCGATAACATCTTTCTGGTGTAAAGATTCTGTATGGTTTCAAGAAGCTCTGGATTGGCTCCACCCGAAGGTTTGATACTCGTCGCGTTCCAGTCGGAATTTTCCAGAGCGTATCCCACATCGACCGCGAGGTTTGCAGGGTTCGTAGCGAGAGAAGAACTCACCTCGAACTGATTGACGATGTTCAGGGGTTCATCGTACGGTGCCCTGTCAAAAGTCAGAATGTCCGCAACTTTGAAACGTTCGCTCAACGTAGTGAAATCGTCAGATTTTGAAACCAGGGTGAAAGAAGTGTTCCAGTCAAAAGTAGTGGGATCACCGTCTGGATCAACAAATCCGACGGCTTCGAAAAACCCCTGCGGGCCTTTTATTTCCATCATTCTGAGATCGAAATCGTAGAGTGACGACGCCCTGAAGACGAGCGAATGATGGGGTGTTAGATCTGCAAGAACTCCCGTGTTCTTTTCGTTGATCTTTTCAACGAGTGTTTCCAGAGTGTCCACAGCTGGATCTATTTCTATATCCGTGGAGTTAATAGTGATCGTGAAAGGCCTTGTTGGGTCAAAACCGGTTTGACCGTAGAAAATGTTTTCCAGAGTGTCTTTGTATTTCAGCACTTCGTAATTTCTCACGAACGCGTTAGACTCCGTGAAGAAGTCATCGTCACTCAACACCTTGACAGCCGAAGGATCGAAATTGAGCTGCTCATCTGGAACGATCACAAGCATGTTTTCTCCAGTGGATGGATCCGCGTAAATCTGCGCCCTCAAATGCGAAGAAGAATTTATGGAAGCTTCTATATTCGAAAGGTTCACCCCGGAAGAAAGATCCACGCTGATTGTTTCTGTCTGTCTTGTGCCATCTTCAAGGATGTACTCCACGTTTATGTTGTAAACACCGGAAGACAACCCGGAAAGGTCGGATTCTTTTATGGTTATGTACCCTTTTGTCTCGGTGTCGAACCCCATCTGTGACAGAGAATCTCCCAGCGAGAGGAAAAGCCTGTTTCTCAGAGAACCGGTGCTGTCCTCCAGGTAAAGTCTGTATCCCCCTGCATGTGTACCCACTTTCAAAGAGGTACCGAGCAGGTTCCACGAACCAACGAGGTCACCAATGGTCGTTCCAGCCGAGATGTTCAAAACGTTCGATGAACCGCCATCGAAAGAGAGAACGACGTCATTAGAGTTGAAGCGCCTTCCTTCTATTTCAGCTTGGCTGTTTGCGGAATGAAGTCCCGTTACAGTGTGGTAGGGTCCCATCTCGAGCTTTCTGTTTCCTTTGATTCTGAAGATGGAAGGATCATCGCTGAAGGCCTCAATTTTCTTGAAGAAGTTGAGGTTCGTTGTCACTCCGTTCGACTCAAAACCATCCCTGTGAACAAGATTCAATGAGTCCGTTATAAAAAGCACGAATTCATCGAGTTTTCTCATGTACTTCACTATGCTGGAATCTCTCAGATCTATCAACGCCTTCAGTTTCCCATCCGAGAGAATTAACTGAGAGTTTCCAACGAAGAGCTCATGGTATCCTTTTCCGTAAGGTCTTTCCAGCGCCCTGAGCTCTCTATAAGTAGAACCGTTCAAAACGATCTGATTTCCTATCCTCAGGGTAATCTGTCCGTCCTCCGCTTCGGTGTAGTTGATATTCGCAAGATTGGAGAGCTCGTCAAGGATCCTGTCTCTTTCATCGAGAAGGTCGTTCGGTGGAGAGTTGAGCATCATGCTGGTTCTGATCTTGTTGTTGAGATCTGCCAGTCTTTTTATCATCTGGTTTATCTCGGACACCCTCTGAACGATCTCGGCGTCTATATCTTCTCTGAGCTGCTCCAGTCTTCCGTAGAGATCCTTTATCTGAGAAACCATCTGTTGCGCTCTGGAAACAACCTCCGCCTTCGAGGCTGTGCTGCTGGGGTCGGACATGACTTCCTTGAAAGCGTTCCAGAAGTTGTCCACGAGACTTCTTATACCGTCTTCCCCTGGCTCTGCCAGAAGCTGCTCTATGAAGTGAAGGTTGGAAAGGACAGTGTCCCAGTAGTTGTATCTGTTGTTCACCTGCCTATACTGAACGTCGAGGAAGGCATCTCTCAACCTCACAATAGTTTTAACCCTTGCACCGGTTCCCATCTGCAAGGGAAAAGAAGGCTGTGTCAGGGTAGTGAGGGGGATGGGAGGATTCGCCTCTATGACTGGTCTCTGTCTCGAGTAACCGGGTGTGCTGGCATTCGCGATGTTGTGCCCCACAATGTTCATCGCCAGCTTGTGCGCGTGTATTCCTGTGAGCGCCGTGTTGAGTATTCCGAACATGGACATATCGGGCATATTCAGGACCTCCCGTTGAACATCGAAGGACCGTCTCTATCGAAGGATCCATTTCGATTGTAGGTGAGTTCATTCCTCTGGAGATTGAACACAAAATCTATGAATTCAAATGAAAACCTATTGCCTGTTTTAACTTTTCTATCTCGAAGACCAACTTGTTCAGCGTTTCAAAGAAACTCCTTAGCTCTGAGAGCATTTCTTCATCGTCCTTGTAGATTTCCAGAAGATCGATGAGCTTTGTGCCATTTCCATGTGATTCCAGTGAAGATTTCAATCTCTCGTTGCAGGTTTCCATAGAAACGGAAAGTTCCTCAATGCGCGGCAGGATGCTTTCAAGACGTTCGAAGTCCTTATTTATGATCGCTTCTAATTCTTCCTCTAGAAGATTCCTCATGTTCTCCATGAGTCTTATCTTCTCTGTGAGAACCCTCTTCAATTCCTCTCTCATTCGGACAGCTCCTCCAGAATTTTTCGGGCAAGTCTTTCGGTATCGATGAAGTAATTCCCACTTTCTATGGCTTTTTTCAGCTCCTCTACCAGCTGTTCGCGGACAGTTGAGATGTTTTTCGCCTCTTCAGCGAATTTTCTGACATCTTCAACGTGTCGAAGTTCCACATTATCGGTGCTTTCCTTTTTCCTCTTCTCCTTTGATTTTTCTACAGAAGGCTTCTTTATTCCTTCGATGGGATTTATGTCTCTCGGTCCGTTTATTCTGTCTATCATCATTCCACCTCCTTCCGTATAATATTATCGGGTGCTTTTTTGCAAACTTGAATCAGGAGGAAGAAAAGTGTCCAGCATAAAGAAAACGCTCGCTTTCTCTCTGGGAACCTTTTTCTCCCGTATCACGGGTCTCGTTCGTGATATAATTCTCGCAAAAACCTTCGGTGCTTCCTCTACTCTCGATGCCTACTATGTTTCCATAGTCTTTCCGTTCTTCCTCAGGAGGACCTTCGCTGAGGGTGCGATGAGCTCAGCCTTCATGGCAATCTACAAAAAGCTGAAGAACAAAGAAGAAAAAGCACAATTCACCTCGGCTGTGCTCACCTCTCTTGGACTCGTTACTCTCCTCATTGTCTTTCTTTCCGAAGTTTTTCCTTACTTCATGGCATCTATCTTCGCCACAGGTGCCGACGAAGAAGTGAAATCGCTGGCAGCCGATCTCATACGCCTGACAGCTCCATTCATAACCATCGTTTTTGTGTGGGCAGTTTTTTATTCGGTACACAACGCCTCACACAGATACTTCCTTCCCGCGTTGACTCCGATGTTTTCGAACGTAGGTGTGATAGTGGGATGTCTATTCGGTGATGTAAGGTGGGCAGCCGCCGGATTCACGATAGGAGGTCTGGCTGCACTACTGGTTTTACTTCCCTTCGGAAAATTTCGATACAGACCAACATTCAAAGGCCTTGGAGAATTCTACAGACTCTTCTTTGGAACGTTTATGACAATGGCAGTCTCTCAAGTAACCACACTGATCGATGTGAACGTTGCCTCTTTTTTAGACCCAGGTTCTCTCTCTTTGATCCAGCTTTCCAGTCGTCTTTACCAGCTTCCACTCGGTATCTTTGGTGTTGCGGTATCCACCGTTGCACTGTCCACCCTCAGCGAAAGCGAAGGGGATTTTCACGAGAATCTGAAAGATTTCATAAGCAAAAGCCTCTTTCTGACGCTTCCTTCCTCGATTGGATTGATGGCTCTTTCCGAGAGAATCATTTCTCTACTTTTCGGATATGGAGCGTTCACCCATGAAGATGTGAAAAAATCGGCTCAGATACTCTTCATGTACGCAATTGGATTGTGTTTTGTGTCCCTGTTTAACCTTTTATCCCGAGCCTATCACGCTTCGAAAGAAGTGAAGACTCCCTTCTTTGCCACTCTGCTCGTTTCTGCTGTGAACATATCGCTCGACGTGATACTCGGTTTCACCATGGGAGCCTCGGGCATCGCACTTGCGACGAGTGTTTCATACATTGCAGGATTCGTTTTTCTCACTTTAAGGATGAAACCTTCCTTCGACAAAAAGATTTTCAAAATCAGCCTGGCTTCTGCGGTCATGGGAACTGTGATTCTTCTGCTGAGAGGTTCATTCAAAGGGAATCTCGGAACGATCTTTCTGGTACTGATCGGTGTGTTCGTTTATGTGTTGTTTTCGAAACTTCTGAAAATAGAAGAACTCGAAGAGATTCTCAGAAGAGGATCGCACTGAGATATCCAACAACCTCCAGCGTATCGCCCGAAACGTCTCCGCTGGTCGCGTGTTTCAAAATCCTGACATTCTCAAAATCCATGTTCAAAAGGGTGGCCACTCCACCGTACCCACACATGCTGATATCTTCTCTCACGAGATATTCGTATAGAAGACTTGGATCCATACCTTCTATCGCTTCTATGATATAAGAATCTTTCCTCAGAGTTGTTCTCTGATCCTCGTAGTGATTCAGATCCGTTGAGGCTATTATCAGAACACCCGGAAACTCAGCCACGAGTTTTGCCAGAGCACTCGCGAGATCTTCAGCAACCGCAGGACTTTGATCCATCAGACATATGGGAACTATGGAAACCTCTCCGAACACAAACTGAAGAAACGGAATTTGGACCTCAATAGAATGCTCTCTGATGTGAGACATGAAGTCTTCCTCAGCGTATCTAGAATTGCTCAAGACGATCTCCACTGCTCGTTCATTCACCGGAACAGTTCCAAGCGGGGTTTCCCATTCCCCCTCTGGCCACACACCCACAGGCCTTCCCAGACCCGTGTGATTTGGTCCGATAATAACCACGACAGAAGGTTCGCCGAACTTAACTGCCTCAAGAAATCCCCACGCAGCAACAGGCCCACTGTAGATGTAACCAGCATGAGGAGAGACAAGGCCAATGGGATTTTGAAGCTTTGTTTCGACAGGGCCAGGCAACTTGCCCGGCCCAATCCTTTTGTCAAGAAAACACATCCTGATTTGTTCGATGAGTTCATCTCTCCTGGAAGGATAGAAGAGGCCGGCCACAGCCGGCTTTCTTTTCATGGTTCCACCACCCTCACGGTGAGGAATATGACAAGATCTCGTTTTTCTTTGTTTTCGGACTTTGTTCTGAAGAATTGACCTATCACCGGTAGATCACCGAGGAAAGGTAGCTTGCTTTCTGTCACGTTCGTTACTTCTCTGATCAAACCTCCTATCGTTATGGTACTTCCATTCTTCACGATGAGGTGCGTCTGGGCTTCTCGCGTCCTTTCCCCCGGCACTTCATTTATGTAGTTTCCGGGTTCACTGGCCTTCACAAAGAGATCGAGCTCTATGGTGTCGTCGCTTCGCACGAACGGTGTGATACTGAGTTCTATACCGGTCTCGAGGAATTGCACTTCTGGAGTTCCGTCTCCATTGGTGTCTGTAACGTACGGTATTCTGTCACCTATCAGTATTCTCGCCTCTTTTCCGCTGGTGGTGACGATTCTTGGACTCGCAAGAATGTCATCGAGAGTGTTGGTCTTTTGATCTGAGAATTGAAGGGAAAGGGTATTGTTCAAAATCTCTCCGAAGATCTTTTCGAAATCAAGGTAGTCGGTCACGGAAAAAGATATCTCTGCGCCAGAGGACCCTACATTCACATTTTCTCCAGTCAATTCGAGACCAGTTTCTTTGCTCAATCTGTCGATCAAAGATCTATCCACTATCTTTGCGGATATCTCTATCTGTTTCGTCGGCTTTTTCAATTTTTCTATGATATTATCCAGCTCTCTCTTTATCGTCTCAGAAATCCCTGTTACCACCATGAAGTTGTTCAGAGAATCCACATAGACCGTTCCTCCGTAGAATTCGATCAAAGCTTTTATTTGATCGAAATTGTGCGGCACATCGTAGATGTAGCGCCTTGCAAGATCCTGTTTGGGTTTTGAGACAACGTACACACCGTTTTTGTTGTCAAATAAATAACCATAGTTCTGAGAGATCAGATCAATAAACTTTTCCCATGCGACATTATCTGCCTTCATCGTGATCTTCTCCGAAGGGATGGAAACAAACATCACCGAAATTCCGAGTTCGCTGGCGATCTCTTCGAGAAGATCGTAAAGCGGAGCATCCTCTGCGTTTATAGTCAGCTTACCATCCGAAACTTTCACGTAGTCTTTCCTTTCCTTCAAAACGATCTTTTCTTTTTCCGCTTCTACGAGTTCTACAGCTTTTTCCACTTCGTTCTCTGGCCCCTCTACGATCATCTGCCCCATGTTCGGGAAGACCGTGATCTCGACATTTCTGAGGAGTTTCTTCAAGTAAGAAGAAAGTTCGTCAGGATTCACACCGGAAGGTATGGTGACACTTTTCACCGCTTTCTTTTCTGATACAGCTTCTTCCTTTTTCAAGAACGTATCGAGGAGACTTTTCACTCTCTCTGACTGTGAAACAGGAACTTCCACCAGAAGCAGGTTCAACTTGTCAAGATAGACAACTTGTTTGACTTCTGGAACGAGGACTTCCAGGAAGGTCTTGAATTCCTCGAAAGAAAAACCGCTCGGAACTTCCAGCATGAGCCGATCGAACACGTTTTCTTTCACTATCTTCTGGTGTCTCTCGAAGAAAGAACGATACATGCTCGAAAGATCTTCCACCGCTTCTGAAGATCCCTTGAGAACCAGAAGGCCCAGTTGATCGAGACTGAAACAGGTAACATCCGGATACAGCTTACCGGAGAGGTTTATAAATTCATCAACAGGGAAGGAAGAATTCACTTCGAGGAATTCCACTGTTTCTTCCTTACGTACTTCTCCAAGTTTTTCCACTATGTCTGAGAAGAGTTCCTTTGCCTTCTCGACGTTCTCCTTTGTCCCTTCAAAGTAAACTACTCCGTCCAGTATTTCGTAAGTGATCCCGGCGCTGTTTTTCACAACTTCGAGGAGTTTCTCTTGTTCATCAATCCAGCTGGGCAACTTCACAAAGTCGCGTGAGATCTCTACTTCAGAAGAGAAGATTTTCTGAAGAAGATCAGCAGCCTTTTCGACTTCTTCTCTTTCACCGATGACGACAAGTTCATTCCCTAACTCTTCTATGGATACACTGTACAGTTGCAAAACAACGTTTTTCGCTTTATCGATCGGTACATTCTCAGTCTTTTTCACGAATCTTATGATCCTCTCCTCCGAAGAAATTATCTGCAACTCTTCAGCGGCCTTTTGAACGTTTTCTTCTTCCTTCCCACTCAGCATTGCCACCTTCAGAGAAGAAAAGTACTCGAATTCAACACCGTACTTTTCCTTCATGAATCTGCCCAAATCTTCCACATTCTCAGTTTTTAAGGCGATTTTCAAAAATTGTGTGTGTTCACTCAGGAGTTTCTTCAGTTGCTCTTCAACGTTTTCAACGGAACTCCTGGCTCCCTCTATGAAGAGGAAGTTCCCTATTTTTTCCATAGAAACCCCGTACATTCTCGTTATCGCGTCTATCATCTCCTGCTGAATCTCCTCTTTCAATTCCACACTTTTCACGATGAAATTCTTTCTTCTGAGTGACAACAATTTTTCCAGAACGGGGGATACTTTCTCATAGGCTGCTTTTGGAACTGAGATAGCGGCTTTTACATTCTCACCATCGATGTTGAGAAATTTCAGCCTTGAATCCGGTATTCCAAGAAACTGTGCCGCTTCTCTGAGAAAATCCTCTTCACCTTTTTTAATATCCAGATAGAACATCTCACCGAGTTCCAGATTGTTTTCCGCGATGAAATCAATCAGCTTCTGTTCTTCATCTATTGGCACCTGGCACACCACCAAGTTCATGTCTTTGAAAGGCTGGGCATCTATTCCGAGAAGCAAAGTGATAAGCGAAGCAGCGGATTCTGGGTCGTAGGCATAAAAGACAAATTTTTTAGCCGGAATCTGGACCTGTTCTTCTACAGACACCTGCTCGCGAGTTTCCAAAATCTTGATATATCTTTCCACTTTCGAAATCGTCTCAGAATCTCCCACAAGAATCATTCTGGATACCGGCTTTAAGAGATGATACTCGAACTGATACACACTTTTGAGAGCGGTCAGGAGCTCTTCCACTCTCCCTGAATCTACCGAAAAGGAAACTTCCTTTTGCTGGAGGGGTGGAGAAACAGAAAGAAGGCTCGCCACGAGGTCATGTTCTTCCGAGGTTCCATAGACGAAGAGAACAGATTTCGACGGAAGGTAGTCTATCATGGCTTCCTGAGAAATGAGACTCTTTATCCTGTCGGCGACGGTCTGGTTCTCTACCCTGTATATACCCCAGAATCTCTGAAACCTTCCGGATACTTCTTCGTATTTTCCTATGAACATAGTTCCATCCGGGAAATAAGCGTAGGCAACCTCTCCGAACGTAACAAGAAGGTCTCTCAGCGCATCTTCGGGTGTGACATCGTTCAGCTTCAAACTCGTTGTTGCACTTTTGACGCTATCGGAAACAATCACGTTGAGATTTAACCTTTCAGCGAGATATTTCACCATATCTTCGAAAGGCATGTTTTCAAAGGACACATCGATTCTTTCCTTACTTCTTGGGAATTCCATCACTATCGTTTTGTCTTCTACGCGGTAACTCCCTGAGAATGGGACCAGCAGACTCGCGGATACCATAACCCCATTGCCAACGTTCACCACTCGTACACCTTCAACAGGACCAACACCAACGGGAACCATGAACCTGCTGATCTTCATTTGAACCCCTTTCATGAAAATGGAGAACACAGTCTTTGAAGAATTCATTTCTGCCGAAACATCTTCAACCGGTGAAGAAATCTGGATCTCTATGATCACCCGATCATTCTCTATCTTAGGAAGTACCCCTACGAGCTCTGCAGAGAACAACACACTGAACATCAACATGACAAGAATAAGAAGTATTCTCCTCACAGATACCACCCCTCCTCATCTTATTGAAAAAAATCTACCATTTTCCACGTCGAGAACCAGAACACCGAGACTCGAAACGTAGGTGACCACATAATTCCCAAAAGTTGGGCTCTCGCCCGACACCTCAAAGAGCTTTCCTCCATCGGAGAGAAATATTTTTAATCCATCACCCGTTCTTATGAAACCCAGGAATCGATATTTCAGGGTAGGAAGTGTCACAATCAGAGTGTCAGCCGCCTCTTTCCCAAAGCTGAGCGTCACGGAATTGAAAACCCTGTACGAGAATTCTGGAGGATTTTCCTGAGCCGTTTTCTTGAGCAAGGGGTTGATCTGTATTTTGTTCACCAGCGCCGTAAAATCCGTTGGCCTTTCCACCTGAAGAGTTCCGGATTCTCTGTTGCCAGCGAATAAATAGAAAAGAACAAATGACCACACAACCCCCATAATTACGAGAAGAATCACTGTTCTTCGGTTCATTGTTTCACCCTTTCCAATTCAAGGGAGATCTTCACACTGGGTTGAGATATTGAAGTACCGAAAAAGTTGATCGGTATAACTCTTTTCGCATCAATGGTCAAGGTCTTCACTGTCACCCTTCGTGTCTCAGCAAGTTCCTTTAAGAGATCTTCAACTTCTTCAACACTGATTTCTTTTTCGGTGAAATTGTATTGAAATTCAGGTGTATTCATGATCGTCTTTATTATTTCCTCGTATTCCCTTTGCTTCAAGGTGAAAACCTTGAAAGCAGGTGCCAGGTTTTGAAGTCGTTGTTCTAACTCCTTTGTGTTGAACATGAAAATCACAAAATCTGGTACCACAAAGCCAAAGACCAGCACGAGGAGAGTCAAAACGGCGAACCAGATAGCGAACTTCCTGTTTATTCCCCTCACTTTTCCACCGCCTCGTACTCAAGCCTGTACTTTCTCAGGTAAAAACCTTCCGGTAGTTTTTCTTCAAACAGGAGACTTGTACTCACATTCGAGTTTTGAAAAGTACTACTTACAACGTTTTTGGAAACTTCGTAAAACTCAACAATGGCTTTTTCCTGAGAGAAATCAAGATAGCACAGAGTGCGATTCTGATCTTCAAAAATATTCAGCAAAACCTTCACAAAATCCTCCCATTTCTTCCTCTTATCAAGGAAAGCATTCAGTTGATTGACTCTCACTTCCAATGATTTTATTTGGTTCATAAAAACGCTTTCCACACGGGAGATTTCCTCCAGATTTTTGGAAGAATCTTTCGAAAGCTTCACAGAATATGCTCTCAAAACCTCGGAGTAATCACTTTGCAGTCTTTCTATCATTTGTTCTTTCGCATAACTAAAGTAGATATTAAAGGAAACGGGTGGCAGCAACATAACGGCCAACAGTACCAGAAAAGTAGATAACTTTACCTTTCGCTTCTTAAACGGATAGATGTTTAACTTTTCCAATTTCCCTGCCCCCCCTTATCATCAAACCAAGGGTTCCTAAAGATATACCAGGTTTGAAAGAAGGAACGATTCCTTGCTTCAATGCTACTCCTTCGAACTTTTCCAGTGACTGAGAAAGAACTGGTGAAAAGATTGGAGGATCAACGATGTAGAAGAACTGATTGACCCTGCTCAGATTGACTTCATCCAAAGACACTTTGACTTCTCTGTCGAGTTCGATCAAAAAATCTCCAAAATATGGTTGCAAGAAACTAAGATCAACATTCACTGTTCCTTCTATCAATTCCTTGGGTTGAATACCAGTGTTCTCCACCACAATGTCCATATAGTCCCAGAACATCGAAAAGAGCAACCTGAGGGAACGATAGTGGTTGTTTTCGAGAACAACTATGGAATAATAGTCACTCAAGAAAGAAATCACCGTAAGAACACTGGTTCCTTTCAAACGCTTCCCAAAATAAAATTCGAACACTTCAAGATATTTAACGATATCGGGAATAACCACATCCGTTTCTGGGAATTCTTTTTTCATGAGGTCTGTTACAAAACTCTTCACCTGATCAACCTTTGAAACAAAAAACAATCCTTCACCGCCACGAATATCCAACGGAGCAACAACAAGCTGTTCAGGGAGTATACCAAGATTTCTTGATATTTCCATCGTGGCATACTCTACAGCATTTTGCTTGTTCAACGTAGGAGGAACTTTTATATTCATCACCAGCACGTTTTCCATGGACACGTTCGCAACGACTATATCTTCAAGATCTTTTTTCACGTTTCTTGAAAGATTCAGTATAATTTCATCTGAT
The DNA here is from genome assembly GCF_000008545.1 of Thermotoga maritima MSB8. Taxonomy (NCBI): domain Bacteria; kingdom Thermotogati; phylum Thermotogota; class Thermotogae; order Thermotogales; family Thermotogaceae; genus Thermotoga; species Thermotoga maritima. Next base: position 97,389 of record NC_000853.1, read on the forward strand.
TTCTCCTCATCTGTTATTTCCAGAAGAGATAATTTGTGATCTAACAGCTTCAATTTGGACCCTCTCATTCTCGCACGGGATATCTCCACACAATGTGAACACCAATTTAGGGAAAGGATATCATTGTAGAAAAGCTGCAAGCTATCTCCCCCCGTACAATCTCATTCTGCCAGTGACTGGTTCCACGGTGATCCACCACCCATCTCCATAGACAGTACCTGCTGTGGAGACAAATCCATTTTTGAAAGTGATGTCTTCTCCATCTACAGCTACTTTGGAGAGAAAAATGAATGGAAATTCATAGATTTTCTTTTCATTCTTATGAGGATCGTAAGTTACTATTTTTCCATTGTCTTCTATTATCAAAAGTCCGTTTCTGGATGTTTTTTCAATCATTCTAATCGTCATCACCTTAAAAGCAACAGCCTGATGATCTTTTCCCAGCTTGAACATCAGAGTTGGTATGAAAAATCCCATTATCATCAATGAAATAGCGATGACGATGAGAACTTCGATAATGTTCATCCACCTATACTCCTCTGAAGCTGGAATACCGTGGTGTATATCGAATACGCGAGGAAAGCCACAAATCCACCAACACCTGCTATCAATAGAGGCTCTACCAGAGAAACAAGCTGCTTCACACTGTTTTTCACTATGTCCTCGTAGAAGTCGGCCACTCTTTCCATCACTTCGTCGACTTTTCCAGTCTCTTCTCCTGTTCCGATCATCTCATAAATCAATTGTGGAAAAACTCCACTTTCTGCAAAAGTATCTCGAAGGGTTTTACCTTCAGATATCTTCCGAACCATTTCTTCGGTTTTTCTGATAATGGAAGGTGAACTGGAAGCCTGAGCGGCCATCTTTATGGCATCGGTTATTCTGACACCACTACCCACAAGAATTCCCAGTGTTCTGGCGAATCGTTCGAGCCCCATGTTCTGTCTGAGCTTCCTGACAGGTGGAAAAATAAAGGATAGATATTCCTTTATGTAAACACCGTATTTTGACTTCATCAAAACGAAAATACCGGCTATGATACCCGTCACAAGCACCGAGAACCACGGCCAGTTTTCACTCAAAAATTCATTGGCTTTCAGAAGAGACCGAATCGTGGGCGAGAGCGGAATAGAAGTCCCAAAAGCCCTGACGAGGTTGGGGAGTATGTAGAAACTGATCACAAGGACAATTACCACTGCAAAGAAGAGAACAAAGAGAGGATAAGCCATGGCAGATTTTACTTCATCTTGTAGTCTCTTTATACTTTCGTAAAAGTCCGCAGCCCTCTTCAGGGTTCTGTCAAGGACTCCGCCTTCCTCTCCTGCTTCTAACATACTGATCAAAACGTTGTCGAAAACACCTGTTTTTCTGAAAGCTTCTGCTAAAGAGTCCCCCGTTTCAACGTTGAGAGCGATTTCCAGTATAACTTTTCTGAAACGTCTTGAAAAAACCGTTTGACGTGCCAGAATGTTCAAAGCTTCCTTTATCCTTATGCCAGCTGAGATCATTATGGAAAGCTGTCGGCAGAACGTAGCTATTTCGCTGATTGAGATTTGGAAAAACGTTGAACTTCTCTGCGCTTTTTTTCTCTCCTCCACACGAACAACCATCAATCCTCTCTCAGAAAGGATCGATATCGCTTTCAATTTGTTCTCTGCCTCTATGACCCCCGTTATCTTCTTACCGCTCCCCTCCACGGCCACGTATTTGTAAAAAGGCATATCAGGTGATCATCCCCTTTATCCTGAGGAGTTTTACCACGTGCTGTTTTTCCTGCTCTATAATACCTTTAACAAGAGATCTTGCTTTCTCGTTCTTCAAGAGTTCTAAAATTTCGTAATAAAAGATGATGGTTTCCTTTTCAACCGATATAGAAAAATCTATTGCTTCCTCGACAGACTTTTCTTTCAGATATCTTTCCATAACTTCAGGGGATGGAAAGAATTTCCCCTCCACAAAGCTTTTGAGATATTCTTCGGTGTCTTCCATATCGAGGTAAGTCTCCTCTTTGGCTCCCACTTCTTCTCCGATCTTTTCAAAGGTTCTGGCATGTTCGGCTTCCTGTCTGGACATGTAAGAGAAAAATTCCTTTATGTCCGGCTGAGTGAAACGTTCGGCAATTTTTCTGTAAAACTCTTCTCCCTCTTTCTCTACTCTGACCGCTATGTTCAGCAATTCCTTTGCAGAAAACATGCTCACACCTCCTTGATGAAATTATAAAACATCTCTTTTAAAATTTGAACTTCTTCTATTTTCATAACTTTCTCTCTGAATCTCCTTGCGCCTTTCAGATCCTTTGTATAACCTGCCAGAAACTTTCTCATTTCCACAACCGCTTTTCTTTCACCCTTCGTCTTTATCAACAGCTCGAGATGTCTTTCGAACGTTCTAAGAATCTCTTCCCGGGACGGTTCAGAGTACTTTCCGCTTCGGAGGAAATCCTTTATCTGTTTGAAAATCCAAGGTCTTCCTATAGCACCTCTCGCTACCAGAAGACCATCACATCCGCTTTCTTCCAGAGCCCTCTTGGCGTCTTCTGGAGTGAAGATATCACCACTCACAAAGGTAGGAATTCTCTTTTCCAGAACACTCAACGCCTTCCATTCAGCCCTCCCAGTGAAACTCTGAACCACCGTTCTCGTGTGAATGAATACCTCATCCACCCCTTCCTCAACGAGTATTCGATATATCTCCTCGACTTCATTTTTCTCCCATCCAAGGCGAGTTTTCACAGAAAATTTGCCAGAAACACTCTTTCTGAGCTCCCTCACAATGTATCGAAAATGTCTCAAATCTTTCAACAAAGCTCCGCCTGCTCCTTTTTTTACAACTTTTCTCACAGGGCAACCAGCGTTCAAATCTATCCACTTGTACTTTTCAGAGAGAATCCTCGCTGCCTCAGAAAGTTCGTTCGGTTCGCTTCCAAAGATCTGGACCGCCACGTTTCTTTCATGTGGTTGTGGTAAGAGTTCTTCTGTTTTTTGAGAGTTCATGAGAAAACCCTTTGCACTCACCATTTCAGAGAAAGCAAAATCCGCACCCCATTCGAAAGCCAGAGTGCGGAATGCTGAATCAGTGTATCCAGCCATCGGCGCAAGACCGACTTTAACCTCCATAGAAAACCTCCACTTCCTTCCTGATCTCCTCTGGTACAAACCCTTTCAAAGTCTTCCCGAGTCTGGCCCTTTCGCGGATCTCCGTAGAAGAAATTTGAACGATAGGCATATCCAGAAACACAATCTCGCTCAGATCTCCTAATACTCTCCTGGCGTGCTCATGATAAGGTTTCCCGCAGTACCTCGGATAAACAACCAGGGTGGATTTTTTTAGGATATCGCGGTATCTGTACCATTTCTCAAAGTAGGAGAGCGCATCTTCACCAACGATAAAGAACGGTTTTGTCTTGTAGATCTCTGAAAAATACTCTATCGTGAAGATAGAGTAAGAAACACCCCCTCTCCTCTTCTCATAATCGCTCACTTCCATCTTCTCCATCCCTTCGAAGACTTTTTTCAACCACTCGAATCTCTTTTCAAAGGGGGCAACTGTTTTCTTGTGTGGCGGATTGAAAACGGGTACAACGATCAACCGATCCAGATCGAGAATTTCAAGCGTATAGACACTCACAAGTACATGACCGGTATGAACGGGATCGAACGAGCCCCCAAATATGCCTATTCTATTCCCTGTATTCAAACTCGAAGTCTCCGATCCTGACAACATCCCCTTCCTTCACCCCGGCTTCTTTTAACTTATTGTTTAGACCGTTTTTCTCCAGAACCTGTAAAAGCATCAATCTCGCGTCCCTCTGATTCAGGTCGAATCTCTCTATCCAGACTCTAAGGTTCTCTCCTTCAACCACCCAGTATCCCTCATCTTCTTTGACAACTTCTAAATGGAATTTCTCAGGAAGCCTCCTCCAGACAGGTGAAGGCTTCACGAATTTTTCTTCTTTTCTCTCTGGTTTCTCTACCTTCATTTCCCTGACGATGGAGGCCAGCTTTGAAACGAGCAGATCTATTCCCTCACCTGTCACAGCAGAGACAGGGATCACCTCTCGGTTGGTAGCATCTCTCAGTCTCTTCAGAATTTTCTCCAATTCTTCTTTACCGATAAGGTCTATCTTGTTTGCAACCACTATTTCGGGCTTCTCCAAAAGGAACGGGGAGTACTTCTTCATTTCTTCTCTTATGACGAAGTAATCTCTCACCGGATCTTCTCTCTCATAGCCACTCACATCGATCACATGGGCTATCAAGTAGCACCTTTCAACATGCCTCAAAAATACGTTTCCAAGACCTACTCCTTCACTCGCACCTTCGATGAGACCGGGAATGTCCGCCACCACAAAGCTGAAGTCATCGTATTTCACCACTCCCAGATTAGGTATGAGTGTTGTGAACGGATAATTCGCTATCTTGGGTCTCGCGTTGCTGATGCGCGATATGAGGGAAGACTTTCCCACGTTTGGATATCCAACGAGTCCAACGTCTGCCAGTATCTTCAGTTCAAGTTCGAGCCATCTGGACTCACCTTTTTCGCCGCGTTCTGCTATCAAAGGAGCCTGCTTTATGGATGTTGCAAAATGGGCGTTCCCTCTCCCACCTCTTCCACCGCGTGCCACACACACGATCTTTCCCGGTTCGTTCAAATCGGCGATGACTTCTCCAGTAACGGCGTCCTTGACCACAGTTCCTACCGGCACGTCTATGAAAAGATCCTTACCGTTTCTTCCTTTCATTTTCTTTCCCATGCCGTGCTTTCCGTTTTCTGCCATGAATTTCCTCTTGTTCACAAATTCTATCAATGTGGAAACGGAAGGATTGGCCCTGAGGAAGACGAATCCTCCATTACCGCCGTCTCCACCATCAGGGCCACCCTTTGGAACGTATTTCTCTCTTCTGAAGCTCACACAACCGTTTCCTCCGTCACCGGCTTTCACGAAGATTTTCACTCTGTCAACAAAATCCGCTCTCTCTATGTTCAACTCGAGACCCTCCTGAACATCTTATCAATCGTGTCTATCTTTTTCAAAAGATCCAGATTTTCCAGTTCCTCCAGTGCATCTCTTATCAAGACCTTTTCTTTTTTGAAAATGTTCAGATTTATAAGGAGGTCAACCGTTCCTTCTGTTGTCTCCAATTGTTTAGCCAATGAGGCTTTGAATCTGTCCTTGTACTTAGAGATTTCATGAAATGGAGAAAGACGGAAGTTCTTTCCATAGTGTATTCTATCTCCAATCGCCGAAAGCTCCAGGAAGACCTCTCCCGCTGTTTCTCTTAGGAAACTGTAAAGAAATATTGTTTCTAACCTGCTCAGGTTAAACGTCTTGAAGAAATTTCTCGGTCTGATATGAACCTTTGGAGCTTTTGAAGGCCTGGGAAATTTCATTTTTTCCAATTCCTTCAACACTTCCGATTTCATGGCACCGGCTGCCACTGAAAAGATCAACCCACCACCAATCTCTAAGAAGATCTGTGGGGGAAGCGCCAGCACTTTATGAACTGCCTCCAGAAGACTTTCCGCTTCGTCAGAAGTTCCCCAGACCTTGAGTTTAGAGAATTCCGCATCAATGTGCTTTGAAACATCGAAGTATTCGGGAAGTTCTTTCTTCAGAATTCCCACAAGGTCATCGAAGGTTCTCAACAGAGAACCTCGCAATTCAGGAGGTTCGTGTCTCCAGCCAATGTTGAAAACCATCGAAAAACAAAAGCTCTTCAGTGGTTTTCCCTCGAATATCAACTCCATTCCTTCCAACTCCTCATTATCTCGTCGAAGTTGTATCCCTTCAATTCTGCTCTTTTTCTGACAAACTCGAGGAATTCTTCCTCACTCATCATTTTTACTTTCAACATCTTCGCTCTTTCGTACTTGGAGCCGGGATTTTCACCCACTATGAGATAATCCGTGTTCCTGCTCACAGAGTTGACGACTTTTGCTCCCAGCTTCTCGAGGAACTCTATTATTTCTTCCCTTGTAAAGTTCTTCAAGGTACCTGTCACGGCGAAAGTCAATCCCCTCAGGATATCGAGTTTCACAACTTTCTCTTCGAGCTTCACTCCGGCTTTTTTGAGTTTTTCAATGATTTCCCTTGTTTTTGGATTTCGGAAGTACTCAACGATGCTCTTTGCGATTTCTGGACCGATTCCCGGTATGTCCTTTAGTGTTTCATAAGAAGCATCTGCAATTGCTTCCAGGGATTTGAAATGCTCCGCGAGAATCTTTGCCGTCTTCTGACCTACCATGGGAATTCCAAGACCCGTTATCAGTTTGTGAAGCGGTCTCTTCTTCGCCTCTTCTATCTCTTGGAGAATCTTCGCTATCGTTCGCTGACCGATCCCCGGTCCAAGCTGAGCGAGATCGAAAGGAGTAAGGTAGAAGATATCTGCTATATCCTTTATGAGACCAGCATCGACTAGTCTGTCTATCAGCTTCTCCCCGAGTCCTTCAATATCGAGAGCCTCTCTGGAAACCAGAGTCCTCAAAGCTCTCTTCAGTTTAGCAGGACAATGCGGGTTTAGACACCTGATAGCAACCTCGTCGGGATTCAACTTTCCTACTTTCCCACCACAGACAGGGCACTTATCGGGTGGTTTTATTTCCTTTTCGTTGCCAGTTCTCAATTCTGGTATCGATTTGACTATCTGAGGAATGATTCCACCGGCTTTTTCCACAAAGACGTAGTCTCCTATTCTGATATCTTTTTCTCTTATGTACTCGAAATTGTGCAGTGAAGCTCTCTTCACGATCGTTCCAGCGAGCTGAACGGGTTCGAGCTCGGCAACGGGTGTGAGAACACCTGTTCTTCCAACCTGGATGGTGACATCCAGCACCCTAGTTCTTGCCTGCTCAGCAGGAAACTTGAACGCGATAGCCCATCGTGGTGCTTTCGATGTCTCACCGAGAATTCTCTGGAAATCGAATCTGTTCACCTTCACCACAACGCCATCAACCCAATAATCCAGCTCCCTTTTTCTTTCTTTCCATTCCTTCCAGTAATCGATCACTTCCTGAATGTTTTTGCACAGTCTGGAGTGTGGATTCACCTTGAAACCGAGTTCTTTCAGAAACTGAAGAGCTTCCCATTGTGTTTTCAGACCGTAGTTTTCAGGATGAACCACATAGTAAATGAACGAATCCAGACGCCTTGCCGCAACAAGAGCCGTGTTCAACTGCCGAAGCGTTCCTGCAGCGGCATTCCTTGGGTTGGCAAAGGGAGGAAGTCCTTCTTCTTCTCTTTCATCGTTCAATCTTTTGAATTCATCCACAGGCATGTATATTTCCCCTCTCACTTCTATGGTGACGGGCTTTCTCAGACGAAGTGGAATACTGCGTACGGTTTTCACATTCTCGGAGACGTCTTCTCCTTCTATTCCATCTCCTCGTGTCGCTCCCAGAACGAACCTTCCGTTCTCATATCTAAGAGCTATGGAAACGCCGTCTATCTTCAGCTCGGCAACGTACTCGACTTCTGCCTCCTGAAGAGCTTTTTTAACACGCCGATCGAATTCGAGAATCTCTTCTTCGTTGTACGTGTTATCCAGACTCAACATAGGAACGGAATGCTTTACCGTTTTAAAACCTTCGAGTACCTTTCCCCCTACCCTCTGAGTTGGCGAATCCGGTGTAACCAGTTCTGGATACATCCTTTCCAGTTCAATGAGCCTTCTCATGAGTCTATCGTACTCTTCGTCCGTAATAACTGGATCGTTCAAAACGTAGTATCTGTAGTTGTGATACTCGATCTCCTCTCTGAGCCTTTCCACTTCTTCAATTACTTCCTTTGGGATCTTTCTCTCACTCATTCTTGATCACCCCTTGTCTATAGTATAATCCCGAATGGGGAGTTGAGACGATGAAAAAATGGATTTTTCTGTTCTTGTTATTTCTGGTTGTACCCGTTCTTTCCTATGCCATCGATTTAGAAAATGTCACCGCACAGTTTCAAAAGCTGGTGGAAGATTACGAAAGTGGATTCCCCCAGGATCCATTCGTGAGTTATGTAAAAGAAAACATCCCTCAACTTCAAAAGTACAGAATCTTTCGAAGATTTCTTGCAGGAAGTGTGGAAAAAACTGAGTTTGCAAAGACTCCGGGTGACTACCTGTTCGTGCTCTATCAGAACTGGAAAGAAACCAACTGGGAAAGAAAACTCTCCAACGTTCTTTTCCTCTCTTACCTGCAGTCCATGATGTCCGGTTCAAAGCCTTCAGAGAGTGTCCTGAAAAATTCTCCTGCCTTCAATTCCTTCTTTGCCGAATACAGAATGTTCGTTCGCTCCAACGCGTTGAACCTTCTCAGATGGATTCTAGCCTATTACACAGGAGGAACAAACACCCCTCCACCTGTTGAATTTAACCTGGGTATCAGAAACACAGGGTTCTCTTTCAATGTGAATCATGATGTTCATCCAGATATTTTGAAAGTCCTACCTGAAGATCTGGAAGCGAAATTAAAAGAAGCGATCGAGGAAATCGCCTCTTCGAAAAACCAGGCCGAGTACACTCGAAACATAAACAGGCAGGCGAGTCTTCTGTGGAAAGAATTCGAAAGTAATATCTCTGCGCTTCAGAACGAAGTAGCGGACGTTTTTGAAAACACCTCGCCATCGATCTCCAACTTCTGGTGGATCCGGTTTGTCGTCTACGGAATTCTTCTGGTGATTTTCCTGAGAAAGTATCGAACGATACTGCAGTTCATCATCGCCGCAGAGATTCTGTTCATCTGGGTGACAAAATCGCTGTATCTCAACACCGTTGAAAATATGATCTTTTCGACAGTTGTCGTTTTCATGTTCATCTTTTTCAATTTTATCCTCCTTGTCAGAAGAAGGTATCTTTATCCACTGCTCTCACTGATATTTGTTTTCCTCCTTTTCATCCCGTCGTACATCTCAATCAGGGAGATGGGTATGGATAGTGCTTTTGAGAACTCACCGTATTACGATCAACTGAAATTTGAGGTGTTTGAAGGTTCTGACTCGCCTGTGAAAACGGCCATCAGAAGAATGAACACGATCGCTCTTTCAAGCAAAGAACACACAAAGCAAATAGTAGAAACCTTGGGGTCTCTACCAGAAGAACTGTTGAAAATTGGAGCTCTAAAATCGATAGAACCCACCAAGAACGGACTTTTCTTTCTGTTGAATGAACGTTCAAAATTCTTCACCACAGCCGGGTTCGAAGACAGATTGGATTTAACCGGTAAAATCGAAGGCGATCTGAGTGATTACCTCTCACAGGAAAAATCCAGGTACAGAAAATACAGAAGAGAAATCAATTCACTGGACCAGCTCATAAAAAAGATCACCTCGTACACTTCCGAAAAATTCTCACAGGATTTCGAAAGAGAACTGACAAACACCATTGAAAGGTACCCACTCATTGCAGGTGTTTCTTTCTCCTATTCAACGGAGAAAAGCTATCTTTCGCTGAAACCTTATCGCACTATGAATGGATTGATCGGCATCTTCACTTTCTTTTTGCTTTTCTTCTCCGCTGTTCTTGGAGGAAGATACTTGCTCTTTCCCGCAGCGGCGACTCTGTTCACTTCCATCCTTTCGATGATCAAATGGAAACACCTCGAAGTCTTCGTGGAAAGCGGTATTTTCCCTCTGATCATCGAAACTTCGTCCACTCACACCTTCCACATCGAGGTGTTCTTGATATTCGTTTCTCTGTTTCTTCTCTATAAAAACTTCATGAAAAGGAGGGTGAAAGCATGAGAAAGTTTCTCGTTATTTCTTTGATGATTTTCGCGGTTGCTCTGTTTGGTTTCAAAGTCATTATGGTGACGGACGTCGGGGGACTCGGTGACAAATCCTTCAACGACGGAACGTGGGCAGGAATAAAGCAGGCCGCAGAAGAACTCGGAATAGAAGCGAAAGTGATACAATCTTACGAGCAGTCCGACTACATACCGAACCTCAGCAAAGCAGCGGAAGAAGCTGATCTCGTGTTCGCTGTTGGTTTCATGATGACGAATGATCTCTTTAAAGTGGCAAAGCAATATCCGGACACGTACTTTGTGGGAATAGACATCACGCCTCCCGAGGGCCAGATTCTCCCGAACGTACTCACATTCACCTTCAAAGAACAGGAAGCCGCTTTCTTGGTGGGGTACGTGGCAGCCGCCATGACGAAGACCGGAATGGTTGGATTCGTCGGAGGAATCCCGATACCCCCCGTGGAAAGGTTCAGATACGGTTACGAGGCTGGTATAAAGACCTATTCGGTTCTCCACAAAAAGAACGTGAAAATCTTGAGAGGCTACACACAGGATTTCGAAGATCCGAAGAAGGGTAAAGACCTCGCCATGTCTCAGTTCGCGGAAGGAGCCGACATCGTGTTCCACGCCTCCGGTGCCTGTGGAAACGGAGTTATAGAAGCTGCCAGGGAGAAGTTCTCAGCACTGGCCGGTTCTGACAAACTCGTTGACCTTATAGATTACTACACGACGAACGGAAAGGGATTCTTCGCCATAGGAGTGGACATGGACCAGGATTACATGGCTCCCGGTGCTGTTCTGACAAGCGCGATGAAGAGAGTGGACGTAGCGTCTTACTACGGAGTTGTCTGGGCGTACGAGGGAACGTTCGAAGGTGGGCACAGGGTTCTTGGAATCTCCGAAGACGCAGTTGGAATAAGTCCGATGAAGTACACGAAAGGACTCGTTCCCAACAGAGTCATAGCCGAACTTCTTTACCTTGAAAAATTGATGAAAGAAGGCACTCTGAAAGTCCCAGAGACTCAGGAAGAGCTTGACGCTTTCGAAGTTCCACAAATCGAATTCCCATTCTGAGGGGGAGTCCTCCCCCTCTTTTCAGGGGTGATCCGGTGGAGTACGCAGTTGTGATGAAGAGAATCGTTAAAAGGTTTCCCGGAGTTCTGGCAAACGATCACGTGGATCTCTTCGTCGAAAAGGGCGAAATCCACGCTATCGTTGGTGAAAACGGCGCTGGAAAAACCACTCTCATGAAACAGCTCTACGGCCTTTTAAAGCCCGATGAGGGGGAAATTTACATAAACGGAAAAAGAGTAGAATTTTCCGGTCCCGCTGACGCGATAAAAAGCGGTATAGGTATGGTTCACCAGCATTTCATGCTCGTTGACAACCTGACGGCTTACGAGAACGTGATCATCGGGATGGAACCAAGGAAAGGAATTCTTCTGGATAGGAAAAAGGCGAGGAAAGAAGTTAAAAGACTCTCGGAAGAGTACGGATTAACAATAGACGTCGATATGAAAATAGAGGACATGCCCGTGGGGTTGCAGCAGAGAGTAGAGATCATCAAGACACTCTACAGAGGAGCAGAGATTCTCATCTTAGATGAACCCACCGCCGTCCTCACTCCACAGGAAACAGAGGAACTCTTCGAAGTCTTGAAACGATTGAAAAAGAGCGGGAAAACGATCATATTCATTTCGCATAAATTGAACGAAGTGATGGAGATCTCCGATAGAATCACCGTTATGAGGCAGGGAAGGGTCACAGGAAACCTCATCACTTCACAAACCACACCACAGGAAATAGCGAGATTGATGGTGGGAAGAGATGTTGTTCTCACGGTTGAGAAAAAACCAAAAGAAGCCGGTGAAACACTCCTCAAAATAGAAGATCTCTGGGTCAAGGACAACAGAAAACTGGACGCTGTAAAGGGAGTTTCTTTCGAGGTAAAGAGGGGAGAGATAGTAGGGATAGCCGGTGTTGCTGGAAACGGTCAGTCCGAACTGGTGGAAGCGATCACAGGACTTCGCGGAGCGGAACGAGGAAGAGTCTACTTCAAAGGTGAAGATATAACGGGATACGACCCAAAAAGATTGCGAGATCTCGGAATGTTCCACGTTCCAGAAGATCGACTCAAAAGAGGTTTGATAGTGGATTTTCCGGCATATTTCAACACCATTTTGGGAAGGCACATGATAGAGCCTTTCGTGAAGAGCGGTTTTCTCAACATGAAGGAAATAAAAAGATTTTCAAAACAACTTTTTGAAAAGTTCGATATCAGGCCGAGAAACATAGAACTCCTCGCGGGAAGTTTCTCCGGTGGGAATCAGCAGAAGATCATCGTTGCACGTGAAATGAGTTTCTCCCCCGAACTTCTCGTTGTGGCTCAACCGACACGTGGTCTGGACGTGGGTGCGATAGAATTCATTCACAAAACACTCGTATCGATGAGAGATGCAGGTGTCGGTGTTCTTCTCATATCCATGGAACTGGACGAAATCTTCTCGCTCAGCGACAGAATACTGGTTATGTACGAAGGACAGATAATGGGAGAAGTCAAACCGGAAGAAACCACTCCAGAGGAAGTAGGGCTCATGATGGCAGGTAAAAGACTGGAGGAGATCAGAAGATGAACAACAGGGTGTGGTCATTTCTTGTCCCGTTCTTTTCGGTCATCATAGCACTTCTTATAGCGGCCGTGGTGATCATTCTGATCGGGCAAAACCCCGTGATAGCGTACAAAGCCATGATCGAAGGGGCTTTTGGAAATATCCAGGCTCTGGCCGATACGGTGATAAAAACCACGCCGCTCATCCTAACAGGACTCGCCGTTGGATTTGGTTTCAGAGCAGGGCTATTCAACATAGGAGCGGAAGGACAGATGATCATGGGAGGGATTCTGGCAACTGTCGTTGGAATGCACATGAGAGGAATACCGCCAGCACTCGCTATCCCTCTTACGATGATTGCCGGCATGCTGGGAGGTGCCGCCTGGGCCTCTATAGCCGGTTATCTGAAGGCAAAAACGGGAGCACATGAAGTTGTGTCAACCATAATGCTGAACTGGATCGCAACCTACATATCCTCTTACCTCATCACGGGACCACTGGCAGTGGGATCGGGTACTCCCAAAAGTCCAGAAATCGCTCCTTCTGCCAAACTTCCTCCTATCGTTACAGTTGGCGCTTTAGAAATGACCTCCGGTATTCTGATTTCAATTCTTTCAGCGGTGGTTATATACATCGTTCTGGAGAAGACGAAAACTGGCTATGAGGTGAAAGCAGTTGGATTCAATCCGTACGCGGCAGAATATGGAGGAATAAACATCTCAAAGAACATCGTCATGTGTATGGCAATAAGTGGAGCGCTGGCGGGCCTTGCTGGAGCCCTAGAAGTGATGGGATTGCACCACAGGTTCCTAGGAACACTCTCCGGCGGGAAGGGCTTCGACGGAATCTCGATCGCGCTGATCGGACAAAACCATCCCATAGGCATCATCTTCGCCTCATTTCTCATAGCCGCTCTGAGGACTGGATCGAGCAATATGCAGTTCGTTGGGGTACCAAAACACATTGTCACAATCATACAGGGTATCGTCATATTCCTCGTTGCAGCCGACAGGATCGTTAAAACCCTTCTCAGGTTCAGGAAGGTGAAAAGATGAAAATACTGGAAGTGCTCTGGAACATTTTCTCAAATCCCCTCTTTTACAAGCTCACTCTCACAGCTTCCACTCCTCTTCTTTTCGCATCCCTTGGAGGTGTTTTCAGTGAAGTTACAGGGGTTGTGAACATCGCCCTTGAAGGAATAATGCTTCTTGGAGCGTTCTCCTCGGTGGTGATCACATATTACACCGGAAACGTGTGGCTCGGTTTCTTGCTTTCTATTCCCATAGGAATCGGGTTTTCCTGGTTCCACGCCTGGGCGAGTATCAAATGGAGAGGCAACCAGATAGTGAGCGCGACGGCGTTGATACTGGTGGCGCAGGGTCTGACAGGTTTTCTCATGGAACCGATATTCGGTCAGCCGGGGCAGACACCTTATGTGGGTCGAATCGAAGAGATCACACTGCCTGGCATTTCCTCCATTCCTTTCATCGGAGAAGCCATCGGAACCATCAGTCCAATAGTTCTCATAGCCTTCGCAATGGTCTTTTTTGCGTGGTTTCTGATCTACAAGACCCCACTGGGTCTCAGAATGAGATCGGTAGGTGAAAATCCCGAGGCTGCCGATACTCTCGGTGTTGACGTCTTCAAAATAAGGTACTTCGGAGTTCTCATGAGCGGTGCTCTGGCGTCCATGGGAGGAGCGTTCCTTTCCATAGGAGAGGTCGGTAACTTCAGGGAACTCATGACGGGAGGAAGGGGCTTCATTGCCCTTGCGGCCATGATCCTTGGAAACTGGAATCCCATAGGTGCCATGTGGGCCTGCCTCATGTTTGGTATGTCAGAAGCTCTGGCCAATCAACTTCAGAGTAGTCCCATTCTCAACGTACCTGCTACGGCAAAACCGTTGTTCAATCTCTTTCCGTTCGTTGTTACCCTCGTTGTCGTGGCTGGCCTGATAGGAAGAACAAGACCACCAGCAGCCGATGGTGTTCCCTACGAAAAAGAAGAGTAAGACCTCATGAAATCCAGGACCAGCTTCGTTGCTCTCACATCATCCTCGTTGTACAGGAGCATCTGCTTTAGAAGCTCCTCGTTTCTCGTTTTTTTCCATTTCTCATAAAGCCGCAGTATTTCATAACCATTCAGGGACGTTCTCCAATCGTACCCCAGATACTTAGCGATTCTTTTGAGCGAGTAGGACATAACAGGAAAAACGAAATGATTCCTCAGGATTGTGAACACATCGAGAAAATTCATCCTTTTGTTTCTGCCGATCAATGAAATCAGCTTTCTCTTCTCCGGTCCATGATAGTGATAGAAAACACTCTCATCGTCCAGAGAATTCAAAAATGCGATCAGATCTCCTTGATCCTCTTCCAGAAAATATCTGTACTCATCACCTATTAAAAACCCATAGAGAAAATCCCTCTCTTCTGACGGATGATACTCTATGTCAACTATTGTTCCTTCTGGAAGATCCTCCGGAGGGGTTATCATTATCACTCTATTCTCGAGAAACGCCCTCGCCGCCATAACGAATCTTTTTCCTTTCTCTTTTCCAAATACCTTTTCCAGGATTCTCTGGTCCGCCTCCGCGAGATCTTCCAGCGTTTCTATACCCATTCCATAGAGAACCCTGTACGTTTCTTCTCCTATCCCGTTCACCAGAAGCAAACTCTTCTCTTCAAAAAACTTCCCTTCGCAATCTTCGAGGAAATCACAGTATCTACAGTGTCTTCCCACTCTGGGGTGAGGATCATCATCTATTGTCAACATTTCTCTCAAAACATCTTCGACGATGGGTATCAGATTTTTCCAGTTTTCCATCTTTCTTGAGAAGCTGTCAGATACGATCTCCACGCCCGAAACTTCCAGGCCAGCCCTTGAGAAAACCAGGGCATGATAAGCGCTCTCAAGGATGTATTTGTCTTTAAACCTTTTTGCGCTCTTTCTCAGAATAATTCTCCATCCATCCCTGTCTTTCACAATCAGATCGGGATTTGAAACCAGTTCATGACCCTCAAACTCACACACGATCACAGGATTTTCGAGCGGGAATCCAGCCTCCATTAACTCCTCCGAAAAGTTCGGAGAAACCTCTTTTGAAATTTTTTTTGAAAGGTAATATCGCCTTGGGCACACCAAGAAATTTTCTACATCCTCGTAGCTTATTGTCATCGAATCCTCCCTCCACATTTTCAACGTGGTAGAATATTTCTGAAGTTTATTATACTGACAATTGGGGGTGCTCAACATGGATGAACGCACGGAACTTTTGAAAAGAATAGAGGAACTGGAAGAGAAACTGCGGCAGTGCCAGCAGAGAGAGCAGGAGCTCGAGGCTCTGATAGAAGAATACAACGAAGTCATGAAGAAACAATTCCAGGTGTTCGACGATTTCTTTGAAAAGCTGGGAACTACAAAAATGATCGATCCACTGACAAGAGTGTACGCGAAAGACCATTTCCTGAGACTCCTATCTTATCAACATCAGAGGGCCTTCGAAGAGAACACACCTTACACGATATTCTTTGTGAAAACAAAGGTATCTAAGAATGAAAGAGAAAAAGCGCTGATGAAGATAGGAAAAATTCTCAAAGAATGTGTGAGAGTACCCTTAGACAGTGTGGGCAGATACTCCGATGATACTTTTGCACTCTTCGTAATCGGTGTTGGAAAAGAAACGGCCCCGAATATAGAAGAGAGAATAAAAAATCACATCGAAAGTATAGGAGGCATCGAATACTCGATTGCATACAAAAGCTATCCTGAAGATTTCATGGATCTGGAAAAGGCGATCCTTGATCTTGAAAAGGCGGTGGCTTGATTGGGTAAACTGGTCGTTCAGGGTGGCGCCGTTCTCGAAGGAGAAGTGGAGATATCGGGTTCAAAAAACGCTGCTCTTCCAATAATGGCAGCAGCGATTTTGTGTGATGAGGAGGTAATTCTCAAAAACGTACCGAGACTCCAAGATGTCTTCGTCATGATAGACATCCTGAGATCCATTGGATTCAGAGTGGAATTCGAGGAGAACGAACTGAAGATCAAAAGAGAAAACGATATCTCACAGGAAGTGCCTTACGAACTTGTCAGGAAGATGAGGGCGTCCTTCAACGTGCTCGGTCCGATCGCTGTGAGAACTGGAAGAGCGAAGGTTGCTCTTCCAGGTGGGTGTTCCATAGGAGTCAGACCTGTGGACTTTCATCTTGAAGGCCTCAAAAAAATGGGATTCTCGATAAAAGTGGAACATGGCTTTGTTGAAGCCTGCTTTGAAAGAAGAATCGATTATGTGACGATTACCCTTCCTTTTCCAAGCGTTGGTGCCACGGAGCACCTGATGACCACAGCGGCTCTCTTAAAAGGTGCCCGTGTAGTGATTGAAAACGCCGCAATGGAACCTGAAATCGTAGACCTTCAAAATTTCATAAACAGAATGGGTGGACATATTGAAGGAGCCGGAACCAGCCGGATAGTGATTGAAGGCGTGGAGAAAATGCAGGGAGTTGAATACAGCATCATTCCCGATCGAATAGAAGCTGGAACGTACCTGGTAGCCATCGCAGCAAGTCGTGGAAAAGGTCTGGTGAAGAATGTAAACCCGGATCACCTCACAAACTTTTTTGAGAAACTGGAAGAAACAGGGGCGAAACTTAAAGTTCTTGGAAACGAAGTAGAGATCGAAATGAGAGAAAGACCAAAAGCGGTGGATGTTACAACGAATCCGTACCCTGGTTTTCCCACGGATCTTCAGCCTCAGATGATGGCGTATCTATCGACAGCGTCGGGAGTCTCGGTTATAACCGAAAACGTCTTCAAAACGAGGTTCTTACACGTGGACGAGTTGAAAAGAATGGGAGCGGACATAGAAGTTTCTGGAAACGTCGCCATAGTGAAAGGCGTTGAAAAACTCAGCGGTGCCCCCGTTGAGGGAACGGATCTCAGGGCAACCGCTGCCCTTCTCATAGCGGGAATCATAGCAGATGGAGTCACTGAGATAAGCAACGTCGAACACATATTCAGAGGTTACGAAGATGTCATAGACAAATTCAGTGAACTGGGAGCAAAAATCGAGTATGTTGAAAAAGAAAATTGAAAGAATAAAAGAGATCGAAACCACACTGTGGGGCAACCTTGAAAAATGCGAACTCTGTCCTCGAAAATGCGGTGTTGATAGATACAGAACCACCGGTATCTGTGGACTACCCGCCAGAGCGAAGATATCCAACGCGGTTCTTCACTTCGGTGAAGAACCTCCCATCTCTGGAAAAACGGGTGCGGGTACGGTGTTCTTCAGCGGTTGTAACATGAAATGTGTATACTGTCAAAACATGGGATTCAGTCAGAAAGGGATAGGAACAGAGGTTGAAGTGGAAGACCTTGCGGAGATATTCTTGATCCTACAAAAGCACGGTGCGAAGACCCTGAATCTTGTCACCCCCACACCACACCTTCCGTTCATAATCTCAGCCCTGAGAATCGCCATTGAAAACGGATTGAACCTCCCCATCGTCTACAACACCAGCGGATACGAAGATCCTGAGATTCTCAGACTTTTAGAAGGTGTCGTTGATATCTATCTTTCCGATGTGAGATATTCGGACAACGAAGCTTCTAAGAAGTACTCAAAAACCCCGGATTACTGGACAGTTGTTCAGAAGGCCATCGTTGAGATGTTCAGACAGGTGGGAATCTTCGATGAAGAAAAAATGAAAGGTCTCATTGTGAGAATTCTTGTTCTTCCTGGAAACGTGGTGGATTATTCTGAAATTTTTTCTTTCCTTTCAAGCTTGTCCACACGGATTCCTCTCTCCATAATGAATCAATACATCCCTCACTTTGACGCCCAGAAATTTCCCGAAATAAGCAGGAAACTGAACCAGAACGAATACGAAAAAATTTTAGAACTGGCTGAAAGATACGGTTTTACCGAAGGATGGTATCAATCTGAAGAAAAAGAGAGAGTAACCACCAGAGGCCTGAAGGAAATCTCCGAAAAATTGCAATTTTTAAGGTTAAAAACCCATAATTCCTATTAAACAGCCAAAAAAGGAGAAAATAACAGATATCCGACCTTGATTTTAAATTATTTCCTGCATATAATTAATGTGAACATAATATTGAGATCCAAAAGGAGGAATCGAAGTTGAAATACAACTCACCAAGAATAAAAATCCTCAACAAAAAGAGCATTCTCAAAGTGATTCACGAAAACCATCCCATTTCCAGATCGGACATATCGGAGGTCACAGGGCTCACGCCGAGCAGTGTAACAAGACTCACGAAAGAACTAATAGATGAAGGTTATATAAGAGAGATCGGTACAATGGGAAAAAATTCTCCTGGAAGAAGAAGAATTCTCCTCGATCTAAGAAAGAACGCCTTTCTGAGTTTAGTCTTCGATATAGGAGTGAATATAACGACTTACGGTATTGGATTTTTCGATGGAGAAGTGGAACCAAGGGGAACTTTCAACACACCAAAGGAACCAGTGGAATTCTTCAACATAGTCAAAGAAATCTACGAACGTATCTCAGGTGAATATAGAATTTCAAGAATCTCTCTTTCCGTTCCAGGAATGGTGGATATGGAAGAAAAGAAAATACTTCTTGCCCCAAACCTCGAGTGGGAGAACGTGAACATAAAAGAGCTCCTCAAAGTCGACGTTCCTGTTCTTGCAGACAACGAGGCGAATCTTTCCATGCTCGCAGAAAAGTACCACTCAGAAGATCTGAGAAACGTGAAAGAAGCCGTTTTTATCATCATTAGAGAAGGTGTTGGAACGGGATTGATGATCGATGGAAAGATCTTCAGAGGGCCTTCCTTCACAGCGGGTGAAGCAGGACACATGACAGTGAACATGTACTCCGACAGGCAGTGCCACTGCTCTAACTGGGGTTGCTGGGAGCTCGTTTCTTCGATCAACTGGACGATCGAGCAGTACGGGAAAGAACTACCTGGAAAAAACGCCATAGAGAAATTCCAGGCACTGAAGCAGAGAAACGATGCGAAAAGAATACTGATGAAATTTGCGGAAAACATAGCGGTCGGCATCGTGAACCTGGTGAACATATTGAATCCTGAACTCGTGATCCTTGGTGGGGAAGTCGTCGATCTTGGTGAAAATTTCCTCGACATTATAAAGGATTTCGTCCATCAAAGAGCTTTGAAGGCCGCTGTGAAAGATCTGAAAATCAGGACTACGGAATTCAGAAACATCAGTTCTAACCTCGTGGGCGCGGCCGTATTGGCTGTCGAGGACATAATAGAAGAAGTCAAATGAAGGAGGTGGCAGCATGTTCAAAATTTCGTTCTATCTTCCAACGGAGATCATTTTCAGGGTGGGAGCGGTGGACGAACTGGAAGAAAGGGCAAAAAAGCTCGGAAAAAAGGCATTGATTGTGACAGGACGATCCAGCACTAAGAAGACCGGCCTTTTGCAGAGGGTGGTAGATCTTCTCAAGAAAGCGGGAGTGGAAAGTTTCGTCTTCGACAAAATAGTTCCCAACCCGATATCGGATCACGTCGATGAGGCTGCAGAAATCGTGAGAAAAGAGAAGATAGATTTCATCATAGGACTTGGTGGAGGAAGTCCCATAGACAGCGCAAAAGCGATCTCTATCACCGCTCCGAACGAAGGAAAGTTCTGGGATTACGTTCCCGTAGGTGGTGGAAAGATTCCAGAAAAATCCATCCCCGTTGTTGCTATACCCACCACACACGGAACGGGAACCGAGGCAGACCCATTTGCGGTGATTACAAATCCTCAAACGAAAGAAAAAGTGGGAATAGGCTATAGAAACACCTTTCCCGTTCTCTCCCTTGTGGATCCTGAAGTGATGAAGACACTACCGAAAGACCAGACCGCGTACACCTCTATGGATGCGTTCTATCACGCTATAGAAGCCTTCCTCAACGTGAATGCGAATCCTTACTCGGATGTTCTTGCCCTGGACGCCATGAAAAGAATCGTGACTTACCTTCCCGTTGCTTACGAGAATGGAGAAGATATGGAAGCCAGAACGAATCTCGCCTGGGCCAGTACTGAAGCAGGAATTACAGAGACTCTGACTGGTGTGATCGCAAACCACGCGCTGGAGCATGGTCTCAGTGGTTTCTATCCAGAAATAACCCATGGTCTTGGTCTGTGCATCACAGGTCCGTACCTGTTCGAGTACATCTTCGATCACGCCTACGAGAGACTCGCCATCGTTGGAAGGGAAGTGTTTGGCGTTTACGAAACAGACGATAGAAAAGCTGGAAGGCTCGCTATCAAGAAACTGAGAGACTTCCAGGAGATGTTCGGTCTCAACAAGAGACTCAGTGAACTGGGTGTGAAAAAAGAGGATATTCCAAAGATGGCAGAAACCGGCTACAGGATACTGAATGG
This sequence comes from Thermotoga maritima MSB8, assembly GCF_000008545.1. NCBI lineage: Bacteria > Thermotogati > Thermotogota > Thermotogae > Thermotogales > Thermotogaceae > Thermotoga > Thermotoga maritima. Next base: position 118,110 of record NC_000853.1, read on the forward strand.
AGTGGTTGTCGTAACTCCCGGTAACCTAACCGCAAAGGATATGGAGGAGATATTCAACAGGTGTTACTGAGGGGGAGATAACTTGGCTTCGAAATTTAAGAAGAGAACTTTCAGAGAACTCGGTCCTTTAGTTGCTCTCGTCAGTCTGGCTGTTTTTACGGCTATCTTGAATCCTCGCTTTCTGACGGCATTCAATCTTCAGGCTCTCGGAAGGCAGATCGCGATCTTTGGCCTTTTAGCTATCGGGGAAACCTTTGTCATCATCTCCGGGGGAGGAGCCATCGACCTCTCCCCCGGTTCCATGGTGGCGCTCACAGGGGTAATGGTTGCATGGCTCATGACTCACGGTGTTCCCGTGTGGATCTCTGTAATTCTCATTCTGTTGTTCTCTATAGGAGCAGGTGCGTGGCATGGCTTGTTTGTCACAAAGCTCAGAGTTCCCGCTTTTATCATCACCCTTGGAACTCTGACGATCGCCCGAGGCATGGCAGCCGTGATCACAAAGGGATGGCCTATCATCGGACTCCCGTCTTCTTTCTTGAAAATCGGGCAGGGTGAATTTTTGAAGATACCGATCCCGGTGTGGATTCTCCTTGCAGTGGCTCTTGTGGCAGATTTCTTCCTCAGAAAGACCGTTTATGGAAAACACCTGAGGGCTTCCGGCGGTAACGAAGTCGCCGCAAGATTTTCCGGAGTGAACGTAGACAGAGTGCGAATGATAGCGTTCATGGTATCGGGATTCCTCGCCGGTGTGGTGGGGATAATCATTGCGGCAAGGCTTTCTCAAGGGCAACCAGGTGTCGGTAGTATGTACGAACTCTATGCCATAGCCTCCACTGTAATCGGTGGAACGAGTCTCACGGGAGGAGAAGGAAGTGTTTTAGGAGCAATCGTAGGCGCGAGTATCATAAGTCTTCTCTGGAACGCTCTCGTTCTTCTCAACGTTTCGACGTACTGGCACAACGTAGTCATCGGAATCGTCATAGTTGTGGCAGTAACTCTCGACATATTGAGAAGGAGACTTGCAAGCAAATAACAGGTGGGTGGGTCATGAAAAGACTTCTGGTTTTTCTTTCGATCTTTTTGACAACAGTTTTGCTTTTTTCAACTGATTCAAAAGTGAACTTCGGGGAGGAAAACGGAGTGAAACTGGTGGCGCTCACTTTCGATGACGGTCCTGATGTAAAACTCACCTCCGCAGTACTGGGTACTCTTGAAAAACACGGTGTTGTAGCTACCTTTTTCGTTGTGGGACAGAGGTTGAACGAAAGTACTCGAGCTATTCTTGAAAGAATGATATCTATGGGATGTGAAATAGGAAATCACTCGTGGAATTATGAACCACTTGACAAAAAAGATCCTGAGACGATAAAAGATTACATCGAACGTACGAAGGATCTCATCAAGAAATACACAGGAAAAGAGCCTCGATTCTTCAGACCACCCAATCTGGCGGTGAGCGATACCATGTTCGATGTGATAAACATGCCGTTCGTGAGCGGCATTCTCGGCTACGACTGGGCGGGATGTGATAGAGATCCCCAAAAGATCGTAAGCAACGTGTTGAAAGACATAAGAGATGGTGCAATAATTCTTCTTCACGACGTACAACCAGAGCCGCATCCGATCGTCGAAGTTCTAGAGATACTGATCCCGGAATTGAAAAAACGTGGATACGGATTCGTCACTCTGAGCGAGCTTTTCAAAAGAAAAGGAGTGAACCCTGAAGATCCGGTGTACAGAAAAAAGATGTGGGTGTATGTGGAATAAAACATCTTTACAAGGGGGTGTTATCATGAGGAAACTTCTGGTTTTTCTTTCGGTTCTCCTGGTTGCTGGTCTGTCGCTGGCTCTCACCATAGGTGTTATCGGAAAATCCGTCCATCCTTACTGGTCACAGGTAGAACAAGGTGTTAAAGCGGCGGGGAAGGCACTTGGAGTGGATACGAAGTTCTTCGTTCCACAAAAGGAAGATATCAACGCTCAGCTTCAGATGCTCGAATCTTTCATAGCCGAAGGTGTAAACGGTATTGCGATCGCGCCGTCCGATCCAACTGCAGTCATCCCCACCATCAAGAAAGCCCTTGAGATGGGTATTCCTGTTGTCACTCTCGATACAGACTCTCCGGACAGTGGAAGGTACGTCTACATCGGAACGGACAACTACCAGGCAGGTTACACAGCTGGTCTCATCATGAAAGAGCTCCTTGGAGGAAAGGGTAAAGTTGTCATAGGAACGGGTTCACTGACAGCTATGAACTCCCTTCAGAGAATCCAGGGATTCAAAGACGCCATCAAGGACTCGGAGATAGAAATAGTCGACATCCTCAACGATGAAGAAGACGGTGCGAGAGCAGTGTCTCTAGCGGAAGCCGCTCTCAATGCCCATCCAGATCTCGATGCATTTTTTGGTGTGTATGCCTACAACGGACCTGCCCAAGCACTCGTGGTGAAAAATGCTGGAAAAGTTGGAAAAGTGAAGATCGTCTGTTTCGATACAACACCTGATATTCTTCAGTACGTGAAAGAAGGAGTTATCCAGGCAACGATGGGGCAGAGACCCTACATGATGGGATACCTGTCAGTCACAGTTCTTTATCTGATGAACAAGATAGGTGTTCAAAACACTTTGATGATGCTCCCGAAAGTCAAGGTTGATGGAAAGGTTGACTACGTGATCGACACAGGTGTTGATGTGGTCACACCAGAGAACCTCGATGAATATTTGAAGAAGATGGAAGAACTCGGAATTCCAATAAAATTCTGAAAAACACGAGGAGGGGTGTTTCCCCTCCTCGCTTTCCGGGGTGATCGAATGGAGATACTGAAAGCAAAGGGCATAGTGAAAAGATTCCCTGGAGTTGTGGCTGTGGACAACGTCGATTTTGAGGTTTACGAAAACGAGATTGTCTCTCTGATAGGTGAAAATGGTGCTGGTAAATCCACCCTCATAAAAATTCTGACGGGTGTCCTCAAACCTGATGCGGGAGAAATTCTGGTCAACGGCGAAAGGGTAGAATTTCACTCTCCGGTCGACGCGTTCAAAAAGGGCATAAGTGTTATCCATCAGGAGCTGAACCTGTGCGACAACATGACTGTGGCGGAAAACATCTTTCTCGCCTATGAAGCTGTCAGGGGACAGAAAAGAACCCTTTCCAGTAGAGTTGATGAGAACTATATGTACACAAGATCTAAAGAACTGCTCGATCTCATCGGCGCCAAGTTCTCTCCAGATGCTCTGGTGAGAAACCTCACCACCGCCCAGAGACAGATGGTGGAAATATGTAAGGCACTGGTTAAAGAACCCAGGATCATCTTCATGGATGAACCCACATCGTCGCTTACTGTCGAAGAGACAGAAAGACTCTTCGAAATCATAGAAATGTTGAAAAGTAGAGGTATTTCTGTTGTTTTCGTTTCACATAGACTGGACGAAGTTATGAGGATAAGTGACAGGATCGTTGTGATGAGAGACGGAAAAAGAATCGGCGAGTTGAAAAAAGGAGAATTCGATGTGGACACGATCATAAAAATGATGGTAGGACGTGAAGTGGAGTTTTTCCCACACGGAATAGAGACCAGACCCGGAGAAATTGCCCTTGAAGTCAGAAACCTGAAGTGGAAGGATAAAGTGAAGAATGTTTCTTTTGAAGTGAGAAAGGGAGAAGTTCTGGGATTCGCGGGACTTGTGGGGGCTGGAAGAACTGAAACGATGCTCTTGGTGTTCGGAGTGAATCAAAAGGAATCCGGAGACATATACGTTAACGGAAGGAAAGTTGAAATAAAAAATCCGGAAGATGCTATTAAGATGGGGATAGGACTCATTCCTGAGGACAGAAAACTTCAGGGGCTTGTTTTGAGAATGACTGTGAAGGACAATATCGTGCTCCCATCACTGAAAAAAATCAGCAGATGGGGGCTCGTGCTCGATGAAAGAAAAGAAGAAGAGATCTCAGAAGACTATGTAAAAAGACTCTCCATAAAAACGCCTTCCATTTATCAAATAACAGAAAATCTATCAGGTGGAAACCAGCAGAAAGTGGTCCTTGCCAAATGGCTCGCCACGAACGCGGATATTCTGATCTTCGACGAGCCAACACGCGGAATAGACGTTGGTGCAAAGGCAGAAATACACAGGATGATCAGAGAACTCGCCGCACAGGGCAAAGCTGTGATCATGATCTCTTCGGAACTCCCAGAAATACTGAATCTCAGCGATAGAATAGTCGTCATGTGGGAAGGTGAAATCACAGCCGTTCTGGACAACAGAGAGAAAAGAGTCACTCAGGAAGAAATAATGTACTACGCATCTGGACAGAAAAAACAGAACGGGAGGGTCGCATAATGAACCTGTACGTGGGACTCGATGTGGGAACGACCGGTGTCAAGGGAATTCTTGTGAACGAGAAGGGAGAGATTCTTGCAACAGCGAATGAAAGACTAACCATGTTCACTCCTCAGCCTGCCTGGGCGGAGCAGGATCCCCTCTCCTGGTGGGAGGCGGTGAAAAAAATACTGAAAAACCTCTCCGAAAGATCGAAAGAAATGGGCGGCAAAATAAGAGCGATCTCTACCAGCGGGCAGATGCACAGTCTTGTGGCAATCGATGACAACGGTAAAGTCCTGAGAAACGCTATCCTCTGGTGCGATCAGAGAACATACAAAGAGTGCGAAGAAGCCACCCAGATCCTCGGCGGAGAGGAAAACGTTCTCAAGCTCGTCGGAAATCCCATTTTGCCCGGTTTCACGCTCCCAAAGATACTCTGGATCCGAAAGCATGAACCTGAGATCTACGGAAAAATTTCAAAAATCATGCTGCCAAAAGATTTCATAAACTACATGCTCACCGGTGAGGTGAAAACGGAGCATTCCGACGCCTCCGGAACGGTGATGTACAGTGTGTCAAAGATGGAATGGAACAAGGACGTATTGAAAGAACTCAACATACCGGAAAGTGTTCTCCCAGAGATAATACCGTCGAACGGCGTGGTTGGAAATGTGAAACCTGAAGTAGCGTCGGATCTCGGTCTCTCCGAAGACACGCTTGTGATAGGCGGAGGAGCCGACAACGCCTGTGCAGCTCTTGGAATAGCCGTCGTAGAACCGGGTGACGTGATGGTGAGTCTTGGTACTTCAGGAACCGTTCTGGCACCCACAAAAGGGAATCAGCCCGATCCAAAGGGTAGAGTACATTTCTTTGCACACACCGTTCCAGAAACAAGATACCACATGGGTGTGATGCTCTCCGCTACCTATTCACTGGAGTGGTTCAAGGAAAAATTCCTGAGCGAAGATTACGAAACAATCAACGAAGAGGTGGATAAAATTCCTGCAGGATCAAACGGGATAATCTTCCTGCCGTATCTCAACGGTGAAAGGACACCACACAGAGATCCATTCGCGAGGGGTGTTTTCTTCGGTATATCCTCGTACAACACCAAGTGGGATATGGTGAGAGCCATATTCGAAGGCGTTGCCTTCGGTATCAAAGATTCGTTCGATATACTGAGAGAACTCAAGGTGGTTCTCAACAGTGTGAGAATTACAGGAGGAGGTTCAAAGAGCAGGGTATGGAACAAAATGCTCGCAGATATGACAGGATTGAGAATACAAAAACCAGCCGTGGATGAAGGGGCGTCTTACGGTGCAGCGATCCTCGCAGTGTCTGGCTCAATGGGAGAAAATCCCGCGAAAATTTCGAAAGAATGGTTTCGCGTGAAGAGTTACACTGACCCTGCTGTTGAAAACACAGAAACCTACGAAAAACTACACGAGAAATTCAAAAAACTCTACACATCTCTCAAAGAGATGTTCAGATCTTGAAAAGAGGGCGCTCTGCCCTCTCTATTCTTGAAAGAATGCAAGTAGTTCTTTTCGAGTTCTTTCGAAGTACTCATTCTCAAGTGCCCAGGAAAACCCTAGTTTTTCGTAAAAATCCTTCACACGCCATCGATAGTGCATGTCGTCGATAAACACGCAATCCACGTGAGGTTTCAACATGCTCGCCAGCTTTTTCGGGTTCATGGGAAGCATGGGACTGATGAAAACACAGGTCCTTATTCCATTTTCTTTCAGCACCTTCAAAGCCTCCACTCTTTCCTCTATGGAACTCGAGTTGGGCTCGAACATCTTCCGGATTTCGTCGTCATCAGTTGTGACGCTGAGTCCAACCGAGATTCTTCTCATCTTCTTAAACAGATCCAGGTCCCTTAAAACGAGTGTGGATTTTGTGAGAATCATCACCTCGATTTCCAGAAGCGGGAACTCCAGAAAGACTTCGAGACATCTTCGGGTGAGCTTGTACTCTTTCTCGATAGGTTGATACGGATCGCACATGGTGCTCATGAAAACGTGGTGTGGTTTCTTCTTGATGATATCTTTTCTGAGAACTTCGGCTATGTTTCGTTTCACAATGATTTCTGACTTCCAGATCATCTCTCTGTATCGTCGCGCGTAATCACTTGCGTAACAGTACACACAGGCATTGGTGCAGCCCACGTAAGGGCTGAGGGTGTACCTTCTTTTCGATTCGGAATAAGTCAGTGCGCTCTTAACATTTATCTCTTTTACTCTCATCTTCAAAAGGATACCATGGGAAATTCTTTAGAAATTTTCCGATACTGTTTCAGAATTTTCACCGGGATGGTGATGTATAATTTCTCGGGAAACCCTACCACATGTTGAATTACTGTGAAAAAACACACAATATGTTGTTTAAAAACAGGAGGGAGAACATGAAATTGTCCGATTTGATCTCAAGGTGGATCGACGTTGAACCTTCAAAAAATGCTCAGATAATTCTCAGAGACAGGTATTTCATGAAGGATCTGGATGGGAATTATCTGGAAACGAAATGGGAAGATGTGGCAAGAAGGGTGGCGAGAGTTGTAGCAACAGCAGAGCTTCTGAACCCATCGTACAAGAAGAACGAAAAACTCGACAGAATAAAGGAATGGGAAGACATCTTCTTCAGAGTTTTGAAAGCGAGACTCTTCATTCCAAACAGTCCCACCCTCTTCAACGCAGGACTCGGTGTGAAGCACGATCTCCTGTGGAAACCCATCGATCAGATGACACTAGAAGATTACGAAGAAATTTACAGATCGAGAAATCATCTTCATATGCTCTCCGCATGCTTCGTAGTACCCGTCGGCGATAGCATTGAAGAGATTTTCGAAGCGGTGAAAGAGTACGCGCTCATAACGAAAGTGGGAGGAGGAGTGGGAAGCAACTTTTCTGAGTTGAGGCCGAAGGGCAGCTTTGTGGCAGGCACACACGGAAAAGCGTCCGGTCCCGTTTCTTTCATGCACGTCTTCAACTCCGCCATCTCCGTTGTGAAACAGGGTTACAGAAGGCGCGGGGCACTGATGGGCATCTTGAACATAAACCACCCCGACATAGAAGAATTCATAGACGCAAAGAAAGAAAACACGGGAGAAGCGGTGCTGAACTTCTTCAACCTCTCTGTTGGATTTCCAATGGACAAGAAAGAGATTCTGAAACTCTACGAAGAAGATGGCGAACTCGAGCTTTCCCATCCAAGAAGCACGATCAGGAAGAAGGTTAAGATCAGAGAACTCTTCAGAAAGATCGCTACAAATGCCTGGAAGAGTGGAGACCCGGGACTTGCCTTCCTCGGAGAGATGAACAAATACTATCCACTCTACCCGCACAGAAAGATCAACTCGACCAACCCGTGCGGTGAGATCGGGCTTTCAGATTACGAAGCCTGCAACCTCGGTTCCATCGATGTTGCAAAGTTCTACAACAATGGTTTTGTGGATTTAGAAGCGCTTCAGGAACTCGTTCAGATAGCCGTTCGTTTCCTCGACAACGTCATCGACGTGAACGTGTTTCCTATAGACAAGATCACAAAAGCAGTCAAAGAGAGCAGAAGGCTCGGTCTTGGAATAATGGGATTTGCCGATCTCCTCTACAAGCTCGAAATTCCTTACAATTCTCAGGAAGCTCGTGATTTCGCGGCCAATCTCATGGCTTTCATAGCGCTCCACGCGCATAGAACTTCCTATGAACTCGGAAAAGAAAAAGGGAACTTCCCGCTCCTTGAGATCTCGAGGTACAGAACGGAAGACAATTTCGTGCCTTTCGCTATGGGTATGAGCAACTACGACGATGAAATAAGAGAAGTCATGAAGATGACAAAAGAGTTTAGAAGAAACGTCGCTCTTCTGACGATCGCACCCACCGGTTCGATCTCGAACATAGCGGACACTTCGTCGGGACTGGAACCAAACTTCCTCCTCGCGTACACCAGATTCGTGACGAAGGAAGACGGAACGAAAGAGCCTCTTCTCTACGTGAACCAGGTGCTCAGAGAGAAATTGAATCCGGAGATTCTCAAGAGGATAGAGAAAGAACTCATAGAGAAGGGAAGCTTGAAGGATATCCCGGATGTTCCAGAGAAGATAAAGAAGGTCTTCGTAGTCGCACTCGATATAGATCCAATGGATCACCTCCTCATGCAGGATGCCTTCCAGAGGTACGTTGATAACAACATCTCCAAAACGATCAACATGCCTCAGAGCGCAACCGTGGATGATGTTCTCAACGTGTACCTTGAAGCTCTCAGAACAAACGTTAGGGGCATCACCGTGTACAGAGACGGTTCTTTACAAACACAGGTGCTGACGAAAGCCTTGAAAACACCGGAGGCTCCAAAGGTTCAGTTCTTCGTCGTCGATGAGAAGCTGAAGCTCCATCCGAGACCGAGAAAAGATACTCTCAGAAGCGTCACGAGAAAGTACAAGAGGCCCGATGGCACCACTTACATAACGATATCCTTCGACGACACAGGAGAAGCGGTGGAGATATTCATTTCCAACGGCAGTGAGATGGCCGAAGCGATAGGAAGACTCTCCTCAATAGCTCTCAGAGCGGGAGTTTCCATAGATGAAATAGTAGAACAGCTTTCGAAGGTGAAAGGAGAGTACTGCAAGGGTCTAGCTGAAGAAATCAAGAAAGCGCTTGAAGACTTCGCAAAACTGTGGCTCAGAACGGGTGAAGAAGCACCAGAGAGTGAGGAAGAACCGATCGAAAGAGAAAAGTTCATAGTGGCGCACAACCTCAGATGGCAAAGCGGTTACTACGTGGATGACGAAGGAAACGTGTACTGTCCCGTTTGTCTCTCAAAGAATTCCCTGATAAAGCAAGAGGGATGCGTGAGCTGTAAGAACTGCGGCTGGTCAAAGTGTGAGTGAGGAGATGAGAGCATGAAGGTTGTGCCAGCCCAGAGGTGTGTATACTCGTTTTCAGCGAACATGGCACCCGTAGAAGAGGTATACCCTGGTGAACAGGTCGTGTTCGAAACACTCGACGCACTCGGTGGTAGTTACGATAAAATCGATTTTTCGAAGGTGAATCCAGCGACGGGACCTGTATTTGTCAACGGTGTAAAGCCCGGAGACACACTGAAGGTTCGGATAAAGAGGATAGAACTTCCCCGAAGAGGAATGATCGTAACTGGCAAGGGATTCGGAGTTCTCGGTGACGAAGTAGAGGGTTTTCACACAAAAGAACTGGAAATAGAGAAATGGGCCGTTCTGTTCGATGGTGTGAGGATTCCGATTCACCCGATGGTAGGAGTGATCGGGGTTGCTCCTCAGGAAGGCGAGTACCCAACGGGAACGGCCCACAGACACGGAGGAAACATGGACACGAAAGAGATAACAGAAAACGTCACAGTGCACCTTCCAGTGTTCCAGGAAGGTGCACTTCTTGCTCTGGGAGACGTCCACGCGACGATGGGAGACGGAGAAGTGTGTGTCTCCGCGTGCGAAGTCCCTGCAAAAGTGGTCGTGGAGATCGATGTATCCAAAGAAGAAATCAAATGGCCCGTGGTTGAGACAAACGATGCCTACTACATCATCGTTTCTCTTCCAGATATCGAAGAGGCTCTGAAAGAAGTCACACGCGAAACAGTGTGGTTTATCCAGAGGCGGAAAACCATTCCCTTCACAGATGCCTACATGCTCGCCAGTCTCTCCGTCGATGTGGGTATCTCTCAGCTCGTGAATCCCGCTAAGACTGCGAAGGCTCGCATTCCAAAATACATCTTCACGGGGGTATGAGGATGCTCTACGACCTTGCAAAACAGCGAAAGACCGTGAGAAAATTCAAAGAAGAAAAGCCTTCCATTGAGAAGTTGATGTACTGTCTGAAAGTGGCGAACGAGGCTCCTTCGGGAATGAACGCTCAACCCTGGAGATTTCTCGTCGTGAAAGATGAAGAAACGAAAAGACAAATCAGAGAAACCTGTGAAAAGGCCGAGAAAGACTTCTACGAAAACGTGAGAGGAAAACTTAAAGAATGGCTCAACGAAAACAGTTTCAACTGGAAAAAACCCTTTCTCGAAGAAGCACCATATCTTCTGCTCGTGTTCTCAAAAAAAGACGCACCCTATTCGAGAGAATCTGTCTGGCTCGCGATCGGATATCTTCTCCTCGCACTGGAAGAGCAGGGACTTGGAACCGTCCCGTACACACCTCCGAATCCCAATGAACTGACAAAAATCGTGAACACACCATCAGATTTGAGATTTGAGGTGATACTCCCGGTTGGATATCCGGACGATCCGAAACCCAAGTATCCAAGAGAAGAAATGAAAGTGAGTTTCAACCACTTTTAATCCCCCGGCAGGGGGATTCACACGGTGTATTCTTCCAAAAGTTCACTGTAATCGTCGAACCAGAGCGCCTGGGGATTCCTCTTGTACACCATGACTTTTCTTCTATTCTTCTCATCGTGTGCTCTATGGTATTTGAAAACGATGAAATCTTTCGTGAGGGCTGCGATTTCTATCTTCCCTGTTCTGTGAGACATAACGTATCTGACCCGCTTGGCGACACCAGATATGTTCGAAATCGCTTTCGTGAAGATCTCGTAACCCTCTTCAATCGGAACGGCGAATTTCCTGTTTCCAGAAACAGGCCTGTTCTGGAACACGTAGTAGGGAGTCACTCCAACAAAGGAAAGTCTGTCCAGAAGCTCACCGAGCACTTCAGGATCGTCGTTTATTCCCCTCAGAAGAGGAGTCTGATTGCAAAGCACCGCTCCTGCGTCTTTCAAAAGATTCACCGCTTCTATCGCTTCCCTGGTCAGTTCCCGGGGGTGGTTGAACTGTGTCATCACGTATATCTTCTTCTCTTTTGTGCTGTACTTTCTGATCATCTTCAACAGATCCGGATCGTCTATTATTCTGTAAGGGTTAAACGCTGGTATCTTGCTACCTATTCTGATAATTTGAACGTGATCTATCTCTCTCAAGGAACTCACTATCTTTTCCAGCTTTTCTGTCGATAAAAGCAGCGGATCTCCTCCCGTGAGCAAAACGTTCGTTATCTCTTTGTGAGTGCGGATGTAATCGAGTTGAGGTGTGATGTCTCGTATGACTTCGGCTCCAACGTTTATGAAGAGTCTCTTCCTGAAACAAAATCTGCAAAATCCACCACAAACATCGTTCACAAGAAAGAGGGCCGTGTCCGGGTATTTGTGCTGAAGTCCCTTCGCAACGGTGTAAGATTTTTCGTTAGAAGCATCCAGCGTTCCCCATTCTTCCAGCTCGTCCTCCTCGGGTACTATGATCTTCCTGATAGGGTCATCAGGGTCTGACCAGTCTATGAGACTCAAGTAATAAGAGTTGGCTCTGAATCGGTACTTTTCCTCTACCCTCTTCAACCTCTCTCTTTCTTCAGGAGACAATTGTTCCACCTGTGTTATGCTGGTGTAGTATTTCACCTTCAATCGAATCACCTCCTGATTTTTGTTTTAACAAAGTTATATTTTCTAAAATAAACCCCTTAAAAAAATCGAAGAACTCAGCTTCGACGAATACGACATCTGCCATCCATTTTCATTATACCATAATACGGTATAATCGGAGAGCACGATGAATACTGAGAAATATATCATCAGTACAATGTTTGAATGATATCTTGAAATCAGCGACTGTGTGTAGTACAATATAACTTGCAAATGCTTTGCATTTGCAGGTGAGAGTATGAGGATGACAAAAAACAGGGAAGCCGTTTTTGAGATAATCGAATCTTCCAGAGTCCCTCTCACTGCCGAGGAGATACATCGAAAACTGGATGTGAACCTCTCCACGGTCTACAGGGCATTGAAGTTTTTAGAGGAAAGAAACCTCGTGGGTTCTTTCAGTGTGGGTGGCCCGAGATACTTCTTCAAGAAGAAAAGACACTATCACTTTTTGATCTGTGAGAAATGCGGGAAGCTCTTTCCTTTCGAAGAATGCGTGGATGAATTTCTTGAAAAACTCCAGAAAAAGTACGATTTTTCTGAAGAAAGTCATCTGTTTTTGATTCACGGAATCTGTAAGGAATGCAAAAAGGAGGTGGAAAAATGAAGAAGATTCTTCTCCTTCTAGTACTCATTGTCGCTGTTTTGAATTTCGGCAAAACTATCGTGACCACGATAAACCCGTACTATCTCATCGTTTCTCAGCTACTTGGTGATACAGCGAGCGTAAAGCTCCTTGTTCCCCCTGGAGCGAATCCACACTTGTTCTCACTAAAGCCTTCCGACGCTAAGACTCTGGAAGAAGCGGATCTGATCGTGGCGAACGGGCTCGGATTGGAGCCGTATTTAGAAAAATACAGAGAAAAGACAGTTTTCGTTTCAGACTTCATTCCAGCACTTCTTCTCATCGATGATAACCCTCACATCTGGCTCGATCCTTTCTTCCTCAAATACTACATCGTTCCTGGACTGTACCAGGTTCTCATCGAGAAATTCCCAGAAAAACAGAGCGAAATAAAACAGAAAGCAGAAGAGATCGTAAGCGGATTGGACACCGTGATCAGAGATTCCTTCAAAGCACTCCTCCCTTACACCGGAAAAACGGTAGTGATGGCTCATCCGAGTTTTACGTACTTCTTCAAGGAATTCGGCCTGGAATTGATAACTCTCTCCAGCGGTCATGAACACAGCACGAGTTTTTCCACGATCAAAGAGATCCTCAGGAAAAAAGAACAGATTGTTGCCCTGTTCAGGGAACCGCAGCAGCCGGCAGAGATTCTCTCGAGCCTCGAAAAAGAACTGAGAATGAAAAGCTTCGTGCTCGATCCCCTCGGAGTGAACGGAGAAAAGACGATCGTGGAACTCCTGAGAAAGAACCTTTCTGTGATCCAGGAGGCGTTGAAATGAAAATCGTGGAAGTGAAGAATCTGACCTACAGAATAAACGATTTTGAGATCCTGAAGAATGTAACCTTCTCCGTGGAAGAAGGTGAATTCGTTGGAATAATCGGTCCGAACGGAGCAGGAAAAACCACACTTGTGAGAATTCTGGTGGGAGATATAAAGAATTACGAAGGCAAGGTAGAAGTCAGGGGGAAGATAGGATACCTTCCACAGCTCCATCAGGTTCAGAGGGAGTTTCCCATCACCGTAAAAGAGTTCGCCGCGATGGGAATGTACGGCAGGTACAGAAAGATAGACTGGGAAAAGGTGAGATCGACCTTGAAAGATGTGGGGATCCTTCACAAAGAAAACGATCCGATAAAGAACCTCTCAGGTGGTGAATTCCAGAGACTCTCACTCGCGAGGGCCCTTCTTTCAGATCCGGATATTCTCGTATTGGACGAACCTGAGGCTGGAGTGGATGAAATGGGAAAGGCTTCCTTTTACGAGCTTCTGAACCGATTGAGGAAAGAAAAAAATATCACAGTCATCATGGTCAGCCACGACATCGGAATGGTGTTCAAAGAATGCAGCACCATCATGTGTCTCAACAGGACCCTTCACTGTCATGGTCCCACTGAAACGATTAACCCTGAAGACCTCAAGAAAATCTTCACAGACTTCGATATATGGATCAGAGGAACAAGACACTACGAGATCTACCATGGGAGGGAGAGAGATTGAGCTTCTTTCACGATCTCGTTGAGTACAGTTTCTTAAGGACAGCTTTCGTTGGGGGAATCCTGGTCGCGTCTTTATCGGGCCTTGTTTCTCCAATAGTGGTTTTTAGAAGGATGGAGTTCATAGGAGACGGAACCGCACACGCGGTCTTTGCCGGGCTTGCTGCAGCCACTCTCATCGGAGCGGATCACAGATTGATCGCCTTTGCCACGGCTCTTCTTTTCGCTTTTGCGGTGAGTCTCTTTTCTCGCTCCAGGATCAGCGAAAGCAGTGCCATAGGCATCCTCCTTCCCTTCTTCATGGCCGTTGGAGTGGTTCTCTTTTCTGTTTCGGGAAGGTATCAGACAGATGTGATGGGGTATCTGTTCGGCGACGTGCTTCTTGTGAACAGCACCGACGTCGCGATAACGGCCGTTGTCCTTGCCCTGAGCGTGATCCTCACCGTGGTGTTCAGATGGGACATCAAGTATTTCATAGTGGATGAAAAAATGGCCAGGTTTTATGGCATAAAAACAGATCTCATCCGTTTTCTGATCACCTCGTTCATCGCTATCACCGTGGTGACGACCGTTAAAGTGGTTGGTGTGATCCTCACAGGTGCCCTTCTGATCCTTCCTGGACTCGTCTCGAAAATATTTGGAAAATCCTTCTGGTCACTCACAACAATATCCGTCATCTTCAGCACCGGCGTTTTCTTCGCGGGGTTTCTGACCGCCTACACTCTTGACCTGCCACCAGGTCCGGTCATAGTGATCATTGCTTTCGTTTCTTTCCTTCCAATGCTAAAATTCTCATGATGTGGAAGATAGCCGTTGTGGATGACGACAAAAATATTCTGAAAAAGGTGAGTGAAAAACTCCAGCAGTTGGGACGGGTGAAGACCTTCCTTACAGGAGAAGATTTTTTGAACGACGAGGAAGCCTTTCATGTTGTGGTTCTGGACGTCATGCTTCCAGACTACAGTGGTTACGAGATCTGCAGGATGATAAAAGAAACCCGACCAGAAACCTGGGTGATACTCCTAACGCTCCTTTCCGATGATGAAAGCGTTCTAAAAGGATTCGAAGCGGGGGCGGACGACTACGTGACAAAACCGTTCAACCCGGAGATTCTTCTTGCAAGAGTGAAAAGATTTCTGGAGAGGGAAAAGAAGGGACTGTACGACTTTGGAGATCTGAAGATAGATGCCACCGGTTTTACTGTGTTTTTGAAGGGGAAAAGAATACATCTTCCCAAAAAAGAATTCGAGATATTGCTCTTTCTCGCAGAAAACGCCGGGAAAGTCGTCACGCGTGAAAAACTCCTGGAAACCTTTTGGGAAGACCCTGTCTCACCAAGGGTTGTGGACACAGTCATAAAGAGGATCAGAAAAGCCATAGAGGACGACCCAAACCGTCCTCGATATATAAAGACTATCTGGGGTGTGGGCTACATGTTCACGGGGGGAGAAAGATGATATCTCTGAGAACCTTTCTCATCACCTTTCTTGTGAATATAGCCTTACTTGGAATCTTCTGGGGAAACAGGATGAACTTTGTGGATGTCGTTATTTTCTCTTTCTTTTCAGCGCTCTTTGTTAGTCTCGCTACTCATATTCTGGTGACCAGCAGACTGAGGAAGCTCAGAGAAGCTGTAGCCAGAAAAAGTCGATTCGAAGATTTCCTGAACGATGAGATCACAAAACTCGCCGAAGAGGTGAATTCGGTAGTCGAAAATTCGCTGATTCAGGAAAAAGAAACGGAAAAATTGAAAGACATCGTCACAGGTTTTGTGCACGATGTGAAATCGCTCGTATGGAATGAGGTTGAGGACGAAAATTTACAGAAGATCATAGAGGAATTCTACGAATTCGCCAAGCTCGAAGCTGGTCTTGAAAGGTTGAGAAAAGAGCCGGTTAATCTCGTCGAGCTCGTGAACGACGTGGTGGAAAAATTCCCAGGAAAAGTCATTTTCAAGTACGATGACGTCGTGGAAGTCGAAGCTGATCCCATGAAGCTTTTCAGGGCCTTTTACAACGTGATAGAAAACGCTGTGAAGTATTCTTCAGGACCGGTGGAGGTCCACGTGAAAAAAGACAGGATCATCGTGAAAGGTCCCGGACCAGAGATCCCCTATGAGGTACGTGCAAATCTTTTTGAGAAAAAGAAAAAAAGCAAAGGTACAGGACTGGGCCTGTACCTCGCAAGGGAATTTTTCGAAATGCATGGCTTCAGAATCGCTTACAGGAGAGAAGGAAATCACAACGTTTTTGAGATTTACACTGGATACACCGGCATGTCATCGGTAAAGTCAGAGAGAGATTCGAGATAGTTGAAGTCCACGCCGATCTTCTCCTCGTACTTCTTCCTCAAAAATTTCTTGCCTACCTCTCCCAGGATCACAGCGATGAGAAGGTCTTCGTCCGTTTCAACAAGAATTCCCAATTCTTTCCTTGTTTTGTCCAGTTCGGGTTCCAAAAGATCAGCAGGTCTGCAATCTATGGGTTTCTCATCACCAAGAATCTTTCTCATCAGTTCTGGATCGATCGGTGCGGGTGGCCTACCATAGAGTCCTTTCACATAATTCCTCGTTTCGTTGGTTATCCGCTCGTATCTACCATAGACCACGTTGAGAAACGCCTGAACACCCACGATCTGACTCGTTGGTGTAACGAGTGGTGGATAACCGAGGTCTTTTTGGACCCTTGGAACCTCCTCGAGCACCTTATCAAGCAAGTGTTCCATCCTCTGCTCTTTCAGCTGCTTGAGAAGGTTGGAGTACATACCACCGGGAATCTGCGAGAATATGATCCTCGAATCTGGATACTTCATCCCCACATCGTACTCGATGTATTTCATTCTCACCTTCGTGAAATGATCCACCAGAAACTTCAGCGCTTCTCTGTCAAAATCCTCTTTTCCGTTTCCTCTGAAAGCGTAATACATGGTTTCAAAAGTTGGCTGAGACGTTCCCATGGAAAACGGAGAAATAGCCGTATCGAAAAAATCCGCCCCTGCTTCGTAAGCCGCTTGATACGCAAGGGGAGCAAAGCCTGTGGTACAGTGAGAGTGGACCTCAACGGGAACACCGAACTTCTCTTTCAAAGCCCTGACGAGTTCGTAAGCCCTTTTTGGAGTGAGAAGCCCCGCCATGTCCTTTATACAAATCGAGTCCACTCCCATATCCAGAAGTTTTCTTGCGAAGTCAAGATAGTAATCGAGAGTGTGGACAGGACTCACCGTGTAACTGATCGCTACCTGAACATGAAGACCGTGCTTTTTTGACTCTTCAATAGATTTCTGCAGGTTTCTTTCATCGTTCAGCGCATCGAAGATACGTATGATATCCAGTCCATACTCCGCCACTTTCTTTATGAAAAGCTCCACAACATCGTCCGCGTAGTGCCTGTAGCCAACGAGATTCTGTCCTCTCAGAAGCATCTGAATCTTCGTGTTCTTCAAACCCTCTCTTATCTTTTTCAACCTCTCCCATGGATTTTCGTTCAGAAATCTAACGGCGACATCGAAGGTTGCTCCTCCCCAGACTTCCATGGAGTGAAAATTCATTCTGTCGAACGCTTCGAGAGCAGGCAGCATATCTTCCGTTCTCATCCTCGTCGCGATCAGAGATTGATGTCCATCTCTTAAGGTTGTATCAACGAACATTTTTTTCACCTCCAAGTTTTCTCAAAAGATGTACAACCAGATTCACCCTATCTTCAAATTGATCGAGTCTCGCGTATTCATCCTCGGAGTGCATCTTACCACCGGGAATACCCAGACCGTCTATGGAAGGAACGCCGTTCTGCGAGAAAAACGCCACGTCTCCTCCACCAGTTGCCCTCACAAAACTCACAGTCATTCCAATCTCTTCGGCAGACATCTTCACAATGTTCACAAAATCAGGATCTTCTTTCATAGGAAGCCTTCTGAGTTTCAAGGTGTAAGAAACGTTCGCTTCAGGATGTACAGCAGAGAGTCGTTTCAGTGTTTCTTCGAGAAACTCGTACTCTTTGTCGTCGTAGTACCTGACATCGAAATAAACCTCTGCTTTGTCCGGTGTTACGTTGCTTTCCGCACCGCCCTTTACGATTGTTGGATTCAGAGTAAGGTTTGGAAATCTCCCGTTCAGTGAAGTTAGTTCCACCACTTTGAAAGCCAGTTCAACGATCGCGTTGGCTCCTTCGTCCAGTCTCGAAGCGTGTCCTTTTTTTCCGCGAGCGAACAACCACAGAGAGATGATTCCCTTCCTGGAGGATATGAGCTCTCCGTTTTCTCTTCCCGGCTCGAAGGATAGACAGTGGGAACTCATACCGGCAACTTCTTTGAACACTTCTCCACTGAGCGGTGATCCCAGTTCTTCATCCACGTTTAGAACCACACAGAGATCGGTGTCGTTCTGTTGGAGGAATCTTTTCAAAGACTCAAGAAGGATCACAACTCCTCCTTTCATGTCACAAACACCAGGACCCTTGGCGATGTTTCCTTCTATTGTGAAAGGTCTTCTCTTCGATTCACCTTCGGGAAAGACGGTGTCGAGATGTCCTATGAGGGTAACATAAGGCGGTTTTCCACGGAAGGCCACGTAAGCGGCTTCCCTTTTTTCCACTCTGAAACCAAGGTCTTCGAGGATTTCTGTCAGAAACGACGTTCGCCTCAGCTTCCCCTCTAATGGAAGATCGGGTCCTGTGTCGATGTTCACGAGTTTTTCGTAAATTTCGATCCACTTCATTTTTATCCCTCCAACTACATTATACTATTCTTTAAGAAAACCCCGGTGAGGAGGGATGTTATGTCCAGAAAAAAGGCCTTCCTATTCATCGTGCTTTTGGGGCTGGTCAGTCTCTTCGCGGACGTTACTTACGAAGGGGCAAGGAGCATCATCGGACCGTTCATGAAGACACTGGGAGCGAGCGCCGCCGCTCTTGGATTTGCCGTAGGGCTCGGTGAACTCACAGGATATGCCTTCAGATTGATTTCGGGAATTCTGAGCGATAAAACACGAAAGTACTGGCTTTTCACCATCCTGGGATACGCGATAAATCTCTTTGCGGTACCGGCTCTCGCATTCGCAGGAAACTGGCAGACAGCGCTTGTTCTCATCATCGCCGAAAGATTTGGGAAGGCCCTGAGAACTCCCGCAAGGGATGTCTTGCTCTCTTTCGCTTCTGAAGAAGTTGGAATGGGCAAAGGCTTTGGCATTCATGAGGCGCTAGATCAGATCGGTGCCATCTTGGGACCTCTTGCGCTCACATTCGCCCTCGCATTTGAAAAAAGCTACAGGTTCTGCTTCTTCATTCTTCTCATACCGGCTCTCGTTGCAATGGTTCTTCTCCTCACAGCACGTATAACTTTCCCAGCTCTTCAGGAAATGAAAAAGAAGAAAGACAGTCCAGTGGATCGAAATCTGGGAAAGACTTACTGGTTCTATCTTGCCATCGTTTCTATGGTGGCCTTTGCTTTCGCTGATTTTCCCATCATCGCATACCACATGAAGAGTTTCGAAGTCGCAAAAGATTTCTTCGTTCCTGCGACTTACTCACTCGCGATGGCCGTGGATGCGGTGGCTGCGTTGGTTTTCGGTCATTTGTTCGATAAAAAGGGTTTCGTTGCCCTGGCCTACGCGGTCCTTCTCTCTTCTTTCTTTCCCGTGCTTTCTTTTTCGAACAGTTTTCCGCTCATCTTTGCCGGAGTGATTCTCTGGGGAATCGGTATGGGAGCGCAGGAATCGATCATGAGAGCGGTTGTAGCGAAGATCGTACCTGCAGAAAAGCGTGGATTCGCTTACGGAATGTTCTTCACCGTGTACGGTGTTTTCTGGTTCTTCGGGTCATGGATCATGGGAACGCTCTACGATATCAACCGGTTCTATTTGATACTGTTCTCTTTCGTAATACAGTTTGCAGCGGCTCTGCTCCTTCTTAGAATGAAAAGATACGAATGGTGAACCATCCTGCCTCCTATGAGGTAGGGTTTTCTGCTTCAACCCGTGATGGCTCGTAGACCCTTTTTAGGTTCCGCCGCCAGAGCACGGTCAACGGGCATGAACTCGGACGGCTCCCGCCCTACTGATAGCATCAAGCCATACCTGGCTAGATTCTTTGCAGCGTCCCTATCATGATGCGCTCCACTCTTTGGCTTCTTTATTTATGTATCCACATTCACTGCATAGCTGACTTGAGGGATAGTATCTGCTTGCTTTTATCACTTTGACCCCACAGCGCTTTGCCTTAAATGTTGAGATCTTTCACCACGATCTTTCCAGTTTGGCTTTCGCTGACAAGATCGCGGATGATCTTGTAAAGCCAGTCGTTCTTTACTATTCTTATCACGTAGTTTTCTTTGCACGTTCTGATAAAATTCATTATGGAAAGGGGGGATTTAGGATGAGGGTGAACGATGTAAATTTGATGCGGTACATTCAGCAACTCAGCCTTGAAAGAAAAGCCCCCACACCGGGAAGTTTCCTCTTCAACACAGTATCTGAACTTGCCGTTCAGCAGAAATTGAGAGGACAGATAGAAGGATACAAAACGACACTTTCACAAATATACAACGGAATAGGTCTTCTGAACACGGCCAACGCGGGACTTGAAAGCATATCAACAGCGCTTCAGAGGGCAAGAGAACTCGCCGTTCAAGCTTCGAACGCTACTCTCACAGACGTAGAAAGATCCATGATACAGAAAGAATACGAGGAGATAATGCGCGGTGTGAAAAGGATCATCCAGCAGACAACTTACAACGAACAGAGGGTGCTCGCCGGAGACGTTCGAAACCTTGTGATCCAAACTGGACCCAATGAAGGACAGAACGTAACGGTGAACATACCAAACCTCGAAGAGACTCTCTCCGAACTGTTTGAAGTGGACCTTTCCACCTTCGAAGGAGCACAAAGATCTCTTGAAACCATAGATCAAGCTCTGGAAAACATCTCTCAGATCAGAGGAAACGTTGGATCCTGGATGAACAGGCTGGAGTCTTCAGCAAGAAGTGTGATGAACAGCTACACGGAGCTCTTCAAAACAGAGAGTCTTTTCGAACCGAGCGTGGCAGAACTTCTCCTCGAGTCAACGAAGGAAGACATTTTGAGACAGACGGCACTGACCGGAATTCTCTTCAGAATGGAAAATGCGGGAAACGTACTCAAACTCTTGATGTAGTATGTTTTATTTCCCAGAAAGAGAAAAGAAAAGATTCACTTTGAAAAGGCCGGCACTTCTCATCATCGATCTTCAAAATTATTTCACCTCTCCTGACTCCCCAGCATACCTTCGGGGAGTGGAGGTTGCTATCGAAAACATCAGAAAACTGAAGATCTCCTTCGAAAGAGCGAAACTTCCCGTGATAGCCACGGTCCACGTGGGAGCGTCTCCGATGATGAAGAAGTGGTGGGGAAACGAAGTGGATAAAAGGTGGGCCGTTCCCGTTTTTTCCGATGTTCTTCTTTTTGAAAAGAACACGTACGACGCGTTTTATTCAACGAAACTCGAAGAGGAGCTCAGATCAAAGAGCATTAATCAGCTGATCATAACAGGTGTGATGACACATCTTTGCTGTGAAACTACAGCCCGAAGCGCTTTTGTGAGAAACTTCGAAGTGATAATGGTGGAGGACGCGCTGTGGGATAAAAACGAATGGTACCACTTCTCTTCACTGAAAAACCTGGCACATGGAGTTGCGTACATCGCTAAGACGGAGGAGATCCTGTGCGCGTTGGAATCGTTGGAGCAGGGCCAGCGGGAGTAGCAGCCGCTGTGTTTCTGAGGAGGTACAACGTTCACGTTACAGTGTTCGAAAAAAACAGGGTGGGAGGACTTTTGCGGAACGCCCATCTCGTTGAAAACATCCCGGTTTTGCCTCCAGCCTCCGGTGAAGAGATCTGCAAAACACTGGAGAAAAGATTATTTGAATCTGGTGCTGAACTCATATGGGAAGAAGTTGTAAAAGTGGAAAACGAAAAAATTCTGACAGAAAGAGAAATTCATTCGTTCGACTACGTGATCGTTGCAAGCGGCACGATTCCAAGGAGAATTCCAGAGTTCGAAGTATCTGAGAAGGTGGTCTATGAGTTCATCGATCTTCCAGAATTCGAAAAACTCGCAATCTATGGAGCAGGAGACGCTGCATTCGACAGTGCTTTGAACGCTCTTGTGAGAGGAAAAGAGGTACATCTTTTCAACAGAGGCAGCAGAATCAGAGCGCTTCCCCTTCTGGTCGAGAGAGCGAAAAAATACGAGAAATTCTATTATCATGAAAGATGCCCCATCCTCAAAGTGGAAGAAGAAAGCAAAATGGTTAAACTGAAAACAGAACACGGTGTTTTCACCTTCGACGCTCTCCTTTTGTCTGTAGGCAGGCTTCCAAACACTTCTTTCGTTGAACCTGGAGAAAGAAATTTCATCGTCGGAGATGCGAGAGGTGGCTTCAGGCAGGTATCGATAGCGATGGGCAGTGCCATCGAAACAGCGATGGAGATCCTGAGAAGAGAGGGAACAGTGTCAGCTACCCTCCCTCTGAAGGAGGGCTTGCTCAACCCAAACGGGGAGCATCAGGCCGGCTGACAACGGCCCCTAAAAGCTTTTCAAGATTGACCTGCTGGTCTTTGGCAAGAACTCTCAGGGCTATGTTGATCGCACCAACTATGTCTGCGTGTTCTTCGTAGCCGCAGCTTTGACATACAAAACGCTCTCCATGGTCTGGTCTGTTTTCTTTCGAGACGTGGCCGCACCTGGGACAGGTTTGCGAGGTGTAGCTGGGGTCGACCTTTTCGGACTGAACTCCGTAGTACAATTTCGCTTTGTACTCTATCTTTTGCTGAAGACTTGCAAACGGCCATTGTTCTGACTGTCTTCTTGCTTCTTTGTCTTTGCCGCGGTAGGTGATTCTGTTAGCTCTGATCTGAGTCAGGTCTTCGAGAACAAACCTGGCACCAGGGTGGCTTGTGGTGAGCTTTTTTGCAATGATGTGCAGTACGTTCTCAGTGAACCGTTTCTCTCGCCTGCTGATCCTGGCAAGCTTTCTCTTAGCAGAGCGAGTGCCTTTTGACATGAGCTCAGAGCGCAGACGCTGATAGTGTTGTTTTCTTTGTTTGAACTCTTCAGGAAGGTCTATCAGATACCTGGTGCCTTTGGTAGAAGCAACAGCAGCAATGTGTCTTTCTCCAACGTCAACACCGACGATTTCTTTTGGTTGATGTTCCTGAACTTCAAGAGTCACAGGAACAAGCAAGAAGAAGGTTTTGGATGATTTGTCGTAAGTCAGTATCGGATCGCCGATCTTGCAAGACTTGAGGTACTCAAAGTGTTTGGACCAGCCTTTCATCGGGATCCATTTGATTCGACCTTGAAGTGTGGACAAAGAAGCGTGCCACTCTCCGTTGATCTTTTTGAAGCTTGCAGTTCGGTTGTACGTGTATTTGACGATCAAGCTCTTTCGCTTCGGTGGTTTATCCCAGAACTTCTTGACAGCTTTTGAATCAGGTTTGCGGCGCTTGAGTTCTTTGAACTGAGCCCAGAGAGTTTTGTACATTGCAGAGACGTCTCTGTTTACGTTAATAGCCATCTGTGCTGGAAGGTCGAAGTCTTCGCGGATGGTTTTGTAGTAAAGTCTGTGGAGTTTTTTGACGTTCGTCGATTTGTCCTTGAGGTTTTGTTCGAGCACATAGTTGACGGCGTTTGTGTAAGCCGTCGCAATATCCAGGAACTGCTGTTTTTGGTCCTTGCTGAGTTCGAGTTTGAATCTACAGGTCAGAGTCACAGTCATTTGTTCAATCACCTCATCTATATATTAACACTATTGAATCTGGAGGTGGTACACATGTCTGCTTCCTCCCAATCCCCTAAAGGGGATGGGCTTTTGCAAACAATTTCTGTGAAAATTCTCAAGAGAGTAGGAAAAGAAGAAGTCGCATACGTGTATCTTGGAGAAACTTCCAGGGGAAATCTGGTGGAATTCGTTGAATCGATTCAGCCCCCCGTTCCCCGCGAAAAGAAATGGGTTCTCATCGTTTCAACACTCGCTGGATGTCCCGTGGGATGTCTCATGTGCGACGCTGGAGGTTTCTACAGAGGTAAACTCTCCGCCGATGAAATCTTCGAACAGATCGATTTTCTGGTGAAGAGCAGGTACCCAAACGGAAGGATCCCTTCGGAGAAGTTCAAAATACAATTTGCAAGGATGGGAGAGCCCGCACTGAACGAAGCCGTTCTCGATGTTCTGAAGGAACTTCCAGCAAGGTACGAAGCACCGGGACTGATGCCTTCGATCTCCACAGTTGCCCCTTGCGGGACGGATTCTTTCTTCGAAGATCTTCTTAAAATAAAGGAAAAACACTACAGAGGTAAGTTCCAGCTTCAGTTTTCCATTCACTCTACAGACGAGAAAGAAAGAGACCAAATCATTCCCGTCAAAAAATGGTCTCTCGAAAAGATATCAGAGTTCGGAAAGCGGTTCGTGAAAGAAAACGACAGAAAAATCACCTTGAATTTCGCTGTGGCACAGGAGTACTCGCTGGACCCGAAAGTCATCATAAGAGTTTTCGATCCCGAGAAGTTCCTTGTGAAAATCACACCGGTGAACCCCACCTATCGTTCAAAGGAGAACAATCTGAATTCAGATGTTGACGTCGAAAGAAAAGAACTTCTGAAGCATCGGAACTTCATAGAGGAGCTCAAAAAAGCTGGTTTTGAAGTGATCCTGAGTATCGGTGAACTCGAGGAGAACAAGATCGGCAGTAACTGTGGTCAGTACGTCCAGAGACACTTGATGAGCGAAAGAAAGATCGTGGATGGTTACCAATACGTGTGAAAAACCCCGCGCGGGCGGGGTTTTCATTTTCCGAGGAGTTCTTTTACTTTCTCAACAACCTTCCTGGGAATCTCATCCTTCGGATTTTCTTCCATTATTCTCACAAGAGCACTTCCGACGATCACACCGTCGGCGATCTCCCACACCTTTTTCACCTGTTCGTGCCTGGAGATTCCAAAACCCACGAAGAGAGGAAGTTTTATTCTTTCTTTCACCCTCTTTATGTGATCCGCGAAAGGAAGGTCTTCCCTCTCACCTGTGACACCGTACCGGGATATGTAATAGACGAACGGAGCCTGAACGGAATTGATCAAATCTATTTCCTCGTCTTTGGTGTTCGGTGCAACGAAGGGAACTATGGGATACGCTATATCGACGTTCTTTACCTCCCTCAAGGGCAGGTCAGGTATGATCAAGCCCTTCACACCGAGTTTTTTCAATTCATCGAGGAGTTTTTCTTTTCCCTCTGGATAGTTCACTATCGGATTCAGATAACTCATCAGGTAGAGATCGTAATCAACAGATATTTCACTCAGCATCTCCAGAATCTTTTTTATAGTGACACCGTTTCTCAAAGCCACGCTGTGGGCAAGCTGAATAACAGGACCGTCTGCGACCGGATCGGAGAACGGAACTCCTATCTCCACACCTGTGATGCCGAGTTCGTTGAGAGCGATCAGTATTTTCCTTGTTGTTTCAAGATCGGGAAATCCAGCGGGGATGTATGCAATAAAGCCCTTCATCTTATCCTCTCCCTGACGTACGGATGGTTCAAAACTGATTCTAAATCCTTGTCGCCGCGCCCTGAAAGGTTCACAACGACGACCTTACCCTTTATATTGATCTTCTTCAGGTAAGCCAGTGCGTGAGAGCTTTCGAGTGCTGGAATGATCCCTTCCAGCCTTGAAAGTTCGATGAAGGCATCGAGAGCTTCTTCATCCGTCACCGCATCGTACAGAACTTTTCCAGTCTCCCTCCAATAAGCATGTTCAGGCCCCACACCGGAATAGTCCAGTCCCGCCGAAACCGAGTGTGTCACCTGAACCTGGCCCCAGTCATCTTGAAGAACGAAGGTCTTACTTCCGTGTAGGTATCCAATTTTCCCTTTGAGAAGAGAAGCTGCGTGCTTTCCGGTTTCGAGGCCTTCTCCACCGGCTTCCACTCCGATCAGCTTCACACCGGAATCTATGAACGGGTAGAATATACCGGCGGCGTTGCTTCCTCCTCCAACGCACGCAACGATGTAATCCGGCAATCTCCCTTCCTTCTCAAGGATCTGCTTTTTTGTTTCCTCACCAATCACCTTCTGAAAGTTTCTCACTATGATCGGATACGGGTGAGGTCCCACGACGGATCCAATGACGTAGTAGGTGGTCTGAAGGTTCGTGATCCAGTCCCGAAGAGCTTCGTTTATGGCGTCTTTCAGCGTTCTGCTTCCGCTCTTCACAGGGACCACTTTCGCACCGAGAAGTTTCATCCTCTCAACGTTAGGTTTCTGTCTGATCGTGTCTTCTTCGCCCATGTATATGACGCACTCCATTCCAAAGAGCGCGGCAGCCGTTGCAGTGGCAACACCGTGCTGTCCCGCTCCTGTTTCCGCTATTATTCTTGTTTTTCCCATCTTTTTTGCGAGAAGCACCTGACCTATGGCGTTGTTTATCTTGTGAGCGCCTGTGTGAAGAAGATCTTCGCGCTTCAAATAGATCCTGGCACCGTACTTTTCACTCAACCTTCTGGCAAAGTAAAGAGGAGTGGGGCGTCCAGCGTAATCCCTTAGAAGGTCGTTGAACTCTTTCCAGAACGATTCATCCTTCATGATTTCCTCGTAAGCCGCCTCAAGTTCCTCGAGTGCGGGCATGAGAATCTCGGGAACGTACTGACCTCCGTAAGGACCGAAGTAACCTTTCATTCTCACAACCCCTTTGCATTTTTAATGAACATCTTTATTGAATCGTGATCTTTCTTTCCCGGAAAGGCCTCAACACCGGAAGACACATCCACCGCGAAAGGTCTAACCACGTCTATCGCACTTCTGACGTTCTCAGGATTCAAACCTCCCGATAGCACGAGATACCTGAACCGGTCCCTGTACGGGAGGATCAGAGACCAGTCGAACGTTTTTCCGCTTCCTCCATACTCCGGTGTCTTCGTATCGAGAAGAATCGGAAATTCCCTGTAATTCAAAGCACGTTCCATATCCCTTTCGTTCGAAACTCCAACTGCTTTTATCACCAGGATTCTCTCCGCTATTTTTCTGCACAGTTCGATCGGTTCTTCTCCATGTAGCTGGACCGCGTTCAGCTGAACATAAGAGGCCACATCCAGAATCTTTTCTGGTTCTTCGTTCACAAAGACCCCCACACGAAAAACGAAAGGAGGTAATTCAACAGAAATCCTCCTGGCATCCTCAGGAGAGATGTACCTTTTGCTCTTAGGATAGAAAACGAATCCCACAGCGTCAGCACCACTCTCCACAGAAAACAGTGCATCTTCCAGGTTCGTTATCCCGCAGATTTTCACTCTGACCATGCTCTCATCTCTTCTAGAAATCTTCTTGGATTTTCGGCTTTCATGATGGATGTACCAACGAGAACAGCGTTCACTTTCCCCCGCAGATCCTTGAGTTCTCTGGGATCTTTTATGCCACTTTCAGCGACCACAACCGTATCATCCGGCACGAGTGGTAGAAGTTCCCACAGCACATTTTTCTTTATCTCGAAAGTGTCCAGATCTCTCGTGTTGATACCGATTATCTTCGGTCTGATCACCGAAAAGACCTTCTCCAGATCTTCTCTGGAGTGGACTTCTACGAGACTGTCCATTCCGAGCTCTTCCGCCGCTTCATAGATCTCTTTTATCTGCTCTGCAGTGAGTATTCGAGCAATTATAAGGATGGCGTCCGCTCCCACACTGGAAGCCAGTTTCACCTGGACCGTGTCTATATAGAAGTCCTTAGCGAGAATGGGTCTGCAGGTCAAGTTTCTCGCCGCTCTTACGAAGGCAGGATCTCCTTTGAAATAGTGCTTTTCCGTGAGGATGCTGATCGCATCCGCCAGCTCGTCGTACATCCTTATGAAATCTTCCAGAGAAGCATCAGCGTTTATATCTCCAGCAGATGGAGAAGCCTTCTTGAATTCCGCTATGATCTTCACTCTCTCTTTTCCCGACAGAACCTCCAGAAATCTGTGGTTTCTTCTTTGAACGATCAAGTTCTCGCCGTCTATCTCCAGAATATCTTTCTTTTTGGCTTCAACTATTTCCCAGAGTCTTCTGATAGTCCATTACCTCCCTCAATTTTTTGTAGGCCTCACCCGTTCTGATGAGATCGAGAGCCTTCCCGACACCGTCCTTTATGGTGTCACATTCACCCACCAGCCAGAAAACAACCCCTGCGTTCAGAGCCACCGTCTCCACCTGTGTTCTGCTGGCTTCTCCTTTCAGAACACTTTCCATCATCCGGTACGCCTCTTTGGGATCGGAAGGACCTTTCAGCTCCTCGGGGTCTCCACTCTTCAATCCGAGTTCTTCGGGATCCAGCACCATGGGGACGATCTCTTCCTGAGTAACGAGGAGTAGGTTGTTCTTACCACACGTGGTGAGTTCGTCTGTGAAACCTCCGTTGACCACTGCCGAGCGTTCCGTACCAAGACGTTGAAGGGCCGTTGCGAGTTTGGAAGCGAAAGAAAGATCGAAGACCCCCACCACCTGGTACTTCACCCTGGCAGGGTTCGTTATGGGACCAAGAAGGTTGAAAGCCGTCCTTATCTTCAGCTGTCTTCTCGCGGGCATCACGTGCTTCATCGCTGGATGAAGAAGCGGTGCGAAAAGGAAAGAAAAACCGGTTTCTTTGAGCTCTCTTTCCATCTCCTCCGGTGTCTTTTCAAGTTTGTACCCACCGGCTTCGAGAACGTCGGCACTCCCCACCTTGCTTGAGACAGATCGGTTACCGTGTTTTGCAACGGGAATACCAGCCGCAGCAACGACAAAGGCCGTTGTCGTTGAAATGTTGAACGTGCCAAAACCGTCTCCACCGGTTCCGCAGGTGTCGACCGTTCTTGGAGAAGGTGCTTTTATATGAATCGATTTTTCTCGCATGACGCTGGCCATTCCACCGAGTTCGTCTCCCGTTTCCTCTTTCATCCTGAGTGCCACAAGGAAACCTGCAATTTGAGCGTCCGTGGCATTCCCGGACATGATGAAGTTCATCACCTGACGGCTCTCTTCAAAAGTGAGATCTTCAAATTCTACGAGTTTCTTGAGAGCGGAAACGATGTCAATTTCCGTTTCTTCGGAAACTTTCTTTACCTGAATATCCTGGATGTTCAGGAAGTTCTTTATGATTCTCTTTCCTTCTTCGGTCAGCACGGATTCTGGATGAAACTGAACTCCAAAGGTTGGGTGTTCTTTGTGCTGGAGTCCCATGATCTCTCCATCGTCACTTTTGGCGGTGATTTCCAGAACTTCAGGAAGGGATGCCTCTTCAACAACGAGTGAATGGTACCGCGTAGCAACGAGTGGATTTTTCACACCAGAGAATACACCCTTTCCGTTGTGTACGATCTTCGATGTCTTTCCATGAAGAATCCTCTTTGCATGCACGATCTTTCCACCAAAAGCGTAGCCGATCACCTGGTGTCCAAGACACACACCGAGTATTGGAACCTTCCCGCTGAAGTGCCTCACAACATCAACGGAGATACCCGCTTCTTCGGGTCTTCCGGGGCCAGGAGATATAACTATGTGAGTGGGATTTTTTCTCTCTATCTCTTCGATCGTTATCTCGTCGTTTCTGAAGACTTCGATTTCACAGTCTGGTTCTACCTCACCGATGTACTGAACGATGTTGTAAACGAACGAATCGTAGTTGTCTATAACGATCACTCTTTTCAAAACAATCCCCCCTGGATCTTCTGCGCAACTTCCAGGCTCCTGAACAAAGCCCTGAGTTTGTTCAGAGTCTCCTGATATTCGCGCTCCGGAACGGAATCGTAAACGATACCCGCTCCTGCCTGGAGCCATCCCTGTTTACCTTTGAAGAAAAAGGACCTGATGGTGATAGCAGAATCCATGTTCATCCTTCCCTTATCATCGGGGAAAGAGAAATACCCAACGGCTCCAGCGTATGGCCCTCGCGGGGTGGGTTCGAGTTCTTCTATGATCTCCATTGCCCTCACTTTGGGTGCGCCAGAGACTGTCCCCGCAGGGAAAGTCGCTTCGAACACATCCACAGCATCTTTATCGTCCTTCAGTTCACCGCTCACCTGCGAGACTATGTGCATAACGTGGGAGTACCTCTCGATAACCATCTTCTTCTCCACTCGCACGGTTCCTTCTTTACAGACTCTTCCAAGATCGTTTCTTCCAAGGTCCACGAGCATAACGTGTTCTGCTATCTCTTTTTCGTCGTTCAAAAGTTCTCTCTCCAGCTTCAGATCTTCTTCAACAGTTCTTCCCCGCGGTCTGGTGCCGGCAATTGGCTTCACAGTGGCCTTGTCTCCTTCCACCTTCGCCATGGTTTCGGGAGAAGATCCCAAAACGACCGTGTCTCCGAACTTCAGATAAAACATGTAGGGAGAAGGATTGATCATTCTGAGCGCCCTGTAGATGTAGAACGGATCCAGCGTCGTTTTGAATGTGAAAGCCTGGGAGAGAACCACCTGGAATATGTCACCTTCTACAATGTACTTTTTGGCCTTTTCAACCACTTTGTAGAACTGCTCTCTTTCGAAGTTCGATTCCGGTTCTGTCACAAAAACGTTCTTCTCTGGTTTCTCCTCAAAAGGACTCAAGACCTTCGATGTGAGTTCCTCAGGGCTATCGCTGATGATGAAGACGTTGTTCTTCAGGTGATCGAATATTATGAGATGCTCGGGTACCACGAAATAAAACGTGGGAAACACAGAGGCTTTGACTTTGACTTTCTCTATGTAAGAAATGTAGTCATAACTGACGAAGCCAACGGCTCCTCCCCTGAACGAAGGGAGTTCGTCGTGTTTGACGCTGTATCTATAGACCTCAAGCCAATCTTTTATCGCCTTGAGAGGAGAGGAAGTGTAATCGAGCTGCTGATTCGAAGTTCTCAAGATTCCCTTTTCGAAAACGAGCACGTCTTTTTTACCTATACCTATGAAGGAATGCCTTCCGAAAGCGGAACCGAGCTCCACGCTTTCGAGCAGGAAAGCGAATTCTTCCCCTCTGGAAACCTTCATGAAGGTGGAAACCGGTGTTTCCAGATCCGAAACGAGCTTCAGCACGTGCATGCTATCACCCACTGTGATTTTTCAGTTATTATATCACGTAACGATCTTTCCCAGAACGCTTAGCTGTGTAAAGTTTTTTGTCTGCTTCCTCTATCAATTCCACTGGTGAGGACTCTTTCTTTGAAAACGCAACCCCTCCACTCAAAGTTACTTTCTTTTCACTTCCGAATATCTTCTGCCAGTCGAAGTTTCTGATGTTCTCCATAATGTTGTCCATCGTTTTTACCACCGCGTCTCGCTCACCTGTTTCAAATACCACCATGAACTCCTCTCCACCGTATCTTCCCACTTTCCCAATCTTAACAGTTTCCCTCAGTATGTTTGCCACCACCCTCAACACTTCATCTCCCACCGGATGGCCGAACGTGTCGTTTATTTTCTTGAAATCGTCTATATCCATCATAGCCACTGCAATATTTTTTTCGCTTCGAAGAACTTCTTCCAGAAATCTCATGATGGCCCTCTTGTTGAACAAACCCGTCAGTCCGTCTGTTTCTGAAGCGATCACGTAATCTCGAAAGTCGTTCAGATTTCTGAAAAGAACCATCAGACTCGAAAGAGAATCTTCTAAAGCACTTCTCAAGAGGAATGGATTTTCAACATCTTCGAATAGGACAACCCCGAGTTCTGTTCCGTCATCTTTCACGACTGCAGAAATGTTATCATCCGAAATCGAACCCTCACCGAAAGCACCATGAAAGGACCAGAAAGATGGAGATGTCGGTTTTTCCAGTTTGGAGATCAAAAACTTTCTGAGAACTTCTTTATCAACCGGTTTTCCAAAGGAGTAAATCCTTCCTTCACTCGTGGAAATAAGAAGCGCTCTGAAGCTTCCAAACATAGAGAAATTTCTGAACAGCATAACAAGAAGGGAAATCACATATCTCTCGTCACGGGAGTACTTGAGATAAGAGAGAATTTCCTTCTCAAGAATCTCCCTTTTCAATCGCTTTTCAACGATATGAAAAACGTTTCCAGATTCGCTGCTCTCACAATTTTTGAGAGACTCGTATGGAGTGTTCAGAAAAACCTGAAGTTCCTTCTCGATTTCCTCTTTTTTTCCTTTGTTTATGAACAGATTCGCTCCACTCTTTTTCGCCCAGAAGGAATTGATCGTGTCAGAGGATGCCGTTAATATTACTATTCCTGAGTCCTTGAAAGCTTTCATTTCTCTCAAAACAACAGAAAGATAAAGTCCAGAGAAATCAGGCATGTTGTAATCGATGATGAAGTAGTCGGGTCTGTGATTCAAAGCTTTCTGTAACCCGTCCATTCCACCCTCTGCAAGGAGGATCTCTACGTCTTTCTTGATATTTTTTACAATATCAGAAACGACAAGCCGCCAGAATTTGCTGTCGTCAACGATGAGAACTTTCTTCATCAATCTCCACCCTATCCCTGAGTTTTCATAATAATATATTATCAGAGAAAAAAACGAGTTGAACCGATGACAGATTAATGGTATCATTTAAAAATGGATCGGGGCGTAGCGCAGGTGGCTAGCGCGCCTGCCTTGGGAGCAGGAGGTCGCTGGTTCAAGTCCAGTCGCCCCGACCATTTTTTTATCGAGGTAGACAAAGCACTATTGAAGGAGGTGAAAGACATGCCAATCTATAGATACGTGTGTGAAGAATGTGGATACGAAACAACGGTCATGCACGGCATAAACGAATCACCGGAGGTTATCTGTGAAGAGTGTGGTGCTAAAATGAAAAGAACGATAGGAAGAGTGGGAATTATTTTCAAAGGAAGCGGTTTTTACATAACAGATTCGAGAAAGAGTGAGAAAAAGAAAGAAGCGGCGTCTGCTTCAAGCGAAAAGAAAGACTAAACATTCAAGTTGGGATCGGCGTTCAAACTCAAGGGGGAGAACATCCCCCTTTTCGCTTTTTCGTAGCCCGCCTTTGCGACCATCAGAGCGTTGTCCGTGCAGAGTTCCAACGGTGGAAAGAAAACCTCGTAATTCCATCTTTCCGCCCTTTTCCGTACCTCTTCTCTCAACATAGAATTCGCGGCAACACCTCCGACGAACGCTATTTTTCTGATTCCAAGATTTCTCGCCAGTCGGAAGGTTTTTTCAACGAGAATATCAACGACCGCCTTCTGGAAAGAAGCCGCAACGTCTTCTACCTTGTAGCCTTTTTCCCTCTGGAGGAAATAGAGGACAGAAGTCTTCAAACCCGCAAAGCTGAAGTTGTAACTGTCATCATCCAGCATCGGACGAGGGAAGCTGTACTTTTCAGGATCTCCTTTCTTTGCCACTCTGTCGATCACAGGACCTCCAGGATATCCGAGTCCGAGGAGGCGAGCCACCTTATCGAATGCCTCCCCCGCCGAATCATCGAGCGTTTCACCCAGCACTTCCATGGAATAGTCCTCATCCACTTTCATCAGCTGTGTGTGCCCACCTGAAACCATCAAAACAACGAGGGGTGGTTTCAGATCAGGGTTTGCCAAAAAAACCGCCTGCACATGAGCCTCTACGTGATTCACTCCAACGAAGGGTTTTTCAAGCGAAATGGCGAGTCCTTTTGCTGCGGACAGACCAACGAGGAGGGCACCGATTAGGCCAGGTCCATAGGTGGCCGCAACGACATCCACTGTCTCCGGTGGGACTTTTTCAAAAGCTTTCTTCAAAAGAATGGGTAAATTTTTGAGGTGGTGCCTGGCCGCCACTTCAGGCACCACCCCTCCAAACTTCTGGTGGACCTCTATCTGAGAAACTGTGAAATTCACAACAACGTTTTTACCATCGTCCAGAACAGCGACCGCCGTTTCATCGCAGGACGTTTCTATTCCAAGAACTCTCATGCCGATTCCCTCATAACAACGATGGGTTTTTCTTTTCCAAGAGCAACTTCTTCCGTGATAACGACCTTTTCCACGTTCTTCAAATTTGGAAGTTCAAACATCATATCTATCATCATTTCCTCAAACACGTTTTTCAGAGCGCGTGCACCTGTGCCTCTCTTGAGCGCCTTCCTCGCTATGATCCTGAGGGCTTCGTCCGTTACTTCCAGTTTCACACCGTCGATTTCGAACAGTTTTTGATACTGCCTCACAACGGCGTTCTTCGGTTCTTTCAGTATCCTAACGAGATCGTCTTCCGACAGATCATCGAGCGTCGCTATCACAGGAAATCTTCCAACAAATTCTGGAATGAGACCGTACTGTACCAGATCGTCCGGTGTTACATGTTTCAGGATCTCTCCAAGTCTCATCTCCTTCTTGCTCTTTATCTCCGCACCAAATCCCATGGTGGTACTCTGAATACGTCTCTTTATGATTTCTTCAAGACCGTCGAACGCTCCTCCGGCTATGAAAAGGATGTTCCTCGTATCCACCTTTATGAACTCCTGGTACGGATGTTTCCTTCCACCCTGTGGTGGAACGTTCGCTATCGTTCCCTCCAGTATCTTGAGGAGAGCTTGCTGCACTCCTTCACCGGAGACATCTCTTGTTATCGAAGGATTTGGGGATTTCTTGGCTATCTTGTCGATTTCATCTATGTAGATGATTCCGTACTGGGCCCTTTCAACGTCGAAGTTCGCTGCCTCCAGCAGCCTGAGAACAACGTTTTCCACATCTTCTCCCACATATCCTGCCTCTGTGAGAGGTGTTGCATCGGCTATGGCGAATGGAACATTGAGGATTTTGGCGAGAATTCTCGCAAGATAGGTTTTCCCGGTGCCCGTGGGACCGATGAGAAGAACGTTCGATTTCTCTATCTCCACATCGTTAGAATCTAGGTTTGAGAACACCCGTTTGTAATGGTTGTAAACGGCCACGGAAAGGACTTTCTTCGCCCTTTCCTGTCCTATTATGTATTTGTCGAGTTCGGCCTTGATTTCCGCAGGTGTTGGAATTTCTTTTATTTCGTTTTTTATACGGACTTTTCTATCGCTTCTCAGAAGATCGTGAAACAGATCGATACACTCGTTACATATGTAAACGTTGTTGGGACCAGCAATCAGCCTTTCCACCTGCTGAATATCGCGTCCACAAAAACTACAGAACTTTCCTGCCATTCTCTCATCCTCCTCAAACACTTATCCTGTCCGCGTCTATCCAGAGTCCTTCAAGGTCGTAGAAATCTCTTCCTTTCTCCGTGAAGATGTGGATCACAACACTACCCGCATCTATGATCAACCATTCGTATTCTTCGCCTTTGTCATAGTAGATCAAGGGTAGCGACAATTCCTTTATCAGATCGATCAGTTCGTCCCTCATCGCCCTCATATGGGTGTAGGAATTCGCCGTAAAAATCACAAAGTAATCCGTTGGAACAGGTGTTTTTCTCATATCGAGCACAACTGGGTTCTCTCCGCCTTTCTCAGAGATCTTTTTCAGGATCTTCCTCAAAACATCTATCACCTGGTTTCACCTCCAGATCACTCCACAGTGACACTCTTCGCAAGATTTCTGGGCTTATCCGGATCCAGTCCTTTCAAATCCGCTATATGATAAGCAAACAGCTGTATAACCGGAGCCATCATGAGCGGATAGAGACTCTCATGGGTTGGGGGAACATGAATGATATCACCTGTGATCTCTTCGAGACTTCTGTTACCCTCCGTTCCCAGAACAATCACAGGTGCATTCCTCGATTTAGACTCGATCACGTTGCTCTTGGTTTTGAAGAACAGACTATCGTCCGGCATCACAGCGAAAACTGGAAAATCAACATCCAGAAGGGCTATGGGACCATGTTTGAGTTCGCCCGCCTGATAGGCTGTGGCATGTATGTACGTTATTTCCTTCAGTTTCAAAGCGCCTTCCAGTGCAGTGGGATAACCGTATCCTCTTCCTATGTACATGAAGTTCCTGTAATCTTTGTATTTTTCAGAAAGCTCCCTTATCTGAGGATCCTTTCTCAGCACGTTCTCCAGAAGTTCTGGCATACGAACGAGCTTGTCCAGAATCTCTTCTGCTTCCCTATCCCAGTAGCCGTTTATCTCCATTATCTTCAGCCCGAGGAGATACAACACCGCAAGTTCAGCCACGTAGGTTTTCGTCGCGGCAACTCCTATTTCGGGACCCGCGTTCATGAAGAGCGTCACATCGGATTCCCTATCGAGTGTGGAACCTACCACGTTCACAATTGAAACGATCTTTGCACCGTGTTTCTTGGCAAGTCTAACAGATTCAAGGGTATCTGCCGTTTCCCCAGATTGTGAGATGGCTATCAGAACATCTCCTTCCTTTATGTGAGGCCTCTTGTATCTGAATTCAGAAGAGACCTCGATTTCAACATCTATATCCGTGTGATTTTCCAGGAAATATTTGAACACCAACCCTGCATAGTAACTGGTTCCACACGACACCACACGGATTCTATCTGCATTCTTTAGAAGCTCTTCGTAGTACTCGAGCTCTTCAAAAAATGGTCGATCGTTCTTCACTCTTCCAACGAGTGCATTCACAAGAGCTTGCGGATCCTCCATTATTTCCTTGTACATGAAGTGTTTGTATCCACCCTTCTCTGCCGCTTTTTCATCCCAGTTAACGTGGTAAACTCTCCTCTGCTGCTTCACCCCGTCCGTGTTGTAAATCTCAAATCCATCCTTTCTCAAAACCATCACGTCGCCGTCTTCCAGAAAAACGACGTCTTTTGTAAACCTCAAAAGGGGAGTCACATCCGACGCGAGAATCCCCACACCGCTTCCAATCCCGGCAACAAGGGGACTGCCTTTCCTTGCAGCAACAATGGTGTCAGGAACATTTTTGTGAACAACCGCGATCGCGTAGGCTCCTTTCAACTTCTTGACGGCTTTCAGGACGGCATCAAGCAGATCGCCTTCGAACTCTTCTTCCACAAGATGAGCGATCACTTCGGTATCCGTTTCCGACGAAAAAACGTGTCCTCGTTGCTCCAGAAACTCCCTTATTTCTCTATAATTTTCAATTATGCCGTTGTGAACCACCGCAATTTCTTCCTTACAATCCATATGAGGATGGGCATTCATATCGTTCGGCTCACCATGTGTGGCCCATCTTGTGTGAGCGATCCCAACGAAGAATCTATCGTTCAGCTTTTGTTTGAGTCCGTTCTTTAGAACATCTATCCTTCCCTTCTTTTTGTACACTCCGAAACTATCACCCAAATAAGCGATACCCGCTGAATCGTAACCTCTGTATTCGAGCTTCTGAAGTGATGTCACAAGATCTTCGAGTTTCAAATTCTCACCGACCATCCCCACTATTCCGCACATGGGAGATCCCCCTCTCTATCTCCTGAACGATGTTCACTCTAATACCCTTCTCCGCAACTTTTATAGCATGCTTTATGGCCTTTGCATCTGAAGATCCATGCGCTTTCACAACGATTCCTTTCACTCCCAATATAAAAGTACCTCCATAGGACCTGGGGTCGAGCTTCTCTTTCATCTTGTCAAAACTTCTCTTCATGAGAAGCGCCCCAAGGAGGGAAAGAAATCCTCCATCCTTTATAGACTCCTTCAACACACTCGTGACCAACTTTGCAGTACCCTCCATGGTTTTCAACGCGACGTTCCCTGAGAAACCATCAGCCACCACAACATCAACGGTGCCAAGGTTTATATCGTGGCCTTCAACGTTTCCAAAAAACGTATCTCCGAGAAACTCCTTCAAAAGCTGATAGGCTCTTTTGATATCATCTGGTCCTTTGTTTTCTTCAGATCCCATATTCAGAAGACCAACTCTTGGGTTTTCTGCTCCCAGAACCTTGGAGTAAGCGATTCCCATGAAAGCAAAATCAACCAGATGCTCTGGTCTGACCTTGGCGTTCGCCCCCGCGTCGATGAGAACGGTAGCTCCCTTGAGCGAAGGTACGGCTACTCCAAGTGCGGGTCTTTCGATGCCTTCCAGTTTACCCACGATTGAAGTGGCACCAAGAAAGAGAGGACCAGTGGCACCAGCGCTCACAAACGCATCCACTTTTCCCTCGGAGAGCAACTTCAAGCCCATATGCATCGAAGAGTTCTTTTTTCTGAGAACTTCCAGAGGAGGATCGTCCATTTTAACGATTTCAGAGGCAGAAACAAAGGGAAGACCTTTGTTCTTCACTATTTCTTCGGGTCCGATGAGTACTATCTCTCCCTCAACTTCTTTTGAAGCCAAAAGAGCGCCCTTCAAAATTTCATCGGGCGCTCTGTCACCACCCATCACATCGATCGCTATTTTCACTCTATCACTCCGATATCTCAAGCACCTGTTTTCCTTTGTAGTAACCGCAGTGTAGACAGACCCTGTGTGGCATCTTGTATTCTCCACAGTTTGGGCACTTCTCAAGAGGCACGCTTATTGCTCTGTAGATCTTCGCTCTCTTGTGATGAGTTCTCGATCTGGACCTCTTTTGCTTTGGAACAGCCATCTTTTATACCTCCTCGTTTTTGAGTTTATTTTTTAACTCGGCAAGGATTTCGAATCTGCTGTCAACCACAGGAATTTTATCACATTTATGATCGGGCTCTTCATTCAAATTGGCACCGCAGTAGGGACACAACCCTTTGCAGTCCGGTTTGCACAGAACTTTTTCTGGAATGGCAACCACTATTGCTTCGATGATTCTTTCTGAAAGATCGAATTCCGTTTCATGATAGTATATGATGTTTTTCAAAGATTCAAGTTTCTCTTCTTTTACATTTTTTCTCATGCTTTCTGGTAGATAGAGAGCTTCTATGACTCCTCTTATCTCAACACGAGCGGGTTCAAGACATCTGGCACAGGGGTGTTCTACCGCCGTGTGAACGTATCCACCAACGGTGAAACCATCTTTTGTCTTTGCAACGACCATTTTCACCTGAACAGGTTCCAGGAATCTGCAAAAGCCAACATCGAGTTCTATACCGTCCTTATCAAAGATGCCTTCCAGAAAGAATCGCTTCTTTTTTTCTATTTCCGAGAGTTCTACTTTCCAGTTCATTTTCTATCACCTCTTTTCAGGATCAATTATACTGCTATTATTAGTAGTAGTAAATAATAGGGGACGCAGGTGGTAGGTTTCGAGTATTGAAATTTTTGAACAGGCTTCTGATGAGGCTTTTAATGATGTCTGCAACTTACCACCCGGGTGGTAGGTAAGTGGTAGGTAAGTGGTAGGTTTCTCTGAAATCGGCTTGGATACTGGATTTTAGGTGGTAGGTTTTCTGTAACGCTCATTAAAAGGACGTTGTAGAATCTTGAATCTGAACGGTAATATTGTTTGTAAAGACTAAAATAGTCTATTGATGAGAGATTCAGAAACCTACCACACTGAAGTTGTCCTAAAATGGTCAATACAGAGTTTGGTGGTAGGTTTGCTTTGCATATATTCAGTTTCATGCAATTGTTTGTCTATTTAATACAATATATGGTATGTATTTAAAACTCAGATACTACAAAATGTACACAAAACCTACCACTAAACCTACCATTTTAGTTTCAGTTAATAAGATTTTCTCTATAAATCACACAAATTCAACAAAAAGGAGGTATAGAGTTATGAGCTTGAGAGAGGAACTATGGCTATGGAAAAAAGAGAAACTCGCAGAGCACGTGGCTAACAACTTAAGAAAAAAGAAACATGAGGTATGGATTGCTCGTGATCGTGAAGAAATTCTTGAGAGAGTGAAAGAGCTTATCCCGGAGGGTGCAACGGTATCGGCTGGTGGTTCCCTCACCCTGGCAGATACAGGTGTGATTGAACTTTTGCGCAGCGGCAGGTACAACTTCCTTGACAGGGCAGCTGCCAAAACGAGGGAGGAAGTGGAGGAGATATACAGAAAGAGTTTCTGGGCCGACTATTACTTCACCAGTGTGAATGCCATAACGGAAGATGGAAAATTGGTCTTTCTCGATGGGAACGGTAACAGGGTAGCCGCCGTTGTTTTTGGACCAAAAAACGTGGTTGTGATAGCGAGTGTGAACAAGGTGGTGAAAGACGTAGAGGAGGCGAGAGAAAGGCTGAGATACATCTCTCCGATGAATTCGAAACGACTGAATCTGGAAACACCGTGCACAAAAACAGGATTCTGTGCAGACTGTTCTTCTCCTCAGAGGATCTGTGACTACTTTCTGGTAGTGGAATCTGGGGTGAGACAGCCGGGAAGGTTCAAGGTGATTCTGACGCTGGAAGACTTCGGACTTTAAAAAAGCGGGGAATTCTCCCCGCTTTAAAAATTCATCGGTATGATCTTGAGATAGTCATCGAGAGATCCGTCGTCGAGACAGCACTGGATGATTTCTCTTCCCACGGGATTCAGGTCTTCGGTCAGGAATTTTTTCAGTTCTCTCTTGAAGAAGTCTTTCAACTCTTGGGCACCTTTTTCATAAGCTTCCTCACCTACTTCGGATTGCAAGTGTGGCTGCAGAAGTTCTTTCGGAATGGTGTTTCCTTCGATCTTCATCTCTTTGAGAGAAAAACCGAGGAGCGAACATTTCGATGGAACGAGCTGGTCTGGTCTGAATCTGACGCCGCCCCTCCTTGAGAGATACTCTCTTGCAATCCACTCCGGCATGAACCCTACTTTGTAAGCGCCGATATACTGATTTGGTACGAGGATGTATCTTGTCTCTGGTGTATCTATGATCTGTTCGAGAAGAATGTTAGCGAGTCTTACCATTTTTCCAGAAGAGAAGGGCCAGAAGGATCCTACTCCTTCGCTGGTCATACCTTTGGTGCTGACAATGCTTGGATTTGCGTGTCCTCTTGGTGCTACCAGTCTCCAGAGCCATGCCAGCGCAGGGGGCAGAATCTGCATCAAACCCACGATCCCGTACGTTGGTTTTTCTTTCGTGCAAGGAGGAGTTCTCACTCCAAAGCTTCTCACATCCACTTTCACGGGTTCGGAAACCGCGTTCTTCATAAAACGTTTCGGTATGATGACACGCGGGTTCGGACATGGTTTTCCTGGTTCATCTTCGATGTGTTCCCAGATCAATGCGGTTGAGTTTGGAACGGCGTAGATGTTGAGGAATATGAGCGGTTCAGGCGGATGTATGGTCAGCCTTTCCAGATCCGGAGCGCTTCCGTATTCTGTTATGTGGTCGACCCTTATGAACCATCCAGCTTCCGCGTCTTTGGCCACGAGTTTCTTTCCCGTCTGGAGCTTTGGATGGCACATAAACATGTCATCCGCTACAGGCATGAGAACACAGGATTGTTTCAGTTCCATATAGAATTTTTCACCGGTCACAATGTTTTCGGCGAGCTTTATTCTTCCATCCGGTTCTCTGTGTATCTCTTCGAGGATTTCACTCTTTCCTCCTCCACTTGCCCCTTCATGCATGATCACGAGCTCGTTTTCGTAGGGTGTGATAACCTTCACTGCAGATGCGTGCGCGGTGACCCATTTTTCTTTCTCGCCTACGTGGAGAAGAAATCCATAGACTCCTTTCTTGGCGCTGGGACCTGGATAAAGATTGTAGGAGAAGATCTCATAGTGGGAGTTGTGTCTGTAGTGGACGACCACCTGTTTGCCGTCGAAGTGTGTGTGTCTGAAAGGCGGGGCTAAGAACATGTAGAGTTTGGGTTTGAAATTCTCGGGGACTTCGCTGGCCGGTACGAAGAACTGGAGATCGGCAAGACCGCCAACGAAGAACCCGGCGTTTTTGGGGGCTATCAGAACGGCAGGATATCCGTAATCGTATCCACCGGCCATGAAAGGTAGCAGGATCAACTCCTGTTTTTTCAGCCACTCGAAGGTTTCCTGTCGAATAGGTTCGAATTCTTTTCCGAATCTTTCTCTGAAACGCGGCTTGTCCGTTTCCAGATTGTCACCAACTACGAGTGCGTTTGGGTCTCTTCGTCTCATGTACGGTTCGGGGTAATTGACCACCAGACCATTTTTACAGCGGGTAACTGTTGCTTCGACTACGAAGCCTTTGCCAGGAACTTCGTAGCCTACTTCGAAAAGGTCTCTACCGGCTATGGCAAGGTCAAGTATTTCTTTCCTGCTCTCTGGTATTATTATCTCGGGGGCGTTTTCTATGATATCTCTAACTTCGTCAGAAAACACGAATCTGTCGA
Organism: Thermotoga maritima MSB8; assembly: GCF_000008545.1. Taxonomy (NCBI): domain Bacteria; kingdom Thermotogati; phylum Thermotogota; class Thermotogae; order Thermotogales; family Thermotogaceae; genus Thermotoga; species Thermotoga maritima. The sequence goes on from NC_000853.1 coordinate 160,045, forward strand.
GAATAGCTGTTTTCACTTTATCACCCCTCCACGATATGGTGTTCAAGCCAGATTATACCACGCGTCATTATGTAATAATTATGTGTGAATTCAAATTTCCTTATACGTAATTTGAATTTTCCTTTAATAGAACCAACGAAAAAGCGATTGATGATTAAAAATTCCGTGTTGTAGAATATTTTGAGAGATCAGAGTTCAAGGAGGTAGGATAATTTGAAAGTTTATGTTTCCGGGAAAGGAACTCTTATGGACGCTTTGAGAAAGGAACTGGAAGATTCAGAGTGGCAGCTTTCCGAATCGATTGAAGACGCGGATCTCATCGTCTCGAGTGAGATTCTCGAGATATTATCTTCGAATCAGAGAATCGTTGATCTCTATCCCATCAAGGAAAAATCAATTCCGTTTTATAAGGAAAAATCGATTCGCTTTGCAAGCATCTTTCCGGTCTTTCACGGAGAATTCGCTTACTCTGAGTTTTATGTTGTTGAGAAGGTCTCCGATGAAGCAATCGAGAACTTTCTTGATTTTCTGAGAAAATTGGGTGTTGTGTTAAAGGACGTGTTATGGGATGATTATGTGAAACTTCTGGACAGGTCGTGTGCTGTTTTCTACCTTGGTTCAGCGTTTCGGGATCCCTTTTTGATCGATCACGTTTCTCATCTTCTTTCTTGGGAGGAAGAGAAGGAATCGTTTCTGAGACGGGGGAAAGAAGTCATTGCAAACCTCAGCGAAGGAAGCACTCCTGAAGAGACACCCAACATCGTCTCAAAAGTCCTCGCTGCTTTGAGAGATCCTTCCGATATCACTGAGATGAGGCACAAAATCAGGTTGATAGATTTCATACTGCTCAGGTTTATCGAAGAGAGAATGAAAGTGGCAAGAGATGTCGCAAAGGAAAAGAAAAAGACAGACTCTCCCATCGTTATAAGGGATATAGAAGAACAGAAGATAAAGGAGATTCTGGACAGGACAGATCTCAATCCTGTTAGAATGAGACGCATATTCGAGGAAATAATGAAGCTTGCCAAAGAAGAGGAGTACAGATTACTTGGAATTTCCAAGACGGTGGCCGTGCTGGGGCCCATGGGAAGTTTCAGTGATGAGATGGCCATGAAACTGATAGGTTCAAGAATACCCCTGAAGTACTGTTCCACAACTGACGAGATCATAGAAATGGTGGAAAAAGGTGAGGTAGATTATGGAATCGTGCCTATTGAGAATTCCACCTATGGAACGGTCATCCCTGTACTGGACGCCTTGCTCAACCACGAAGTGGAGGTGTTTGGTGAGGCAAAGCTCGAGATACACCACTGTCTCGTGGCAAAGAAAAAACTGGATCTGAAGGAGATAAAAAGGATCTACTCTCATCCCCAGGCCATATCTCAGTCTCTTGGATTCATCAACACGTACCTTTCGCACGCTGAGATTCGGTACACTTCTTCGACGAGCGACGCTGTAAACCTCCTGGATGACGAATCCGCTGCCATCATGTCAGAGAGTGCCGCAAAGATGTATGGGTTACTCATACTGAGGAGGAGCATTCAGGACTTGAAAGAAAAGAATATAACGAGGTTCTACATCATAAGAAGGAAAACAGGAAAGATGGAAGGAAAATACACCTCCCTTTTCTTTGGAGTTCAGGACAGACCGGGCTCTTTGAAGGCAGTTCTGGATATCTTCGCAAGCAGAGGAATAAACCTCAGAAAGCTGGAGTCAAGGCCCGCAAGGACGTTCTTGGGAGATTACGTGTTCTTTGTGGAAGTTGAGGCACCTTTGAAAGAAGAGGATATTAGGGACCTGGAAAGGGTCACGGCGTTTTACAAGATCATAGGTGTGTTTGATGAGGTAGAAGAGCTCGATGTGTTCAAATGAGGGGGCAGATCGCCCCTCATTTCGTTACGGGTTCTTTCAGAAGTGGATACTGAAGAGAGTACCCTGTGAGTTTCATTATGATCCTTGGAATCTCGGTGTTGTCGAGAAATCCGGTGAAGTTTTCGGCACCCGGACCAAAAGCGAAGATGGGAACGGGAGTTCCTGAATGTGTTGTGGTGGTCCACCCAACGCTAACCTTTTCTCCCAGGATCCTTCCAAGTTCGATCTTTGGATTTTTGGACATGGAAATCCTGTTCAGATCCTCATCAGAAAGAGTCAAACCGAAATACTCTTCGATGGCCTTTTTGAATTTCTCCCGATCTTTTGGCGAGTAATTTGCCATGATCCAGTCCGTTGTTTTTTTGAAGTTTCTGATTTTGTCCACATCTACTCTGTAGTCGCCCGAAGAAAGCCCTAATCCACCCGTTTCGTGGTCGGCAGTTACGATGACGAGGGTGTCTCCCCTCTTGAGGGCGAAATCGAGCGCCACCTGAACGGCTTTGTCGAATTCCACGACTTCTTTCCAGACCCCGTAGATGTCGTTATCGTGGGCTTCCCAGTCTATCTGGGAGCCTTCCACCATGAGGAAGAAGGGTTCATCATCTTTCGACAGTATCTCGAGCGCTTTTTCCACCATTTCATAGAGCATCGGCTGCTCCTTTCTGCTACTTGCAGGATCCAGGTGACTTGGTGCAAAGAGAGCGAGTATTTTATCTGAATCCGCGGAGATTTTTGAGAGTTCCTCTCTGGTTTTCACGTATATATACCCTTTTTCTTTTGCAAGTTCAATCAAGTTGAGGTTGTCATCTCGTTTTCCACCGAGATCCTTGGGAAGAAAGTTTGCCCAACCTCCCCCCATCACCACATCGACTGTTTCATTCTCAACGAGTTGTCTTGCTATTTCGTTCTCTTCATCTCTACTTTTAACGTGTGCGTAGAAAGCAGCCGGCGTCGCATGTGTTACTCTGCAGGTAACAACGATACCCGTTCGAACTCCGTAGGTCTTTGCCACTTCGAAGATAGTGGGTACCACCGTTCCATCGGGGAGAATGTTGATCATACCGTTGTTCGTTTTGAACCCCGATGCCAGCGCTGTGCCCGCTGCTGCGGAATCAGTCACCCAGCTGTTTGCGGAGTGTGTCTTCACAAGTCCGATGTAAGGAGTCTTCATGAACGAGAGGGGTCTTCCTTCGAGCATGCTGGTGAGATAGACTTGAGAAAGACCCATACCGTCTCCAATGAGGTAGATAACGTTCTTCACCTGAGAAAAAGCGAGCGCGACCAGCAGGGAAATCAGTATCAGTGTAAAAAGCCTTTTCATCCTCGATCACCTCCCGCCTCCAGTGTACGGGGACTTTTTTCGAGCTGTTTTAAGAAACGTGAAAAAATAAAGGCAGGGGCGAGCCCTGCCTTTCACAACAGTTCGTGTTCTCCGAATATGAGAGGAGGCTCATCTTTCAGTACTTTCTGCCTTCGCACAGTTCCGATGTAGACGATGTGATCCCCCGCTTCAAACTGTCCAGTCTTGTCGCACTCAATGTAAGCGATTGTTCCTTCTGGAATGGGAAGGTTCCCTTCGCTCATCGTGTAGGGATATTTTTTGAATTTGTCTGTGTTTCTGCCAGAAACAGTTCCGAAGTATTCAGCTATTTCTTTTGCGTCTTTTCCGAGAATGCACACAGCAAAGGAATCTGTCCTGTCCATGAGTTCTCTTGTGTATCTGGTTTTTCCTATCGAAACGGCCACCATGGGAGGTTGCCAGGAAACTCTCGTCACCCACGCTACAGTGATCCCGTTGAGTTTCCCTTCCACGTTCACGGTTACTATAGCGGTCGAGGTGTAAAGTTTTCCCAGAGCATCCATTATTTCACCCCCCTAAAAAATGGTATCATACTCACTGTGGGGGGTGGAAAAGTGAGTTTTGTTTCCTTTGGAAGAAAGGTGTTTCTTCCAAGAGAAAGAGTGATAGCCGTTATGCCTATCAGTACTTCTGTGGAAAAGAGGCTCAAGAACGTGGATTTTTACGCGAACAAAATAATAAACGCGACGTTTGGAAAACAAGCAAGAACCGCGGTAGTTATGGATAGTGGACATGTTGTACTCATTCCTACCAGATACAAAATAGCACTGAGAGTTATCTGGGGGCGGAGAAGAAAATGAAGAAAATCCTCGCTTTTCTCTTAATTGCTGCTGGATCGACGCTTTTCTTCGTTTTTCTGTTTATTTTTCTATCAAAAGTTTTCAGTGGAGAAATTCTGCTCAGCAGGTACATATTTCGAATCGGAGGCTTTGAACTCAGATGGTATTCCACTTTGATTCTCATGGGCTTTTTGATCAGCTACTTTGTGGCAAGAAAGAGAGCGAAGAATGAAGGCATAAACTTGGAAGAATTCGATGAGCTCATTTTCTACGGAGTGATAGCCGGTATTGTTGGAGCGCGCCTTTATTATGTCTTGTTCAATTTGAAGTATTACAGAAGTTTGTGGGATGCTTTGAAGATCTGGGAAGGAGGACTTGCCATACATGGAGCTGTGATTGGTGCTCTTCTCACAGGCTTCTTGTATGTTCGATTGAAAAAGCCTTCCTTCACTTTTTTGCAAGCAACAGACTTGTTCACCTCCGTATTGCCGCTGGGGCAGGCGATAGGAAGATGGGGAAACTTCTTCAACTACGAGGCATTCGGTGTTCCCACGAACCTTCCGTGGAAAATGTTCGTGCCAGAGCCCTACAGACCCGTTGTGTACAAAGATTATTCCTTCTTTCATCCTACGTTTCTTTATGAGTCCATATGGGATCTGCTGGTGTTTTTCATGTTGAGTGTTTATTTCAAAAGGTACAGGAAAAGGCACGGCGAAGTAACGTGCCTCTATTTTGTCCTCTACTCACTTGGAAGAATCGTGATAGAGAGATTGAGGGTCGATAGCCTCATGATTGGAAACATAAAAGCTGCTCAGCTGCTGAGTGCCGTGCTGATTCTCCTGGGATTCACCGGTTTTCTGATTCTAAGATCTTCTCAAGAACCGAAAAGAGCTTTCTGAAGGCCTTTGATCTGTGACTGATTTTTTCTTTGAGATGAGGAATTTCGCCGAAGGTCTTATCGTATCCATCCGGTATGAAGAACGGATCGTATCCGAAACCGCCTGTCCCTCTTATTTCGTTGGCTATTCGGCCTTCTACTCTGTCTTCAACAGAAATAAGGGTGTTTTCCACAGGATCGAAAAAGGTAGCACTGCACACGAAAGCAGCTCTTCTATCTTTTCCTTCAAGCATCTTCAGTATGGTTCTCATCTTCTCTTTGTAGGAATGTTCCTCCATGAACCGGGCAGACATGACACCGGGGAATCCTCCCAGGGAATAGATGACCAGTCCGGAATCGTCCGCCATCACAGGATGTTTGAGTTTTTTCCCGTAGACCACGGCCTTTTTCACGGAGTTTTCCAGAAACGTTTCACCGTCCTCGACTACTTCGATTTTTTCGGGAGAGGGCAGAATCTCCATCCATTCTGGAGCGATCATCTTTATTTCTTCAACTTTGTGCGGATTCGTCGTTGCAAGGTAGACGGTCAGTTTTTTCATGTTCTCTTCCCCCTTTCAAATAGGATTCTACAGGAACTGGTTGGTTCCTTTTTCGTATTGAAATTTAGTTGTAAAATAAAGTCTGGTGCGGAGTGTTTCAGAAAGGAGGGAACTGTCTTGAGGAAGGCATGGGTGAAGACTCTGGCGCTCGATAGAGTGAGTAACACGCCAGTAGTTATTCTCGGCATTGAAGGTACAAATAGAGTGCTTCCCATCTGGATAGGAGCGTGTGAAGGGCATGCTCTGGCCCTCGCGATGGAGAAGATGGAGTTTCCACGCCCTCTGACTCACGATCTCCTTTTGAGTGTTCTTGAATCTCTTGAAGCACGCGTGGATAAGGTGATCATTCACTCTTTGAAGGATAACACCTTCTACGCAACCCTCGTGATAAGAGATCTCACGTACACGGACGAGGAAGATGAAGAGGCTGCTTTGATAGATATCGATTCCAGACCTTCCGATGCGATCATACTCGCTGTGAAGACCGGGGCACCCATTTTCGTATCGGACAATCTGGTGGAGAAACACTCTATCGAGTTGGAAGTAAACGAAACACAGGACGAGGAAGAGGAATTCAAGAAGTTCGTTGAAAATCTGAACATAGATACGTTCAAACAGATGATAGAAAAGAAGAGGGAAGAAGATGAAGAAGGAGAAAGTTGAAGAAAGAATACGCGAGATTTTGAGGCCTGGATGGGATCTTCTCACAGAAGAAGCCATGCTGTACTCCGCGACGGTTGGAGGAAAGAGGATCCGTCCTCTCCTCGTCTTGACACTGGGTGAGGATTTGGGAGTGGAAGAGGAAAAACTTCTCGATGTGGCGGTGGCCGTTGAACTCTTTCACACGGCTTCTCTGATACACGATGATCTTCCCCCAATAGATAACGCGGATTTTCGAAGAGGGAAGCCTTCTTGTCACAGGACCTATGGTGAAGATATCGCCCTTCTTGCGGGAGATGGTCTGTTCTTCCTCGCTTTTTCTCAGATATCTAAAATCGGAAATTCAAAGATTTTTGAAGAGTTTTCGGAAACGGCCTACAAACTTCTTTTGGGGGAAGCGATGGATGTGGAATTCGAAAGAAGAAAGATGGAAGTCTCGCAGGAGATGGTGGAGAGAATGTACGCTTTCAAAACGGGAGCGCTATTTGCTTTCTGTTTCTCAGCTCCATTTATCCTGAAAGGAAAGGATCACACCAAGATGAAACTCCTCGGAGAGAAGTTCGGGGTGGCTTTCCAGATATACGACGATCTGAAAGACATTCTTGGGTCTTTCGAAAAGGTGGGAAAGGACCTCGGAAAAGACACAGAAAAAGTGACGCTTGTGAAAAAGGTGGGGATTCAGAAAGCTCGTGAGATGGCCGATAAGTATTATGAAGAAGTTTTGAAAGGTATCGAATCAGAAGGTCTCTTTCGCACGCTGTTTCTTCTGAAAGAACTCAAACAGATGGTGGAGGAGAGATGAGTTTTTTAAAAAAACTCCTAGAAATTGTTTTGAAAAGGAAGATTCTGTTTTTTACCCTGGTGTTTATAAGCATAACGGTGTTTTTCCTTCTGATCTTTTTTCAAAAAGAAGGCTCCTTGAAGATTGGAAAAGAAGGAGCGGAATCTGGTTTTATCAATTTGAGGGTGGAGATACCACCTGGAGCTTTTGGAAAACAAAAGGTTTTGAAAATCACGAGGCTTTCCGATGAAGAAAGAAAGCTTTATCCGGATGTGTTCGTGGGAGATCTTTACAGGGTGGAATTTGCGGACGGCGTAGATGAGTTTGCTCTGAAACCGATACGTCTCAAATACTATTTCGACGCCAAATACCTCAGAGGGGAGAATTACAACAATCTCACCTTTGCGTACGCGACAGAGGATGGTGGATACCGTATCATTCCCGGATCGATGATAGGAAAGGACGAAAGAGGATATTATGTGGAGGCCTTCACGTACCATCTTTCCGTTTTTGGAGTGGTTTTGAGATCGGCCGGTTTTCAAAAACATGGGATAAGGCTTCTGAGGGAAGCTGTGAACAGCTCCGGGCCAGCTGTTCTTCTGGTACCTGGAGAAGATCCTACCTTTGAAGGTGTCGTTAAGGACAACAACATATGGGAGACGATTTTCCCCGACAGAACGATCATGACGTACGAATACGCCCTTTATGAACCGCGTTCCCTGGCTTACAGTGAGATGTACAGAAGCTTCATAGAAAAAGAAGGAAGAAGAAGCTTCATTGACTTCGAATCGGATTTTCTCTCCCAAGAGATCTTGAAATATTCACAGTACGAGTTCGACATCCTTGCACATGGAACGGGTGGACTGATCGTCTTGAGGATGCTGCAACGTCATCCTGAGGTGAACAACGTCAGAAAAGTCGTTCTTCTTTCAACGCCGGTTCAGGGTACCAACGTGGTGAATCCCCTCTACTTCTCTTCTATCTTCTACGGCAAAGACCCAGAGGTGTTGGAAGACATATTCGGAATAGAGTGGACGAAGCTGAAGATGTTGACATTGCACATCAGAAATCTCATAGACACCCTGGGTGAGGTGGTGCAGGAAATCCTTCCGGATTCTCAACTTGTGAAAGAACTCGGGGGGTTTTCAAGAAACGATGTGGAAATAGTATCCATCTGTGGAGACACCCCACCTTACGGTGTTGATGTGTCCGGAACGGAACTTGAGAGGTTCTATCCGGAGTTCGTAAAAGGAAGGGGAGATGGTTTCGTTTCCATTCAGTCCTGTCGGGTGGGTAAAGTTGAGCAGTTGAGCGGGAATTTTTACGATCTCTATTCCCGTGAGGAGAACGTAGCCTACATAAGAGAACTTTTGAAGTACGAGGTTCAGGTGTTTTCCGGTTTCAGGAGCGATGATTACGAGGAATACCTTCCATCGAAAAACCCGGAGCTCTCTGAGGAAAGTGCTCAGAAGGTTGTTGAAGTTAAAGAGACGGAAGGTACTGAATTTCCCGTGCTACCAGTTAACATTCTCTTTGAAAACTTTTTAGAACGGATCCGATCTCTGGAGCTTTCTTCCTATCTGTCTGGAGCCCTGGTGGGTAAGGAAGTCTACATCGCTACCGAGTCGGGAGTTTTTGCCTGGGACAAGAAGGTTCTCGACAAGAAAATAGAGTTTTTTAAAAAGATAGAAGATTACGCGTCGTTCGTAGGTGAAGGCGACATTTTCATAATAGACAACATAGGAATAAAGAAATACGCACCCTTTCCTCTTGTCGGTGACATCAGTGACGCTCTAATAACAAGGAACGCGATTATCTATGCCAGGGTGGTTCCGGGTGGTGTGAGGTACTATCTTTTCAGGAATGGAGCGGAAAAACTTATCGCTACCTCTCCCGGTACAACGGTTCGAATGAAATCAGAGAATGGAAACTACCTTCTCATAACGGATGGAGAGGTTGTTGCAATAGGTTCAGATTTCAAAGAAAAAGGAAGAGTGTTAAGTTCTCTGTTCGGAGAGAAGGTGAAGATAGTAGATGCTTCTTTCAAGGACGATGCATTCTATATTTTGCTCAACGATGGATCTATTGCCTTCGTTTCCAGCAGCAGATCGGAAACAAAAAATTACGGTCTCGCTGTTCCAAAAAAGGTCCTGAACTTTCAGGGCAGGATACTGGTTGTTTACGATGGCGTCATTCTGGATCTTTCTGCTGGAAAAGCTCAGCGGTTCGACAGGGGAATTATCGATGTGTTCCCGGGAAATGAGAGTCTTTTCATTGTGTTCGATGAGAAGGTGAGAGTATCGGTAGAAGAGTGGTGGTTGTCAAAGGACTGATTTTGATTTTCATCTTGCTTTCTCTGGTTTCTGTTGCCAACGATCTCTATTCTAGCGCTTTGAGTGCATACCTCGAAGGTGACTACAGAAGGGCACTCGAACTTTTTGAGAATGCGCTTCGAGAGGATCCAACCATTGAAGAAAGAGACCCCCTTGTGAAACTGAAAATGGGAATCTGTGCTTACGCAATAGGTGACTACGAGAAAGCCCGTGCTTACCTTTCGAATTTTCCGGATAACGTAGTGGCACAAGAAATTCTGAAAAGATTGAGTGTCCCGGAAGAGGTCTGGAAAAAGTATATAGAAACCGAGAAGGCAGGTTCTGAATCAAAAAAGGTTGAAGCTACAAAGAGTATCCCTTTCTGGCTGCCGATGGTTGTTTCTGCTGCCACCTTCTTATCAGTTTTCTTTCTTCAAAGGTTCTTGATGAAGCGCCTGGCGATACGCTCTGAGAAGAAATCCAGTATTGCCGAAGAAACTCCAGAAGTTGTTGAGGAACTGCCAGAGGGTACCGTCGAAGAGATTCCCGAGGAGAAACCAAGTGAAACCTTTGCGGAAAAACTCGATTTTCTGGAAGAGCTCCTCGGTAAAGTTCAGGAATCTAATCGTGAAGAATATGTAGATGTCGATGAGGTGAAAAACAGAGCCAGAGAAATTCTCGAAAATTCAGAGGAGATACCAGATGATCTCACGGCAGAAGAAGTGAACCTTGATGTGGAAGAGGTCATCAAAGAGTTGGAAGAGAAAGAAGCGTACGATGAAGAGGATGCAAGGAAGCTAGTTCTTGTGGCCAAGAATAAACTCAGGGAGGAATGAAGGTGTGGTTCTTCTTTTCAGGTGTTCTTATGGGAATAGCGAACGTGGTACCGGGTGTCAGCGGTGGGACAATCGCCGTTCTCATGGGTGTCTATGAGAAACTGATAGAATCCGTGAATTCTTTTTTTCATGGAAATTCGAGATCTCTGAAGGTGCTGATACCTGTGGGAGCTGGTGTTTTGGTGGGAGTATTTGGTATAGCACGCTTCTTAGAAATCTTTCTTTCGAAGTATCCAGTTCCGACACATTTCTTTTTTTTGGGACTCATCATCGTTAGCTTTGTAAAAACAAAGGAATATTTCTCGATCAAACCTGTGAACATATTTTTTGTCTTGCTTGGGATGTTTTTGATTTTTATGTTGCATTTTTCAGGTGAAACAACTGCGAAGGAGAGTATGTTCCTTCTTGTTCTGGGAGGTTTTGTAGCGGCTACGGCCATGGTAGTGCCCGGTATCAGTGGTTCGCTGATCCTTCTGATTTTCGGTGTTTACGATCACGTTCTTTATCTGGTTTCGCACCTGATAATTGGTGAACTTTTGATATTCTCCATCGGAGTTGTCGCCGGAATTCTTGTCTCCGTAAAGATCATGAACTTTCTTTTGAAAAGATTCCGGGAGGAAACTTACAGTTTCATCGGTGGGATGATTCTCGCGTCTCTCTACGAGGTTCTTCCGAAAAAGATGAATACAAACGTCGTTCTGCCATCTGTCTTGAGTCTTGTACTCTCACTAACTCTTGGATTCTTTCTGCTTTACATTGAAAAGAAACTATCTGTGACTCAGAAACTTTAAAGCTTCTTTTATCAACTCGGATGTTTTCATTCCCTCTCTGTACACCTGTTTCACCGCTTCTCTTGCCTGTTTCTCCGGGTATCCCAGTGATACCAGGGCTTCTAAGGATTCATGATAGATTCTCATGTCTTTTATTCCAGCACTTTCGAATTCATCTTTCAGTTCCATCACGATCCGTTCCGCTGTTTTCTTACTGATGCCGGGAAGTTTTGAAAGGCCTTCCACGTCCTGAGAGGCGATCATTGCTACCAGTGTTTCCGCATCTTCGTTCGAGATGATCTTCAGGGCCGTTTTTGGCCCAAGCCTGGAAACCTTTGTGAGAGAAAGGAAGAGTTCCTTCTTCATTTCGTTTGAAAACCCGTAGAGGGTGATGCCATCCTGTGAAACGCTCAAAAATGTGTGAAGAAAACATTCCCCGCCTTCTTTCACTTCCTCACTGGTTTGAACGTCGCAGACGATTTCGAAGACGACACCGGATTTTGTTTCTACGAGAAGAACGTTTCCACTCTTTTTCAAAACCCTTCCAGAGATTCCCGCTATCATAGTTTCCACTCCTCATTTATCTTTCCGGTTGTCAGGAACTCCCTTACGTATCCCACTAGAAACAGTGATCCTGTAACAACCGTGGCTCTTTCAGTAGATTCGATCGCTTCCAGGGGATCTTCTATGACTTCCACGTTTTTGAAGAATTTCTTTGCCATGTCAACAAGGCTGTTCATGTCTTTCATACGAGGTGAAGGAACACGGGTGACTATGACCCTTTCGAAGATTCCGGTGTACTTTCGAAGAATGTCCTCCCGGTTCTTGTCGTCCAGAATACCTATTACCAGGCTCAAGGGTTCGCCGTTGAAGTACAATTTCAAGCTTCTGACAAGGCTTTCCGCTCCGTGAGGGTTGTGCGCTCCATCGAGGATGTACATCTTCCCGTTTTTCTCTAAGATTTCAAATCTTCCCAGATTCTTCGCATTTTTCAAGCCTTCGCGTATTGCTTTCTCGCTCAACGGAAGTCCTGTTGCTTCAAGAGTCTTCAGGGCAACACCGGCGTTTTCTATCTGGTGAGGACCGTTCATGGTCAGGACGAGATCTTCGAAGGTGTTTTCCCCACAGTAATCGAATCTGTTTTCGTGAAGTTTCAGAGATTTAACCTTAACGGAAAAATCCTTGTCGATGACGTACATCCTTGAGCTCTTCTTTCGGGCAACATCTTCCATCACTTTGAGGGCTTCTCTTTTTCTTTCCCCTGTCACAAGGGGAACTCTTTCTTTTATTATTCCGGATTTTTCCCATGCGATCTGTTCTATGGTGTATCCCAACGTTTTTTCGTGATCTCTGTCCACCGTGACAATGGTGGAACAAAGAGGGAACACCACGTTCGTTGCGTCCAGTCTGCCTCCAAGACCAACTTCCAGGACGGCAATGTCAACGTTTTTTTCCGCGAAATAGAGAAAAGCCATCGCCGTTACAACTTCAAAAAAGCTTGGGGAGAATATTTCTTCTTTGTCGAGCTCGTTCAGAATCGGCTCCATTGTTTCGTAGATCTTCACCACGTCCTCTTCGGATATGTACTCTTCGTTTAACCTTATCCTTTCTCTGAACGTGCTCAGATGAGGGGAGTAATATGATCCCACTCTGTACCCTTGAGATACCAGAATGTTACTGACCATGTTTGCAACAGAACCCTTTCCGTTCGTGCCACCTATGTGTATGGTTTTGTATTCCAGATGGGGATTTCCCAGCTTTGAAAGTAGCATTGAGATCCTCTCAAGACCTGGTTTCACCTTTCCCATAGGTCTTTTGTGGTAGAGATACCTGAGAACTTCGAGGTATGCCATGGTCTCATCTTTCACTCCCATATGAGGTTTTTGAAGGAGGTTCCGTTTTCAAGTGGGGGAACTCCGAAGATATCGGCGATGGTTTGGCCCAGGTCGGCAAAGGTTTCCCTGATGCCAACGTAAACGTCTTTTTTCAGTCTTCCTCCGTATCCAAGGAGGGGGACCATTTCCCGGGAGTGATCCGTTGAGGGAGTTGTGGGATCACATCCGTGATCTGCAGTGATGAAAAGAACGTCGTCCTCATTCAGATTATGCATGATCTCGGGTAATCTCGCGTCGAACTCCTCGAGGGCTTTGGCATAAGAAACGGGGTCGTTTCTGTGGCCGTATTTGGTGTCAAAATCCACAAGATTTGTGAAGATCAGACAGTCATGATTTTTCTCCTTCATGAGTGAGATCGTTTTGTCTATTCCATCGTTGTTGTCCTTCGTCTTGTAATTTTCCGTCACGCCCCTTCCGGCGAATATATCTGCGATCTTGCCAACACCGTAAACGGGTATTCCATTCTCTGTGAGGACATCGAGAAGTGTTTTACCTTCCGGTTCGAGCGAGAAGTCTTTCCTTTCGGGTGTTCGAACGTAGTTGGGCCACTCTCCCGTGAAGGGTCTTGCGATGACTCTGGCAACTTTGTATCCCATTTCGTTCAGAAGTTCCCTGGCGATTTCGCAGTACCTGTAAAGTTCCTCCAGGGGAACGATTTCTTTCTTTGCCGCTATCTGAAACACACTGTCCGCTGATGTGTACACGATCAGAGCACCGGTCTTCTCGTGGATCGGACCGAGTTCTTTTATGATTTCCGTACCGGATGCAGGTTTGTTACCTATGACTTTCCTCCCCGTTCTTCTCTCGAACTCTTCTATCAGTTCCTTGGGAAAGCCTTCCGGAAACAGATCGAACGGCTTCTTGAGGATGACACCCGCTATTTCCCAGTGTCCAGTCGTCGTGTCTTTACCGGGGCTTTTCTCCATCATTTTCCCGTAGATGCCTTCTGCGGGTTTCACAGGTTCAACCCCCGGTATGTCGTCGAGATTGCCGAGCCCCAGCTTTGCCATGTTTGGAAGGTGCAACCCACTTACCGCTTTTGCGGTGTTCACAATGGTGTTGCTCCCTTCATCGCCGTACAGATGAGCGTCGGGCATCTCACCTATTCCCACGCTGTCCAGGACTATCAGTACCACCCTCATCCTTCCAGCTCCTTTCCGAAAAATTCTATCACAAATGGCTGAAAAATCTGATATTATTAACTTTGAGAAGGAAATATCAGGAGGTGTAGACATGAAGGAATACAGACCACAGGAAATAGAGAAAAAATGGCAGGAAGTATGGGAAGAAAAGAAGGTCTTCTATACACCTCAGAGGTCTGAGAAACCCAAGTATTATGCCCTCGTGATGTTTCCGTATCCCTCTGGAACTCTCCACGTAGGGCACGTGAAAAACTACGTCATAGGTGACATAGTTGCAAGATACAAGAGGATGAGAGGATACAACGTCCTTCACCCGTTCGGATACGACGCATTCGGACTTCCCGCCGAGAACGCCGCGATCGAAAAGGGAATTCATCCTGAAGAGTGGACAAGGAAGAACATTGCCACCATTCGGCAGCAGGTGAAAAAACTCGGTATAAGCTACGACTGGAGCAGAGAAATAGCGACCTGCGACGAGGAGTACTACAAGTGGACCCAGTGGATATTTCTCCAGCTCTACAAGAATGGTTTGGCCTACAAGAAAAAGGCGGCTGTCAACTGGTGCCCCAAGTGTAAAACTGTTCTTGCGAACGAGCAGGTGAAAGACGGAAAATGTGAAAGATGTGGAACGAGCGTCACCATAAGGCACCTCGAACAGTGGTTTTTCAAGATCACGGATTACGCGGAAAGACTGCTGAACGACCTGGACAAGCTCACAGGATGGCCGGAGCACGTCAAGACCATGCAGAGAAACTGGATAGGAAAGAGCACCGGTGCGGAAATAGATTTTCCTGTCGAAGGATCGGATACAAAGATCAGGGTCTTCACAACCAGGCCCGACACACTCTGGGGTGTCACTTTCATGGCTCTTGCACCGGAGTCTCCCCTTGTTGAAGAGCTCGTTCCTGAGGAGAAGAAAGAAGAGCTTCAGGAATTCCTTGAACGTGTAAAGCAGCAGGATAGATTCAGAAGAACCTCTGTCGAAGCCGAGAAAGAAGGGTTCTTCCTGGGAAGGTACGCCATAAACCCCGTGACCGGCGAGAGGATACCGATCTACGTGGCAAACTACATCCTCATGGAGTATGGAACGGGTGCCATCATGGGAGTTCCTGCCCACGATCAGAGGGACTTCTCCTTCGCTAAAAAATACGGAATTCCGATAAAGGTTGTGATTAAACCAGCAGACAAAGATCTCGATCCGGAGAAGATGGAAGAAGCCTACGAAGGCGAGGGTATCATGGTGAACTCCGGACCGTTCGATGGAACACCGAGCAGCGAAGGAATAGAAAAAGTCATAAATTGGCTCGAGGAAAAAGGCATTGGAAAGAGGTCGGTCCAGTACAAGTTGAGAGACTGGCTCATATCGAGGCAGAGATACTGGGGCGCTCCAATCCCCATCATCTACTGTGAAAAATGCGGTGTTGTACCCGTTCCAGAAGAGGACCTTCCCGTGAGACTTCCAAAAGACGTGGAATTCCTTCCAACGGGTCAATCTCCTCTTTCTTTCCACGAAGGTTTCAAGAAGACAAAGTGCCCCGTCTGTGG
This sequence comes from Thermotoga maritima MSB8, assembly GCF_000008545.1. Taxonomy (NCBI): domain Bacteria; kingdom Thermotogati; phylum Thermotogota; class Thermotogae; order Thermotogales; family Thermotogaceae; genus Thermotoga; species Thermotoga maritima. The sequence continues at coordinate 175,434 of NC_000853.1, forward strand.
CGGAGAAGCCCAGAGAGAAACGGACACCATGGACACTTTCGTTGATTCTTCCTGGTACTTCCTCAGATACGTGAATCCTCACCTGGAGGATAAGCCGTTCGAGCCTGATGACGTGAACTACTGGTTACCGGTGGATCAGTACATTGGAGGAGTGGAACACGCCGTACTGCATTTGCTGTACTCCAGATTCGTAACCAAGGTACTGCACGATCTGGGTTATCTCAATTTCGACGAACCATTCACCAACCTTTTCACACAGGGAATGATTTACAAAGACGGTGCCAAGATGTCCAAGTCGAAGGGGAACGTGGTGTCCCCGGATGAGATGATAGAGAAATACGGTGCGGATACCTTGAGAATGTACATACTCTTCATGGCACCTCCAGAGAAAGACGCCGAATGGAGTGACGCCGGTATCGAAGGTGTTCACAGATTCGTCAAAAGGCTCTGGAACACTTTCTACACGGTTCTTCCGTTTGTGAAAGAAGAAAACACGGAGAATCTTGTGTTGAAAAACTCCACAGAAAAGGAACTCAGAAGAAAGCTTCACAGTATTATCAAGAAGATAACGGAGGATATAGAAGGTGGATTCAAGTTCAACACCGCTATAAGTGGTCTGATGGAACTCGTGAACCACCTGAGCCAGTACTTGAACAGTGTACCGCAGGAGGAATGGAACAGGAAACTCCTGCGAGAGATAGTAGAGAAACTCACACTCGCTCTTTCACCTTTCGCACCGCACCTTGCAGAGGAGTTCTGGCACGATCTCGGAAACGATAGTCTTGTTGTCCAGCAGTCCTGGCCTTCCTACGATCCAAAAGCGCTCGAAGTGGAGGAAGTCGAAATCGCCATCCAGATAAATGGAAAGGTGAGAGACAAAGTGGTTGTGCCTGTGGATATCTCTGAAGAGGATCTGAAGAGGATCGTCCTCGAAAGAGAAAGGGTCAAGGAATACGTCGATGGCAAACCAATAAGGAAATTCATTTACGTGAAGGGAAGAATCGTAAATATCGTGGTATGAGGTGATAGAATGGCGGAAAAGATACCGAAGCCCGTTTCAAAAAGGTTGGTAAGTTACTACATGTGCCTTGAAAGGCTCCTCGATGAGGGTGTAGAGGTGGTATCCTCGGAAGAGCTCGCAAGAAGGCTCGATCTCAAAGCGAGTCAGATAAGAAAGGATCTGTCATATTTTGGAGAGTTTGGAAAGCGCGGGGTTGGTTACAACGTGGAACATCTTTACGATGCGATTGGCGAGATCCTCGGTGTAAAGAAAGAGTGGAAACTGGTCGTTGTGGGAGCTGGAAACATAGGAAGAGCAGTTGCGAACTACACAGTGATGAAGGAAAAGGGTTTCAGGATAATAGGAATTTTCGATAGCGATCCGTCAAAGATAGGAAAAGAAGCAGCTCCTGGCCTTACTGTGAGTGATGTGAGTGAACTCGAAAAATTTGTTGAAGAGCACGGTGTCGAAATAGGAGTGATAGCCGTTCCCGCTGAACACGCTCAGGAGATAGCTGAAAGATTGGAAAAAGCAGGCATCAAGGGGATTCTGAATTTCGCCCCCGTGAAGATAAAGGTATCTGTCCCGGTAGAGAACATAGACATAACCGCTTCTTTGAGAGTTCTTACCTTCGAGATTGTGAGGAGGAATTCTTGATATGGAATACGATGTTTACGTGAGGGTTTCAAAAGAGGATGTTCACCTTCTGAACTACCTTCTTGAGGTGGAAGAGCATATGTTCAACATCAGAAAATACGAAGATGGAGTTTTGAAAATTATCACTCCTTTTCCTGAGGAGGCTATAAAGCTCCTTGAAGGATGTAAAGAGATGGTGGATCTTGAAATCCTCGAGGTAAAGGAGAATCCCGGCGAGGCATGAAAGTCGAAAGAGTTGAAAGGGTCGAAGACATAGACTTCGAAGGTCTTTTGAAAGAAGGCTACACCTGTTTCTTTTTTGACTTCGATAACACTCTTGTTCCGTGGAAAGAGAGCAAACTTGAAGAGAGTAAGAGAAGGTTGTTAATCGAACTGGCAAAAAAAGCTCGTGTGGTAGTTGTTTCTAATGGAAAACCAAGAAAGGTCGATCTTCCAGTCATGTTCATCTGGAGGGCGGGGAAGCCTTTCAGTCTGAAGCTTTGGAGATTCCTGAAAAAGGAAAAAATCGATCCAAAGCGCTGTGTGATGATAGGAGATCAGATTTTTACAGATGTGCTCACTGGTAAGATTTTCGGATTTCGTGTGATAAAAGTAGAACCGATCAGTGCGAAAGAATTCTTTGGTACGAAGATTCTGAGGTTCTTCGAAAAAATACTGGAGGGAAAAGTACGATGAACACAGGTGAAATGAAGATAAACTGGGTTTCCAGATACATGCCCCTTCTGAACAAAATCGCCGAGGAGTATTCGAGAGAAAAGCCGCTGTCTGGTTTCACCGTTGGAATGAGCATACACCTTGAAGCAAAAACGGCCTATCTCGCGATTACTCTGTCAAAGCTTGGAGCGAAAGTGGTGATCACAGGAAGCAACCCACTTTCAACACAGGATGATGTGGCGGAAGCGCTCAGATCAAAGGGAATAACCGTTTATGCGAGAAGAACACACGACGAGAGCATCTACCGGGAAAATCTCATGAAAGTTCTCGATGAAAGGCCAGACTTCATAATAGACGACGGAGGAGATCTCACGGTGATTTCTCACACCGAAAGAGAAGAGGTTCTCGAAAATCTCAAAGGGGTATCCGAAGAAACCACGACGGGTGTTAGACGTTTAAAGGCATTGGAAGAGACAGGAAAATTGAGGGTGCCCGTTATCGCTGTGAATGATTCCAAGATGAAGTATCTCTTCGATAACAGATACGGGACGGGTCAGTCCACATGGGACGCCATCATGAGAAACACGAACCTTCTCGTTGCTGGAAAAAACGTTGTGGTGGCGGGATACGGTTGGTGTGGACGAGGGATCGCTCTCCGTGCAGCGGGACTAGGAGCCAGGGTGATCGTGACAGAAGTTGATCCTGTAAAGGCCGTCGAAGCGATCATGGACGGGTTCACAGTTATGCCTATGAAGGAGGCCGTGAAGATTGCCGACTTTGTGATAACGGCCTCAGGAAACACCGACGTTCTCTCAAAGGAAGATATCCTTTCACTCAAAGACGGGGCAGTTCTGGCAAACGCTGGGCATTTCAATGTGGAGATTCCGGTGAGGGTACTGGAAGAAATTGCGGTTGAAAAGTTCGAAGCACGGCCGAACGTGACAGGATACACTCTGGAGAACGGTAAAACAGTCTTTCTTCTTGCGGAGGGAAGGCTGGTCAACCTGGCAGCGGGAGATGGCCACCCAGTAGAAATAATGGATCTGTCCTTTGCACTTCAGATCTTCGCCGTGCTTTATCTTCTTGAAAATCACAGAAAGATGTCACCGAAGGTTTACATGCTCCCAGATGAAATAGACGAAAGAGTGGCCAGGATGAAACTGGATTCTCTGGGAGTAAAGATAGATGAGCTGACAGAGAAACAGAGGAGGTATCTGAGAAGTTGGCAGTGAATTCCAAATACCATCATTCCTGTATCAACTGTGGGGGATTGAACACCGATGAAAGAAACGAAAGGGGACTTCCTTGTGAAGTTTGTCTTCCCGAAGATTCCCCTTCTGACATTTATAGGGCCCTTCTTGAAAGAAAGACTCTGAAGGAGTATCGCTTCTATCATGAATTCTGGAACGAGTACGAAGATTTCAGGAGTTTCTTCAAGAAAAAATTCGGGAAGGATTTGACGGGTTATCAAAGGTTGTGGGCAAAGAGGATCGTTCAGGGAAAGAGTTTCACAATGGTTGCACCAACCGGTGTGGGGAAAACAACTTTTGGGATGATGACGGCCCTGTGGCTGGCAAGGAAAGGAAAAAAATCCGCTCTCGTTTTCCCAACGGTTACTCTGGTGAAGCAAACTCTCGAAAGGCTTCAAAAGCTTGCCGATGAAAAGGTGAAAATCTTCGGTTTTTATTCCTCAATGAAAAAAGAAGAAAAAGAAAAGTTCGAGAAAAGCTTTGAAGAAGACGATTACCATATCCTGGTTTTCTCCACTCAGTTCGTTTCGAAAAACAGAGAAAAGCTTTCCCAAAAAAGATTTGACTTTGTTTTCGTGGACGATGTGGATGCTGTTCTCAAGGCCTCCCGGAACATAGACACTTTGCTCATGATGGTTGGAATACCGGAAGAGATCATAAGAAAGGCTTTCTCGACTATAAAGCAGGGAAAGATTTACGAAAGGCCAAAGAACCTGAAGCCAGGTATTCTTGTGGTTTCTTCTGCCACCGCCAAACCGCGTGGTATAAGGCCCCTTCTCTTCAGAGACCTCCTCAATTTCACCGTCGGAAGGCTGGTTTCGGTAGCAAGAAACATCACCCATGTCAGGATCTCCTCCAGATCGAAAGAAAAACTGGTAGAGCTGCTGGAGATTTTCAGAGATGGGATATTGATCTTCGCACAAACTGAAGAGGAGGGTAAAGAGCTTTATGAGTACTTGAAAAGATTCAAATTCAATGTGGGAGAGACCTGGTCCGAATTTGAGAAGAATTTCGAAGATTTCAAAGTGGGAAAGATCAACATTCTGATAGGTGTTCAGGCGTACTACGGAAAACTGACGAGAGGTGTCGATCTTCCCGAAAGAATAAAATACGTGATCTTCTGGGGAACTCCTTCCATGAGATTTTCACTGGAACTCGACAAAGCACCGAGGTTTGTTCTTGCCAGGGTTTTAAAGGAAATGGGTTTGATAAAAGCTCAGGAGAACCCAGATGTCGAGGAGCTCAGAAAGATAGCGAAAGAGCATTTAACTCAAAAAGAATTCGTTGAGAAAGTGAAAGAAATGTTCAGAGGAGTGGTTGTTAAAGATGAAGACCTGGAGCTGATCATCCCAGATGTTTACACCTACATACAAGCGTCTGGGAGATCCTCCAGAATACTGAACGGTGTGCTGGTCAAGGGTGTTTCTGTGATCTTCGAAGAAGACGAGGAGATTTTCGAATCGCTGAAAACAAGACTCCTTCTCATCGCAGAAGAAGAAATAATAGAAGAGGCCGAAGCGAACTGGAAAGAATTGGTTCACGAGGTAGAGGAAAGCAGGAGAAGAAGCGAAAGGGAACTGACCGACACGTCAAGATCCCTTCTGATCATCGTGGAGTCTCCGACCAAAGCAGAAACACTCTCCAGATTCCTTGGAAGGGCTTCTTCTCGGAAAGAGAGAAACATAATTGTCCATGAAGCGGTGACAGGCGAGGGAGTGATACTCTTCACCGCGACGAGGGGACACGTCTACGATCTTGTTACAAAGGGAGGAATTCACGGAGTAGAGGAAGAAAATGGAAAATTCGTTCCCGTGTACAACTCTCTGAAAAGATGCAGAGATTGTGGATACCAGTTCACGGAGGATAGGGATGAGTGTCCTGTATGTTCTTCGAAAAACATAGATGATAAGACAGAAACGCTCAGAGCTCTAAGAGAGATTTCACTGGAGGCAGATGAAATCCTTGTGGCAACAGACCCGGATGTTGAAGGAGAGAAAATATCCTGGGATGTGACTCAGTATCTTCTTCCGTCCACCAGATCTTTGAGGAGAATAGAAATGCACGAAATCACAAGGTACGGTTTCAAAAAGGCAAGGGAAAGCGTCCGGTTCGTTGATTTCAATCTGGTGAAGGCACAGATCGTGAGGAGAGTGCAGGACAGGTGGATAGGGTTTGAACTCAGTGGAAAACTGCAGAAAAGATTTGGAAGATCGAATCTCTCGGCAGGCCGGGTGCAATCCACCGTTCTGGGATGGATAGTAGAGAGAGAAGAAGAATACAAAAAGAGCGAAAAAGATTTCACTCTCCTTGTTCTGGAAAACGGTGTGAATCTGGAAGTCGAAGGGAAAATCGCAGACGATGTGGTAACCGTTGTGGAACTACAGGAAGCCGAAGAAGAAAAAAATCCGCTACCACCATACACAACATCTTCGGCACTATCAGAGATTTCACAAAAATTGCGGCTCGGTGTTCAAGAAGTGATGGACATCCTTCAAGATCTTTTTGAAAAAGGTTTCATCACCTATCACAGAACGGATTCAACAAGAATTTCTCTTGAGGGTCAGAACGTCGCGCGAACCTACCTCAGGAAGATAGGAAAAGAGGATATATTCATGGGAAGAAGCTGGTCAACAGAAGGCGCTCACGAGGCGATAAGGCCCGTGAAGCCTATAGATGCCAGGGAACTTGAGGAGATGATCGAAGAAGGTTTGATAGCCGATCTCACCAAGAAACATTTGAGAGTTTATGAACTCATCTTCAACCGCTTTCTTGCCAGTCAATCCGCGGCTGTGAAGGTGAAAAAACAGATCGTGACAGTCGATGTGGATGGTAAGCGGATGGGAATAGAACAGATAGTCGAGATTTTGAGAGACGGCTGGAATCTCTTCGTGCCGTTAACAGTTTCTCCAAGATTTGAACACAGAACCTACAAGATAAAAGAAAAAAAGTTTTACAAAAAACACACCGTTCCTCTCTTCACTCAGGCTTCTATTGTGGAAGAAATGAAGAAAAGAGGTATTGGAAGACCTTCTACTTATGCAAAAATAGTAGAGGTACTTTTCAGAAGAGGCTATGTGTACGAAGACAAATACAAGAGAGTTCGACCAACCAGATTTGGTGTGATGGTCTATTCCTATCTGAAAGAGCGTTATGAGAAATACGTCACAGAAGAGACCACACGAAGATTAGAGGAGATCATGGATAAGGTGGAAAGGGGAGAGGAAGATTATCAAGCAACTCTGAGGCTTTTATATGAAGAAATAAAATCTCTCATGGAGGAGGGGTAATGTATGTGGCTGCTCTTTTCTTTTTAATTCCGCTTGTTGCACTCGGTTTTGCTGCCGCAAACTTCGCAGCCGTCGTCAGAAAACCAGAGGGGACCGAGCGGATGAAAGAGATTTCCTCCTACATCAGAAGTGGAGCAGATTCCTTCCTTGCACACGAAACAAAAGCTATTTTCAAAGTTGCCATCGTCATAGCGATACTCCTCATGATTTTCACAACCTGGCAGACGGGTGTGGCGTTTCTCCTGGGAGCCGTTATGAGTGCATCTGCTGGTATCGTGGGAATGAAGATGGCCACCAGGGCAAACGTCAGGGTGGCGGAGGCTGCAAGAACCACAAAGAAGATAGGTCCCGCTTTGAAAGTGGCGTATCAAGGCGGAAGCGTTATGGGTCTTTCCGTTGGTGGATTCGCTCTGCTTGGACTCGTCCTGGTGTATCTGATTTTCGGAAAGTGGATGGGACAGGTGGACAATCTGAACATATACACGAACTGGCTTGGAATAAACTTTGTTCCTTTTGCGATGACCGTTTCTGGATACGCCCTTGGATGTTCAATCATTGCCATGTTCGATAGGGTCGGTGGAGGAGTTTACACGAAGGCCGCTGATATGGCAGCCGACCTCGTTGGGAAAACCGAATTGAACCTCCCGGAAGACGATCCCAGGAATCCGGCAACGATCGCAGACAATGTGGGAGACAACGTGGGAGACGTTGCGGGGCTCGGAGCGGACCTTTTGGAGAGCTTTGTTGGAGCGATAGTTTCTTCCATAATCCTCGCTTCTTACATGTTCCCAATCTACGTTCAGAAGATAGGTGAGAATCTGGTACATCAGGTACCGAAGGAGACGATACAGGCGCTCATCAGCTATCCTATCTTCTTTGCTCTTGTTGGTCTTGGCTGTTCGATGCTTGGAATACTCTATGTGATCGTAAAGAAGCCATCTGATAATCCTCAAAGAGAACTCAACATCAGCCTCTGGACATCCGCGCTGCTCACAGTTGTCCTCACAGCCTTTCTGACGTATTTCTATCTGAAAGATCTTCAGGGACTCGATGTAGTCGGATTCCGATTTGGAGCCATCTCACCCTGGTTCTCAGCGATCATAGGCATCTTCTCAGGGATTCTCATAGGATTCTGGGCCGAGTACTACACGAGCTATCGCTACAAACCGACCCAGTTTCTGAGTAAATCTTCTATCGAAGGAACCGGAATGGTCATTTCGAACGGACTTTCGCTTGGTATGAAGAGCGTGTTTCCTCCCACTCTAACACTTGTTCTTGGTATTCTTTTTGCTGATTATTTTGCGGGTCTCTACGGTGTGGCGATTGCCGCGCTTGGAATGCTTTCGTTCGTTGCAACATCCGTTTCTGTTGACAGCTACGGTCCCATTGCGGACAACGCGGGCGGAATAAGCGAAATGTGTGAACTGGATCCCGAAGTCAGGAAGATCACGGATCACCTCGACGCGGTCGGTAACACCACCGCAGCCATAGGAAAAGGATTCGCTATAGGATCCGCTATCTTTGCAGCGCTTTCGCTCTTTGCGTCTTACATGTTCTCCCAGATCAGTCCTTCTGATATTGGGAAGCCTCCTTCACTCGTGCTTCTTCTGAACATGCTCGATGCGAGGGTCATAGCAGGCGCCCTCCTTGGTGCAGCCATCACATATTACTTCAGTGGATATCTTATTTCGGCAGTTACCAAGGCAGCTATGAAGATGGTGGATGAGATCAGAAGACAGGCTCGAGAGATCCCAGGACTGCTGGAAGGTAAGGCCAAGCCTGACTACAACAGGTGTATTGAGATCACAAGCGACAACGCTCTGAAGCAGATGGGTTATCCTGCGTTCATAGCGATTCTCACACCGCTTGTGACTGGTTTTCTCCTCGGAGCGGAGTTTGTTGGAGGAGTGTTGATAGGAACGGTCCTCAGTGGTGCGATGCTCGCAATTCTGACGGCCAATTCTGGAGGAGCCTGGGACAACGCGAAGAAGTACCTGGAAGCGGGTAATTTGGAAGGGTACGGAAAAGGTTCCGAGCCGCACAAAGCGCTGGTTATAGGAGACACGGTTGGAGATCCTCTCAAGGACACCGTTGGACCTTCTCTTGACATTCTCATAAAGATCATGTCGGTGGTCTCGGTGATAGCTGTCTCCATATTCAAACACGTTCACCTGTTCTGATAAACGGGGGCTTCGGCCCCCTTTAAAATTGTGATAGGATTTCATGGGGGGACTTCACGTGGAAAGAAAAAAGCTCATTGCGAAATTTGTCGAAATCGCGTCAGAGAAAATGGGAAAAGATCTTGAAACGGTTGATGAGGAAAACACGTTCAAAGAGCTCGGATTCGATTCGATAGACGTGATAGATCTTGTGATGTTCTTCGAGGATGAATTTGCCTTGAGAATAGAAGATGAGGAAATATCGAAAATCCGGAAGGTTAAGGATTTGATCGATATCGTAATCAAGAAGCTGGAGGAGATCGACGATGAGGTATCTGAGGGCTGACGAAAGGTGTCTGATCTGCAGTCTCAGACAGGCGGAGAATCTTCTGAAGAAAACCATCACTTCTCCCGAAAAGAGATGGGTGATCTTCAGAGAAGTTTTCAGGATTATGAGTGAGATGAAGTGGGGTATGAAGCCTCTCGAAGTTAACGGAGAGGTTCACAGGTTCATAATGGAGTACATAAAGGAAGAAGATCCTTTCAAAGAGGAGAAAAGAAGATCGAACGATATGGCCATAAAACTCGTTGAAATGTTCAGGCCAGAAATTTTGAACTCTCCTGACCCTGTGTATTCCGCCGCAAAGCTCGCTGTTTCTGGGAATCTGATAGATCTCGGGATACCGGGATGGAGTGTTGATGAAATCTTTGAAAAACTGCACGAGGTTTACGAAAGGCCGTTCGACAGAGAAGACTTCGAGAAATTCAGGAATGTGTTGATGAACGCTTCCACTCTGTTCTATGTGGCTGACAACGCAGGAGAAATCGTGTTTGACAAGTTCTTCATAGAAGTCCTGAAGATGGAGAATCCATCGCTGGAGGTAGTTGTGGCGGTTCGTGGCAAACCCATTATCAACGATGCAACCATCGAGGACGCAAAGTACATCGGTCTGGAAGAGATCGCCACTGTTATTAGCTCTGGAGTGGACGAACCTGGTGTCATGCTTGACAAAGCAAGTGAGGAGTTCAGAAAGGCATTCTTTGAGTTCGATGTTGTGATCTCCAAAGGCCAGGGAAACTTCGAAGGTCTCTACGAAGAGGAGAAAAAGAATCTCTTCTTCCTCCTGACAGCAAAGTGTGATTTCGTTGCCGAGGTACTGAACGTTCCTTTGGGTGGTAAGGTCTTCATCTCTTCTTCCTCCCTCTGATTTCTCTCGTGGAGGTGAAAGAAGTTGATAGAAAAAATCAAAGAGTACGTGCTGAGTACTCTTGGAACGTTGATCACTGCCGTTGGACTCGTTGTTTTCCTCATACCGAACGATATAGCGGCTGGTGGAGTGAGTGGACTTTCGATAATACTTCACAGTTTCGTACCGATCCCCGTTGGTGTGTGGATGTACATACTCAACGGTTTGCTCTTTTTGATAGCTTTCTTGACGATAGGTTTCGATTTCAGCGCGAAGACTATTTATTGCACTTTTGTTTTTAACTTCTTCGTGGATCTTTTCGACCGCATTATTCCCCTTCCAAAGTACACCGGTGATGATCTGTTTCTTGCCGTGTTTTTTGGAACCATCCTCACGGCTTCCGGACTTGCCATAACTTTCTCCCAGAACGCTTCCACAGGGGGAACGGATATTCTGGCCAGGATTCTGAACAAGTACTTCTGGATATCTATGGGAACGGGGCTGCTCATGGTGGATGTCGCGATAGCGGTGCTTGCAGGACTTGTTTTCAGTGCCAGAACAGGTATGTACGCACTTCTTGGAGTTATTTTGAACGGTATAATGGTGGATTTCATGATGAGAGGTATCGAACAGTCGAGTGAGGTGATCATTATCTCTGAAAAATGCGATGATATAAAAGACTTTGTGCTGAACGTTCTTCAAAGAGGGGCTACTTACATTCCCGCAAAGGGAGCTTACACCGGCAAAGAAAGGAAGATACTTCTGGTGGTGGTGAGGAGAAGGGAATTGAACGAACTGATCAGGTTCATAAAGAAGGCTGATCCAAAAGCCTTCGTCATAATCAAGGAAGTGAGACAGGCCCTTGGAGAAGGGTTCAAAGAACTGGAGGAGTTGTGAGATGTACTACAAGGTGGCTGTCTCCGGTTCGGGAAAAGTGCTGAATGTTTTCTCTTCGGAAGAGCTTTTGATAGGAGAAAGAGTGTGGTTGAACTGGCGAAACGGAAAAGTCAAGGGTTACGTACTGGAACGATCGCTTTCCCACGAAAACGAAGCAACGCCCAGTGAAAGGGACGGTAAAAGTTTTCTAAGCGAAGGACACGTGGAAATAGCAAAATGGGTGTCTGAAAGGTTTTTCTCACCCTTAGGAATGGTTTTCGATCTGTTTTTCCCACAGGGTATCGACGATTACAAAGAGGAAGTGGTTGTTTCGGAAAGCCCGTTTTTGGATTTCGACAGGATGACTCTGCGCGATTTTCTTGAAAATTTCGGGGAAAAAGCTCTGAAAGAAATGGTGAAAAAAGGCCTGGTGAGGGTGGAGAAAAATTTCTATGTGAAAGAGCCAAGACCTCGTGTGAAAAAGCGATTGTTTCTGAAGAAGAGAATAAGTGAAATTATTCGAGAACATCTAACTGTGAAGCAGAGAATGGTGGTGGAATACCTTCAATTCAACGATGGGGTCCCTCTTGAGGAGCTGCTGGAGGATCTGGAGGTTTCAAAGAGTGTGATTGAAACTCTTCAAAGGAAGAATATAGTAGAAATAGTGAGTGGTGACGTTTTTCCAAAAAAGAGAAGGATCCTTCGCGGTGATTTCAAAGGAAATATCTCGAAGGAAAATCTTTTTTTTGGTCCTACTGGAAGTGGAAAAACCGAGGCTTTGTTCGAGTTGATCGATGTGTATTCGAGGAAAGGAACTGTGCTTTTCCTCGTACCGGAAGTTTCCGTCCTCACCCACACGCTTTCACGTCTGAAGGGAGCCTTCCCGGACTTGAAAATAGGGATTTATCACAGCTACCTTTCCAGAGCGAGGAAAAATCTGGAGTGGTACAAAGCGGCTAGTGGAAAAATCGATGTGCTTTTGGGAACACGCAGTGCTGTTTTTGTTCCAGTTAAGAATCTTTCTCTCTTGATAGTCGACGAAGAACACGATGAGAGTTTTTATCAACACACTCGACCTTCTTACGATGCCATCGTGGTTGCAAGGAAAATCTCTGAAGTTTTCGATGTTCCCATAATTCTGTCTTCTGCAACACCGGATTTGTGGACCTACAGAGAGGCAAAAGAGGGTCGCATCAGGACGTTCAATTTTACGAGAAGGTTCGGGAGTTTGTCTGTGGAAGTTGTCGATATGCGAAATGAAGAGAAGATAGGAAGTTTTGCGAAAAAGACCCTTGACAGAATAGAGGAGACCCTCGAGGAAGGCAAGAGAGTTCTCATCTACGTAAGGAGAAAAGGTTTCTGGGGCCGCGTCCAGTGTGAAGTGTGTGGGTACGTGCTCAAATGTGAAAATTGTGATGTGTCTCTGGTGTACCATTCAGATACGCATTCCTTGAAATGTCATCAATGTGGGCGTGAGTACGGATTGGTTGAATCCTGTCCTCGCTGTGGAGGGCGTCTCGTCGGAAGAACAGCGGGAACAGAAAGAGTGGAAAGGGAACTGAAAAGGTACTTTCCGACTCGCAGGATAGCGAGAGTCGATAGAGAGGTTGTCGATAATATCATGGAGCTGGAAAGTTACATAGACAAATTGATCAGAGGCGAGATAGATATACTCGTTGGAACCAGGTTGATCACAAAGAGTCTCAGTGTACCCGAAATAGGTCTCGTATGTATCATGGATGTGGATTCTTTAATCTTCAACCCTGATTATTCGTCTTCGCTTCGTACGTTTCAGTTGGTCGTTCAGGCACTTGGGAGAGCATCAAGAGGAGATCAGGGGAAGGCGATTATCCAGACTTACAACCCGGAGGACACGATCATCAGAAAAGCTCTGGAAGAAGATGTGAACGGTTTTTATGCCGAAGAACTCGAAAGAAGAAAAGCCCTTGGTTATCCTCCATATCGTCACCTCATTCAGGTTGCTGTGAAGTCTAAGAATCCGGAAGTTGGAAAGAATTCTCTGACTTCTCTAAAAGAATTTCTGAAAGGCGAGGAGGTTCTTGGACCCGTCGAGCACTGGGTTTTCAAACTGAGAGGATTCTACAGGCACCATCTCATTGTGAAAACAGAAGACTTGGAGAGAGTACTTCCGAAACTGGAAAAAGCGTTGAGAATACTGGGAATCGATGCGATTGTTCGGGTCGATCCACCCACGCTCGAGGTATCAGATTAATCTTGATGTTACTTTATCGTATCTTTTTCTTAATTGAAAGAGGTTGAAGGGGATGCTATTATTAATCTCGGCGACGTTGAGATGAAGGGTCTTCAGAAAGCGGAAAAAGAAGAATAAAACCCGGAAAGAGAAGTTACGAACTCAGAGTCGAAGCAAACTTCAAGGTTTTTGTCCCCGGGTCATTGAAATATGGATAGCAGCCCCCCAGTTTGTTGAGCCTGGATCGAATCTTATATGGAGGGTTTGATCCTGGCTCAGGGTGAACGCTGGCGGCGTGCCTAACACATGCAAGTCGAGCGGGGGAAACTCCCTTCGGGGAGGAGTACCCAGCGGCGGACGGGTGAGTAACACGTGGGTAACCTGCCCTCCGGAGGGGGATAACCAGGGGAAACCCTGGTTAATACCCCATACGCTCCATCAACGCAAGTTGGTGGAGGAAAGGGGCGTTTGCCCCGCCGGAGGAGGGGCCCGCGGCCCATCAGGTAGTTGGTGGGGTAACGGCCCACCAAGCCGACGACGGGTAGCCGGCCTGAGAGGGTGGTCGGCCACAGGGGCACTGAGACACGGGCCCCACTCTACGGGAGGCAGCAGTGGGGAATCTTGGACAATGGGGGAAACCCTGATCCAGCGACGCCGCGTGCGGGACGAAGCCTTCGGGGTGTAAACCGCTGTGGCGGGGGAAGAATAAGGTAGGGAGGAAATGCCCTACCGATGACGGTACCCCGCTAGAAAGCCCCGGCTAACTACGTGCCAGCAGCCGCGGTAATACGTAGGGGGCAAGCGTTACCCGGATTTACTGGGCGTAAAGGGGGCGTAGGCGGCCTGGTGTGTCGGATGTGAAATCCCACGGCTCAACCGTGGGGCTGCATCCGAAACTACCAGGCTTGGGGGCGGTAGAGGGAGACGGAACTGCCGGTGTAGGGGTGAAATCCGTAGATATCGGCAGGAACGCCGGTGGGGAAGCCGGTCTCCTGGGCCGACCCCGACGCTGAGGCCCGAAAGCCAGGGGAGCAAACCGGATTAGATACCCGGGTAGTCCTGGCTGTAAACGATGCCCACTAGGTGTGGGGGGGTAATCCCTCCGTGCTGAAGCTAACGCGTTAAGTGGGCCGCCTGGGGAGTACGCCCGCAAGGGTGAAACTCAAAGGAATTGACGGGGGCCCGCACAAGCGGTGGAGCGTGTGGTTTAATTGGATGCTAAGCCAAGAACCTTACCAGGGCTTGACATGCCGGTGGTACCTCCCCGAAAGGGGTAGGGACCCAGTCCTTCGGGACTGGGAGCCGGCACAGGTGGTGCACGGCCGTCGTCAGCTCGTGCCGTGAGGTGTTGGGTTAAGTCCCGCAACGAGCGCAACCCCTGCCCCTAGTTGCCAGCGGTTCGGCCGGGCACTCTAGGGGGACTGCCGGCGACGAGCCGGAGGAAGGAGGGGATGACGTCAGGTACTCGTGCCCCTTATGCCCTGGGCGACACACGCGCTACAATGGGCGGTACAATGGGTTGCGACCCCGCGAGGGGGAGCCAATCCCCAAAGCCGCCCTCAGTTCGGATCGCAGGCTGCAACCCGCCTGCGTGAAGCCGGAATCGCTAGTAATCGCGGATCAGCCATGCCGCGGTGAATACGTTCCCGGGCCTTGTACACACCGCCCGTCACGCCACCCGAGTCGGGGGCTCCCGAAGACACCTACCCCAACCCGAAAGGGAGGGGGGGTGTCGAGGGAGAACCTGGCGAGGGGGGCGAAGTCGTAACAAGGTAGCCGTACCGGAAGGTGCGGCTGGATCACCTCCTTTCTAGGAGATGAATGGGGGCTGCTATCCATATTCCAATGGCTCGGGCTCGTAGCTCAGTCGGTCAGAGCGCACGCCTGATAAGCGTGAGGTCGGTGGTTCGAGTCCACCCGAGCCCACCATTGGTGGGGACGTAGCTCAGCTGGGAGAGCGCCTGCTTTGCAAGCAGGAGGTCAGGGGTTCGAATCCCCTCGTCTCCACCAAGGTGAAGGGTCATTGAAAACTGCATAGGGGAAAGTAGGAGGTCAAGGTACTAAGGGCACGCGGTGGATGCCTTGGCGGCGGGAGGCGATGAAGGGCGTGGCAAGCTGCGATAAGCCCGGGGGAGCCGCAAGCAGGCGTTGATCCCGGGATTCCCGAATGGGGAAACCTGGGTGGCCGTTGAGGCCACTCGCCGCCGAAAGGCGGTGCGACACCGGGGGAAGTGAAACATCTCAGTACCCCGAGGAAAAGAAATCAACCGAGATTCCCCTAGTAGCGGCGAGCGAACGGGGAGGAGCCCAAACCAGCGTGGTGTCAAAGCCCGTGGGCGTTGCCACGCTGGGGTTGTGGGACACGGCCGGGCGAGGCCACGGACTCGCCGGGGAGTTACAAATCCCTCCTCTAGCCGAACCACCTGGGAAGGTGGGCCGGAGAGGGTGACAGCCCCGTAGGCGAAAGGGGAGGGACTCCCTGGGCCGTGCTCCCGAGTACCACGGGACACGTGGAATCCCGTGGGAAGCTGGGGGGACCACCCTCCAAGGCTAAATACTACCCGCCGTCCGATAGCGCACCAGTACCGTGAGGGAAAGGTGAAAAGCACCCCGGAAGGGGAGTGAAAGAGGACCTGAAACCGCGTGCCTACAAGAAGTCGGAGCCCCCATTTGGGGGTGACGGCGTGCCTTTTGATTAATGAGCCCGCGAGTTGCCGTCGGTGGCGAGGTTAAGCCGACGAAGGCGTAGCCGTAGCGAAAGCGAGTCCGAACAGGGCGCTCAGTCACCGGCGGCAGACCCGAAGCCGGGTGAGCTACCCCTGGGCAGGGTGAAGGTGGGTTAAAACCCACTGGAGGCCCGAACCGGTGGACAGTGAAAAGTCCTCGGATGACCTGGGGGTAGGAGTGAAAAGCTAACCGAACCCGGTGATAGCTGGTTCTCCCCGAAATGCATTGAGGTGCAGCCTCGGGCGGTCTGTGCAGGGGGTAGAGCACTGATGGGGCTAGGGGGGTTTCCTCCGAACCCCGTCAAACTCCGAATCCCTGCACACAAAGCCCGGGAGTGAGCCCGCGGGGGATAAGCTCCGCGGACGAGAGGGGAACAACCCAGACCGCCGGCTAAGGGCCCGAAGAGGTGGCTAAGTGGTAAAGGATGTGGAGCGCCTAAGACAGCTGGGATGTTGGCTTAGAAGCAGCCATCATTTAAAGAGTGCGTAACAGCTCACCAGCCGAGGCGCTCTGCACCGAAAATGTAACGGGGCTCAAGCCACCCCCCGAAGCCGCGGGTCAGTACCTCCGCTGGAGGTACTGGCGGTAGGGGAGCTTTCCGCTGTAGGGTGAAGGCGGACCCGCGAGGGCCGCTGGACGAGGCGGAAGTGAGAATGCGGGCATGAGTACGCGAAAGGAGGGTGAGAATCCCTCCCCCCGTAAGCCCAAGGGTACCTGGGGAAGGTTCGTCCGCCCAGGGTTAGCCGGGACCCTAAGGTGAACCCGAAAGGGGTAGCCGAAGGGAAGCCGGTTAATATTCCGGCGCCACCTGCGGTCGATGGTACGAGGGGTGACGCAGGAGGGTAGGCGCCGGGGGCAAGTGGCATGCCCCTCCAAGCGGTTAGGGCGATGACGGGCGTAGGTAAATCCGCGCCCCGAGCCTGAGCCGTGATGGGGAGGTCCCTTCGGGGACCAACGGCGCTGACCCCACACTGCCGAGAAAAACCTCGCGTACCGCTTGAGACCGTAGGTGCCCGTTCCGCAAACCGACACAGGTGGGCGGGCTGAGAAGGCTCAGGGGAGCGGGTTAACCCTCGCCAAGGAACTCGGCAAATTGGCCCCGTAACTTCGGGAGAAGGGGTGCCGCGTTAGGGTGAACCCAGGGGAAGGGGCAACCCGGAAACTGGGGGAGCCCGAGGCGGTCGCAGTGACAAGGCCCTGGCGACTGTTTACCAAAAACACAGGTCTCTGCTAACTCGAAAAGAGGAAGTATAGGGACTGACGCCTGCCCAGTGCCGGAAGGTTAAGGGGAGGGGTGAGGCTCCCCTTGTGGGAGCGTAGCTCCGACCCGAAGCCCCGGTAAACGGCGGCCGTAACTATAACGGTCCTAAGGTAGCGAAATTCCTTGTCGGGTAAGTTCCGACCTGCATGAATGGCGTAACGACTGGGGCACTGTCTCGGCGGGGGGCCCGGCGAAATTTCAGTCTGGGTGAAGATGCCCAGTACCCGCGGCTAGACGGAAAGACCCCGTGGAGCTTTACTGCAGCCTGGTATTGGGCTCTGGTGCATCGTGTATAGCATAGGTGGGAGGCTGTGAAGCCGCCTCGCCAGGGGCGGTGGAGCCGCCAGTGGAATACCACCCTCGGTGCACTGGAGTCCTAACCTGACCCTGTGAAGAGCAGGGTGGGGACAGTGCCAGGTGGGCAGTTTGACTGGGGCGGTCACCTCCTAAAAGGTAACGGAGGTGTGCAAAGGTCGGCTCAGGTGGGTTGGAAATCCACCGCAGAGTGCAAGGGCATAAGCCGGCCTGACTGCGAGGCCGACAGGCCGAGCAGGGGGGAAACCCGGCCCTAGTGACCCGGCGGTCCCGTGTGGAAGGGCCGTCGATCAACGGATAAAAGTTACCCCGGGGATAACAGGCTGGTCCCGCCCGAGAGTTCACATCGACGGCGGGGTTCGGCACCTCGATGTCGGCTCATCCCATCCTGGGGCTGAAGCAGGTCCCAAGGGTTGGGCTGTTCGCCCATTAAAGGGGTACGTGAGCTGGGTTCAGACCGTCGTGAGACAGGTCGGTCCCTATCTGCCGCGGGCGTAGGAGGCTTGAGGGGGGTCCTCCCTTGTACGAGAGGACCGGGAGGAGGGGGCCTCTGGTGTACCGGCTGTCGCGCCAGCGGCATACGCCGGGTAGCTACGCCCCTAAGCGATAACCGCTGAAAGCATCTAAGCGGGAAGCGCGCCCCAAGATTAGGCCTCCCATCCCGTTAAGGGAGTAAGGCCGGTCCGAGAAGAGGACCTTGATAGGCCGGGGGTGTAAGCGCCGCAAGCGTTGAGCCCACCGGTACTAATCGGCCGAGGCCTTGACCTCCGAAATCCCCTATGCAGTTTCCAGTGACCCTTCGAAGTATCCCCGGGTGCCGATACTGGGGCGGGAAACACCCGGTTCCATTCCGAACCCGGCCGTTAAGCCGCCCTGGGCCGATGGTAGTATGGGGGCAGCCCCATGCGAGAGTAGGTAGCGCCCGGGGATTTGTTTTTTTATAGATCACCTTTTGTTATAATAGTAACAAGGGGGTGATCTCGTGGCGGAAAAACTTCCTATAAAAACTGTGATGACAATCCTTGTGGAAAACAGAAGAGAAACGGCAGAGAAAGTTCAGAAGATTCTCACGGCCTGGGGTTGTCTGATCAAGACAAGACTCGGCCTTCACGATGGTGTTCTCGATAACTGCTCAGAAGCGGGTCTCATAGTTCTTGAACTTGTGGGAAGTCCTGAGCAGCACAGAGAACTGTGTGACAAACTCAACAAACTTCCGGGTGTGAAAGCAGACTACATGGAACTTTCATTCGACGAAGAATGAAGCCCCTCGAAAAGAGGGGCTTTCGTTTTACCAGGCGGTCCAGGTGACCCAGAGCCTTACGTTGGTGATGGTGACCGTGACGGTGGCACCAGTGGTGGACTCGTATTCGTTTTGACCAAAAATCACCCATAGAGTGACATCTTCGCCGTTGTTTATTCTGTTGAGGGCTGTTCTCAGAGCATCTGAATCATCGGCAGAGATGGGAAAAGAGTATTCGCTCTCCTGCGAGGTGTCAATACGGATAGTCACATCACCGGTTGTGGGCGTAGATGATGGCTCCTCAAGCGCAAATCTTATGAATCCAACGAATCTGAGATCTCCTTCAACCGTGATCTTTCCGGACACTTCGATGTTGTGGAAGTGTACCGTTCCGGGAACTCCTGCTTTCTGCTGTGCATTTTTCACATCTTCTGCTTTGACTGTGAAACTTGCCGATGTTGTTTCTAGTGTAGAAGAACTTCCCGCCGGGATCTCAAACACCTGAGGCTCGATACCGAGGTTTCCAAGATCGATGGGAATGGGCACCGGGATGCATCCAGAAATCAGTACGAGAATACCAGCTGTGATCAGAGCCGACCAGATGAGCACCCTTTTCATATTTTCACCTCCTCACTATCCAAATAATAACACTTTGAAATTGTTTCTCAAAGCGTGTTAAAATCACCATGAGAGGTGATTGTATGCCAGTCACGTTTCTCACAGGTACTGCAGAAACTCAGAAGGAAGAATTGATAAAGAAACTCCTGAAGGATGGTAACGTGGAGTACATAAGGATCCATCCGGAGGATCCCGACAAGATCGATTTCATAAGGTCTTTACTCAGGACAAAGACGATCTTTTCCAACAAGACGATCATTGACATCGTCAATTTCGATGAGTGGAAAGCACAGGAGCAGAAGCGTCTCGTTGAACTTTTGAAAAACGTACCGGAAGACGTTCATATCTTCATCCGTTCTCAAAAAACAGGTGGAAAGGGAGTAGCGCTGGAGCTTCCGAAGCCATGGGAAACGGACAAGTGGCTTGAGTGGATAGAAAAGCGCTTCAGGGAGAATGGTTTGCTCATCGATAAAGATGCCCTTCAGCTGTTTTTCTCCAAGGTTGGAACGAACGACCTGATCATAGAAAGGGAGATTGAAAAACTGAAAGCTTATTCCGAGGACAGAAAGATAACGGTAGAAGACGTGGAAGAGGTCGTTTTTACCTATCAGACTCCGGGATACGATGATTTTTGCTTTGCTGTTTCCGAAGGAAAAAGGAAGCTCGCTCACTCTCTTCTGTCGCAGCTGTGGAAAACCACAGAGTCCGTGGTGATTGCCACTGTCCTTGCGAATCACTTCTTGGATCTCTTCAAAATCCTCGTTCTTGTGACAAAGAAAAGATACTACACCTGGCCTGATGTGTCCAGGGTGTCCAAAGAGCTGGGAATTCCCGTTCCTCGTGTGGCTCGTTTCCTCGGTTTCTCCTTTAAGACCTGGAAATTCAAGGTGATGAACCACCTCCTCTACTACGATGTGAAGAAGGTTAGAAAGATACTGAGGGATCTCTACGATCTGGACAGAGCCGTGAAAAGCGAAGAAGATCCAAAACCGTTCTTCCACGAGTTCATAGAAGAGGTGGCACTGGATGTATATTCTCTTCAGAGAGATGAAGAATAACTGGTACAGCCTCGCGGCCCTTCTCTCAACCATATACAGCAGGCACCTCGATGTGGAAGCAAGACCTGTGAAGTTTGAGGAAATAAAGAAGTTCCCTCCAGAAAAGACCATCGTTGCCTATTCCTTCATGAGTTTTGACCTTGATACCGTCAGAGAGGAAGTCAAAACATTGAAGGAAAGGGGATACACACTCATCGCGGGAGGACCGCATGTGACAGCCGATCCAGAAGGCTGCTTGAGAATGGGATTCGATCACGTTTTCACGGGGGATGGAGAGGAGAATATTTTGAAGTTCTTGATGGGGGAGAGAAAAAAGATCTTCGATGGTATCTCAAAGAGGGTCAACCTGAACCACTACCCACCTTTCCTACCTTCGAAAGGAATCTACATGCCCATCGAAATCACGAGGGGATGCCCGTTTTCTTGTGCGTACTGTCAGACACCGATCATCGCCGGAAGACGGGTAAGACACCGCGATGTGGATGTCGTCGTTCATTACGCGAAACTCGGTGTGAAACACGGAAGGAAGCTCGCTCGTTTCATAGCTCCCAACTCCTTCGGCTATGGTTCGAAGAACGGAGTAACACCCAATGTAGAGAAGATAGAAGAACTCCTGTATGGACTCAAAAAGGTTGGTATCGAAGAAATATATTTCGGAACGTTTCCTTCCGAAGTGAGGCCAGAGTCTGTGACCGACGAAGTACTCAAAGTGGTGAAAAAGTACGTCAACAACCGTTCCATAGTGATAGGTGCCCAGAGCGGAAGCGACAGGATCTTGAAGATCATAAAGCGTGGCCACACGGTTGAACAGGTAGAGGAAGCGATAGAAAAGATCTCTCTTCACGGTTTTATTCCACACGTTGATTTCATATTCGGCTTCCCGTTCGAAACGGAAGAGGATGTGGAGAAAACTTTCAGCTTTATTGTTAAAATAGTGGAGAGGTACGGCGCAAAGATCCATGCGCACACCTTCATGCCGCTTCCCGGGACGGAACTTTTCAACGCTGGGCCCGGAAGACTCACAGAGGTTCATTACAAATTTCTGGGGAGGCTCGCTTCAAAGGGTATTCTCGACGGTTACTGGATGAAGCAGGAAATGCTTGCGAGGAAGGTGTACGAAATTGCGAGTGGCGGCAGTACAGATGTTACCAGCGATCGGTGACTTCGAAGGAAATCTGGAGAGAATAGAACAGTTCATAGAGATGGCTGTTTCGGAAGGAGCCGAAGTCGTTGTCTTTCCGGAGCTCACAATCAGTGGGTACACCTGGGACGAGGCGATTCTGAAAAGGGGAGCCTTGTTTTTCTCGGAAGTCGCAAAGAAAAAACTCTTGAAGCTTTCAAGGGAAGGACAGATACTGATAGCTGTTGGTACACCAAGGGTCGTTCTGGGAAAGCTCAGAAACTCGCTTGTGATTTTCAAGAAGAAAAAGGAATTGCTTTTCTACGATAAAACACATCTCTTTCGTGGAGAGAAAAACGTCTTTGAACCTGGGGAGTATTTCCTTGTGTTTTCTTACAGAGGGGTAGTTTTTGGCACGTTGATCTGTTATGAGATCGGCTTCCCTGAAATATCACGTATTTTAACATTCAAAGGGAGCAAAGTGATTCTTTCGGCCTTTGCTTTTGGGAAAGCTCGGGGGCACACGTACGATGTTGCCACAAGATCCAGGGCGGTTGAGAACGGAGTTTTCCTTGTGGCATCCTCCATGTGCGGCGAAGGTTTTGTGGAATTCGTCGGAAGAACGAGAATAGTGGGTCCAAACGGAAAGGTTATGAACGAGATAGAGAGCGGTGAAGGTTTGATCTGTGAAGATCTCGATCTAGATGCTGTTTATCATTACAGATACGACGAAGAAGGAGATTCTCACGCTTACCTTAGAAACTACATATCCCACCTTTACACGCTTCAGAAGGGGAGGTTATGAGGGTGAAATACTTCGGAACCGACGGAATAAGGGGAATCTTTGGTGAAACACTCACAGATGAGCTGGCCTTCAAGGTGGGCAAAGCGCTGGGAGAGATTGTCGGAGAAGGGAAAGTTATCGTGGGAAAGGACACGAGGGTTTCGGGGGATTCGCTCGAAGCGGCTATTTCCGCTGGCCTCACGTCCATGGGGGTGGACGTTCTTCTGTGCGGCATTCTTCCAACGCCCGCGGTGGCTCTCCTCACGAGGATCACCAGGTCGTTCGGTGTTGTCATTTCGGCTTCTCACAATCCTCCAGAATACAACGGCATAAAGGTGTTGAAGGGTGGATACAAGATACCGGACGAGATGGAAGCAGAGATAGAGAAGAGACTGGAAAACGGGAGTTTCTTAACCCGCTCGGTTGTCGGCAGGACAAAATCGTTTAGAGAAGGAAGGGACATGTACATCGGAGCGGTCCTTGAAATGTTCAGGGATCTCGATCTCACAGGTGAGATGGTATCCCTGGACCTTGCGAACGGTGCCACAACGACAACTGCCAGAGAGGTTTTTGAATTCCTTGGAGCGAAAGTAGAGGTGTTCAACGATTCCCAGGACGGACTCCTCATAAATCAAGGATGCGGAGCCACTCATCCCAGGTTTTTGGCCGAAGAGATGAAGAACGGGAAGGTGGGATTCACCTTCGATGGTGATGGAGACCGTGTGATAGCTGTAGACGAAGAAAGAAACGTTGTGAACGGAGATAGGATCATAGGGATCCTCGCAGTTGGGTTGAAAGAAGAGGGACGTCTAAACAGCGATACCGTGGTGGGCACCGTTATGACGAATGGAGGCCTCGAAGATTTTCTCAAAGAAAAAGGGATAAGACTTCTTCGAACGAAAGTTGGAGACAAATACGTTCTTGAAAAGATGCTCGAAAGTGGAGCGAATCTGGGAGGAGAGAGATCCGGTCACATAATAATCCTCGACAGAAGCACTACGGGAGATGGTTTGATAACCGCTTTGGAGCTGATGAGAGTCCTCAAGCGATCGGGAAGAAAGCTTTCTGATTTCGCGAAGGAGATACCAGATTATCCGCAGATCACAAAGAACGTAAGGAGAACGGAGCGAATGTCTCTCGAAAATGAGAATCTGAGAAAGATCGTTGAAGAGAGCACTTCCAGGGGCTACCGTGTGGTGATAAGACCGTCCGGTACAGAGCCCGTTATAAGAATCACGGTTGAGGGAAAAGACAGAGAGGAGATAGAAAAGATCGTGGAGGAGATTTCAAGGGTTCTCGAGAGTTGATATCCCGTATTCTATCCATATCTTCGCGAGGGTCAACATTTCTCCCCATCCGACTGCACACTCGAGCTTTATTTTCATGTCCTCTTCGTTGAGGACGATCGTGTGGTCTTCTACCTGAACCCAGGTGCCGTTGTAGCTTGAAGGGAAGAACTCCATCTTGACGCGGGATCTGAATCCATCTTCGTATGTGTTCCAGGAGAACTCTATGAGATTGGGAGGTTCTAACCTATGGATGATACCTTCGTCCGTCACTTCCTCCCCAAACGTTTTTCTGAACCACCTGAAGAAGATCTTTCCTCCTTCCTTGAGTTCCATCTTCATACCATCGGTGAACCAGCCGTCCCAGCCGTTTTCGTTAACGAATACCCTCCACACCTTCTCCAGGGGAGCTCTGATGTGAACGCCCGCCGTTGTGGGAGGTATCTTCATCCTTCTCCCTCCTGTAGACATCGGTTATTTCTTTTTCCAGTTTCAGGAAGGCTTCGACTACTTCTGGTGAATAGAGCTTCCCGGAAAGGGATTCTATCTCTCTGAACGCTTCTTCAAGTGGTTTTGGGTTTTTGTAGGGTCTTCTGGAAACCATGGCGTCGAAACTGTCCGCCACCGCTACGATGAGGCCAGAAATGGGTATTTCTCTCTCCTTCAGTCCCCTGGGATACCCGGACCCATCCCATCTTTCGTGATGCGTGAGAGCGATCTCCGCTCCAAGTTGAAGGATAGGGGAGTTGCTCCGGCTGAGGATCCTGAATCCGATGGTGGTGTGTTGTTTCATGATTTCGAATTCTTCCGGTGTGAGAATACCGGGCTTCAACAGGATTCTGTCGGGTATTCCGATCTTTCCAATATCGTGGAGGGGAGCGGCGAACTGAATCTCTGTGACGAAAACCTCGCTCATTCCCATTTCTTCAGCAATCCTTCCTGAGAGCCATCCAACCCTCTCTGTGTGTCTGTGTGTCTCCATGTCCCTGTATTCGGAAAGCATGTTCAGTATTTCCAGAACTTCGAAGAGAAAGTCTTCGTATTCTGTGAAGAACTCCTCCGCGGTTTTTTCCAGAAGGAAGAGTTTTTTCTTCAACGATTTCAGATAGCTGTTTCTGTACATATGGAAGACTCTGTTTCTGAGGGCGTGGGTTATTTTCAATCTCAACAGTTCGAGATTGACAGGTTTTTTGATGAAATCATCGGCTCCTGCCTCCACACATTTCTTTACTATTTCAGTGTCGTCGTACGCGGTTACGACGAAGACCACACAGGATGGATTCTTCGCTTTTATCTTGTTCACCACTTCTATTCCACTCATCCCTGGTAGCATCACGTCTACCAGCGCGACATCGACGTTTTCCGAAAGCTCGACGGCTTTCTCTCCGTTTTCTGCTTCGATCACGTTGAACCCGGAGAGCTTCAGGTACTGTCCCATGGCTTCCCGTGTGATGTCATCATCTTCCACGATCAGTACTGTCATTTTTATCCCTCCTGAGGGGAAGGGTTATTACGAATGTGGTCCCGTCCTTTTTTATGACTTCCATCGAACCATTCAGATAGTTCACCAGTTTCTTCACTGTGAAGAGTCCAAATCCGTTTTGTTCCTTCAAACCCGGTCCTGTGTCAGAAACACGCAAGTTGATTTTATCATTTTTCTTTTCTATTTTGAGAACCACTCTTCCAGAAGGTGTGTACTTCACCGCGTTTGAAAACAGGTTCAAAACCAGTGCGAGGAAAGCATCTTTGTCGATTTCGAGTTCGTCGAATTCCATTTCGATGTCTGTTTCAAGGTTTTTGAGCCGAGCCGTTTCCAGAATCGGTTCCAGGGCTTTTTCCACGTCATTCTTCCTCAGAACTTCGCTTCTTCCTATCGACGTTTTGAGGATCCTTTCTATCTCTTCTGTCATTTCGTGGCAGAGTTTTTCTATGTTTCTAACCACAGGCGAGGTCTCTGGGAACTGTTGTTTCAAAAGTTGAGCACTCACGTAGATGGCGTTCACCGGGTTTTTCAAATTGTGGGCGAGGTTCTTGGTGAGTACAACGTACATATCCTGAAATTTTTGTTTTTCTTCCAGAAAGGATATGTACTCCTCGGCAAACTTTGAAAAAGCATCTCTTAACTTTGGAAAATAAGAAGACACTTCTTGTGAAAAATATTTGCTGAGCATCTCTCTCACTCTGTTTTGATCATCTTCACGCAGGATTTCCGGTATGATTCGCAGGATTTCGATGAGAAAGTTGTAAAGGTTCGTGACGGCAGAAGAAATTCGTTCGGGAGGAATCTCGAGTTCCTTTGAGAGCTTTTCTGCTTCTTCTTTGGGTGTCTCCACGTACTTTTTAACGAAGTGCCACATCAAAAAGATACTGCCCGATGCCACATGGTAGGGATATGCACTTCTGAAAAAGTAGAAAAAAATCGAGGAAATGGAATAAAGAAACAAACTCACCGAAAGGAGTGTTGTCTGCGGTTTTCTGATGAGGAGAAGAAGAGAAAAAAGAGCGAGCGAAACGCTCTCAAGGTGGAGGGTGAAGTCAAATCTCAAAACTGATACAGCAAAAAGAATAACAAATGTGAGAACAACGAGCCATTTGAAAGAATTCTTTTTCTTCCCGATCAGAAAGAAAAAGAAACCTTCAGCGAGGATCAGCTTGGAGCTGCTCAGAAACATCCACGCGTTTTTGGGATTCATGAGGAAAATCCGAAGGAAAAAGAGGGAAAGTAGAGAAGAGAACAAACAGGAAAAAGCGAGGATGGTTAAATCCTCATCCTTTCTTGAGCTGGTGTAGTGTGTGAAAAACGAGAGAAAGAGCGCCGCAAAGTTCAGAGCAGAGACGATCACTACGTTTGTCGTTTCAGGAAATAGGAAATACATAACGACCATACCAAAAAGTGAGATTATAATAAAGGGTCCATGCTATCTACCCCCCTTGATTTAATCTAACACATGAGTTTGTAACATGTCAATAATTGACTGTTATTTCGTCAATTGATTCAGTTGAAAACTATCATTTGTTAAAGCAGTTTCGTTTGATACTGAATTTAATAAAATGAATCAAAACGAAAGACTGGGCAGGCGGTATGTTGAGAGTTATAAAGATCACCGAAGTCTTCAGGAATGGCTCTCAGGATAGGACTTGAATAAATAGAAGAGATCGAGTATAATAAATCACGGATGTGGGGCCGTAGCTCAGCTGGGAGAGCGCTACCTTCGCACGGTAGAGGTCGTGGGTTCAAGTCCCATCGGCTCCACCAAAAAGCCCCTGCGCGTGCAGGGGGTTATTTTTTTAATTTAAAGGGGGAGTTGGATGTGTTTCTGTTGAAACAGATCGGTGTGATTAGATCTCCTTTCAAAAGTCCCTCCGAGTGTCCTTTCCAGGGGAGATTTTCTCAGGAGAGATTCACGATCGAACTCTTTCCTGAATACGAGGAAGGGCTGAAGGACATCGAAACGTGTACACATCTGATCGTTCTTTACTGGCTTGACAGAGCGAACAGAGACAGATTGATCGCTATCCCACCGTTTGACAAGCGTGAGCACGGTGTTTTCGCGACACGCTCTCCCCACAGGCCGAATCCCATCGGTTTTTCTGTTGTGAAACTTTTAGAAGTGAGGGGAAGGGAACTGGTTGTAGAGGGACTGGACGCTGTTGATGGAACCCCCGTTGTCGATATCAAACCCTACTCTTCGAAAATAGACTGCGTAGAGAACGCCAGAATTGGATGGTTCGAGGAGGTGTAGAGAAATGAAATTCAAGGTTTTTATCTCTGTTTTTCTGATTCTCTCGGTCGCGTTGTTTTCGGAAGGAATCGTGATAAAAGATCTTCTTGGAAGAGAAGTGGAGATTCCTTCGAACGTGAATCGAATCGTGGCAGTGGGTCCCGGGGCGCTCAGGTTGATTGCGTATTTGAAAGCCACCGATATGGTTGTCGGTGTGGAAGACTTTGAGAAACTCAGACCTTACGGGAGGCCATACATACTTGCGTATCCGGAGCTCAAGAAACTTCCGAGTGTTGGTCCTGGAGGACCGGGAAAGCTTCCAGATCTGGAGTCTTTGATAACCCTGCAACCCGACGTTGTCTTCATCACGTACGTTGACAGGAAGACGGCGAAGGACATACAGGAGAAAACGGGGATTCCTGTTGTCGTTCTCAGTTATGGGAATCTGGGGACATTTGAAGACGAGGATCTCTTCAGATCGATCGAGCTGGCGGGAAAGATTCTTGGAAGAGAAGAAAGGGCCCATGAAGTGGTTGATTTCATAAGGAAAGCGCAGGAGGATCTCGTAACTCGATCTGAGGGTGTCGAAAGCCCTACCGTCTACGTTGGTGGAATCGGATACAAAGGAGCTCATGGAATCGATAGCACGGAGGCGAAGTATCCTCCTTTCGTGGTCCTACACGCGAGGAACGTTGTGGACGAACTGGGAGAAGGACACAAATTCATAGATCCTGAGAAGCTACTCGTTTGGAATCCAGAGTACATTTTCATCGATGAAAACGGTTTGAGCCTCGTACTGGACGATTATTCGAAACACAGAGAATTCTACGAGAGTTTGAGTGCTGTCAAAAGAGGAAAAGTTTACGGCATTCTCCCTTACAATTACTACACCACCAACATTGGAACGGCTCTGGCCGATGCGTACTTCATCGGAAAGGTTCTCTATCCCGAACGTTTTACCGATATCGATCCAGAGGAAAAGGCGGATGAAATTTATGAATTCCTCCTCGGGAAAAGGGTTTACGGGGAGATGGCTGAGCAATTTGGAGGATTTGGAAAGATAGATCTTCCTTCAGGAAGGATCCTCCGTGGAACGTGGTGATTTACAAGAATTACGTTGCGAGAAGAATTCTCACGATTCTGTTTTTATCATTTTTGCTGGTGCTTGTAGGGATCTATTCTCTATCACATGGTGGATACTCTCTGTCGCTCAAAGATATTATCGGCGCATTTCTGGGGAAGGGTGACAGGAAGGCGCAACTTGTGATCTGGAGTGTCAGATTTCCAAGAGTAGTCACCGGTATCCTCGTTGGTGCTTCTTTGGCGGTCTCTGGAGCTGTTATGCAGGGAGTTTTGAAAAATCCTCTTGCCAGCCCCTTTACAACGGGTACATCTCATGGCGCTATGTTCGGTGCTTCCTTAGCCATCGCACTGGGAGCAGGGTATTCTGAGAGCACTGGTAGTGTCACACTGAACAATCCCTACACCATCGCTCTCTTCGCTTTTCTTGGGGCGATGAGTTCTTCTCTTGTCATTCTTTTGATTGGAAAACTAAAAGAAATCACTCCAGAAGCTATAGTGCTGATGGGTGTCGCCATGGGTTCTCTCTTCACGGCTGCCACCACGTTGATCCAGTACTTTGCCGATGATCTGGAACTCGCCACGATGGTTTACTGGAGCTTTGGAGATCTTGGAAGGACAACCTGGAGAGAAAACCTCATACTTCTGGTGATATTTTTGACGGTTTTCGCTTATTTCCTCTGGAAGGCGTGGGATATCAATGCGATGGTTGTGGGAGACGAAATCGCAAAGTCGACGGGGATTGAAGTGGAAAAAGTGAGATTGATTCTGGTAGTGCTCTCTACTTTGCTGACAGCCATCAGTGTGGCGTTCGTCGGTATAATCGGTTTCATAGGACTGCTGGCACCCCACATGATGAGAATCCTCTTTGGAGAAGATTACAGATTTTTGATTCCTCTTTCCGCGCTGTGTGGTAGTGTTTTGCTGTTATCGGCCGATACTGTGGCACGCGTTCTTCTATCTCCCACAGTTCTTCCTGTGGGGATTGTGACTTCTTTTCTCGGGGCACCTCTTTTCATCTATCTGCTCCTTCACGGGGAAGAAAGGTGACAGAGATGCTTCGAATAAGAAATCTCTCGTTCAGTTACAGAAACAAAAAGATCCTAGATAATGTCACTTTCAGCGCGCAGAAGGGAGAACTCATCGCTATCCTGGGGCCAAACGGTGCAGGAAAGAGCACGTTGTTGAAGTGCATAGCAGGTATCCTGAAGTGCCAGGGCGTAGAGATTTTTAGTAAACCTCTCGAACAATACACCAGAAGAGATCTGGCCAGGATAGTAGGGTACGTTCCACAGAGAATCGATCCCGGAATGTTGAACGTTTACAATCTGATCCTTCTCGGGAGGAAACCATACGTAAGCGTAAGCCCCTCAAAAGAGGATATCGAGATTGTAAACAGGGTGGTAGAACGATTGAATCTCCAACATCTGGTGTTTCAGAGAGCGAAGAATTTGAGCGGTGGCGAACTTCAAAAGGTGAGTATTGCCAGGGCACTCGTTCAAGAGCCGGAGATACTTTTGCTGGACGAGCCAACGAACAATCTCGACCCAAAGAATCAGATCGAGATCATGGAGATAGTTCAAGATTTTGTGAAATCAAGAAAGATGGCACTAGTCGTGATGCATGAGATAAACCTGGCTCTGCGATTTGCTGATAGGTTCATTTTCATGAAGGATGGAAAGATTGTACGCGACGGTGAAAGATCGATTTTGACACCAGATCTGTTCTGGGAAGTGTACGGGGTGAACGGAGTTGTGAAAGAGATTCTTGATACACCTGTTTTTGTTTTGAGAGGCAAGGAATCTCCGGGATCCCGTGAAAATGCTGGCTAGCAAAAACAAAAATCCCCGCAAATGCGGGGATTTCGTTTGCTTTTTCTTGTGAAAACTCAGTCTTTCGGGAAGACAATGAACTTGATTGCCGTTCTGGTTTCTCCGTTGATCTGAACTTCCGCGAAAGCGGGAACGCAAACGAGGTTGATTCCACTTGGAGCAAGATAACCCCTTGCGATGGCTATGGCCTTCACGGCCTGGTTAACAGCACCCGCTCCAATTGCCTGAAGCTCGGCCTTTCCTTTTTCTCTGATAACTCCTGCGAGAGCTCCTGCGACTTTGTTGGGGTTGGAATTAGAAGCAACCTTGAGTACTTCCATGTGTTTCTACCTCCTCTACGGTGAGTGTTCTTCTATGCCCTTCAACGACATTGGTTTATTGGTTTTCGAGTGGCGCGCCCGGCAGGACTCGAACCCGCAACCATCGGATCCGAAGTCCGACGCTCTATCCAGTTGAGCTACGGGCGCGTCGCTGGGGTGACCAGCGGGACTCGAACCCGCGACCACCTGATCCACAGTCAGGCGCTCTACCAACTGAGCTATGGTCACCACGAAAAAAATGGCGCGCCCGGCAGGACTCGAACCTGCAACCCTCGGATTAGAAATCCGATGCTCTATCCTGTTGAGCTACGGGCGCACCAGAAACGTTGGAGCGGGCGACGGGACTCGAACCCGCAACCCTCGGCTTGGAAGGCCGATGCTCTACCAGTTGAGCTACACCCGCCCTTCAAAGACCCTCCAAGCACTAAAAATATTATCATAACTCTTTGGGAACGTCAAGTGGGATATACAACGTGTGAGTTTTGAAGTTCTCAAACGATCAGCTGATTTTCTCTGTTGAAGAAAGCTTTG
The DNA here is from genome assembly GCF_000008545.1 of Thermotoga maritima MSB8. Classification (NCBI taxonomy): domain Bacteria; kingdom Thermotogati; phylum Thermotogota; class Thermotogae; order Thermotogales; family Thermotogaceae; genus Thermotoga; species Thermotoga maritima. Next base: position 206,610 of record NC_000853.1, read on the forward strand.
TATCCCAGATAGAGAAACACGCTCACACTGATCGTGACTTCACCAAGTATTCCAAGCATTATTGCGATCTGATACTTTATCGCAGTGATCGGAGAGGCTCCAGAGAGGATCTGTCCCGTCATCATCCCGGGGAGGAACACGATACCCATACCAATCATGGAGTTGAGAGTTGGCAGTATCGCCGAATCGAACGCCCTGTCACTGAACATTCTCACAGCATCTTTTGGCCTTGCACCCAGCATCAAAGCGGCTTCCACAATATCTTTTTGAATCGTTATTGACTCAGAGAGTGTCTTCACTCCGAGTGAAACACCGGTCATGGAGTTTCCGATGATCATACCCGCAAGAGGGATCACGTACCTCGGATCGAACCAGGGAGAGATCCTGACTACCACGTACAGAAAGTACACGAGACTGAGAAGCGTTCCTGTGCTCACAGAGATCGCTATGAAGAGCTCCAGACGTTTTTTCACCCTTGCAGGAAGAGAGAGCCTTGCCCTTTTGTAAACGTTGTAGATGGCGAAGATCTCCATAACGAGAACTGCCAGAATTGTGTAGAGAGGTGAAGGGTGATCGAGTATGTAACTCAGTACAAATCCTGCCATCACCAGCTGGAAAGTCATCCTGATAGATGCCACCAGAACTTCCTTTTCTCGCGGTATTCTTCTTATTCTCAGTATGAGCATCAGAACCACAACGAAAATGTAGGCGCTCAAAAGCTGTATCAGACCGATATCAACTGGTCCCATCACAAAACCCTCCCGTTTTTGAGTTCGATCAACACGTCTGCGAATTTTCTCAATTCCGGGTTATGAGTCACCATGACAAGCGTTTTTCCCCGACTTTTTGCAAAGTTGGACACTTTTTTGATGATTTCAATGCCGGTTTTTTCGTCCAGAGAGGAAGTGGGTTCATCGAGGAGCAACACCTCAGGATCCATGAGAAGAACCCTTGCCAGAGCGAGACGCTGTTTTTCACCGCCGGAGAACTTTTCTGGATCATCGTTCAGGTCTTTTTCGAGCATGACGAACTTTAGGATTTTTCTCAACTCTTCATCATGTGGAATCTTTTTTCCAGAAAATTTCAGGCCCATGAGGAGATTCTCCTTCACGTTGCCGGGAAACACAACGGGAAACTGAGGAAGCATCACCACTTTCCTTCTGAGTTCAACCGAGTCGATCTCCGTCAACGGTGTGCCCTTGAAGAAAATTTCTCCACTATCCGGTGAAATCAGTTTGTTCAGCATCTTTAGAAGAGTTGTTTTTCCCGTACCGCTCTTTCCTGTAATAACGGTAATTTTTCTGGCCGGTATGTGGAGTTCCTCGATGTTCAATATATCCTTGTATTTCACGTTCTTTAGAACAAACACGATCTTTCCTCCCCTTGAATATTTCTGGATATGTTGCTATAATAAATGGCAGGTGGAGAGGTGGCCGAGCGGCCTAAGGCGCTTGCCTGCTAAGCAAGTGTGGGGGTTTCCCCACCGTGGGTTCGAATCCCACCCTCTCCGCCAGTTTTTTATATATGTGCCCGTAGCTCAGTTGGATAGAGCGCCAGACTGCGGATCTGGAGGTTGGGGGTTCGAATCCCCCCGGGCACGCCATCTTTTTTCAAGGATCTCCCACACTATTCCGTATCTGTAACCCCTGGTGCTCACCGTCATCCTCGGCGAATATTTTCTCAAAAGAGCAATGGTCACGATTCCTCCTGCGAGTATTGTCTTCTCTCGTCCTTCAGGAAGCACTTTCAAGTTCTTCACGTCTTCAAAGCTCATCCTTTTGATCTTGTCCACGAGTTTTTCAACCTCTTCTAATTTTAAGACGCTTCCGTGAAGAATTTCTAGATCCCATTTCCCCTTCATCAATGCAGCGAGCGCGACAAAACTTCCCCCAACTCCAAAAAGCTCGTCCTTTTTTACCTCGGGAAGTCTCTTCATCACGTACTCAACTATTCCGTCCACCGGCTCGATGTAGGGAAGTGTTAGGGAAAAAGTGCGATTCAGAACGTGTGTTCCAAGTTCTAAACTCACGTATCCATCTTTCCAGGCGAGTTCGAGGCTACCTCCACCGAGGTCGGCCACCAGGATATCCTTTTTCCCGAAATCTTTCGCTACAGAAATATAAGAATAGTACGCTTCCTTTTCCTCCGGTAAAATCTCTCCCCTGCCCCCTGTTATCTGTTGGAAAATGTCGGGATGCTTCCTAAAAAATGCCGTTCCAAATATGTGAAGTTCCGCCCCCATTTTTTCAGCTTTTTCCACACATTCTTTGAACACCTCTTTCGCCTTCTCGAGGTTTCCGGAGGCTATTCCGACTTCGTGGACCTCTTCAAGAATGGTCTCTCCTTTCTCCGAAACGACAAGGAGAATGAAGGAGTTGGTTCCCATATCCAGCACTGCGATCATTTCCCCACCTCCTGGTGTTAGAATATTCCTGGGAGGTGAAAGCGTGAGTGTACAGCTCGAGGTCGTGGACGTGTCCATTCCAGAAAATGCCAATATTATTCTGGGACATTCTCATTTTATCAAGACGGTTGAGGATCTGTACGAGGTGATGGTGACAACGAATCCAAACCTCAAGTTCGGTATAGCCTTCAACGAAGCGAGTGGGCCATGTCTCATCAGGTACGAAGGAAACGACGAAGAGTTAGTGAATCAGGCGATCGAGACGGCAAAAAAGATAGGTGCCGGCCACACCTTTGTGATCTACATAAGGGGTGGTTACCCCATCAACATCCTGAACCAGATCAAAAACGTTCAGGAGGTATGCAGGATATACACGGCAACAGCGAATCCTTTACAGGTGATCGTTGGTATCACTTCTCAGGGAAGAGCGGTCCTCGGAGTGGTTGACGGGTACTCACCCAAGGGTGTGGAAGGTGAGGAAGACAAAAGGAAAAGACACGCGTTTCTTAGAGAGATCACAAAGTACAAAAAATGATCCCCCGCTTATGCGGGGGTTTTGTTTTTCCTTTTCTCTACCTGCTTTCTGAGTCTGCAGAAGGAACACACCTCTGCCGTCGTTGGATAACCACATTCTTTGCATTCCCTGAGTCCTTCCACTTCGAATTTTGGCTCTTTTTTTCTTTTCAAAAATCCAAGATAAAAATTCAGAGTGATTCCGGGTTGTTCTTCTTCGAGTTCCCGCAGGATCTTTTTGTATACGAGTGAAGTTGCTCCCACGGAGAATGGACAGGCCATCTCGAGGTGTGGTATCTCGTTCAGAGTTGCGTACAGTTTTATGTCTTCTTCGTAGTTCAAAACGAGTGGTTTGGCCTTTGGAACGAGTTTTTCATGGGTTTTTGGAAGGAGCGGCCACTGTCTCTCCAGATATCCTTCCTGCCAGTGAAGGATGTTTCCCAGCAAAACGGACGCCTCATCGTTCAGGTTGTGCCCCGTGACCACCACATCGTAACCGTTTTCGTAGGCAAATTTGTTCATGAGATACCTTCTCACGACCCCACAAATAGAACAAACAGGTCTCCTCAACATAATGGAGATTTCCTGAGTGGAAAGGCCTCCGAAGTATTCCGTTGCATCGACTATGTGAAGTTTAGTGTTGAGAAGCTCTGCGTTTTTTTCAACGATTTCCTGAGCTTTCTGAACCATTCCGCTTTTTCCGGCTCTGATGAATAGTGCGTCCACCTCGTAGCCAAGTTTTTTCAACATGTGCCACAGGGAAACACTGTCCTTTCCACCGGAAACAGCTATCAATATTTTCGAATTTCTGCCGAACATTTTGAACTTTTTTATCGCTTTCTCCACCCTTTGTTCTATGAATTCGTTGAAGTGTTCTTTGCAGAGCTTTATGTTGTAGTGTCTCAACTTAACCGAGGCGGGTTTTCCACACTTGGTACACTTCATTTTTTTCCCTCCTTTCGAGAAAAGTGTCGTTTAAATTCGGTTCGATTAAATTGTATCATGGATATTTCACCGGTTGTAGATCCGTACGAAAAATCGAATTCGGTGAATCTAATTGTTACCTTTTGCTTTACTTCTGAGAGAACTTTGAACATTTCTGAAAGATGTTATGTCCATAAGGGTGATATAATGAAATTGGAAGACCCGGAGGTGATACTATGTTTGATAAGTTCTCGGAGAAGACAGCTCAGATATTTGTAACAGCCCAGGAGGAGGCAAAAGAACTCGGGCATTCGTACGTCGGAACGGAGCACCTTCTGCTTGCAATTCTAAAAGTAGATAGAAGCCCGGCCGTCGAACTCCTGGAAGAAATGGGAGCCTCGTACTCCAAGGTGAGATCCGAGATCATCTCCATGGTTGGCATGGGGATGAGAGGCTTTGTCCCTTCTCCTCAGATGACTCCAAGAGCCAAAAGAGTGACTGAACTCGCATACGAAGAGGCGAAGATTCTTGGAAGTGACAAGATAAACCCGGAGCATCTTCTCCTTGGTATTCTGAGAGAGGGAGAAGGGATTGCAATACACATTCTGAGGAAACTCGGAGTAGATATCGCTACTCTGAGAAGAGAGATCATAGATATCTACTCCTACTCCTCGAACAAAAATCTGGAGTATGAGGAAGAGGAGGATTACACTTACAGAAGCGTGAAGCAACTTGAAGGCTTCGGTGTGAATCTCACAGAACTTGCAGCTAAGAAAGAACTCGACCCAGTTATTGGAAGAGAAGAAGAAATAGAGAGAGTGATGCAGGTCCTCGTCAGAAGGAAGAAAAACAATCCTGTTCTCATAGGAGATCCTGGAGTTGGAAAGACAGCGATAGTCGAAGGTCTGGCTCAGAGGATAGTCGCTGGAGATGTGCCCGAGATCTTGAAAAACAAGGTGATCTTCTCTCTTGACGTGGCAGCGCTGGTTGCGGGAACCAAATACAGAGGTGAATTCGAAAAGAGGATGAAGAAGCTCCTTCAGATCGTGACCAAGGATAAGAACATTATCCTCTTCATAGACGAGATACACACCATAGTTGGTGCTGGATCGGCTGAGGGAGCAATCGATGCTGCGAACATTTTGAAGCCTGCTCTCGCACGTGGAGAGATAAGCTGTATAGGTGCCACCACACCGGACGAATACAGAAGGTACATTGAAAAGGATGCGGCTCTGGAGAGAAGGTTTCAGAAGATATATGTGAAAGAACCAACTGAGGAAGAAACGCTCGAAATATTGAAAGGTTTGAAGAGAAAATACGAAGCGCATCATAAAGTGATTTATACCGACAAGGCTCTGGAGGCGGCCGTTTACCTTTCCAAGAGATACATAACCGATCACTATCTACCTGACAAGGCGATCGATGTGATAGACGAGGCAGGTGCCAGAGCGAGATTGAAGGTGTTCGTGCTTCCTCCAGAACTGAAGGATATGAAGCTAGAACTGGAAAGAATAAGAAGCGATAAGGAGCTCGCTGTTCTGAACCAGGATTACGAAAAGGCTGCACAACTGAAAGAAGAAGAGATGGAGCTGGAGGCGGAATACAGAAAAAGGTACGCAGAGTGGAGAAGACGCGCAGAAACAGCTGTGGTAAAGGTGGATGTAGACGACGTGGCTGAAGTGGTGTCTTCCTGGACGGGTGTTCCTCTCAGAAAGATCGAGGAAACAGAAGTCGAAAAGCTTCTCAATCTCGAAGAGGCTCTCCACCAGAGAATCGTTGCTCAGGACGAAGCCATAAAAGCTGTAGCCAGGGCCATAAGAAGAGCAAGAAGCGGTTTGAAGGATCCAAGAAGGCCGATAGGTGTGTTCCTGTTCCTCGGTCCAACGGGTGTTGGAAAGACAGAGCTTGCAAAGGCGCTCGCAGAGTACCTGTTCGGGGATGAAAGGGCCCTCATCAGGTTCGACATGAGCGAATACATGGAGAGGTTCTCCGTTTCGAGGCTCATAGGAGCACCTCCAGGATATGTGGGTTACGAAGAGGGAGGTACTCTCACGGAAAAAGTGAGAAGAAGACCGTTCTCGGTGATCCTGTTCGACGAAATAGAGAAAGCACATCCGGACGTGTTCAACATACTGCTCCAGATAATGGACGATGGAAGACTCACGGATTCCCAGGGACGTGAAGTTGATTTCAGGAACACGATCATCATCATGACCAGCAACATCGGAAGCTCTTACATCAACAAATCCAAGAGAACTCTTGGGTTTGTGGGTGACAACAACGAAGAGAAGGAATTCGAGAAAATAAAGGATCTCGTTCTGGAAGAGGTGAAAAGAACGTTCAGACCTGAGTTCCTGAACAGGATCGATGAAACGATCATATTCCATCCGTTGAAGAAGGAACACATCGAACAGATCATCGACATACTCTTGAGAGACCTCAGAAAGAGACTCTCGGAGAAGAACATGAAGCTTGTACTGACAAAGAGTGCAAAAGAGTTCCTGGTCGAAAAAGGATTCGATCCGGTGTACGGAGCAAGACCTCTGAAGAGGGCCATACAAAGATACGTGGAAGATCCTCTCTCTGAGGAGATCCTGAGAGGCAAGTTCAACGAAGGAGATACGATCGTCTGTAGGGCTCGCAAAGATGCTCTTCGATTCACCAGAAAGGGTGAAAAGAAGGAGAAGGTGGTCCAGTGAAGAAGTTCGTCTGTTCCAACTGCGGCTACGTTTCTCCAAAATGGTTCGGAAGGTGCCCTCAGTGCGGTGAATACGATACAGCAGAAGAGGTTCAAAGAAGAAAAAACAGGGAGGGGAGCCCCTCCCTGTTTTTAAATTTAGAAGACGCTGGAGAAATTTCCCTTGAAAGGCTATCCACTGGCTTTTCAGAACTGGACAGGGCTTTCAGGGGAGGAATTGTCCCCGGACAGGTGATCCTGCTCTCCGGTGAACCCGGGATAGGAAAGAGCACGATAGCGCTTCAAATCGCTGAAAGGTTCGCTGAAAGAGGACTGGTTGTTTACGTTTCCGGTGAAGAATCCCCTCAGCAGTTGAAATTGAGGGCGGACAGGCTTCTGTTGAAGAGGAAAAAGGACATCCTTTTGACCTTGGAGAACGACATCGATGAAATAATATCTTCTCTACAAAACAAAAGAGTGAGTTTTATGGTGGTTGACTCTATTCAAACGGTTTTTTCTTCGGATCTTGGAAGCAGTCCTGGAAGCATCTCTCAGGTAAAAAACGTGACGATGAAAACGATCGACTTCGCGAAGAGAAGAGGTGTGCCAGTTCTCCTGGTGGGACATGTGACGAAAGAAGGGGAAATAGCAGGACCGAAACTGGTGGAACACATGGTGGACACCGTGGCGTATTTTGAAGGGGACAGACGTACAGGATTGAGACTCTTGAAGATTACAAAGAACAGATTCGGACCTTCCGACGAAGTGGCGGTCTTTGAGCTCAAAGAAAACGGTTTCGTCCAGGTGGAGAATCCTTCCTTTACTGAAGGAGATGCGGATCTTCCAGGAAATGTCCTCACGTGTGTTTTTGAAGGCACGAAGCCCTTTGTTGTGCAGATACAGGCACTCGTCTCCAAGAACAGAACGTTCTCTCCCAAGAGGGTGTGTAAAGGCGTAGATGTGAACAGAGTGATGCTTTTGATTGCCGTGATCAGTAAATATCTGAAGCTTCCCATAGAAACACACGATGTTTATGTCAACGTTGTAGGGGGACTCAGAGTAACGGATCCCGCAGCGGATCTTGCGATAGCGCTTTCCATTGTGTCTTCCTATCTGGAAGTTTCCCTGCACAACACGGCGGCCGTTGGCGAAATTGGTTTGGATGGAAGGGTGAGGAAGGTTTACAATATTAATAGAAGATTGAACTCTTTGAAGAGTTCTGGAAGGATAATAGTTCCTCCGATCGAAGAAGAGCAAAAAGGAGTTTTTGAGGTGCGTGACCTCAAAGAGGCCGTCTCTATAATTGGGGGTGAAATCCTTGGTACCCCAGGAGCTGATTGAAAAGATAAAACTCATATCACCGGGAACGGAGTTGAGAAAAGCACTGGATGACATAATCAATGCCAACTTTGGTGCGCTTATTTTTCTTGTTGATGATCCAAAAAAATACGAAGATGTTATCCAAGGGGGATTCTGGCTGGACACCGATTTCTCGGCGGAGAAACTGTACGAGCTTTCAAAAATGGATGGTGCGATAGTTCTTTCTGAGGATATCACAAAGATATACTACGCGAATGTTCATCTTGTGCCGGATCCTACGATACCAACGGGAGAAACCGGTACAAGACACAGAACGGCAGAAAGGCTGGCGAAACAAACGGGAAAAGTCGTGATAGCAGTTTCAAGAAGGAGGAATATCATCTCACTCTACTATAAAAATTACAAGTACGTTGTGAACCAGGTGGATTTTCTCATATCGAAAGTGACGCAGGCGATCAGCACTCTGGAAAAATACAAGGACAATTTCAACAAACTTCTTTCGGAACTTGAAGTTCTGGAACTGGAGAACAGAGTCACTCTCGCTGACGTGGTGAGGACACTGGCAAAAGGGTTCGAGCTTTTGAGGATAGTAGAGGAGATAAGACCCTACATAGTAGAGCTCGGTGAGGAAGGAAGACTCGCAAGGATGCAGCTCAGGGAGTTGACGGAAGACGTGGACGACCTTCTGGTTCTTCTCATAATGGATTACTCTTCCGAAGAGGTGGAAGAAGAAACGGCTCAAAATATCTTGCAGGATTTCATCACAAGGAGAGAACCGTCTCCCATTTCGATTTCCAGAGTTTTGGGATACGATGTGCAGCAAGCCGCACAGTTGGACGATGTACTTGTTTCCGCAAGAGGCTACAGACTCCTTAAAACAGTGGCGAGGATTCCGCTCAGCATAGGATACAACGTGGTCAGAATGTTCAAAACACTCGATCAGATCAGCAAAGCTTCTGTTGAGGACTTGAAGAAAGTCGAGGGAATAGGAGAAAAAAGAGCGCGGGCCATTTCAGAAAGTATCAGTTCCTTGAAGCATAGAAAAACTTCCGAGTAGTTGTGGTAATATATCCCAATGAGGAGGTTTTTTAAAAATAATTTGAGAAATTTATCACAAAATGGTGAAACCAATTCTGTGAGGAGGTGCTTTGCCTTGGCGGACGTGACGGTTGTTATAAATGGTAGAACGCTCACGGTACCTGACAACTTGACGGTCATTGAAGCCTGTGAAAAGGCGGGAATAGAAATTCCTGCTTTGTGTCACCATCCAAGACTCGGGGAATCAATAGGTGCGTGTAGAGTCTGTGTCGTTGAGGTGGAAGGAGCGAGGAATCTTCAACCTGCGTGTGTGACAAAAGTGAGAGATGGTATGGTGATAAAGACCTCCTCTGACAGGGTAAAAACAGCCAGGAAGTTCAACCTCGCGCTTCTTCTCTCTGAACATCCCAACGATTGTATGACGTGTGAAGCGAATGGAAGGTGTGAGTTCCAGGATCTGATCTACAAGTACGATGTGGAACCCATTTTCGGATACGGTACTAAAGAAGGGTTGGTCGACAGGAGCAGCCCTGCTATAGTCAGAGATCTTTCCAAATGTATCAAATGCCAGCGCTGTGTTAGAGCATGTTCCGAACTTCAGGGAATGCACATCTACTCTATGGTGGAGAGGGGCCACAGAACTTATCCCGGCACTCCTTTCGACATGCCTGTTTATGAAACAGATTGTATAGGTTGTGGTCAGTGTGCTGCGTTCTGTCCAACGGGTGCTATAGTCGAAAATTCGGCGGTAAAGGTTGTTCTGGAGGAACTGGAGAAGAAGGAAAAGATCCTCGTTGTTCAAACTGCACCTTCAGTGAGAGTGGCGATTGGCGAAGAATTTGGATACGCTCCCGGTACCATTTCTACTGGCCAGATGGTTGCTGCCCTCAGAAGACTCGGTTTCGATTACGTCTTCGACACGAACTTTGGGGCAGACCTCACCATAATGGAAGAAGGAAGTGAATTTCTCGAAAGACTCGAAAAAGGCGACCTTGAAGACCTCCCCATGTTCACTTCTTGTTGTCCTGGTTGGGTGAACCTTGTGGAAAAGGTCTATCCCGAACTCAGAACGAGGCTTTCCTCTGCCAAGTCTCCACAGGGAATGCTCTCCGCTATGGTGAAGACCTACTTCGCGGAGAAACTCGGAGTGAAACCGGAAGACATTTTCCACGTGTCCATCATGCCCTGTACCGCGAAGAAGGACGAGGCTCTGAGAAAACAGCTCATGGTGAACGGTGTTCCAGCGGTGGATGTTGTTCTCACCACAAGGGAACTTGGGAAGCTCATAAGGATGAAGAAGATACCGTTTGCAAACCTTCCAGAGGAAGAATACGACGCACCGCTTGGAATCTCTACGGGAGCGGCGGCACTCTTTGGCGTTACAGGCGGTGTGATGGAGGCTGCTTTGAGAACTGCGTACGAACTCAAAACGGGAAAGGCACTACCGAAGATCGTTTTTGAAGAGGTGAGAGGACTCAAAGGTGTCAGGGAAGCCGAAATAGATCTGGATGGCAAAAAGATAAGGATCGCTGTGGTTCACGGTACAGCCAACGTGAGAAATCTGGTGGAGAAGATTCTGAGAAGAGAAGTGAAGTATCATTTCGTTGAAGTGATGGCGTGTCCCGGCGGATGTATCGGTGGAGGAGGCCAGCCCTACAGCAGGGATCCAGAGATCCTCAGAAAGAGGGCGGAAGCCATCTACACCATCGACGAGAGAATGACTCTGAGGAAGTCCCACGAGAACCCTGCCATAAAGAAGCTGTACGAAGAGTACCTCGAACATCCGCTCAGTCACAAAGCTCACGAGCTGCTTCACACCTACTACGAAGACAGATCAAGGAAGAAAAGACTTGCGGTAAAATAAACAGGGAGGGGAAACCCTCCCTTTCTTTTTCAGGAGGTGATTAGATGAAGAAAGTAACGATCGTGGTTTTGCTCCTGACGATATCCATTCTTTTCGGAGAAACACTTTTGAATCCCCTCGGGCCCGCGTTGATTCCTGTTGTTCCTATCATGGACGGGAAGATACCGACGGATGTGAAGATCGAAATCTGGAAAAATCCAGAGGAAGCGGTTGCGAAGATAGTTTCAAAAGAGGTTGATTTCGCTGTTCTTCCCGTGACCGTTGGTGCGAATCTATACGGAAAGGGAGTAAGGATAAAACTCGTGGGTGTACACGAGTGGAAGGTGTTCTATCTTGTTGCATCTGATGATGCTACCTTTGATGGATGGGAGAGTCTTCGAGGGCAGGAAGTTTACACACCTCACGGAAGAGGACAGACGGTGGATGTTCTGATGAGGTACTTTTTATCAAAAGCAGGACTCACTCTCGACAGAGATGTGAAGATACTCTACGCACCTCCCCAGGAAATAGTCGCACTCTTCAAATCAGGAAAGGTGAAGTACGCGGCTCTTCCCGAACCATTCGTTTCCATGTGTCTTGACAGGGGAAAAGTGGTTCTAGATTTTCAGAAAGAGTGGGGAAAGGAACTGGGAGTACCCGGAAGGATTCCGATTGCCGGTCTGTTCGTGAGGGAAGGTGTGGACAAAGAAACCGTTGAAAAAGTAGAGAAAGCCCTCATAGATTCTATCAGGTGGATGAAAGAAAATCTCGATGAAACCGTTCAACTTTCTTCTGAAAAATTGGGTATTCCCGCAAAGATTCTGAAATCGTCACTGGAGAGAATAGAGTTCGAATATGTACCTGTTGAAAAATGCAGAGAGGAAGTCGAGACCTTTCTGAAAAAGCTGAACGAACTCTATCCCGAAGGGTTTGAAAAGATACCAGACGAAGGATTCTACTGGAAATGAGAGCGGTTTTTGGAATACTTCTTGTTCTGATAGCGTGGTACCTTTTGCACTTTCTTTTCCCATCTTCTCTCATATTGCCGGGTCCTGTGGAAACCTTCAAAGTCTTTATTAAAATGTTGAATCGTGAAACCTTCGAGGCCCTTTTGAGCACACTCTTGAAGGGCCTCGTTTCCACTTTCATCGTCATCGCTGTGGGACTTCCCGTTGGTTTCTTCATGGGTATCAGCGACAGGGTGTACGAATTTCTACGTCCTTTGGTCACGGTGGTGCAGGCGGTACCCGTTGTTTCCTGGCTCGTCGTTGTGATCTTTCTCTGGGGAATAGGCTGGCAGGGTCCTGTCGTCATCTCTTCCCTTTCCCTCATTCCAGTTGCCATTTTCACAACGGTTTCCGGGGTAAGAAGCGTGGACAGAAAGCTGTTGGAAGTGATGAAGGTCTACAGGGTGCCGCGGAGGATGATTTTGAAGGAGGTGTATCTTGGTTCGATCTGGCCCTTCGTTCTCTCGATTCTGGAGGTGTCTTCTGGAAACGTGTGGAAAGCGGTTGTTATGGGGGAGTACCTTTGCGGTGACAGTGGACTGGGAGTTCTGATATCCTGGGCACGGCAGTACGTGGACGTTCCTCGGGTGTACGCACTCACCATTTTCACAGTGGTTCTGGGGATATCTTTTGAAAGATCTGTGAAGGTTCTCGCAAGGAGAGTGTGGAAGAAGTGGAGGTTATCCTGAAGGTAGAAGGATTGAGGAAAGACTTCAACGGTGTTAAGGTGATAGAAAACTGGGGTTTTTCAGTTGGTAAGGGTGAAAGGGTGGCTCTTCTTGGGCCGTCTGGCTGTGGAAAAACAACCTTTTTGAGGATTGTATCAGGTCTTGAAGACTATCAGGGAAAGGTGAAGGTTTTCACGGATAAAATCGGATACGTGTTTCAGGAACCCAGGCTGATTCCGTGGAAAACGATAACGGAGAATTTGATGTTGATCAGAAGAGATACAGACAGAATAGCATCCCTTCTCGAGAAAGTGGAGCTGAAAGGTTTTGAAAATCACTATCCATGGCAACTCAGCGAGGGAATGAAACAGAGGGTAAACTTTGTGAGGGCACTCCTTGTGGATCCTGATCTTCTCCTTCTCGACGAACCTTTCGACGCACTGGACTTGAAGACAAAGATGAAGGTGATGGATTTGCTGGTTGATTTATGGCAGAAGAGGAGGTTCTCCATCGTTTTTGTGACACACAACGTGAAGGAGGCTGTTTTTCTGTCGGAAAGGATCTTTCTCCTATCGGGAAGGCCTTCAAAGATACTCGACGAAGTGAAGCTGAAAGAGAAAGCCATAGATTTCACTGATGAGAAATTGTTCAGGCTGGAAAAGATGGTGATCGAAAGGCTCCTCAACCTACTTCGATGAGTTTTATCTCTTCCGGGAGTTCTATTCCTTCCACGTCGATTTCCTGAACGTCTTCTCTTGCCCACTCCAAGAGTTTCAGATCTCTGTATAGATCGGCCACTTTGAAGCCGCTCAAACCGTGCTGTTTCACACCGAAGAACTCTCCAGGGCCCCTCGTTTTCAGGTCGTACTCGGCTATTTTGAACCCATCTGTGTTGAGTGTGAAGAATCTCAGCCTCTCCATTGCCTCCTCTCCCACGTCTCCAACAACGAGGAAGCAGTAAGCCTCCTGACCTCCCCTTCCCACTCTTCCACGAAGCTGGTGGAGCTGGGCGAGGCCAAACCTCTCTGGGTTTTCTATCACCATCACGTTCGCTCTCGGAACGTCTATCCCGACTTCTATAACCGTTGTGGAAACGAGGATGTCGTACCTTCCTTCGGCGAACTCTAACATGACTCTGTCCTTTTCTTCCTGAGAAAGCCGTCCGTGCATGAGACCCAGTTTGAACTCCGGGAAGACTTCTTTCGAGAGGTATTCGTACATCTCCACAGCGGACTTCACGTTCAGTTTGTCCGACTCTTCGATGAGCGGATAAACGATGAAAGCCTGTCCTCCCCTCATCACTTCTTGCCTCACGAACTCGTAGACTTCGTTCACTCTATCCATTGGAACGAGCATGGTCTGCACTTCTTTCCTTCCAGGAGGCATCTCGTCTATCACTGTGACATCGAGGTCCCCGTAGAAGGCAAGGGCCATGCTTCTGGGAATGGGAGTGGCACTCATCACCAGTGTGTCCACCATTTTTCCCTTGTTCATGAGGGCTTCTCTTTGCTTCACACCGAAGCGGTGCTGTTCGTCGATTATGACCAGTCCCAGGTTCTTGAAATGAACGTCTTCCTGTATCAGTGCGTGTGTTCCTATCACCACATCTATCTGACCGTTCCTGAGGCCGGATTTTATTTTCTCCTTCTCTGAGGGCGTGGTTGCTCCTATGAGGAGTGCCACGTGGATGTTGAACTTCGAAAAACTCTCGACGGTTCTTCTGTAGTGCTGGATCGCGAGGATCGAGGTTGGCACCATGAAGGCCGTCTGGAAACCCGCTTCGTAGTTGTCGAGTATGGCAAGCTGTGCCACGACGGTCTTTCCAGAACCCACATCTCCTTGAAGAAGCCTGTTCATCGGTTTTTCAGAGATCATATCGTTTCTTATCTCCTGGTGGGCTCTTTTTTGAGCATTTGTCAGCTTGAAGGGAAGGGACTTTATAAACTCCTCTGCGAGTTTTCCTTCTATTTTCTTTGGAATCCCTCCGTGCTTTTCCCGCTCTTTTCTGATCTTCTGGAAAGCCAACTGAAGTACGAAGAGTTCTTCGTAAGCCAGTCTCTCTCGGGCCTTTTCGAGGTGATAGAAGGTTTTGGGAAAGTGCATGCCGTAGTACGCGTCTTTCACACCAAGCAGTTTTCTCTTCTCAAGAATCCTTTCTGGAAGGGTTTCTTTCAACGAACAGCAGAGCGATGGGATGTTTTCCTCGAAGATCTTTCTCATTTGTTTTTGTGAAATTCCCGAGGTCAAACGGTATATGGGAAGTATCCTTCTTACATATTCTCCCTCTTTCGGTGTTACCTCGGCGTTGTGGATTTCGTACTGGCCCGTGTACGCGTTCGATTTCACGGTGCCGGTCACGAAAACTTCTTTTCCAGTGAGCTGTTTCAGATAGGTCTGGAGGTAGTCCTGGTTGAACCATTTCAAGGGAACGTGCACCAAACCGTCAGACAGAACGGCAGTCAAGATGTTCATGTTCTGGAATTTTTTTGTCTCAACGCTCACGATCTTTCCCTGGGTTGTCACCTTTTCACCGGGAAGGAGATCGTTCAGTTTGAAGATCTTTCTTCTGTCTTCGTAATCCCTCGGGAAGAACTCGAGGAGGTCTCTCAGCGTTTCTATTCCGAGTTTTTTTAGTTTCTTCTTTCTGTTGGGTCCCACTCCTTTTGCGTACTGGATATCCGTTGAGAGATCGACTTCTTCTCCAGAACATTCCAAATAGTCTATGAGAAACCAGCTTCTCAGCTTTTCTATCATTTCCAGAGATTTCTGGATTCTGTACCTTTTTCTTGCTTCCGGAAGGTTGGGAATTTCTTTCACGTAGTCAAGAAAAGCTTGAAGTTTCTCCTCGAGGTCTTTGTTTTCCAGTAAAGGATCATCCAGCTCCTTCAGGAGCTGGTGAATTCTCCGTGTGTTCACCTGATTCTTGAGCATTTTCTCGACTTCGTTGAGGAATTCTTCTAACAGTGTCGGCAACGCTTCACCCCACAAGAAAAGAGAGGATGTAAAGTATCTGGAACACAACAAAAGACACCATCATCAAAACGATGAGGGCGAAGACAAGCACGAACCCCTTATTCCACATAGCCTATGTAGGGAAGGTTTCGGTATTTTTCATCGATGTCGAGACCGTAACCAACCAGGAATTTATCATCCACTCTGAATCCCACGAAGTCCAGAGGAATTCCATGATCGTGGACGGTTTTTTCTATGAGACTCACTATCCTGAAATCTCTTGGATTGTATTTTTTCAGGTATCGGACTATGTGCTGCAAGGTGAGACCGGTGTCAACGATGTCTTCCACAAGGAGCACGTATTCATCGTGTATCGATTCATCGATCCAGGATTTCACTCTAATCTTTCCCGTTGAAGAGGTACCCTGATAGCTCGAGACATGAATGAAAGAGTATTTGACGTTCAGTTTCCTTATGTTCAACATGAGGTCGCTGAAGAAGTGTATGGATCCCTTCAAGATGCATACAGCGTGTATGGTGTCTGTTTTACCCAGGTAGTACTCTTCTATTTCCCGTGCCAGTTCCTTGATTCTCTTCTTGAGAGTCTCTTCGTCTATCAGCACCTTTATCATCACTGCACCTCCATGACGACTACTTTTCTTTCTTTCGGCTTTTCAAAGAGCTCGAGGATGTTTCCCACACGTTCGTACGAATCGAAGAGTTTCAAAAAATCATCAACGGGCAGGAGATTGAATTTCAGGTACTTCGTCTTGTAGTGCATCGGAATGATGACTTTCGCGTTCAGCAAATCCGCTACTTCCTTTGCCTCCTTTGGCCCAATGGTGTAAGTTCCACCGACGGGTACCAGCAGGACATCGATCTCACCTATTTCTTCTACCTGAGCGGGGGTAAGCACGTGTCCAAGGTCTCCCAGGTGGCATACTTTTATGCCTTCCCCTTCGAATACGAAGACGATGTTTTTGCCCCTTTCTCTTCCATGCGATGGGTCGTGAAAGGTCTCCACACCTTTTATTTTCACACCGTTCACGGTGTAAGCACCGGGTCTGTCTATCACACGGAAGTTTCCCTTCACAAGATGGTGAGCGTTGTGATCGAAATGCTGATGACTTTCCGTTACAACATCAGCGGTTACGTTTGGTATGGGATATCCCACACTCTCATCGAAAGGATCTGTAACGATCGTTTTTCCTTCCATCTCCAGGGCGAAGCATGCGTGTCCAAACCAGGTGATCTTCATAGCGATCCCCCCTCAATCCACCTTCAACACCCTTATGGTGTTTGTCGTTCCCACCTTTCCTGGAACGCCGGAAGTGAGAACCACCAGATCCCCTTTTTCTGCCAAACCCATTTCTTCTACTTTCTTCAGCCCTTTTTCGATAAACTCTAATTCCTGGGAACATTTTTCAGCGAGAACGGGTATCACCTTCCTCACGAGAGAAAGTCTGTAGTAGGTTTTCTCTTCTGGTGTCAGGGCCACAATGGGTTGAGAAACGTTGTACTTTGAAACACGAACAGCGGTACTCCCGGATATGGTAGGTGTGATGATCAGCTTCGCGTTCAGAGATTCAGAGAGCTGCCAGCAGGCGTGTGATATAGCCTCAGATATGTCGCTGGTATCGTATTCTATCGTTCTGAAAAATTCCAGTTTTTTTTCGGCTTCTTTTGCTACTTTACTCAGCACCTTTATGGCTTCCAGGGGATGTTTTCCAACCGCTGTTTCCGCTGTGAGGAGCAGGGCGTCCGCTCCATCGAAGATGGCGTTGGCTATGTCGGTGACCTCTGCCCTCGTGGGGAACGGATTTTCTATCATCGATTCGAGTATCTGAGTTGCGACTATGACTGGTTTGGAGTAGTACTTGGAGAGTTTGATGATTTCTTTCTGAACGATGGGGACTTCTTCTATGGGTATCTCCACTCCCAGGTCACCGCGTGCGACCATGATTCCATCGCTCACCTTTATTATCTCCTCGAGACGCTCCAGAGCCTTTTTCGTTTCTATTTTGGAGATTACAGGTATTTCCTTTCCGTGTTTTCTGATCTCTTCTTTTGCCTTGAGCACGTCCTCTGGCTTTCTCACAAAAGAAAGAGCGAAAAATTCAACGTCATGCAACGTTCCGAGTTTTATGAATTCTCTGTCTCTGTCCGTTATGGATTCCACCGAAAGATCGGCCGTCGGTACGTTCACACCTCTCCTGTGTGTGATCTTTCCACCGACTTTCACCACTGTTTTCACTTCTGTATCGGTTGTTTCAATTACCTCAAGCACTATCTCTCCATCGCTCAGCAGAATGGTGTCTCCTTTCTTCACGTCCTTTGGAAGAGAGCTGAGATTCACCGAGACTATGTGTTCGTTTCCAAGTATTTCCTTTGTGGTGAGAGTGAAGATCTGGCCTTCTTTTAATTCCACAAACTCTTTTTCGAGGTATCCGGTTCTGATCTTCGGCCCCGCAAGATCGATCAGAATGGCTACGGGTTTTTTCTTTTTCTCTCTCAGATCTTTTATTTTGAGTATTTTCTGTTCCTGCTCGTTCCAGTCACCATGTGAGGTGTTTATTCTGAAGACGTTCACTCCAAGGTCTATCATCTTTTCTATCATTTCATAGCTGTCTGTTCTTGGTCCGACCGTACATACGATCTTTGTACTTCGCACGATTTCACCCCGTTCATGAAAGCATATGTGCTATTTCGTAAAGTTTTTTGTCGATCGTTTTCTTTGTGGAGAGCGCTTCCATTATAGGAACTCTCACGAACTTGTTCCCTTGGAGCGCTATCATCACGTCTACCTCTCCGTCCAGAAGAGCATCGACCGCTTCAACTCCCATACTCAGTGCCAGTCTTCTGTCGAAAGCCGTTGGAGAACCACCTCTCTGTACGTGTCCGAGTATGGTGATCCTCGTTTCGTAGCCTATCCTGTATTCGAGGTGTCTTGCGACGGTATAGGCACTCGCTGCCCCTTCAGCGACTATGATTATGCTGTTGATCTTTCCTCTTCTCCTTTCTTCGAGAATTCTATCGGCGAGCTGTGAATAATCCACCGGAATCTCTGGTACGATGATGGCTTCTGCACCAGTCACCAGTCCCGCCATGAGAGCGATGTAGCCGGAATGCCTCCCCATGACTTCCACAATGAAAGCTCTCTCATGCGAGCTAGCGGTGTCTTTGAGCTTTTGAACAGCATCCATCACCGTGTTCAAACACGTGTCCACCCCTATGCACATGTCAGTCAACCCAATGTCGTTGTCTATGGTTGCTGGTATACCGACAACGGGTATTTTGTGTTCTTCGTAAAGAAGATGAGCGCCGGTGAGACTCCCTTCACCACCTATGACGACGAGTCCTTCTATACCATGTTTTTTTATCTGTTTCGCAGCGAGTTCCCTGCCCTCTTCTGTCTTGAACTCCTCACATCTGGAAGTTCTCAGAATTGTTCCTCCCTTTTCTGTGATTCCTGCCACATCTTTGTACTCGAGTTTTACAAAATCGCCGTCGATGAGGCCTGAGTAACCTCTTCTCACTCCGATCACTTCCAGTCCCTGCCTGACACCGTACCTGACCACGGCTCTCACAGCTGCGTTCATTCCAGGTGCGTCTCCGCCGCTTGTAAGTACTGCTATCTTCTTCAAGGCGATCAGCCTCCCTGTGAATTGTTTGTTCTCTTCAATGAGAGTTTAGCATATGCATCAAAAGTGATAAAATGTACATGGGTTCCCTATGTCAATTTACCACTTCTTCGTGATGTTAACAAACCCTGAATCTTGGTGTAAGGAGGATTAAAATTTTGAAGTGGAAAACTTTAATTGAGGGAAGTGAACTGGAGGTAAAGATGATCGAGGATATATTGAAAGAAAACGGAGTACCTTACGTAGTTGAAACGTGTGATGATGTTACACCGAGAGCGATTTTTGGTTCTTCAGCCCTCATGGTGATAAAGGTACCAGAGAAATTTTTAGAAGAAGCAAAGAGAATTCTGGAGGAGATGCGGGAATGAAGAGAACGCCTCTATTTGAAAAGCATGTTGAACTCGGTGCGAAAATGGTAGATTTCGCGGGGTGGGAGATGCCTCTTTATTACACATCCATATTCGAAGAAGTGATGGCAGTCAGAAAATCGGTGGGGATGTTCGATGTCTCTCACATGGGGGAATTTCTCGTTAAAGGGCCCGAGGCGGTTTCTTTTATTGACTTTCTTATAACGAACGACTTTTCTTCACTTCCGGATGGTAAAGCGATTTACTCTGTCATGTGCAATGAAAACGGTGGAATCATCGATGATCTTGTTGTGTACAAGGTGAGTCCTGATGAAGCTCTCATGGTGGTGAACGCGGCAAACATTGAAAAGGACTTCAACTGGATAAAATCCCATTCGAAGAATTTCGATGTCGAAGTATCGAACATTTCAGATACGACAGCGCTCATAGCGTTCCAGGGGCCAAAAGCACAGGAGACCCTCCAGGAGCTTGTTGAAGACGGTCTCGAGGAAATTGCCTATTATTCTTTCAGAAAGAGTATTGTAGCCGGTGTAGAGACTCTTGTCTCAAGAACGGGATACACGGGTGAGGACGGTTTCGAACTGATGCTTGAAGCGAAGAATGCACCGAAGGTCTGGGATGCTTTGATGAATCTGCTCAGAAAAATCGATGGCAGACCCGCAGGTCTTGGGGCGAGAGACGTTTGCCGACTCGAGGCGACTTATTTGCTGTACGGTCAGGACATGGATGAGAACACGAATCCTTTCGAAGTGGGACTTTCCTGGGTTGTAAAACTGAACAAAGACTTCGTGGGGAAGGAAGCGCTGCTGAAAGCGAAGGAAAAAGTGGAAAGAAAACTTGTGGCGCTTGAGCTCTCTGGAAAAAGAATAGCAAGAAAAGGCTATGAAGTTTTAAAGAATGGAGAGAGAGTGGGAGAGATCACAAGTGGTAACTTCTCTCCAACTCTTGGGAAGTCGATAGCGCTGGCTCTCGTTTCAAAATCGGTGAAGATAGGAGACCAACTGGGAGTGGTGTTTCCTGGTGGAAAGCTTGTAGAAGCTCTGGTAGTAAAAAAACCATTTTACAGAGGCAGTGTGAGGAGGGAGGTTTGAAGATGAAAAAGTACACGAAAACTCACGAATGGGTGTCGATTGAGGACAAAGTAGCAACGGTTGGAATAACGAATCACGCTCAGGAACAGCTCGGCGATGTGGTCTACGTGGATCTTCCTGAAGTCGGCAGAGAGGTGAAGAAAGGGGAAGTTGTGGCGAGTATAGAGTCTGTGAAAGCCGCAGCGGACGTGTACGCTCCTCTCAGTGGGAAGATCGTGGAAGTGAACGAGAAACTCGATACTGAACCTGAACTCATAAACAAGGATCCAGAAGGAGAAGGCTGGCTTTTCAAAATGGAAATATCCGATGAAGGCGAACTCGAAGATCTTCTGGATGAACAGGCTTATCAGGAATTCTGTGCTCAGGAGTAGTTTCTCATAGAAATCCGGAGGTGTCCTGATGAACTATCCTTACATTCCCCACACGGATGAAGACGTCCGTGCCATGTTGGACTTCATAGGGGTTTCTTCCATAGAAGAGCTGTTTTCTTCGATTCCTGTTTCTGCCAGGTCGTCTCTGAATATTCCAGAGTCCAGAGATGAGTTCAGTGTTTTCAAGCAGTTGAAAGAGATTTCTGAGATGAACAATTCTCTTGAAGACTACGCTGTCTTTCTTGGTGCCGGCGTTTATAAAAGATACGTTCCCACGGTCGTTTACGATCTTGCGATGAAGCCCGATTTTCTCACCGCTTATACACCGTATCAGGCGGAGGTATCCCAGGGAACCCTCCAGGCTCTGTTTGAATACCAGACCATGGTATGCGAACTGACAGGAATGGAAGTGGCGAACGCATCCATGTACGATGGAGCCACCGCTCTGGCGGAAGCGGCTCTAATGAGTTTTCGGCTCACCGGAAAGGAAAAAGTGGTTGTGGCAAGGTCCGTTCATCCCGAGTACAGAGCAGTCTTGAGAACCTATCTCGAAAAAAGAGGTTTCACCGTGGTGGAAGCCGGATACGACGAAACGGGAAGGGTCCTGTTAGAAGAGGTCGATGAGGAAACGGCGGCGATAGCCGTTCAATATCCCAATTTCTTTGGAATCATAGAGGATCTCGATTATGTCAGAAGCCGATCGGGTAATGCTCTTCTGATAGTGGTTGTAGAACCAGTTTCACTCGCTCTTCTGGAACCTCCAGGAAGTTACGGGGCAGACATCGTGGTTGGTGAAGGCCAGTCGCTGGGACTTCCCATGTGGTTCGGAGGATATTCCCTTGGAATCTTTGCCACAAGAGAGGAGTACGTGAGGCAGATGCCGGGGAGATTGATTGGACAGACCGTGGATCAAGCCGGTAACACAGCCTACACCATGATCCTTCAGACCAGAGAACAGCACATAAGGCGAGCCAGAGCCACTTCGAACATATGTTCCAACCATGCCCACGCCGCTCTGATCGCGGCTGTTTACATGAGTGTGATGGGACCTGATGGTTTGAAGGAGGTAGCCAGGCGTTCTTACAACGCCGCTCATTACCTCCAGGAAAGACTGGAAGAAATTGGATTCAAACTGTGCTTTTCGGGAGAATTTTTCAACGAGTTCGTTTTCAACGTGCCAGAAGATTATCCTGATCGGTGGAGGAAAATGATGGAGAAGAAGATCCTTGGGCCGTTGCCTTTGGAAGAATTTTATCCGGAACTTGGAGACACAGCACTCGCGTGTGCCACAGAGGTGATTTCCAAAGAGGATATAGAAAAGCTCCTGGAGGCGATGAAATGACGATATTTGAGAGATCTAAAAAGGGAAGAAAAGCATTCCGGCTTCCCGAGAGTGACATTCCAGAATATTCCCTTCCGGATCGATTTCTCAGGAGGACACCTCCGGAGCTTCCCGAGGTGAGCGAGCCTGATTTGGTGAGGCATTACACCAATCTTGCCAGAAAGAACTACTCTGTGGATCTCGGAATCTACCCCCTCGGTTCCTGCACCATGAAGTACAATCCCAAACTGAACGAAAAAGCTGCGAATCTCGAAGGATTCAGAGAGATACACCCGTATCAGCCCGTCGAAACTGTTCAGGGCAGTCTTCGGCTCATGTACGAACTGAAAAAAATGTTGTGCGAGATAACGGGAATGGATGATATGACACTTCAACCCGCTGCCGGAGCTCACGGAGAACTCACGGGAATGCTGATAGTGAGAGAGTACTTTAAAAACAGAGGGGACACTGGAAGAAAGAAAGTTCTCGTACCGGATTCTGCCCACGGTACCAACCCAGCATCTGCTTCGATGGTTGGTTTTGAGGTGGTGGAGATAAAGAGCAAAAACGGTATGGTGGATGTGGAAGATTTGAAAAAACTACTGGATGAAGAAGTAGCCGCTGTGATGCTCACAAATCCAAACACGCTTGGGCTCTTCGAAAAGGACATACTGAAAATAGCGGAAATGACGCATGAGTGTGGTGCCCTTCTCTATTACGATGGTGCGAACCTCAACGCGATCATGGGTAAAGTGAGACCAGGAGACATGGGGTTCGACATCGTCCATTTGAACCTGCACAAGACGTTTTCCACTCCCCACGGAATGGGAGGGCCCGGATCTGGGCCAGTTGGTGTGAAAAAGCATCTGGTGGATTTTCTGCCCTTCCCCCAGGTAAAGAAGAACGGAGAACTTTACGAACTCTTCGTTCCTGAAAAGACCATAGGACGTGTGAGGAGTTTCTTTGGAAATTTCCCGGTTCTCGTAAAAGCGTACACGTACATTCTCACGATGGGAAGAGACGGCCTTGAAAGAGTGAGTGAAATGGCCGTTTTGAACGCGAACTACTTGAAGAAAAAAATAGAGAAGTTCCTGGAGATTCCATACAATGGGTTCTGCATGCATGAATTCGTGGCGAGCGCGGAGAAAGTGTTCAGGGAAACCGGTGTGAGAACACTGGATATTGCGAAGCGAATACTGGACTTTGGTGTGCATCCTCCCACAGTTTACTTTCCACTCATCGTTCCGGAAGCACTCATGATAGAACCAACTGAGACTGAAAACAAAGAAACGCTGGATAAGTACGCCGAAATCCTTGAAAGAGTGGTAAAAGAAGCCTATGAGAATCCTGATGCTTTGAAAAACGCTCCTCACAACACACCGGTTCGAAGGGTCAACGAAGTGCTCGCTTCGAAGAAACCCGTGTTCAGGTGGAGGGGATAGTATGAAGCGCTTTGTCGAAACCGATAAGGCTCCAAAGGCCATAGGCCCGTACTCTCAGGCGGTCGTTGTCGGAAACATGATGTTCGTTTCGGGTCAAATTCCCATAGATCCAGAAACCGGTGAACTCGTTCAGGGTACCATAGAAGAAAAGACTGAGAGAGTTCTGGAAAATCTGAAAGCAATACTGGAGGCGGGCGGTTTCTCCCTGAAAGACGTCGTGAAGGTGACGGTGTTTACGACCAGTATGGACTACTTCCAGAGAGTCAACGAGGTGTATTCCAGATACTTTGGAGACCACAGGCCCGCTAGGTCGTTTGTGGCGGTTGCTCAGCTCCCGAGAAACGTAGAAATAGAAATAGAAGCGATCGCTGTGAAGGAAGGGGAGTGAAAGATGTATCTTCAGGATGTGATAATGAAACTGAACGATTTCTGGGCGTCTAAAGGTTGTCTGCTTGAACAACCTTACGATATGGAAGTCGGTGCCGGAACGTTTCACCCCGCTACGTTCTTTGGTAGCCTGAGAAAGGGTCCTTGGAAAGTGGCCTACGTTCAGCCAAGCAGAAGGCCGACCGATGGTAGATATGGAGAGAATCCCAACAGATTGCAGAGGTACTTCCAGTACCAGGTGATCATAAAACCCTCCCCTGAAAACTCTCAAGAACTGTATCTTGAGTCCCTGGAGTACCTCGGTATAAACCTGAAGGAACACGACATCAGATTCGTGGAGGACAATTGGGAATCTCCCACCCTCGGAGCGTGGGGTGTTGGTTGGGAAGTGTGGTTAGACGGCATGGAGATAACCCAGTTCACATATTTCCAGCAGATTGGTGGAATTTCCCTGAAGGACATTCCTCTCGAGATAACCTACGGGCTGGAAAGGATCGCCATGTATCTTCAGGGAGTCGATAACGTTTACGAGGTACAGTGGAATGAAAACGTGAAATACGGTGATGTGTTCCTTGAAAACGAAAGAGAATTTTCGGTTTTCAACTTCGAAGAAGCCAACGTAGGACTCCTTTTCAGACATTTCGATGAGTACGAGAAGGAGTTTTACAGACTTGTGGAAAAAAATCTTTACCTTCCCGCTTACGATTACATTTTGAAATGTTCTCACACGTTCAATCTTCTCGATGCGCGCGGAGCGATAAGTGTGTCTCAGCGACAAACCTACGTGAAACGTATTCAGGCGATGGCAAGAAAGGCTGCGAGAGTTTTTCTGGAGGTGCAGGCTAATGAGAACAGCCCTGCTTGAGGTGGGACTCGAAGAACTTCCCGCGAGCGAATTCCACAGTATTCTGAAACAGCTCGAGGAAAAATCGGCTGAGCTTCTCAAAGCGTACAGAGTTTCTTCCGGATCTGTTGAAGTCTTCGTTGGAAGCAGACGTTTTGGTGTGATTCTCAAGAATCTTCCGGAGAGACAGGAGGATTTTACCGAAGAGAAGAAAGGTCCACCACTGAACGTTGCTTACGATGAAAACGGAAAACCAACCAGAGCTCTTGAGGGGTTTTTGAGGAACAACAACGCTTCCTTGGAGAACGTGGTTCACAGGGAGGGGTACGTCTATTTATCGCGAGTTGTTGAAGGAAAGCCTGTCGAAGAAGTTCTCCCAGATCTGTTCAGAGATCTCGTTTTGGGTTTGAATTTTAGAAAACCCATGAGGTGGGGTTCCGGTGAACACGAATACATCAGACCTGTTCACTGGATTGTGGCGATGGTTGATGGAAGAGTTCTTGACTTAGAAATCTTCGGTCTTAGATCGTCCAGAATCTCTTACGGCAAAAGGTATCACGCTGGATCAATCGAAATTCCCGATTCGGAAAGGTACTACGAATCTCTCAAAAAAGGATTCGTGATTTCTTCCCACCTGGAGAGAAAAAAATTCGTCCTCGAACAGATCGATGAATTTGAAAAAAGAAGTAGTATGAAGATCGAACGCGATGAAGAACTCATCGAAGAGATAGTGGCGATAACGGAGTATCCCAGGATCGTTGTTGGACAGTTCGATCGAAAATATCTCGAACTTCCAGAGGAGATCATAGTAACCGCCGTGAAACATCATCAACGCTCTTTTATAGCGCATAAAGGAACCCTGACGAATACCTTTGTGGCTTTTCAAGACGGTCCACAACCACCGGAGAACGTGGTTAAGGGATACGAGAGAGTCATAAACGCTCGATTGGAAGACGCGCGGTACTACTTCCAGAAGGATCTCGAGACACCGCTGGAAAAGATGAATGAAAAGCTCAAAGAAATCGTTTTTCAGGAGAAACTCGGAACACTCTACGATAAGGTAGAAAGGATAAAGAAAATATCACAGAGACTCTGTGAAGATCTGAAACTTCCAGGGTCGTTCACGCAGAAGGTCCTGGAAGCCGCCTCTATATGCAAAGCAGACATCGCTTCGAAGGTGGTGTACGAGTTCCCGGAGCTCCAGGGTGTTATGGGTAGGATCTATGCCCTGAGGGAGGGAATAAACGAAGAAATAGCAACGGCCATAGAAGATCACTACTCTGAAGAGCCACAGACAGTGATAGGTTCCATTCTTGGAATAGCGGATAGAATCGACACCATCGTGGGAAATTTCGCCATAGGCAACGTTCCCACGAGTTCTAAAGATCCGTATGGCCTGAAAAGTAAAGCTGACACAATCTTCAGGATCATAAGGAAGAACGAGTGGGATATTTCTCTGGAAGAGCTTCTCACTTTCGCTTCTTCACTGGTGGGGTACCGTCTTTCTGAAGAACTGGAAACGTTCTTTGCAGGCAGGTTCTATCAGTTTCTGATCAACGAACTTGGAATATCCTTCGACGTGGCAAGAGCGGTGAATCACCTGTGGAAGAAGCCCCTTCGCGGGATCCTCTCTGCGGAAGCCCTCCAAGAGATATCTGAAAAACCCGAGTTTCAAGACCTGTTCGTTGGATTTGAGCGAGTCCACAACATAACGAAGAATCACGACTCCACCAAATTCGATGGAGCCCTCTTTGAGAAAGAAGAAGAGAAAAAGCTGATGAACAAGTTCTACGAAGTCAAAGAAAAAGTTTTGAAAGCTCTGGAGAGGTTGAACTACCGTGAGGCGCTTCAGTATCTGATCGAATTGAAACCTTACATAGACGAGTACTTCGACAATGTCTTTGTGATGGTGAAGAGGGACGACTTGAGAGTGAACAGGTTGAGCTTTCTGAAAAACATCGACGAACTCTTCATGATGGTAGGAGACATGACTTACTTAGTCAAGAGATCTCAGGTATAGATCCAGAAGTTTCTGAAGGGTTTCCTCGAATGAAGCTTTTTCAAAGACACCCTGTTTCAGAAAGGAATCGATCTCGTCTTTCATTTCCACAGCTTTGTCAACGAGTGGATTGGTCCCACTCTTGTAAGCACCGATTTCAATCAGATCTTTTGCGGATTCATAAGCCGACATCAGCGATCGGAGGCGGTTCGCCGCCTCTCTGTGTTCTTCGGTGACGATATCGTTCATCAATCGGCTCACACTTGCAAGAACATCGACTGCTGGGTAGTGATTCGATTCGGCAAGTCTCCTCGAAAGAATTATGTGTCCATCTACGATGGATCTGACAGTGTCGGAAATGGGTTCGTTGAAGTCGTCCGCTTCAACGAGCACGGTGTAAATCGCTGTTATGCTGCCTTTATCTGAGTTTCCTGCCCTTTCGAGTATTTTTGGAAGGCCGGCAAAGACACTTGGTGGATATCCCCTGGTGGTGGGAGGTTCTCCCACTGCGAGCCCCACTTCTCTCTGAGCCATGGCCCATCTGGTGAGAGAGTCCACCATCAGAAGGACATCGTATCCCAGATCTCTGAAGAATTCCGCTATACTGGTGGCGGTGAGGAGAGATTTCACTCTGGCAAGGGCAGGCTGATCGGAAGTTGAGACCACCAGTATAGATCGCTTCAGTCCCTCCTCTCCAAGGTCCCTCTCTATGAATTCCCTGACCTCTCTTCCGCGCTCCCCGATGAGGGCCAGCACGTTAATGTCCGCCGTCGTGTTTCGTGCGATCATTCCAAGAAGTGTGCTTTTTCCAACACCGCTGCCCGCGAAAATTCCAATTCTCTGGCCTTTGCCTATGGTTATGAAACCATCTATTGATCGTATACCCACCGGTAAAGGATCTTTTATTCTTCGTCTTTTTAGAGGGTTTGGAGGGTTGTTGATCAGAGGATATCTGTCTTCCGGAACGAAGGGCTTTCCGTCTATTGGACGTCCCAGACCATCGAACACCCTTCCGATCATCTTTCTGCTGACACCAACTTCGAGTACTTTGTTAGTTCTGATGACTTCACAGCCCATCTTCAACCCGGAGACATCCTCGTAGGGCATGAGAATAACACTTTCTTCCCTGAAACCAACTACCTCCGCGAGTGCGTTTTTACCGTTTTGAAGTGAGATCTTACACATTTCTCCTAGAAAAGCGTCTGGACCTTTCGATTCCACAGTGAGTCCTACCACTCGTGTGACTCTTCCGTTGAATTTATTGAAATCTTCTTCACTCAACTTCTTTTTCAGCTCTTTCAGGATGTCCTTCAAAACCTACCACCTCTTCGAAGATGTCCTCCACGAGTTCCCATTGATGAGAGAAGGTTTTGTCCAGAATTCCAAAATCTGTCTCGACGATGACGCCGCCTCTTTCTACATTGGGATCCGGTATCAAAGTTTCTTTGCTGACTTCACTGAGGTCCAGTTTTTTTGCATCTTCTGGATTTATTCTGATCTTCACATTTTTGATGCCCACTACTTTTGATAAGGCGCTCCTCAACTTTCTTTCCACTGTGGACTCGTCCATCTCCTTTTCGAGGATCTTCTTGAAGAGGATCCTGAGTATATCGAGAAGCTCTGGAAGTATCTCTTCTATTCTCTGGTTTACTTGTTTCTGGATCTTTTCCTTCAAAGCAAGAATGTATTTCTGGAAATCGTTCTTCATTGTTTTTGCTTCTTCTAAGACCTTCTTCGCTTCGAGCTTTAAAGCTTCAGCCTCGCTGGAGGCGTTGCTTAAGATTTCCTCTGCGTCTTTTCTGGCACCTTCAATGATTTTTCTGGCCTCTTCCTGAGCTTCAGAGAGGATCTTTTCTCTCATTTTTTCGATCCGCTGGATTTCCTCTGCTGCGTTTTCTTTTGTTTTTTCTTCTTTTACTTTTTCTTCTTTTTCTATTTTCCTTGGAAGATCTATGTAGAAGACCTCATCCTTTCTGAGAAGCATACTACATGATCAGCTCCTCTCCGCCACCTCTCGCGATGACGATTTCGCCAGCCTCTTCCAGCCTTCTTATGATGTTTATTATCTTCTGCTGGGCTTCCTCCACATCCTTGAGTCTCACAGGCCCCATGTATTCGAGTTCGTCTTTCAGCAACGCGGCAGCTCTCTTTGACATGTTCTTGAATATCTTCTCTTTCAGCTCGTCGGAAGCCCCCTTCAAAGCGAGAGCTAGGTCCCTCGTGTCCACTTCCCTCAGCACAAGCTGTATCGATCTGTCGTCGAGCTTCAGAATGTCTTCGAAGACGAACATCCTTCTTCTTATCTCGTCGGCCAGTTCGGGGTTCTCCTGAACCAGTTTGTCCATGATCTTCTTCTCGGTAGTTCTGTCAAGATTGTTCATTATCTCTGCAGCTGTATCGATTCCACCTACTTTGCTGAACGTTCGACTCACAAATCCAGAGATCTTTTTCTCCAAGTTCCTTTCTATCTCTTTAACAACTTCTGGAGAGGTGCGTTCGAGCAGAGCTATTCTCTTCAGAACTTCGGTCTGAAGCTCTTCGGGAAGCGCTCCAAGAATCTGAGCCGCGACAGGAGGATCAAGATAGCTCAGAACAACCGCTATAGTTTGCGGATGTTCGCTTTGGAGGAAGTTCACAAGCTGGACGGGATCTGTGTCTCTTACGAAGCTGAAAGGTTTGACCTGCAGAGAGGATGTTAACCTTTCTATGATTTTTCTTGCCCTTTCAGGCCCGAATGCTTTTTCCAGAACTTTTTTTGCGTACTCTATACCACCTTCTGATATCATTTCTTTTGCTTTGGCGAGACTCAGGAATTCTTCTAAAACTTGCTTTTTTTCCTCTGGAGTAACCCTTCCTATGTTTGCGATTTCTACTACCAGTTGTTCCACCGTTTCCTCGTCGAGGTGTTTCATCACCTGGGCTGCTTTTTCGGGTCCAAGGGCCACCAGAAGAACTGCGGCCTTTCTTCTGCCATCTATCTTTTTCTCGGGCATATCCTCATCCCCTTTCAAAGAACCACAGTCGGACTATCTCGGCGATGTCGGAAGGTGAACGGGAAAAGATGTTCTCCAATTCTTCCAAAAGCTCGAGCAGTTCCTTTTCTTCTGGCGATACCTCTTCCTCCTTCAATTCTTCCTGGAGGATTTCTTTCACCTCTTCTTCCAGTTTTCTTCTCCGTTCTTCTGCGAGTTTCCTTGCCCTTATTCTTCTTATCTGAACGATCATAAGATAGATGAGCATGAACGTGAGAAAACCAAGCAGGGCTATTCCCACCGAGTACAGAACGAATCTTCTTCTCGTTTCAATCTGTTTCAACTCTTCCTGAAGAGCTCTTTCGATGGAGCGATCGAATGGCAAAAAGGCAACCGCGACGCTGAGAGAAGCGGAAGACGTTATGGATCCCACTCCTTTTTCCACAAGATCGTTTATTACACTGCTCCAGTCACTGCTGTTTTGAAGAACAGAAGAAGAAGCATCGATTATGACGGCGACGGAAAGCGAGGAGATCTCCCCTTCGCGGTTCTGTATTATCTTCTGATACACTTCGTTCAGTTCGTAGTTGGTGATGGTATGGGTTCGTTCGTAGGTACTCGTTCCTTCAGACGTGACTGATGGATAGGTGAGAGGCGGTATGTTCGAATCCGTTCCCGCTGGTCCTCCAGTTGGAGGAAGGTTTTGGCTCTTCTCTACCTGCGTCTCCTGACTTCTCACCAGACCTTCTCTTCTGGCGGGCGCTTCGTACTTTTTCATCTCCGTTTCTATCTTGGACCAGTTGATCGATATGTCGGGTATTACCTCCACTCTTCCAGGACCGAAGACGCTTTCCAGTGCTTTCTTTATTTTGCTTTCGTAGTATTTCTCAAGCTGTTGTTTCAATTCCAGTTTGCTGGAGGCAAGGAAAGTTCCTTCGTCTGTTTCTAACATATCGCTCAGCGATCTGGAGTAGTTATCCACTACCCTCACGTTCTCCGGTTTCAACCCTTCAACGGCTCCTGAGACGAGTTCAACGATTCCTCTCACCTGTTCGCGGGTGAGTTCTGCACCGGGTTCCAGGACCACGAGAACTGAAGCTCGGGGTTCTGCCATCTCACCACGAACGTAATAGGTGTACTTCGGAAGGACCAGGTGAACTCTTGCATCTTTCACACCTTTTATCGTCATGATGCTTCTTTCAAGTTCCTCCTGTAAAGCGATCTGATATTTGACCTGCTTGTCGAAGCTCGTGGCTCCGAAAGAGTTTTCACTGAGTATAGAAAAACCTTTCCTTGAACTTCCGAGAACTCCTTCAGACGCCAGTTTCATTCTGAGTTCATAGACGTTGTAACTGTCGGGAACGTATATATCTCCCCCAGGGGATACTTTGTAAGGAACGTTCATCTCCTCGAGCTTTTGGATGATCACACCTGCCTCGTCTTCGTTGAGGCCAGACACGAGGAGTCTGTAGTGAGGAACGGACGCTACAACGGCGAACAGAACGATCGCTATTACAAGGGCAATCCCTATTCCTCCCACGAGGAATTTCCTTTCCCGAGGCATGGAGTTCCATAAGTCTACAATCTTCTTCCAGAGATCTCTCAAACGTTCAACAATGTTCATAGGATAATCCACCTCTCGTTAAATTTTACCACGTGATATAATTTTCAACATGAGAATAGAAGTAGTCAACGTTTCCCATATCTTTCACAGGGGAACACCCTTGGAAAAAAAAGCACTCGAGAATGTAAGCCTTGTGATAAACGAAGGAGAGTGTCTCCTTGTTGCTGGGAATACAGGATCTGGGAAGTCGACCCTCCTTCAAATTGTGGCAGGTTTGATCGAACCCACCTCAGGTGATGTGCTTTACGACGGAGAAAGAAAGAAAGGTTATGAGATAAGAAGGAACATAGGAATCGCTTTTCAGTACCCCGAGGATCAGTTCTTCGCAGAGAGAGTTTTTGACGAAGTGGCTTTCGCCGTGAAAAACTTCTATCCAGATAGGGATCCTGTTCCCCTGGTGAAGAAAGCGATGGAGTTTGTGGGGCTGGATTTCGACTCTTTCAAAGACAGAGTGCCGTTTTTCCTGTCCGGCGGTGAGAAGAGGCGGGTAGCGATCGCTTCTGTGATCGTTCACGAACCGGATATTCTCATCCTCGATGAGCCTCTCGTGGGATTGGATCGGGAGGGGAAAACGGACCTTCTGAGGATTGTAGAGAAGTGGAAGACCCTTGGAAAGACGGTCATTCTCATTTCTCACGATATCGAAACAGTTATAAATCACGTGGATCGTGTGGTGGTACTCGAGAAGGGAAAGAAGGTCTTCGACGGGACCAGAATGGAATTCCTTGAAAAATACGACCCTCGCTTCTTCACGAGCAAGATGCTGGTTATGAGAAGATTAGTTTTGAAAGGAGAAGACCCCTTCTCAATGAGCGACGATGAGCTTTTGGAAAGGGTGTGCAATTCATGAGATTAGATTTGTTTCTCAAGATCTCGGTGGTGAAGAGAAGAACGATTGCCCAGAAACTTCTGAAAGGGCAGAGAGTTTTGGTGAACGGAAGACCCGCGAAAGCCTCGTACGAGGTAAAGGACGGAGACATCGTGGAGGTGTTCTTACCAACCAAGAAAATAATCCTAAGGGTTGTGGGAAACGGAGGCTATGAAATCCTCAGTGAGGAGAGAGTGAGTAAACCTTTTTGATCTCTCCGTCGAAGTCTATCAACAGACTATCGGGGTTTATCTTTACGATCTTTCCCTTCTTTCCTTCCAGAGATATGAGATCTCCTTCTTTCTGAAGAAGGTACCTCTTCCAGATCCTCGTCAAAGCTTCTTTCTTCCTTGAGTATTTTCTGAAAATCACGCGCGCGTTCTTCAACATCGACTCCATGAGTTTCACAATGCTGATTTCTTTTCCCATGATTTCCTTCAGACTGATCGCTCTTGTTTTCAACTCGGCTGGGATTTCGTTGTTCACGTTCATGCCCACTCCCACAACAACGGCGAGAGGCTTTGCACCTTCAAAAATTCCCTCTGAGAGAACTCCTGCGAGCTTTCTCCCGTTTATGTACACGTCGTTGGGCCACTTTATGTTCGCATGTATTTTCATGTTTTCAAGAGTTTTCACAACTGCTACTGAGAACACCCTTGTGTAAAACGAAAGCTCCAGTGGCTTTCTCGGTTTGAAAAGCACCGAAAACCATAATCCACCCTTTGGAGAGTGCCAGTGTCTTCCGCTTCTTCCGTATCCGGAGGTCTGCTCCAACGCGACCACCACCGTGCCATCGGGATAGAAACGGTAATTCTCTTTCAAGAAACGATTCGTGGAGTCTATGGATTCGAAAGAAATGATCTTTTCTCCTATCAATCTCTCTCCCTCCCGTGCTACAATTCTAACAAACAAAAAGAGGGGGGAGACGAATGAGAATCGATCTTTCCCTTAAACCCACACCTGTTCAGTTTCTCAAAAGACTTTCGGAAAAATACGGGTTCAACATCTACGTTAAAAGAGACGATCTCACAGAGCTTGTGGGATCGGGCAACAAAATCAGAAAGCTGGAGTATCTTCTATGGGAAGCTCTTAAAAAAGGAGCAACGACTGTCTTCACCTGTGGAGGTCTTCAGTCGAACCATGCCAGAGCAACGGCATACGTTTCGAGAAGATACGGCTTGAAACCTGTTCTCTTCCTCAGAAAAGGGGAGAAGGTACTGAACGGAAATCTTCTCCTCGACATTCTCCTCGGTGCTGAAATAGTGGAGGTATCCCCGGAAGAGTACGAACGCATCGATGAGATCTTCGATGTTCACAAAAAGATGAGAGAAAAGAAAGGTGAAAAGGTGTACGTGATACCCGAAGGGGGATCGAACTCCCTTGGAGCCTTTGGCTACTTCAATGCGGTGCTGGAGATGAAAGATCAATTGAACCTCGAATCTTTCGATGCTATTGTGTGTGCTGTTGGAAGTGGTGGAACCATAGCGGGCTTGTCAGCTGGAATTTCCTTTCTGGAATATCACGTACCCGTAGTGGGTGTGAACGTCACCACGAAAAACTCGGATTATTTTGTGGGGAAGGTGAAAAGAATAATTAGTGGTATGGAAGAGTACGGCCTGAGAGTCAACGAAACCGTTTTCGAAGTGGTGGACGATTACAGAGGGCCGGGATATGCGATTCCGTCCAGTGAGGATGTGGAGATCTTGAAAGAAGTAGCTTCGATAGAAGGCATCATCCTCGATCCGGTCTACACGGCAAAAGCCTTCAGAGGAATGATCGAAATGTTCAGAAACTCAGAAAAGAACGTTCTTTTCATCCACACGGGGGGAATATTCGGTCTGTTCGCGCAGAGCAGGAGGTTGGTATAATGTTTCACTACGCTGTTCTTCTGAACGCACTTGGGGTTTTGATCGGTGCGTCCGTGGGCTTCCTGTTCAAAAGAAAGATTCCTCAGAGGTTACACGACATCCTTTTCACGGTGATAGGACTCACCACACTGGGTATAGGTATCCGGATGGTCACGCAGGGAGATGATTTTTTGATGATTCTCCTCGCACTCGTCGCAGGCGGCATCATCGGAGAGTTGTTCAGAATAGAGGACAGAATAGAAGGTATTGGGAAGAAGTTCAGTGATTCTCAGGGGTTTGCGGAGAGTTTTCTCACTTCTTCGCTTCTCTTTCTGGTTGGTCCCATGACCATAGTGGGATCCATAAACATAGGACTCACGGGAAACGCGGATTTGATACTCGTGAAAACGGTGCTCGACACAGTGTCAGCCACAGTGCTCACGGCAACCTTAGGAACAGGGGTTTTTCTCTCGGCAGTTTCTGTGTTCCTCGTTCAGGGACTTCTCGTTGTTTTCGCAAAGAGTTTGACTTTTCTCACAGGTGATGTGTTTATCTCCGATTTTGTTGGCACGGGTGGTGTCATGATTCTGGGTCTTGGAATAAGGATTCTTAAGCTGAGAGAGGTGAAGGTTGGGAACCTACTTCCGGCGCTGGTTTTGATTCCTATTTTTGACTGGTTGAAAAACCTTTTTTAAAAGGCATAGAAAAAGTGGTATAATTTTTCGTGAATAATTGTGAAATTTTTGACGAGGGGGAGTGAAGATGAGGGAGGTAATAGCAGAGATCGTCCAGAAAGCTAAAGAGACAGCAGAAGAGAGAGATGTTTTGATAAACACTCTGCACGAGATACAGAAGCGCTTTGACAACTTCATACCACCGGAGGCTGCTGAGATCGTGGCTGAAGAGCTCGATGTTCCGCTCTCCAGAGTGTACGAGGTGTTGACGTTCTACACCATGTTTTCGACAAAACCGAAGGAAAATACGTGATAAGGGTTTGTGAGAGTCTGCCGTGTCATGTTGAAAACGGAAGAGAAGTGGTCAAAGCCCTCAAAGAAATTCTGAAAATCGACTTCGGACAGACCACTTCTGATGGTCTTTTCACACTCGAAATGACGAGTTGTCTGGGTCTTTGTGGTGTTGCACCGGTGATCATGGTGAACGACGAGTATTACGGTAACATGACGCCCGATCGTGTGAAGGATCTCATAGATAGACTGAGAGGTGAGTCGCTATGAAACCGATAACAGTTCTGGTTTCGGTGGATTCAAACAGTGTGTTGATGGGTGCTCGTCACTTTCTCAATTACTTCAGAGATCTTGTGAAGGAACACAATCTCGAAGATACCGTCGATGTGCTGGAAACGGGCAGCATGGGAATTTATCCAGAAGGAGTGATTGTTTCCGTTCTTCCCGACGGTGTTTTCTACGTTGTGAGGAATGAATTGGATGTGAGGAGGATCTTCGAAGAGCACATTCTCAAGGGAAGGAGAGTGCTCGATCTTGAAATTCCCGAGAGTCAAATAAAAGGAACCGTTGAGGTAGAGAAGGTGGCCGAAGAAACTCGTATCGTTCTAAAGAACGTAGGAGAGATAGATCCCACTCGTATAGAGGAATACATCGCAAGAGACGGTTACTTTGCCCTCGCCAAGGCGCTCCAGATGGAACCAGGAGAGATAATCGAAGAGATAAAGCGAAGTGGGCTGAGAGGAAGAGGTGGAGCCGGTTTTCCAACGGGTCTGAAATGGGAATTCACCTACAAAGCTTCTGCCGACCAGAAATATGTTCTGTGCAACGCCGATGAAGGAGAGCCCGGTACCTTTAAAGACAGGCTCATCATGGAGGGTGATCCTCATTCTTTGATAGAGGGCATGATCATAGCGGGGTACGCGGTTGGTGCAACGAAGGGTTACATATACATAAGGGGAGAGTATCACAGTTCGATAGAAATCTTGAAAAAAGCTGTAGAACAGGCCTACGAGTACGGATTCCTCGGTGAGAACATCCTCGGAAGTGGATTCAACTTCGATCTGAAAATAAGGCTCGGGGCGGGAGCTTACGTGGCGGGAGAGGAGACGGCGTTGATAGAGTCCATAGAGGGGAAACCCGCTCGACCCAGGCTGAAACCTCCTTACCCTCCCACTTTTGGCCTCTTTGGAAAACCCACCGTTGTGAACAACGTGGAAACTTTTGTGAACGTTCCAAGGATAATAATGAACGGTGCGGAGTGGTTCAAAAAGTTCGGCACCGAGTCTTCTCCTGGGACGAAAGTGTTCTCCCTCGTGGGTAATGTGGTGAGAAAGGGAATCGTGGAAGTGCCAATGGGAGTGACGGTGAGAGATCTCATTTTCAAATTTGGTGGGGGGATTGAGGGTGGCAGGAAGTTGAAAGTGGTGCAAACGGGTGGTAGTGCAGGAACGTTCATCGGACCAGACAAACTCGACGTTCCACTCGATTTTGATTCTTACGCAAAGTACGGAGTTTCTCTCGGATCAGGAGTGATTCTCGTTGCTGACGAGACTCACTGTGTGGTGGATCTCGCACTCACCGTTATGAGGTTCTTCGAACACGAGTCGTGTGGGAAGTGTACACCGTGTCGGGAAGGTACGAGGATGATCGTCAATATTTTGGAGAGAATAAGCAGAGGAGAAGGCAAAAAAGAGGATCTCGATACGTTGAGGGAGATTGCTCGAAACGCGGGGGAAACTTCTTTCTGCGGACTGGGTCAAAGCATTCCGGTTCCTCTGCTCTCCATCGTTGACAACTTCGAGGAAGAGTTCAAAGCCCACATAGGTGCTGATAAATGTCCAGTGGGTGTGTGTGAGTTCAAGAAGAAGAAGGAAAAGAAGAAAATTGGTGTTAGAAAACCATAAAGAGGGCGTCAAAGAGACGCCCTCTTTTTCTGGTAGAATTCCTCTCAGGGGTGCACTGAATGGAATTTTCGGTCATCATACTGATCGGTTATCTGACGAAGAAATTTTTCGAAAGAGATACTGGTAAGATCCTTTCAAAACTCGTGGTGAATTTCACACTGCCTGCGGCGATCTTCTACAGTTTTTCCACCTCACGTTTTCACTTTTCGAAGTTCGCCTTCACCGCAACGGGTATTTTGAGTAACCTTCTTCTCATCTTTCTTGCCTTTCTGTTTTTCTCGAGAATAAAGGATCCAAGAGTGAGAATCCCGATCATTCTCTCTTTCGTTGGTTTCAACACAGGTTTGTTCATGTATCCTCTGGCGGAAAGCCTCTGGGGAGAAGCATCGGTTGTTAACTTTGCCCTGTTCGACCTGGGGAATTCTTTCTTCATATTTGGTGTGGGGAAAGCAGTGGCTGAGCAGAACAAAAAAGGAATACTGAAGGTTTTCACCTTCCCACCGTTTCTGTTTCTTCTCGTCGGAATAACAATGAACAGCCTCAAAGTGGTTCCACCTGGTATTGTTCTCGATGTGGCACGAACGATAAAGAACGCTAATGCCTTCCTCGTGTTTTTTCTTGTGGGATACTATCTCAGCTTCAGATCGGTTTACGAAAAATTCCGTCTGATTTTAATGGCGGGACTCGTAAAGTATGCTGCCGGGTTGCTTGTTGCTCTGATCGCAGTGAAGATCTTCTCTCTTTCTTCTTTCGAAGAGATGAACCTGTTTCTTTCACCGCTTCTTCCTTCTGCCATCATGACACTCGTGTACTCGGTTGAAAAGGGTTACGATGCGGAACTCGCGAGCGGGCTCATTACTTTCTTCACGATCGTTTCAACGTCCATAATCATGGCGGTAAACTATACATGGGGGTGATGTGAATGTGGCTGATACTCAGTGACACTCACGATAACATGGAGGTTCTGAAAAAGGTGGAAGAACTCGTATCTGAGAAGAACATCGAAAAAATTTTCCACTGTGGTGACTTTGTTGCGCCGTTCACACTTGGAAGATTGATCAAAGAAGGGGTGGATTTCTACGGTGTTTTTGGAAACAACGACGGAGAAGTACTGCTGCTGGACAAAAGATCCGGCGGAAGAATCAAAAAACCACCCATTTCCTTGGAGGTCGATGGTTTAAGAATAGCGATGATGCACGAACCCGTTCTTCTGGATGCGATCGTTCGTTCTCAGGAGTTCGATCTGGTTCTCTACGGGCACACTCATAAAGTGGATGTGAGAAAAGAAGGAAAAACTCTCGTGGTGAATCCCGGAGAAGCGTGCGGTTATCTTTCCGGTAGGAGCACCGTCTATTTGTTCGATCCTAGGACGCGCGAAGGAGAACTTTTGGAGCTCTGATAACGTTCCACGAACCTTCTGGAAGAGTAGATGATATCTCCGGCACCAACGAAAAGGAAGACGGTGTTCTCACTCACGGAGATTACCTTTTCCAGTTCTGGAAGCTTCTCAACGAAATATGCCTCTTTACCGAGCGACTTGAGAGAGTCCCAGATCATCTTCCCTGAGATGCCGTTTTTCTTCTCTTCGAACGCATCGTAGACTTCCGTGACCACAACTTCATCCGCCAGCTGAAGCGCCTTTGCGAAGTTTCCGTCTTCTCTTTCCAGTCTGGAATATCGGTGCGGCTGGAATATCACCACGATTTTTTCGTTTTCGAAGACTTCTTTTGCTGTCTGAAGAAGGTTTCTTATCTCATCTGGTGTGTGGGCGTAGTCGTCTATCACATAGATGTTCGTTTCCGGATCGTGAAACGCGATGGAAAAACGCCTGTGAACTCCCCGGAATTCTTCCAGCGCTTCGAGCACTGGTGCCAGATCGTACCCGAGCGAGTCGAAAAGCGCTATCACTGCCAGTGCGTTCAAAACGTTGTGAAAACCGGGAACCTTGAGTTTGAGTTCGAGATATCTCTTTCCATTTTTCTCCACCATTGCTTTTTGCTCGGCGCGAGAGGCACTTCTCATCTCGAGGGTGTATGTGCCTTTCTTCACGCCAAAAGTTACATCACCGAGATGAGATGTGAGTTCGTCCTCTGCGAAGGTGACTACCAGATCGGTGTTCCTGCTGATCTTTTCGAAGGCCGATCTGTATCTGGTCAGGGAGTTGCCGTAGTTTTCCAGATGATCTCCTCTGGCGTTTGTGATTATGAGATAGTTTGGAGAGAACTCTGAGAAAAACTCTTCGCTCTCGTCGAGTTCGTAAACTACAGGTCCGTTTCCTTTCTCGTAGTTTCCGTGTTCGAGAGAATCCATTATACCTCCAAGGAACACCGTTGGAGACTTTCTCAAATGTTTCAAAACGTGTGCAACCATAGCGGTTGTCGTGGTTTTGCCATCGGTTCCGGTTACAGCGAACTCTTCCTTTTTCTCCCGTTTCAGAGTGTCTCGGAAATAATGCAGTCTGTTTTCGATCGGGACCCTTTCCATCCTGGCGCGTACTATCTCCGGGTTGTCGTCACGAACAGCGGGGGTTTTTATAACCAGATCGGGATCGTACCAGTTGTCTGCGGAGTGTGGCACAAAAATCGGAATTCCTAATTTTCTTAGATAAGCGGTTCTTTCTGTTTCCTCTATATTTGAACCGTAAACATCGTTTCCATTCGAGAATTCGTGTAAAGCCACGGCACTCATTCCAATTCCACCAATTCCTACGAAATGAATTTTCACATTATCTCCCCCAGTATTTCCTTAGATATTTTGGAAGCAGGGTTTTCTTTCATCTTCTCTATTTTACCTTTTTTCACTACTTTATCAATAGACTCGATTATTTTCCGAGGAGACGCTTCGTTTTCTCTGATAACGATAGCATACCCCAGTCTTTCCGCTTCCAGAGCGTTTTCAAGCTGGTGTGATTCGGCGGAACTTTCCCACGGTATCAGTATTCCGGGAACACCGTAGTACATCATCTCTGCGATTGTACTCGCC
Organism: Thermotoga maritima MSB8; assembly: GCF_000008545.1. NCBI lineage: Bacteria > Thermotogati > Thermotogota > Thermotogae > Thermotogales > Thermotogaceae > Thermotoga > Thermotoga maritima. The sequence goes on from NC_000853.1 coordinate 246,582, forward strand.
CCTGCCCTTGAAATGGACGCGATCGCTTTCTTCCAGTAGGCTCCCATGGGGTCTATGTAAGTGAGTGCTGTTACATTTGGAAAAACGGAAAGCCTTTCTGTCCAATCGTCTGACCCTGTGGAATGTACGAATTGAGTTTCCTGAAGTTCTGGATACACCTTTTCCATCAACTCGTTTATCGCTTCGCTTCCCAAACTTCCACCGAGAACGAGCACGAAATCCTTCAGAGGTGCTTCTTTTTCCGTTTCTCTCACCGGACATCCAGTGACGACGATTTTATCCTGCCATTCTCTCAGATAATCTCGGGTTCTTTCGAAAGAGACGAAAACTTTCTTCGCGTACTGTGAGAGAACTTTCACTGCGAGTCCTGGAACGACGTTTTGTTCGTGAACAAAGATGGGTATCCCAAGATCCTTAGCGGCTAGCCCCACAACTCCAGATATGTATCCACCCGTGAGAACCACTAAATCCGGTTTGAAGCGCTTCAAATGTTTCTTTACTTCGATCGTAGCAATTCCTATCTTCAAGGTTCTCCACAGGTTTTTTGGATGATGGAGTGGCCTGAGCAAACCTCTGACATCGATTGAAACTGTTTCGAACTCTGGATGATCTTTTCTCACAACTCTCTCATCGATTTTGCCTTTTACAGCGAAGAACAGGACCTTCACGTCAACTCTTTTCGCGAGCGTCTCGAGGATGGCCAGAAGTGGATAGAGATGTCCACCAGTTCCACCGCCAGCTGCAGCGACCTTTATCACTCTCTTTCACTCTCCAGAATCATATTTCCGACTATTCCAAAGCCTATCATGATAGAAAGAAGTGAACTCCCTCCATAGCTTACCAGAGGAAGAGTTACTCCCGTGACTGGAAGAATTCCGGATATGACACCAACGTTCGTCATCACCTGAAGCATTATCAAAATAGCGAAACCGGAGATGAACGTTCTGACTGATGGAACCGTATGCATTTTCGTAGCGACCTTCACAAGGCTGTGAACCAATCCGTAAAATGAGAACAGGACAACTCCCAGTCCTATGAAGCCAAGCTCTTCTCCCACTATAGCTAACACGAAGTCGCTTGTCACCACAGGCACGAAGAGCTTTTCTTCACCGAGAACTAATCCTTTGCCAAGCGTACCACCGTTTCTTATAGCGTTCACTGCTTCAACAACCTGTTCTGAAACGTTCCCTCTCAGATACGATATGAGTCTTTCCATCTGGTAATTTTTCATGAAATGTTCCAGAACACCGGTTTTATACATGGAAATAAAAAGAGAAATTATCACCAGAAAGAAACTCAGCACGTAAATCCCGCGAGTTTCAGCAGCGTAGAGTGTGAGGATAACCATGAAAACAAGAAGCACAAAAGTACTGAAATCGGGTTCTATCAGAACAAGGAAGAGTAGAGGAGAAACAAGAAGAATCGGCTTCAAAAATCCCCTGAAGAATTTTTTCATGAACAGGGAGTTTTTTTCGACGTACCACGCGAGAAACAGAAGAATGTAGATTTTGACCAGTTCGGATGGCTGGAATGAAAAGCTACCAAGATCTATCCACCTGTGTGCACCTCTCTCACTCGAGGGGAGGAACAGCACGACCGTCAGAAGGACAAGGGAGAGGACGTATCCCCCTATGATGATTTGCTTTGAGAAGAGCAATCTGTGGTCCGTGTAGAGGAAGACAACGAAAAAAGCGATGGCCACCGCGAGCTTCATCAAATGGTTCAGCACCACGTGTGCGGTGTCTCTGACCGGTTTCACATAATCCCGAACTATTTCAAAACTGCTGAGAGATATGAACCCCACGCACAGAAGTACGATGACAAAGAACACGAGAGATTTTTCGTTCAAACTTCATCCCCTCCGTGTCGTTTGAAGATCTCTCTGAAGTGTTCACCTCTTTTTGCGTAGTTTTCGTACATGTCAAAGCTCGCTCCTCCCGGGCTGAGAAGAATCACATCACCTTTTTCAGAGACTTCCATTGCTTTTTCAAAGGCTTCTTCCATGTTTTCGACGATGCTGTGAGGAATTTTCCCCACAAACGGAGCAAGTTCCTTAGATATCTCTCCGAACATGATGAGATGTTTCAGCTTTGGACTGGCTTTTTCCACGAAGAGAGAATAGTTTTCTTTTTTGCCGATTCCACACATTATGAGAACTACCTTGTCGAAGTTGGAGAGCGCACCCAGTACCGCGTGTGTCGACGTGGCTTTCGAGTCGTTGTAGAAATGTCTTCCATCTATTTGACCCAGATATTCCATTCTGTGCGGGAGCGGTTTGAAATCTCTGAGAAGTTCCAGAAAACTTTCCAGTTCGTTGAACATTTCCATGTAAAGAACGGAAACTGCCAGTATGTTTTCCCTCATCTGATACGGATAGTTTCCAGGAAGTGTGTATTTCTTCCCGCGAACGATCAGTTCTTTTTCTGTAGCAAAGTTTTCATCCGTCCAGAAAGGGATTTTTCTGGATCTCACACCCTCCAGATTCCTCAAACGTTCGATGTGCTTGTTGTAGACGAACAGATCTCCTTCTGTCTGGAGAAAAGCCGGTTTCAACTTTGAATCAACGTATTCTTTGAAAGAAGAGTGCCAATCCAGATGATCTTCGGATATGTTCAGAACAAGGAAGTTTGAAAGATACGGTCTTTCGCTCCAGAAAAGCTGGAAACTGCTCATTTCCAGTACGTAATAGTCGTACTCTCCTTCCAGTGCTTCCACAGCCGGTGTACCAAAGTTCCCACCAAGGAAAGTCTTGAATCCTCTTCCGGAAAGTACATGATACATGAGGGCGGTGGCGGTGCTTTTTCCATCAGTCCCCGTGATGCCTACGACCTTTTTTGGATCTACATTGTCCAGGAAAAACTGAAGTTCTGTGGATAATTTCACACCTCTGGAGGAGAGGAGTTCGATCATGCTCGTGTCTGGTTTTATCCCGGGACTCACGTAAACAACATCACAATCCAGGAGTTTTTCGGTGTGGCCTCCTTCTTCGTATTCCACCGAATGTTCTTCCAGAAATTTTTTCGTTTCACCGTCCAGAGTTTTTGCTTCGCTCACGAAAAATTTCGCTTCTTGATGATTCAAAAGATATTTCAGAAGGGACCTGTTGCTCTTTCCAAAACCCAGAAAGCCTATTTTCATCCTATCACCCCGAAGATCTCAAGAGCGACAAGAGAAGATATCAGATTGAAAACGGTGAACACCGCTACGATTTTTTCCTCGCTCCATCCAATCAATTCGAAGTGATGGTGCAGAGGAGACATTTTGAATATTCTGCGTTTGAAGATCTTGAAAGATCCCACCTGAAGAATAACGCTCAATGTTTCGATGACGGGAATCATAAAGAAAAGCACCAGATAAAACTCCGTTTTTGTCAGAACGGAAACAGTTCCCAAAACCCCACCGAGTGTGATAGAACCTGTGTCTCCCATGAAGATCTTTGCGGGTTTCGAGTTGAACACGAGAAAGGCAAGAACACCGACTCCAAGGATCAACAGAATATCCTCTGAGACTCCCCTTTCTTTGAGGAAAAACCAGTAAGGGATGCTCCCACTCACGTATATCCACCCGGCTAGGCCGTCTAGTCCGTCCGTCAGGTTCATGGCGTTCGAACTTCCCACGATGACCAGGAGCGCGAAGAGGTAATACCACTTCCCCATTTCAATCGTGGAGCCAAAAAAGTCGACGTTCGTGTCGGGACGTATCAGAAGCAACATAATGAAGGCTGCGAGGGTCTGAAGCAGAGCCTTCTGATAAGTTTTCAACCCGGTGGAATCTTTTCTTGCCACACTGAGAAAGTCATCCAGAAAACCGATGAGGAAGAAGAGAAACATGCCGAGCAACACCATCGTATTTGTCTTCGAAATCATTCCAAACAGAAAACCGGTCAGAACGAACAGAATACCTCCCATGGTGGGGGTACCCTCTTTGTAGCCGTGAAGGTCTGGGCCTTCTTTCCTTATGTACTGCCCGATTCTTCTTCGTCTGAAGAGTTTTATGAGGATCGGATAAAGAAAAAGGTTCAGGAGAAAATTCGCTGCTATCATCTTTTCTCCAGCTCCTTTTCAAACATTTCCAGAACTCTTTCTATTCTCACCGCTCTTGAAGCTTTGAAGAGAACCACATCCCCTTTTTTTACCCTGGTGGCGAGATCTTTCGCTATCTTTTCGGGATCGTCTGACTTCAGGATGATCTTTTTGGACTTGATCCATTCTGCTTCGGGTTCTGACAAGAAAACATACACCCCATCCAGAACGTTCAATCTCTCTCCCAGTTCTTCGTGAAACTCCTTCGACCTCTCCCCGAGCTCTTTCATCGCTCCCACAACAGCGAATTTCTTTCCGGGGAAACGAAGAAGCGCCTCTATGGAAGTTTGAAACGCTTCAGGGCTTGCGTTGTACGTATCATCCACGATCAGCACACCTTTTTTTTCTCTCACGTTGAAACGGCCGGGAACTGTTTTCAGGCTGGCAAGATCGAAGATATCCACAGTTTCGCCCAAAGTTCTCATGACACACAGAGAAGCGGCGATGTTCAGAAGTTGCCCTCCATTCCAGTATCCGGAGAGTTTCACTGTGAAAAGAGAATCAAAAGCTTCGAACTCTGCGATCGTGGAACCCTCATAGTACCACCAATCCTTTAGAACCGAGTCACCGCCTTCTTTGCCGAAGAACAGTGTATTTCTGTAGCGAGGCACTTCTTTTCTCAGATCAGGATCGTCAAAGAGTGTTACGGCTATCGCATTTTCTTTCGAGTGCTTGATGATCTCCATCTTGGTTTCCATGATTCTTTCTCGTGTTCCAAAAAACTCGAGGTGAGCGCTTCCAACGTTGAGGAGAACGGCGACATCCGGAGGAGCGATTTTACACAGGTGAGCGATATCACCGGGCCTGCTCGCGGCCATTTCGAGAACCAGGATTTCTTCTCCTTTGTAGTCGTTGAGAATGGAGAGTGGCAACCCGTACTCCGTGTTCATGTTTCCCGGTGTTTTGAAGACACTTCTCTTGTTTTTGAGAAGGTTGTACAATATTTCTTTCGTGGTGGTTTTTCCCGATGAACCTGTTACACCAACGACTGTACCGGAAAAATTCCCGAGCTTTTCTCGGGCCAGCTTAGCAAGCGTGTCAACGGAACTTTCTACGAGAAAGATTCTATCAGAATTCACCGTTTTTCTCTCGGCAATGATCGCATAAGCGCCGTTCCTGAGGGCTTCATCTATAAAATCGTGACCATCGAATCTTTTCCCTTTCACGGCGACGAACACGTCACCTTCTCTCACTTCTTTCGAATTCAGAACGAAACGCCTTGTGAGTAGATCTTTCATTGGGCGTATTTCCTCCCCTTCAGCTTGTCTCTTATGATCTCTTCCACGACTTCTCTGTCTTGGAACGGCACCTTCTTTTCTTCATCGATTATCTGGTATCTTTCATGGCCTCTCCCCGCTATGACAACAGAATCTCCTCTGTTGGCGATGGTTAGAGCCGTTTCGATGGCTTCTCTTCTGTCGAAGAGCACCAGATACGGTTTGCGTTTATCTATACCCTTTATCAGGTCTTCCATTATCTGTTCCGGGTCTTCCCCTCGTGGATCATCGGTTGTGAGGATTACGACGTCAGCGAGTTTTGATGCAACTTCGGACATCATGGGACGTTTTCCCCTGTCGCTGTTTCCCCCGGCCCCGAAGACAACTATCACTCTTCCCTGAGAGATCTTCCTGACATTTTTCAGTAATTTTTCCAGTGCATCTGGAGAATGAGCGAAATCGACGACGACGTTGAGCCCGATCTTCTTTGCTCCCCGTACTACTTCGAATCTTCCCTCGACCCCTGTGAACGTCTCAAGGGAACTCGCCAGATCTTTTGGATCGTATCCGAGCTGGTGAAGAGCCGCGATAGCGGCCGCGGCGTTGTAGGCGTTGAAATCTCCTATCGCTCTTGTGAAAACCTTCAGCAAACCATCGGGAGTTTCCAGAACGAACTGTGTTCCTTCCCAGCTCACTTCTATGTTTCCCAGCCTGTAATCGGCGTTTTTCGATGTTCCAAAGGTGATTTTTCGCGACTTCCGATTGAAAGCGTCCGCCAGTGATTCGTTCAGAACAGCGACCCCATCATCTTTCAGCAGATCGAAGAGGTGAAGCTTTGCTTTCAGATAGTTTTCGAATGTGCCGTGAAAATCGAGGTGATCGCGTGATATGTTGGTGAATATTCCTACATCGAATCTGACTCCTTCGACCCTTTGTTGGACCAGTGCGTGGGAAGAGACTTCGAGGGCGAAGAACTTCCCTCCACCTTCCCTGTTTTCTTTCATGGCGGAAAGGATGGTGATCGCATCCGGTGTGGTGATGTCGTCGTAGTAGGAGTTTCCAAGGATTCTCTTCACAGCGGTGGTGAGAACGCTTCCTCTTTCTCCAAGAGAGGTGAGCATGTGGTAGATCATCATGGTTGTTGTGGTTTTGCCATTTGTTCCTGTGACTCCAAAGGTTAAAACGTCTTTCCAGGGATCTTCGAAGAAAAGGCTGGCCACTTTCGCCTCAAAATAGCGCGAGTCAAAAACCTGAATGTAGGGAAAATCCAGATCTATTTCCCTTTCAACGACAACAGCCACTGCTCCTTTTTCCATCACTTCGGGTATTATCTCGTGGGAATCGAACTTCTCCCCTCTTCTGCAGATGAAAAGATCTCCTTTTTTTACCTTAGAAGAGTGGTTGGACACACCTGTTATTTCGAGATCATAGGGTGCACGAACTTCCAAAATGAGATCCTTTAAATTCGACACGATAGTTGATATATTCATAGTAGAACCACCTCTGAAGGAATTTTAACACTTTATTTAAAGCTTTTCCAGACAGGAGGTAAGAAAAATGATTTTAACTTATCATCTTGAGAAATGGAAAGACAGGGAAATCGTGAAAGTAGAACTGATGGAAGATGAATTCAAGGGAGGATCGACCATAGTTCCCGAAAGATCGCTGGGAGAGCATTACAAGATTTTTGTGGCCGTGCTAGAAGAATATGAAGGGATTCTCAAGGAAGCAAAATCGAGTCAGATTTTTGGTCTCTTCGAGAGACTCGAGGCGCATTTTCCAGAACATCCGAAAGTGCTTTTCTCGTTATCGTGTGCCATGTTAGAACTCTTTTCCAGACGTTATGGAGTAAGGCTCGAAGAAATGTTCGATCTGCCAGACTTCGAACCAGAAGAACTCGATTTTCCTTCTGGTGATTTTCTGATCTTCCCCGAAATGATCGGTCACGTTCTCAGGGTGATGGGATTCATGTCTGCCATGAGAAGCTTTGGAGAGAGAGTTTATCTTGTCGTGAGGGAATATCCGGATTCTAACACCAATTTCATTGTAGATTTACTGAAAAAACTTTCGGACGGTTTTATAGAAGAAAAGTGGAGGTGATAGAATTCTTTAGTGAACGAAGGAAGAGAGGTGTGAAGAATGAGGGTGCTTGGATTGATTCTTGCTGGGGGAAAAAGTGATCGTTTGTGGCCTCTGACGAAGGTGAGAGCCAGTGCGGCGGTTCCTGTGTTTGGAAAGTACAGGGCTATAGACTTCACTTTGAGCAACATGGTGAATTCCGGCATCAGGAAAGTGGGTATCCTTACTCAGTACAATCCAAGGAGTTTGATGGACCATCTGGGTTCTGGAAAGGAATGGGACCTCGATCGGAAAAGCGGAGGATTGTTCATTCTCCAGCCCTACGTTGGGCCGAACAGAGAAGTTTGGTACAGGGGAACGGCGGATGCCATCTTCCAGAATATGACCATTCTAAGAAGGGGCGAGGAAGATCACGTTTTGATAGGTTCGGGAGATCACATCTACAAGATGATCTACAGGGATCTTTTCAACTACCATCTAAAAAAGGGAGCGGACATAACTCTCGTAGTTAAAGAACTCGATGAAACGTACAACTTGAGTGAATATGGAATAGTTCAGCTCGACGATGACATGAGAGTGGTGGAGATAGAAGAAAAACCGGCACATCCAAAAGGGAACATCGCGTTTCTTGGGGTTTACTTCATGAACAAAGAGCTGCTCAAGGAGCTTCTTTATGCAACGGTTCCCCAGGGGAAGTACGATCTTCTTCTCGACATAGTGATTCCCAACCTCGACAGGTTGAAGGTCTACGCTTACAGGTTCGATGGTTACTGGAGAAACGTAAAGAAGGGAATAAAAGAGTACTACAGGATAAACATGGATATATTGAAAAAGGAAGTGCGCGATGAGCTCTTCTACAGAAACGGTAAGGTTTATACGAAGCTGAAGGATCTTCCTCCTCCAAAATTCACGACCACGGCTGTTGTTGAGAATTCTTTGATTGCAGATGGGAGCATAGTTTCTGGTACGGTGAGAAATTCTGTCATTTTCAGAAACGTGCGGATAAAAGTCGGGGCAGTAGTAGAAAATTCCATCATTATGGAGAACACCGTCGTGGAGGAAGGAGCAGTTCTGAGAAACGTGATCCTGGACAAGAACTGTATCGTGAGAGAAGGTCGTGTCATCGAAGGAGACACAGAGTTACCTGTTTTCGAAAAAAGAGCAGTTTTGTGAGGTGAAATCTTATGGGAAATACCGTTGCGATGATACTGGCGGGTGGTCAGGGGACGCGGCTCGGAGTTCTCACGGAGAGAATAGCGAAACCTGCGGTTCCTTTTGGAGGGAAATACCGTCTCATAGATTTTACTCTGAGCAATTGTGTGAATTCTGGAATCTATAGGGTAGGAGTTTTGACCCAGTACAGACCCCATGTTCTCTCGAAACACATAGGTATTGGAAGACCCTGGGATCTGGACAGAAAGGACGGAGGGGTTGAAATTCTTCCACCTTACGTCGGGAGGCACGAGTCTGACTGGTACAAAGGGACTGCCAACGCCGTCTATCAGAATCTCGAATTTCTCGAAGAAAACGATGCGGAACTCGTCCTCATCCTCTCAGGAGATCACGTGTACGCCATGAATTACAACGATCTCATAGATTACCATCTGCTCAAAGAGGCGGATGGAACGATAGCCTGCATGGAAGTGCCCATCGAAGAAGCGAGCAGATTCGGTATCATGATAACGGACGTGGATGGGAGGATCGTCGATTTTGAAGAAAAACCGGCAAAACCCCGGTCGAACCTGGCATCTCTGGGAATCTATGTCTTCAACTATGAATTCCTGAAGAAAGTTCTCATCGAAGACGAGAACGATCCAAACAGTTCCCACGATTTTGGAAAAGACGTGATTCCAAGAATTTTGAGGGAAAATCTCGGTTCTCTCTACGCGTTCAGATTCGACGGGTACTGGAGAGACGTTGGTACGCTCAGATCTTACTGGGAAGCCAATCTGGAGCTTGTTCTTCCAGTGCCGCCTTTCAATCTCTACGATCCAAACTGGAGGTTTTTCACCCACACCGAAGAGATGCCGCCCGCTTACGTAGCTCCTGGTTCGAAGGTTTCCACCTCCCTCGTGAGTGAAGGAGCAGAGGTTTATGGCAACGTTTTCAACTCCGTTATTTTCCAGGGTGTGAAGATCGGTAGAGGAACAGTGGTGAAAAATTCAGTCATAATGACCAGAACTGAGATAGGAGAGAACTGTTATCTGGAAAACGTGATAATAGCGGAAAATGTAAAAATAGGAAGCAACGTCAGGATGGGAGTGGGTGAAGACGCTGAAAGCAAACTGGATCCAAAGGTGTACTCGGGTCTTCTGACAGTGGTTGGGATGAATTCTGTGATTCCCGACGACATGGTGATAGGAAAGAACTGTGTTATAGGTATTGGTGTAAGACCTGAAGACTTCAAATCGAAAACTTTAGAATCGGGAGATTATGTGATAGTCAGGGAGGAGTAGTGAGTGGATCTCTATTTTGTGAAGTTCAGGGTCACATCGAAGCTCACATCTGAAATCGTTCAGGGGTATTTCCTCGGCAAACTCAACCAGATCCCCGAGTACGATTTTTTTGTGATACCGGGTCGGTACGCCCGGAAATATTCTGTAGATTTGAATCTTGGATTTGAAGATTTCCTTGAAGATTTTAAAGCGAAAAAGGAATCGGCTTTGAAAGAAGTACTGGAAGCTTCTGCCATAACGGATGAATTCTTCGATTTCTGGCTGATTCAAAGCAGAAAACAGAACCTCCGGTTGGTGGGGAGCGAGTTTTTCAGGCTCGTTGAAAGCGGTGATCACGAGGCGCTCAGGGTCTTCATAGCCGACCTTTTCAGGGAGTGGTCTGAAAAACTAGAGGTTGAAGTGGTAGGAGTGCCTCTGGACTATGAAGACGTTTCTCTTGAAGTGGTGAAAGAGCACTTCGAAGAACTCTCGACTGATGAAGTTTTTAAATTGTTTCAGAGAGAAGACTTGAGAAATCTGCCGGAAGTGTTTCCGGTTCTTGATCCCTTGAACGGCGTGACCATAAGAGAGATAGATGTGGAAGAGAGGATAGATTTCGTGATCCTGAACTATGGAAATGAAGAGTTTTCGGAGAAGTTCAAGAGGTTTCTGAAGGAAAAGTTCGGGACGGAAAACGTAGCGAGTCTCCCCGGAAAAGTCCTTTCAAAAGAAATCGTGAAGACCAGGGAAGGAACTCTTTATCTTTTGAAGGTAGAGTTTGAAGAAGGAATAATTGGAAAAGCCATAGTATCCCCGAATTTGAAGATAAAACGCGGTGAAAGCAGGGTGAAGATTTCCGATGAAGAATGGATGGAAAAAATAGGAGAGATGCTCAAGGAGGGGGAAGAATCGAAGCAAGAAAAGTTGAAACTGAGAAACTCTCCTCAGCCCGTTCAAAAAACGACGAGTTCGGATTTTCTCCTCGCTCTCGTGCTGGCGCTTCTTGTCATGGGAATTCTTCTGATACTTTCTTATCTTCTTTTCAGTTAGGTTCTCTTGTCATGGAAGTCCTTTTTGCTCTTCTCATCGTCACAGTGATCTTTTTCACGGTTTGCAGTGTTTCCATTCATGCGAGAAGGATATTTTTACTTTACAGGGAAAGAGAAATAGCTGAAAGAACCGCAGATGGTGTGCTCATGCGATTGGAAGCAAAACAGTCGATTCCTGAGTTTTTGAACGGTTTCGAGATCAGTGTAGAAGGGAGCAGGGTTCGCCTGAGAAAACAAGAAAGAGAATACGAGTTTGAGGTGGAGAAATGATGCTCAGAGCATCTTACGGAACGATTCGGAAAGTAAATGGAAACTCGTCCTTAGAGATGGACACCGCTTATCTCATGCTTGGAGAAAGGTGTGTTTACAACTGTCTGTACTGCGCGCAGTCACGCTCTTCCACAAGCCCATCTCATTTTCTCTCCAGGGTCACCTGGAAAGAGGTTTCGGAAGATTTGCTTGGCAAATTGAACGATCGTTTCAAGAGGGTTTGTATCCAGGTTGTTTCTTATCCTAGCTACGGAAAGGATCTCAGGTTGATCATTCCAAGGTTTCGTATACCGGTTTCAGTGAGTGTCAGAGCAGTCAGCATAGAAGAAGTTGTGGAGTACTTCGAACTGGGAGCAGACAGAGTGGGTATCGCTGTGGATGTCCCCAACAAAACTCTCTTTGAAAAAATCAGAGGAGGAAAGTACGAGAGACACCTTCATATCCTCGAAAAGGTATCAGAAATGTTTCCTGGAAGGATCACAACACACGTGATAGTCGGACTGGGTGAAAGCGATAAAGACATCGTTGATTTTACAGTGTGGGCAAGGGAAAGAAATATCGTGGTTTCTCTGTTTGCTTTCACCCCTATCAAGGGAACAGCCTTTGAAAACAGAGAAAGACCTTCCCTCGAGCGTTACAGAAAAATCCAGCTGGTAACTTACCTTCTCGAGAAAAACCTGATAAAGCCGGAGAACATAATTTTCGACTCAAATGGTAAAATTATTGACGTTGAATGGAACGGCGAGTTTCCAGAAGAGGCTTTAAGAACCCGCGGATGCCCTCACTGCACGCGTCCCTACTACAATGAAAGCCCAAGAGGTCCCATCTACAACGTTCACTGGAGGTGAAACTGTGCTCACTTTCAAGGGAGGAGTACACCCCCCGGAATTGAAAGAATGGTCGAAGGACAAACCTATTGAAAGGGCACCTCTACCTCAGAAGGTTTTCGTCTTTCTTTCCAATCATGCGGGGAACCCGGCGAAACCAGTGGTTTCTCCCGGTGACGAAGTGAAGACCGGTCAGGTTATAGGAGAACCTGAAGGTTTCATTTCCGCTTATCTGCATTCTCCTGTGACAGGAAGAGTACTCGAGATAAAGAAGATCCTGCACCCAATCCTTGGAAAGCCCATCGAAGCGATCGTTATAGAAAGAACCTCTGACGATGAGTGGGTTCACATAGAAACTGGGGATTTTGAACGCATGTCGAAAGAAGAAATCCTGGAAATCATCAAAAAAGCGGGAATCGTTGGTCTGGGTGGAGCGATGTTTCCAACCCACGTTAAACTCTCACCTCCTCCCGAGAAAAAAGTGGATACCTTGATCGTCAACGGGGCGGAGTGTGAACCCGTTCTCACGATAGATCACAGACTCATGCTAGAAAGAGCCGAGGACATCCTCCAGGGAATCCTGATAATGATGAAGGTTCTGGGGGTTCAAAAAGCCGTAGTCGGTGTAGAGAGCAACAAGATGGATGCGTACCACAATTTGAAAAAGGTTTTCAAGGGATATCCCGTTGATGTTGCTCTCCTCAGGACCAAATATCCGCAGGGTGCAGAAAAGCAGCTCATATACGCGATAACCGGAAGGATGGTACCGAGAGGCGGTCTTCCAATGGATGTTGGAGTGGTGGTCCAGAACGTCGGTACCTGTGTTGCTGTGAAGGAAGCGGTCGTCGATGGAAAACCGCTCGTGGAAAGAGGTATGACAGTCAGCGGTGATGCCGTGAAAAATCAGAAAAATCTGATCGTCAGAATAGGGACACCCGTGAAGGATGTTATCGACTACTGTGGTGGAATAGATGAGAACACGGAGCGTGTCATCCTCGGTGGCCCGATGATGGGAATATCCATCACAAATCTGGACATCCCTGTTATGAAAGGAACTTCTGGAATAACCGCGTTTCTTCCAAAGAAGTCTCGACCTCAGAAACCCTGTATTAGATGCAGTGAATGTGTTCAGGTGTGTCCGATGAACCTTCAGCCTTACCTTCTCTATCTCCTCTCCACGAAGAGAAAGTACGACGAAGCTGTGGAAAACGGTTTGATGGACTGTATAGAGTGCGGCTCGTGTACCTACACCTGTCCTTCGAAGATAGAACACGTAAGGTACATAAAACTCGCAAAAACAGTGTATCGCGCCACAAGGAGGGGTAGAAGATGAAGCTGATAAGCGCTTACGCTCCACACCTTCGAGAAGAGGATGATGTGAGAAAGATCATGCTGGATGTGCTCATAGCCCTATCACCAGCGGTTATTGGGGCGGCTTATTTCTTCGGATGGTATGCTCTATTTCTCTGTATCGCAGGAGCGGTGATAGGTGAGCTGTTCGATATATTCGTCATGAGATACCTGAGAGGAGTGAAGGATTTCGTCCCGGATGGCAGCGGGGCAGTGACAGGACTGCTTCTGGCGATGAACGTGAGCACAAGGCTTCCTTTCTGGGCTTTTTTGTTGGGACTCGTTTTCGCTCTGGGGATCGGGAAACACGTGTTCGGAGGACTCGGCCAGAACATTTTCAACCCTGCGCTCGTCGGAAGAGCGTTTCTGCTCATTTCTTTTCCCACTTACATGACCACCTGGGTTGTACCCGGGGCAGGATTCTGGAAATCTCCAGCGGATGTGGTAACGGCAGCAACTCCTCTTGCACTTTTCAAGGAACACGGTGTTTTCACACCCTATTGGGATCTGTTCATAGGTAAGGTTGGAGGATCCTTAGGTGAAACGAGTGCACTTCTTCTCATAATTGGTTTCATCTATCTTCTCTTGAGAAAGAGAGTGAAGATATTCATTCCTGTCTCCTATATAGGAACTGTTCTTGTGTTTTCTTCGATAGCTTATTTGATGAATCCAAGGTACGGTGATCCTCTCTTTCACCTCCTCAGTGGTGGTCTCATGCTCGGTGCACTTTTCATGGCCACCGATATGGTGACGAGTCCCATCACCGCGAAGGGACAGGTGATCTTCGGGATTGGATGTGGCGTTCTCACGATGGCTATAAGACTCTTTGGAGCGTATCCTGAAGGCGTTTCATTTTCGATCCTTTTCATGAATGCACTGGTTCCCCTGATAGACAGGTACACCAGACCGCGCATCTTCGGTGAGGTGAAAAAATGAAGGATATCCTGAAGACTGGATTGATTCTGATGGTTTTCACGGCTATTTCTGGACTCTTTCTTGGACTCGTGTATGTGGGAGTCAAAGGAAAGATCCAGGAAGCGGATAACGCAGCTAAGTTGAGCGCCATCAAATTCGTTCTGAAAGATCCCCTCACGGGAGATTATCTGGTGGATGAAAAAGAAATCGAGGAAATCGTCAAAAAAACAGGCATAGAAACGGTTGTTCTGAAAGAGTACAAAGAAGGGGTAGTCCTTGGTCCCTTGTATGAATTCGTGACGAAGGATGGCAGAAACGCATACGTTCTGTCGGGATACGCACCCGGTTTTGGAGGAAACGTGACCGTTGTAGCCTGTTTTATAAAAACGGAAGATGGATTCATGCTCAATTCCGTGAGAGTAATAGATTATTCTCAGGAGACGCCTGGACTCGGCGCAAAGATAGGAGAAGAAAGTATACAGAGGCGTTTCTTTCCAGTTCCACCCGAAGGACTGAAGAACGGCCTGAGGGTCGACAAAGATGCGGGACTTCCGAAGGGTTCTCCTGAGGAGTTGAAAAAGCAGGGTATTGTGAAGGTAAGCGATGTAATGACGGGAGCAACGATCACACCAAGGGCCGTGGTGACCGCTCTGAATCTCATGTACAGGTACCTCGAGGAGGTGTCGAAATGAGCCGCTTGAGAGAATTAACTAAGGGGATCATAAAAGAGAATCCCACTTATGTTCAGGTTCTTGGAATGTGTCCCACACTCGCCGTCACCACGAGTGCCATCAACGGTCTGGGGATGGGGCTTGCTACGACAGCCGTTCTCACCATGTCAAACGTGGTTATTTCACTGATAAGAAAGATCGTTCCTGATAAGATCAGAATTCCTATATTCATCGTTGTTATCGCGTCTTTCGTTACCATGATAGATCTCCTCATGCACGGTTTTGCCTACGATCTGTGGAAGACCCTGGGACTTTTCATTCCTCTCATAGTGGTGAACTGTATCATAATGGGAAGGGCGGAATCGTTCGCTTCCAAGCATGGTGTTCTGGATTCCATGCTCGATGGCCTGGGAGTGGGTCTCGGTTTCACAGGTTCGCTTGTTCTCCTTGGAAGCGTCAGAGAACTCTTCGGTAACGGTACGATCTTCGGTTACAAAGTGTGGGAGTTGAAGATATTTCTTGAAATTCTTCCACCGGGAGCCTACATAACACTCGGTCTTCTCTCTGCACTCTTCACCTACATCGGCATCAGGAGAAAGAAAAGAGGTGAAGCGAAATGAAGGTGTTTTTGCTCTTCTTTTCTGCCATATTCGTGAACAACTTCGTTCTGGCGAGGTTTCTCGGGATTTGTCCCTTCCTGGGGGTCTCCAAAAGGTTGGAAACGGCAACAGGAATGGGTATAGCCGTTACGTTCGTTATGACGGTTTCTGCTGCCATCAGCTGGTTTCTGGACAAGCTCCTTATCTCCACAGGACTTGAATTTCTGAGAACGATCGTCTTCATACTCGTCATCGCTTCTTTCGTCCAGTTCGTCGAACTGTTTTTGAAGAAAACCAGCCCGGATCTCTACGAAGCGCTTGGTATTTTCCTGCCTCTCATCACCACAAACTGTGCGATCCTCGGTATGGTGCTTTTGAACAGTCTCATGAAGCTCAACTTTGTTGAGGCGGTCTTCCACGCACTGGGATCTGGTCTTGGATTTGCTCTTGCTCTTGTGATATTCGCCGGAATAAGGGAAAAAATGGATCTCTACGATCTGCCGGAGCCTTTCAAAGGCACCGCCATAGCCCTCATCACCGCGGGACTTCTTTCGCTTGCTTTCATGGGATTCCAGGGAATGGTGAAGCTGTGAGGAGGTGAAGGAGTTGGAAGTCATCTACTCGACGCTCTTGCTCGCTGTTCTGGGTTTTGGGTTCGGGGCTTTTCTTGCCTATTCTGCGCAAAGATTCAAGGTGGAAGAAGATCCACGTGTGAAGATGATAACGGAGGTTCTTCCTGGAATAAACTGTGGCGCGTGCGGTTTTGCCGGGTGTGAAGCCTACGCGAAGGCGATCGTGAAGGGTCAGGCGGAAACGAACAGGTGTCTCCCCGGAAGACCTCAGGGTGTCGAAGAGAAGATAAAGAAGATTCTCGAGGAGTACAAGAATGTCTCCTCTTGAGATGGCTCTGCTCGTTCATCGTGGTGAGTTCCATCTTCGGGAACTGGAACCGGAGTTACCTCTCGAAAAATTTCTGAAGAACGCGGATCCAAAAAAGACGAGGAAGTTTCTTGAAAAGTGCGGAAAAGAAGAATTAGAAAGGCAAAAGGAACTGATAAGGAAACACAATGTGAAGCTCGTTTCGTTCTGGGAAGATGACTACCCCCAGCACTTGAGGGAGATCAGGTATCCGCCAGCTGTTCTTTTTGTGAGGGGCGATGCTGAGCTCTTGAAAGAAAAGTGTGTGGGAGTTGTGGGAACAAGAAGACCCACAAGTTATGGAGTGAACGTCACAAAGCGCTTTGTTAAACTGCTGAGCGAATACTTTGTGATCGTTTCCGGCATGGCGTTTGGAATAGATTCCGTTGCACACAAGGAAGCCCTGAGTTCTGGAGGAAAGACGGTGGCGGTTCTCGGCACAGGAGTGGATGTTGTTTATCCGCGATCGAACGAACGACTCTTCCATGAAATTGTGAAAAACGGGTGTGTTGTCAGTGAGTATCCAATGGGAACTCGTGCTCGAAAACATCATTTTCCAGCGAGAAATCGAATCATAGCGGGTCTTTCTGATGCGATCATCGTCACAGAGGCTCCCATCAAAAGCGGTGCACTCATAACGGTGAAGTTTGCTCTGGAAAGCGGTCGTGATGTGTTCGCCGTTCCCGGTGATATAGATAGGAAGACCAGCGAAGGTACGAACTATCTGATAAAGTCAGGTGCCTATCCCCTCACCGACGAGGAAGACCTTGAAACTCATTTTGGAATCAGAAGAATCGCTTCCCCATCGCTCGATGATGACAAAAAGAAGATCTACGATCTGTTGAGAAGTTCGCCAAAAACAGTCGATGAGCTTGTTGAAGAATTGGGGTGGAGCGTTTCGGAGGTCCTCAGGGTGATATCGGAGATGGAACTGATGGGAATGATCTGGTTCGACGGCGGTGCATACAGATTGCTGGGGTGATAACGTGCTGGTTCTCACTAGAAGAGTAGGGGAAAAGATCGTGATTGGTGAAGACATAGTGATTACTGTCCTGAAGATAGAGGGGAATTCTGTTAAAATTGGTATAGAGGCACCCAAACATGTGAAGATTCTTCGTGAGGAACTCTACGAAGAACTCAAGAGTGAGAACATAAAAGCTTCTGAAGTTTCAAAAGATGACCTGAAGGGGGTTTTAAGGAATGATAAAGGTTACAAAGGACCTAGTGCTTCATCTTGAAAATCTGGCAAGGTTAGAACTCTCCGAAGACCAGAGAGAAAGTCTGATGAAAGATTTTCAGGAGATACTCGATTACGTGGAGCTCCTCAACGAAGTCGACGTGGAGGGTGTGGAGCCAATGTACACACCCGTTGAGGACAGCGCCAAACTCAGAAAAGGAGATCCGAGGTTCTTTGAAATGCGGGACCTCATAAAGAAGAACTTCCCGGAAGAAAAAGACGGTCACATAAAAGTCCCCGGAATCCACAGATGATGGACTGGAAGGAAGCGGAAGAACTCGCATGTAAATTTTTGAAGAAAAAAGGTTACAAAATTCTTGAAAGAAACTACAGAACGAAGTACGGTGAGATAGACATAGTGGCGCGCGATGGGAGAGAGATAGTTTTCGTGGAAGTCAAAAGCGGAAGTGGGAAAGTGGATCCTCTTGAAAGAATAGATCTCAAAAAGGTGAGGAACCTGGAACAGACAGCGAGATTTTACATGATTCAGAACAAATTAAAAGGACCAGCGCGGGTTGATTTTGTGAGGGTGACTCCTGAAGGAATAGACCATTTTGAAGGTATCTGGCTGGGGTGAGATGGTGAAGGTTGTTGCCACGAACAAAAAAGCCTACACGGACTACGAGATCCTGGAAACTTACGAAGCGGGAATCGTTCTCACAGGAACGGAAGTGAAATCCCTGAGGAACGGCTCAGTCAATTTCAAGGATTCCTTCTGTAGATTCAAGAACGGGGAGCTTTACCTTTTGAATTTACACATTCCACCCTACAGTCACGGTGGAGTTTACAACCACGATCCTGAAAGGCCGAGGAAACTGCTTCTTCACAAAAGAGAACTGAAGAGACTCATGGGTAAGGTACAGGAAGAGGGAGTAACGATAGTTCCACTGAAGATATACTTCAACGATCGCGGGATTGCAAAAGTGGAGATAGCCGTTGCTCGAGGGAAAAAAGAAGTATGACAAGAGAGAAGCGATAAAAAAGAGGGAAATGGAAAGAAAGATCAGGGAGTACATGAAGTATTCGAGATAGTTATGGTATACTCTTGGAGAGAGAAATCAGACTCACGGGAGGGCATGATCATGGCAAAGAGATGTGAAGTGTGCGGAAAAGCTCCTAGATCCGGAAACACCGTTAGTCACTCAGACAAGAAGTCAGGAAGATGGTTCAGACCCAATCTCCAGAAAGTAAGAGTGGTGCTTCCAGATGGAACGATTAAAAGGATGAGAGTCTGTACATCCTGTTTGAAGTCTGGGAAAGTGAAAAAGTACGTTGGACAAGTTTCGGAGGTGTGAGCGGGCTGTTGGCCCGCATTATTTATGGCTGTAATAAGATTCAGGGTCCCTTTCTGGTATAAGTTCATCATGATTCTGCTATGGGTTGTGAGCTTTGACCTCACAATTTTCCTTTTTTATAAACCTCTCCATTCAGTCTTGCGATATTCCATTCTGATTTTGGATATAATCTTTGGTGTATGGGTGTTCTCACTCTTCAAAAAAGAGATAGTGATCGATGTAGAAAAAAGCAGACTGATTCTGGGAAAGGAATCGTTTGACCTTTCTTCGATTGAGAGAGTTGAAAGGTACGGGATGTCAATTGTTTTTTATTTAAGTGATGGAACACGTCGTGTTTTCTCTCATCCCATAGAGGACTTTGAACTTTTGAGGAAATTGATTGACGAGAAGGGAAGTGGTTGGTTTGAAACTCGGTGATTTGATGCCAAGAGATCTGCTAAAACAGGAACTGTTTGTTCAGGATTTGAAAAGTCATATCAACGACAACGTAGAAATTATCTTGAAGATTAGGAGTAAAAAACTCCAGGAAACAAAAGACAGTAAGAAATTCCTGATCATGACACTGGAGGACAGGACGGGAACCGTCAGGGCTGTGGACTGGTACAACGCTGAACTCAACGATCAGCGTCTGAAGGAAGGAAACGTCGTCAGAGTGAAGGGCAGAGTGGTATTTTTTGAGAACAGGATACAGATAAACGTGGATAACGATTACGGTGCCATAAAGATTCTGAAGAGCGACGAGTACGATTACACGAAATTCGTCGCACAGTCGAAAAAAGACCTGGAGATTTTGAAGAAAAAGCTCTTTGTCCTTCTGGATCAAATAAAGGATCAACACTACAAAAAACTTCTGAAGGCATTCTTTGAAAATAAAGAGTTCTCCGAAAAATTCTTCAGATCACCGGCGGGTATGAGAGTACATCATGCCTACATAGGAGGACTTCTAGAGCACAGCGTCACGGTCGCTGAGATTTGCAAAGAGATCAGTAAATATTACTCCCTCGATAGAGATCTTCTCATAACTGGTGCCCTCCTCCATGATGTTGGAAAGGTGGAAGAATACAGAATCACAGAATCCGGGATCGAAGTGACTACCGAAGGGAGTTGAAAGGGCATATAGCAATAGGGGCGGCTATGGTTAGAGAAATGGCGAAGAAATTGTCTATTCCAGAGCACAAGATCCTCGAGTTAGAGCACATAATTCTTTCGCACCACGGAGAGCTCGAATGGGGTTCACCCGTGGTTCCAAAGACGATAGAGGCTTTAATAGTTCATCACGTTGAGAACCTGGATTCCAAGATAGCTCGATTCATCGAGGTTATGGAAAGTTCCGAATCGAATCAGGGTTGGACGGAGTACGACAGGAATTTGGGAAGAAGAATCTTTTTAAGAGGTGGAGGAACTGATGAGTAAGAAAGTGAAGAAATATATCGTTGTTGAATCTCCTGCCAAGGCGAAGACGATCAAGAGTATTCTTGGGAATGAGTACGAAGTATTCGCTTCGATGGGGCACATCATAGACCTTCCCAAGAGCAAGTTCGGTGTGGATCTGGAAAAGGATTTCGAACCGGAATTCGCGGTGATAAAAGGGAAAGAGAAGGTAGTTGAAAAGCTGAAGGATCTTGCAAAAAAAGGCGAACTGCTCATCGCTTCTGATATGGATAGAGAAGGGGAAGCCATAGCCTGGCACATAGCCAGGGTAACGAACACACTGGGGAGAAAGAACAGGATCGTGTTCTCTGAGATCACTCCTCGTGTGATAAGAGAAGCCGTTAAGAATCCTCGAGAGATTGACATGAAGAAAGTTCGTGCGCAGCTTGCAAGAAGGATTTTAGACAGGATCGTTGGTTATTCTCTGAGTCCGGTTCTCTGGAGAAACTTCAAATCCAATTTGAGCGCTGGTAGAGTCCAATCAGCAACCTTGAAGCTCGTTTGTGACAGAGAGAGAGAAATCCTCAGGTTTGTGCCAAAGAAGTACCACAGGATCACCGTCAATTTCGATGGTCTCACAGCAGAAATAGATGTGAAAGAAAAGAAGTTCTTCGACGCTGAAACGTTGAAAGAAATCCAGAGCATAGACGAACTCGTTGTAGAAGAGAAAAAGGTTTCTGTGAAAAAGTTTGCGCCTCCAGAACCCTTCAAAACCAGTACCCTCCAGCAGGAAGCGTATTCTAAACTGGGTTTCTCCGTTTCCAAAACCATGATGATTGCCCAGCAGTTGTATGAAGGCGTGGAAACAAAAGATGGGCATATCGCGTTCATAACCTATATGAGAACAGATTCAACGCGTGTTTCGGACTACGCGAAAGAAGAAGCCAGAAATCTGATAACGGAGGTCTTTGGAGAAGAGTACGTTGGTTCAAAGAGAGAAAGGAGAAAGAGCAACGCAAAAATACAGGATGCGCATGAGGCGATTCGTCCCACGAACGTTTTCATGACACCTGAAGAAGCGGGAAAATACCTGAATTCTGACCAGAAAAAACTCTACGAGTTGATATGGAAGAGATTTCTCGCATCGCAAATGAAGCCTTCTCAATACGAGGAAACTCGTTTTGTCCTGAGAACAAAGGATGGGAAGTACAGATTCAAGGGAACGGTGCTGAAGAAGATTTTCGATGGGTACGAAAAGGTGTGGAAGACGGAAAGAAACACGGGAGAGTTTCCTTTCGAAGAGGGAGAATCTGTGAAACCGGTGGTTGTAAAAATAGAGGAACAGGAAACCAAACCGAAACCAAGGTACACAGAGGGTTCTCTTGTAAAAGAAATGGAAAGACTCGGTATAGGTCGTCCCAGCACATATGCGTCCACGATAAAGCTTTTGCTGAACAGGGGTTACATAAAAAAGATCAGGGGCTATCTCTATCCAACGATCGTTGGAAGCGTTGTCATGGATTATCTGGAGAAAAAGTACTCTGATGTTGTTAGCGTTTCCTTCACAGCTGAAATGGAAAAGGACCTCGATGAAGTCGAACAGGGTAAGAAAACAGACAAAATCGTTCTGCGGGAGTTTTATGAATCCTTTTCCAGTGTGTTCGACAGGAACGACAGAATTGTGGTTGATTTTCCGACGAACCAGAAATGTTCGTGTGGAAAGGAAATGAGGCTCTCTTTTGGAAAATACGGCTTCTATTTGAAATGCGAGTGTGGTAAAACCAGAAGCGTGAAAAACGATGAAATTGCGGTCATAGACGATGGAAAAATATTCCTGGGGAGGAAAGACAGTGAGAGTGGCTCTCCTGATGGGAGGAGTGTCGAGGGAAAGGGAAATCTCTCTGAGAAGCGGAGAAAGGGTAAAAAAGGCTCTTGAAAAACTCGGGTATGAACACACCGTTTTTGACGTTAGAGAAGATTTTCTCAAGAAAGTGGATCAGTTGAAAAGTTTTGATGTGGTCTTCAACGTTCTCCATGGAACTTTCGGTGAGGATGGAACGCTTCAGGCAATTCTGGATTTTTTGGGGATCAGATACACCGGGTCCGATGCGTTTTCAAGCATGATATGTTTTGATAAACTCGTGACTTACAGGTTTTTAAAGGGCACCGTCGAGATACCTGATTTTGTGGAGATCAAGGAATTCATGAAAACTTCTCCCCTTGGGTATCCCTGTGTGGTAAAACCGAGGAGAGAGGGTTCAAGCATAGGAGTGTTCGTTTGTGAATCGGATGAAGAGTTTCAACACGCGCTCAAGGAAGATTTACCACGATATGGGAGTGTGATTGTTCAAAAGTACATCCCCGGCAGGGAAATGACTGTGTCTATTTTAGAAACGGAAAAGGGCTTCGAAATTCTTCCCGTTCTTGAGTTGCGACCAAAGCGTCGTTTCTACGATTACGTTGCGAAGTACACGAAAGGTGAAACGGAGTTCATTCTTCCTGCTCCTTTGAATCCTTCAGAAGAACGCCTTGTCAAGGAAATGGCTCTCAAAGCGTTTGTAGAAGCTGGTTGCAGAGGTTTTGGGAGGGTGGATGGTATTTTCAGCGATGGCAGGTTCTACTTTCTGGAAATCAACACGGTACCGGGTCTAACGGAAACCAGTGATCTCCCAGCGAGCGCGAAAGCGGGAGGAATCGAGTTCGAGGAACTCGTTGAGATCATCTTAAAGAGCGCTTTTTTGAAAGAAGGGGTGAGAGTATGAAATTTATAGAAAAAATGCTTCCGGAGGAGTCTCCCATCGATCTTCTCATAAATCTTTCCAGAAGAGGCGAAGCGGCCGTCGTGCTTCTCAAGGATGCCATCGAGGATTACTTCACCGGAAAATTCGGGGAAGGTCACCTCAATCGTGTAATCTCTCTGGAGCGAGAGTCAGATGAGATCAAATCAAAGCTGAAGAAGATGTATCTCAAAATGAAGTACACCTACTTCGAAAAAGACGACTTTCTTTACATAGTTCACAAAGCGGATGAGATTCTTGACGTTGTCAGGGACATCGTCATCATGCTCGACATGAACAGAGTTGAAGATGTACCGGAGAATATCAAAGAGTTATTCGCAGAACTCGTTGAAAACGTTCTGGATACTATCAGAGAAACCACCGAGGCAATCGAACAGCTTCGCACACTCGCGGAGAGCGGTTTTTCACCTTTTGAAAAAGAAAAGGAAGAAAGAGAAATCTTTGACGTGTCCATGGAGGAGAGGGAAGTCGACACAATATCGAGGAATCTTGGTAAAAAACTCTATTCCCTCAAAAACAGTATGAATCCCGTGGATCTGATTTTCTTGAACAAAGTGGCAAGACTTATTTCAAAGATTGCCGATCAGGGCAAAGATATCACAAAGAGGATAAATTCCATCCTTAGGTGAGGAGGGAATAACGTGACAATACTCATCATAGCTGGCATACTTGGTTTCATCATGGCTTTCTCCATAGGAGCCAACGATGTGGCGAACTCCATGGCGACAGCTGTTGGGGCAAGGGCTATAACTGTGAGACAGGCAGCTCTTATAGCGATGTTTCTCGAGTTTCTTGGAGCAGTTATGTTCGGCTCCCATGTCTCCCAGACGATCGTCAAAGGAATAGTGGAAGTGGAGAAAGTTCAACCGGTAGAACTCATGTATGGTGCACTGTCAGCCTTGATCGCAGCTTCATTCTGGATTCTGATAGCGACCAACTGGGGTTATCCCGTTTCCACCACCCATTCTATAGTCGGAGGAATGATGGGATTCGGTCTTGTGGCGGTGGGTATAAATGGCGTGAACTGGAAAACGTTTCTCTTCATAGTACTTTCCTGGGTTGTTTCACCTGTTCTCGGCGGTTTGATTTCCTTTGTGATGTTCAAACTGATCTCTCTTTCGGTGTTCCACACAAAAAATCCGAAGAAATCTTCCACTGTCGCTATTCCGTTTTTCATATCTCTTGCGATTTTCACAATGATATCTCTTTTTGTAAAAAAGACGCTCAAACAGCCTCTCAGTGAATCTTTTCTGCTCGGTATCGCTTTCTCTCTCGTAACATTTTTTGTGGTTCACTTCGCTGTGAGAAAGTTGATAAACGAAAAGAAAGATGTGTACGATGCGGTTGAAAATGTGTTCAAGCGCGCTCAGATTCTCACTTCATGCTACGTTTCTTTTTCTCATGGAGCCAACGACGTTGCCAACGCGGCGGGCCCTGTAGCGGCGGTCATGATCGTTGCGTCAACGGGTGTTGTTCCAAAAACCGTCGAGATTCCGTTTCTGGCGCTTCTTCTTGGGGGAATCGGTATCTCGCTCGGTGTGTTCTTCCTTGGACAGAAGGTCATGGAAACGGTGGGTGAAAAGATAACTACGCTCACAAATTCCAGGGGATTCACAGTGGATTTTTCCACTGCGACGACGGTTCTACTCGCTTCGTCACTAGGGCTTCCTATCTCCACGACACACGTTGTGGTGGGAGCTGTCACGGGTGTTGGCTTCGCCAGAGGGCTTGAGATGGTGAACGTTGGTGTGTTGAAGAACATCGTTATATCCTGGCTTCTCATAGTACCAACGGTGGCTGCGACTTCCGCGGCTGTCTATTGGGTTTTGAAACTGATACTAAAATTCTAATGGGGGTGAGACGATGAAAGTAACCGTCACGACTCTTGAATTGAAAGACAAAATAACCATCGCCTCAAAAGCGCTCGCAAAGAAATCCGTGAAACCCATTCTTGCTGGATTTCTTTTCGAAGTGAAAGATGGAAATTTCTACATCTGCGCGACCGATCTCGAGACCGGAGTCAAAGCAACCGTGAATGCCGCTGAAATCTCCGGTGAGGCACGTTTTGTGGTACCAGGAGATGTCATTCAGAAGATGGTCAAGGTTCTCCCAGATGAGATAACGGAACTTTCTTTAGAGGGGGATGCTCTTGTTATAAGTTCTGGAAGCACCGTTTTCAGGATCACCACCATGCCCGCGGACGAATTTCCAGAGATAACGCCTGCCGAGTCTGGAATAACCTTCGAAGTTGACACTTCGCTCCTCGAGGAAATGGTTGAAAAGGTCATCTTCGCCGCTGCCAAAGACGAGTTCATGCGAAATCTGAATGGAGTTTTCTGGGAACTCCACAAGAATCTTCTCAGGCTGGTTGCAAGTGATGGTTTCAGACTTGCACTTGCTGAAGAGCAGATAGAAAACGAGGAAGAGGCGAGTTTCTTGCTCTCTTTGAAGAGCATGAAAGAAGTTCAAAACGTGCTGGACAACACAACGGAGCCGACTATAACGGTGAGGTACGATGGAAGAAGGGTTTCTCTGTCGACAAATGATGTAGAAACGGTGATGAGAGTGGTCGACGCTGAATTTCCCGATTACAAAAGGGTGATCCCCGAAACTTTCAAAACGAAAGTGGTGGTTTCCAGAAAAGAACTCAGGGAATCTTTGAAGAGGGTGATGGTGATTGCCAGCAAGGGAAGCGAGTCCGTGAAGTTCGAAATAGAAGAAAACGTTATGAGACTTGTGAGCAAGAGCCCGGATTATGGAGAAGTGGTCGATGAAGTTGAAGTTCAAAAAGAAGGGGAAGATCTCGTGATCGCTTTCAACCCGAAGTTCATCGAGGACGTTTTGAAGCACATTGAGACTGAAGAAATCGAAATGAACTTCGTTGATTCTACCAGTCCATGTCAGATAAATCCACTCGATATTTCTGGATACCTTTACATAGTGATGCCCATCAGACTGGCATGAGGTGATTGGTTTGAGGCCTGAGGACGATCGTGTCTATGATGTGATCGTTGTGGGAGCCGGTCATGCGGGAATAGAGGCGGCTCTTGCGGCTGCCAGAATGGGTTTCAGAGTACTTGTCCTCACGGTGAATCCGGACACCGTGGGATGGGCCCCGTGCAATCCCGCCATAGGTGGTCCGGCAAAGGGTGTTGTGGTTCGTGAAATAGACGCTCTCGGTGGAGAGATGGCCAAAACCACCGACGAGACGATGATAAACGTGCGAATGCTGAACGTGAGCAAAGGGCCCGCTGTGAGGGCTTTGAGGGCTCAGATAGACAAGATTTCGTACAGCAGAACGATGAAAAGAAAGCTGGAAACGAATCCGAACATAGTGTTGAGACACGGTATCGTTGAAAGGATTCTAACGGAGAAGGGAAGAGTTAAGGGAGTTGTAGACAATTACGGGATAGACTACCTGGGAAAAGCCGTGATCGTGACAACAGGGACTTTTCTGAGGGGAAAGATATTCATCGGCCGTTCCACGTTCCCAGCGGGTCGTATGGGAGAGTTTCCAGCGACAAAACTCACGGAAAGTCTCATAGAACTGGGATTCGAAGTTGGTAGATTCAAAACAGGAACGCCGGCTCGTGTGTTGAAGCGCTCTATAAACTTTTCCGTTATGGAAAGGCAGGACACCTCGGATGAACCCCTTGCTTTTTCCTTCTTTGACGAACCGAGAGTTCTCCCGAAGGATTACCCCTGCTGGCTGACCAGAACGAACCCGGAAACCCACAGCATAATAAAACAGTATCTGGAATTTTCGCCCCTTTATGGAACGGTCAAACTCATAGAAGGAATAGGACCAAGGTACTGTCCTTCTATAGAGGACAAGGTTGTCAAATTCAAAGACAAAGAATCGCATCAAGTCTTCGTAGAGCCAGAAGGAAGAGACACGGAGGAATACTATCTGAACGGTTTGAGTACGAGTCTTCCCTATGAAGCACAGATAAAGATGATAAGAAGCGTGAAAGGACTCGAGAACGCAATCGTTACTCGTCCTGCCTACGCGATAGAGTACGACTACATAGATCCCAGGCAGCTCTATCCCACACTTGAATCCAAGCTTGTGGAGAATCTCTATTTCGCAGGTCAGGTGAACGGGACGAGCGGATATGAAGAAGCGGCTGGTCAGGGCATAATCGCTGGTATAAACGCTGCTCTCAAACTCCGGGGAGAGCCTCCTCTCATTTTGAAGAGATCTGAGGCTTACATTGGTGTTCTGATAGATGATCTGGTAACAAAGGGAGTGGATGAACCATATCGGCTTCTCACTTCGAGGGCTGAGTATCGTCTTCTTCTACGCCATGACAACGCTCATCTGCGCCTGGCAAAGTACGGCTATCGGGTGGGGCTGATTCCCAAGTGGTTCTACGAAAAGGTGCTGAGTCTTGAGCGTAGAATAAACGAAGAGATCGAACGTTTGAAGAAGGTCATTGTGAAACCTTCTGACAGGGTCAACGATCTTTTAACTTCCTTGAGAACCAGTCCTCTTAAAGAACCGGTTTCTTTTTATCAGCTCTTGAAACGTCCTCAATTGAGTTACAGTGCGCTGAAGTTTCTGGATCCGAATCCTATAGACGATCCGGAAGTTGTGGAACAGGTGGAAATAAATGTGAAATACGAGGGATACATTCAGAAGATGTTTGAAGAGGTCGCCGTCTTTGAGAAGTATGAAAATTACGAGATACCACACGATTTAGATTACGACGCGGTTCCAAATCTCTCCACAGAAGCGAGAGATAAATTGAAGAAGATCAGGCCAAGATCCATCGGTCAGGCCATGAGAATCCCGGGAATAAATCCTTCCGATATTTCGAACCTCATAATCTACCTGGACAGGAAGAAACAATGAGACTGGACAGGTATCTTTCGAATAGTGGTGTGGGAACGAGAAAAGAAGTGAAAAAACTGATAAAACAGGGCAGGGTGACCGTTAACGGGAGAGTAGTGCTCGATCCTGGACATCCTGTGTTGGAGAACGACGCAGTTGCGCTCGATGGTGAGGTGGTGAGATTTCACAAAAAGGTTTACATTCTCTTCTACAAGCCTTCAGGATACGTGACCAGCACGAAAGATCCACATTCGGAAACCATCATGGAATTTCTCCCTCCATTGAAAGGAATTTTCCCCGTTGGAAGACTCGACAAAGATGCCGAAGGTCTCCTGATAATAACGAACGATGGTGATTTCGCTCATCGTGTGATTTCACCGAAATGGTCTGTAGAAAAAGAGTACATTGTGAAGGTAGAAGGAGAAGTCACAGAAGACAAGATAGAAAAGTTGAAAAATGGTGTGACTTTAAGGGATGGTTTTTTCGCGAAAGCAAAGCGCGTGGAGAAGCTGTCGAACGACACGTTGAAGATAGTTATAACGGAGGGTAAGTATCATCAGATCAAACGAATGACAGCCGCTGTGGGTCTAAAAACAGTGCACTTGAAGAGAACAAGAATCGGTGGACTCGTTTTACCCGATGACATGAAACCCGGAGAGTACAGATTCTTGAGTGAAGAGGAGGTGAAGAAGGTTTTTGAAAGAGAAGATCAGAAAGAAGATACTCCTCGCTCCTGAAGAACCTGGTGTTTACATCTTCAAAAACAAAGGGGTTCCCATCTACATAGGAAAAGCAAAGAGATTGTCCAATAGATTAAGGAGTTACCTCAATCCCCAGACGGAGAAAGTGTTCAGAATCGGCGAAGAAGCTGACGAACTGGAAACGATCGTTGTGATGAACGAAAGGGAAGCGTTCATACTCGAGGCAAATCTCATAAAGAAGTACAGGCCGAAGTACAACGTTCGTCTCAAAGACACAGATTTCTATCCTTACATCAGGATATCCGATGACGAGATACCGTACGTTGAAATTGTGAAGAGAAAACTGTGGGATGGAACGTACTTTGGGCCCTACACCAGCGTTCAATTCGTCAGAAATCTGCTGGAAATCCTTCAGAAAATAATGGGATTCAGAACCTGTAAATCCGATTTGAAAAGGATAAAGAGGCCCTGTTTTCTTTACCATCTTGGCAGATGTATCGGCCCGTGCATTGGAAACATAGAATCGCATGAAGAAGCAATAAGAAAGCTGAGAGAGTTTCTCTCGGGAAACATGGAAGAAGTCTTCGATTATCTGAAAGAAAAGATGGAAACTCATAGCAAAATGCTCGATTTTGAGAACGCTGCAAAGTACAGGGACCTTCTTTTGAATCTGTCGAATGTTCTGGAATCTCAGGGTGTGGTTTTTGAAGAAAATATCAATTGTGATGTTCTGGTCCATGCACACGACCTGTTCGTAGTTCTGAGAGTCAGGAATGGTTACCTGGTAGGGAAGATCTCCTTTGAAATGGAAGGGGGAAATGTGGAAGATTTCATCAGAGAATACTACATATCTGGGAGAGGTGATATCCCGAAAACTCTCATTCTGGAGAGTGATCTGGACGAAATGGATTACTCGTCTCTCGGTTTTGAGTATGTAGGACCGCCACGCTCCACCACAGAAGAAGATCTTCTTGAGAAAGCAAAGAAAAACCTGGAAAACGAGTTAAAAATGAGAGGATTGAGGAAGGAAGCGCTCGAAGAATTGATGAAGCTCCTGAACATGAAGGATTTTCCGTACAGGATAGAAGGGATCGATATTTCTCATCTTCAGGGAAAATACACCGTGGCTTCTCTGGTGGTGTTTGAAGATGGATTTCCCAAAAAGGGCGATTACAGACGTTATAAGATCGAACAGGATCATCCCGATGATTACGAATCGATAAGAACAGTTGTGAAAAGAAGATATTCGAAACACCCGCTTCCGAATCTTCTGTTCGTGGATGGTGGAATAGGTCAAGTGAACGCTGCTATCGAAGCGTTGAAGGAAATAGGAAAGGACTGTCCTGTGGTTGGTCTCGCGAAGAAGGAAGAGACCGTTGTCTTTGAAAACAGAGAAATACACCTTCCACACGATCACCCGGTTTTGAGGCTTCTCGTTCAGATAAGAGACGAAACACATAGATTCGCTGTGAGTTACCACAGAAAGCGGAGGGAGAAAGAATCACTCAGGTCTGTTCTTGACAATGTACCCGGAATAGGTCCCATCAGAAAGAAAAAGCTCATTGAACACTTTGGTTCCCTGGAGAATATTCGTTCTGCATCCCTGGAGGAAATAGCAAGGGTCATTGGTAGTACTGAGATAGCACGAAGGGTCCTGGATATTTTGTAAATTTTCTGTAACTGATTCTAATTTTTGTCCTATTTTTCGAAATCCCGCTTTTTATGGGGATTTTAGAACTTTCAGACTTCGAAGTGCTTTTCTAAAGGGACTTGCAACACCCCGCTGTAAAATGGTATATTTACAAGCAGTGAGAAGAGTGCTTTACAACCCTAGAAAGGAGGGGGTTTCATGACCAAGAAGGAACTCATCGACAGGGTGGCGAAGAAAGCAGGTGCGAAGAAAAAGGATGTAAAATTGATTCTCGACACCATCCTTGAAACGATCACAGAAGCTCTCGCAAAGGGTGAAAAGGTTCAGATCGTTGGATTCGGAAGCTTCGAAGTGAGGAAGGCCGCTGCAAGAAAAGGCGTGAATCCTCAGACAAGAAAACCCATCACCATTCCCGAAAGAAAGGTCCCGAAGTTCAAACCCGGAAAAGCCCTCAAAGAGAAGGTCAAGTGATAGGGGAAGGGGAAACCCTTCCCCTCATTCATTTTCCAACGCAGAAATTGGAGAATATGGTATCCAGCAGATCTTCCCTGAAGCTCCTTCCTGTCACTTCATCGAGAAGATTGAGAGCCCTCTCTAGATCTATAGAAGCCATATCAACCGGCATTCCTTCCTTCAAAGACTTTATAGCGTCTTCCAGATGTCCTTTAACGTTTTCAAGCAACTGTTTTTGTCGAAGATTTGTGATGAGAGAATCAGAACCTCTTTCAAAGATCTCCTGAGTTTCTCTGTAGATGGATTCTTCCAGCTTTTCAAGTCCTTCTCCTTTCAGGGCAGATATCTTCACCATGTGTCTGTCTGTTCCGAGTTTGTTTTTTATCTCCTCTTCATTTATCTTCTCCACCACATCTACTTTGTTTATCACCACAAGATAGCGTTTGTTCTTTATCCTTTCGAGGATTTTTCTGTCCTCTTCGTCAAGTGGTGAAGAAGCATCGAGCACAAACAGTACTATGTCAGCTTTCTCTATTTCCTGAAGAGTTCTCTCTATCCCCAGTCTCTCGACCAGATCGTTCGTTTCCGATCTCACACCCGCTGTGTCGACTATCCTGAAAAGAATTCCTCTTATGACGATTTCTTCACTGATAACATCCCTTGTTGTTCCGGGTATATCTGTGACGATCGCCCTGTCCTCGTTCAAAAGTCGATTCAGAAGAGTAGATTTTCCCACGTTGGGCTTTCCCACGATGACCATCCTGAGTCCTCTGTTGAGAAGAATACCCGCATCTGCTTTTTTCAGTTCTTCTGTGAGCTTTTCTTTTATTCGCTCCAGTCTGGTCACCACTTCGCCTGTGTTCGTTTCTATCTCGTCTGGATAATCGAGCTCTACCCGTATCTCAGCAAGGACTTCTATGAGTTCTCTTCTCAAGCTATCAACGAAGTCTCTCAATCCTCCCTTGAGGTTCCTCAGGGAGAGTTTCAAACTAGTTTCACTTTTCGCCTCTATGAGATCTCTCACAGCCTCCGCTGAAGTGAGGTCCATCTTCCCGTTCAAAAAAGCTCGTTTTGTGAACTCGCCGGGTTCAGCCATTCTCGCTCCAGATTTCAAGAAGAGATCCAGCAGCTTTTTCACCACGAGCGGTCCTCCGTGGCACATCACCTCTACCATGTCCTCTCCTGTGTAGCTCTTTGGTGATTTGTAGAAAACGACCACTACCTCATCCACATCTTCTCCGTTTTCGTGGATCCAGCCGTGGATTGCCTTTCGTGGAACGATTTTCGATCGTGTTCGAAGGTGTTTCTGAACGATCTTCCAGCTATCTGGACCGCTCAACCTGAGAATCGCGATTGCTCCTTTTCCGGGAGGGGTAGCTACAGCGACAATGGTATCCACACTCTCATCTCCCAAGAGATTTCAATATTTTTACCGCTTCGGAAGCATTCTTTGCGTAATAGTCCGCTCCAAGCTCTTTTGCTAGTTTTTCGTTCAGGGAAGCACCACCCACTATGACAGGGATTTTCAGGTTCTTTTCTTTGAGCTTTTCCACAACTTCCTTTATTCTGCCGACGGTGGTTGTCATCATTGCAGACAGACCGAGTGCAACGGGTCTTTCTTTTTCCACGGCTTCCACTATTTCCGATGTGTCCACGTCTTTTCCAAGGTCCACCACGCGGTACCCGCTGCTTCTGATGACAGATGCCACTATGTTCTTTCCTATGTCGTGCACATCACCCTTGACTGTTGCAATGACGAACGTTTCACCCTGACTGTCTGATGGAAGCATCGATGTCAGTTTGTCGAACACGGGTTTCACCGTTTGAGCGGCGAGGATGAGTTGCGGCAGAAAGATCTTTCCCTTATCGTAGAGTTCTCCAATACGTTCCATCGCTGGCCTCAGGTGTTCTTCTATGACGGAAAGAGGATCTTTTTCCTTCAGAAAATCCTCCACAAGCTTCTCGAGTTCCGACCGGTTCCCGGAGAGTATGATTTCAACCAGTTTTTCTTCCTTCACTTCAGCCCTGGGAAGTTCCTTCTTTTCAAGTATCACAAGTGTAGCGTTCAAGGTCTTCATTAGTGTTTCGTCGAGGGGATTCATGATGGCAGAGCTCAGGCCTTTAGATATTCCAAGAACGAGAAAAGCGGTGTTGTAATAACTTCTGTCAGGAAGTCCGAAAGACAGGTTGGAAAGACCAACAGTTGTGTTGAAACCCTTGCTTGAGATGAATTCTATGGTCTTCAGTACTTCTACCGGTTTTCCTTCTGCACCGAGGGGCAGAACTCCTGGATCGAAGATCACCCTGTCTGAGAAATCGTGTCTCTCCAGGATTTTCAAAGCCTTTTCGAAGTACTCTTTTCTCTCTTCGAAGCTTTTTGGAACGTCTTTTCCCATCAATAGTACGATGAGTGTACCTCCGTATTTCTTCAACAGGTTTATTTTCATTTCGAGTTCTTCTTCATCCACCTTGGCCGAGTTGAAAAGAGATCTTCCCGGATAGGCTCTGAGCGCTCTCTCTGTGAGGTCGACGTTCTGGATGTCCAAGGAAAGAGGAACGTTCGAAACATACGGAAGTGTTTGAACGATCTTTTCCACGTATCGTACGTCTATCTGAGATTCTATCCCGAAGTTCACATCAAGCACTTCCGCGCCTTTTTCCACCTGTGTTTTCGCTTCCTTGATCACAATTTCTTCGTTTCCTTTCTGCATCTCCGCCCATAGCTTCTTTCTACCTGCCGGGTTTATCCTCTCTCCTATGACGACGAAATGATCGAACGTCACGAGTTTTGAAGGAGAAGAGACAGCGAATATTCTCTTTTTCTTTCTTTGAAGAGGCTTTCTGTTTCCGAGAACTTTTCTGAAGAGCTTCACGTGTTCAGGGGTGGTTCCGCAGCAGCCTCCGAATATGTTCACGCCGAGTTCGTAATAGGAGTCTATGTGAACGGCAAAATCGTGTGGTTTTAAAGGATACACAGTTTTCCCGTTCTCCACGATGGGCTTTCCCGCGTTAGGTTCCACTACGAGAAACTTGTCTGTGTACTGGGACAGTTCCTGAAAAATGGGAAGGATCTCTTCGGGCCCGAGTGAACAGTTTATACCGAGGGCATCGATATCCAGTTCATCGAACGTGATGGCAAAGTTTGCGGGATCTGTCCCTGTAAGACTTCTTCCCTTCTCATCGAATGTCATGTGGGCAATCAGGAAAACATCCCGGGATACTTCCCTTGCCGCAAGCACAGCGGCTTTCAGCTCGAGAATGTCCGAGAACGTCTCAAAGATGATTCCGTCCACACCTTCTTCGACCATTATCTCCACGGTTTCTCTGAAGTTCTCGTAGAATTCCTCGAACAAAGTGCTTCCGAGTGGATAGGGAAGTTCTCCCGTCGGTCCGATATCTCCAAAAACAAGCTTTTCTCCAGCTGCTCTTCTTGCGATTCTCACAGCGTTTCTCACAATAGGGTCCAGTTTGTCCTCCAGCCCGTGTTTTCTCAGTTTCATCCTTGTGGCACCGAACGTGTTCGTCAGAATGACATCCGATCCACTCTCTATGTAACTTCTATGAACTTTCAGCACCACATCGGGTGCTTTTATATTCAGCTCTTCGGGAAGGTCATCGTATCCGTACTTCATGAATTCTGTTCCGTAAGCACCATCTAGGAGCAACACCCTTTCTGAAAGCAATTTTGAAACCTCACGTCTGTTTCTCATTCTTCTCCCTCCAGCCCACGAACGCTGTGATGGTTTTTCTGGGAACGAGCACGTAGGAGTCTTCGATCACATTGACGTCCACTTCTTCCTTGAAAATTTCGGCGATTTTCTTGTTCAAGGAAAGTGGAAGGTCTCCATATCCGGGTGAAATTCTAAAACTTCCCTCCAGGTTGGATCTTTTCATTCTGAGCTCCGCATCTACCTTTCTCAAAGCGTACTCCACCATCTCTGAAGCGATTCCATCGATGAAAAACGCGAGAAGATCCTCTCCTTTTCTAAAGTATTCCTCTATCTTTTCGTCCACCTTTTTTCCGAGGGTCGCAAGAAAAACTGTGATGATCTTACTCCCAGAAAGGTGTTTCGTTGCAAGTTCACCCGTGAGTCTCATGTCGTCGAAAGAGAGAGAACCGTCCACCTCGAAATCTCGCCACAGAACCACAGGTTTTGCCGCATCGAGAAGCTCTTCGTAAGCCCTGTTCACCGTTTTCCTGAATTCTTCAGGTATCTCCTCTGCTCCTCCAAAACCGAGCTTTGCCTTCAAAACGTTGTCTGGAATCTTTATCTCGCTGGGGGCTATTTCAACTTTTGGCAATTTCTACCACCTTCCTGATTTTTTCGAGATCTTTCACTATAGCCACTATGTAGAAACCATCCAGTACACCTTTTGTTTCTTCAACGAATCTGAGTACACTTTCAAAACTTTTTTCTTTCAGGTAATCGTCACCCTTCTCCGTGGAATTCACTATCTCATCGGGTATTTCTATTCCAGGAACACTCGAGAAGTAACTCATCTGTTTTGCGTTTTCAAAGAAGACTATAGAAGCGAGAATTTTCGTGTTCAGTTCTTCCTTGATCTTTTTCGCCACCTCGCTGTTGAAAAGTGGCTGGGTGACAAGGAAATCCACACCGGCTTCAATCTTCTGTTTAGCTCTTTTTATATCCTTATCACTGAAAGGGTTCAGCGCACCACCAACGAAGAAATCGGTTTTTCCATAGATCTTGTTTCCGGCAAGATCCGTTCCTTCGTTCATGAGCTTTGTGAGTCTTATGAGGTCTAAGATATCTATATCGTTAACGGAGGTCGTTTCAGGGTAATCACCGTGGGAAGGATTGTCCCCAGACAGAAGAAGCAGATTCTTCACTCCGAGGGCATGACAGCCCAGAAGGTCAGATTGTATTCTTATCATATTCCTTGTGTTCCTCGTGAAATGCATGAGAACATCTTTTCCGCTTTCCACAAGAAGGTGGGAAGCAGCCCAGGGAGCCATTCTCACTCTTCCCATCGGCATGTCGGTCACCGTGAACGCGTCGATACCTGTCTTCCAGGCTTCTTCGGTGAACTCCATGAACCTACCCAGATTTGTGCCTCTTGGTGTCAGCACTTCCAGAACAACACATTTTCCTATCTCGAGAGATTTTCTCAACGTGCTACCTCCTTTCCTGTGTTATCATAAGTTTTGGTGAAGAAAAAAGAAGGAGGTTCTGAACATGAAGAAAGGGATAATCTTTATCCTGCTGATTCTCACGGCCCTCTCTTTTTCACAAATATTAAACTATGTACCGGAGAATTTCAAGGTGATTCGATATGTGAAGGATTTATCAGAGTTCTACTCCGAGATCAAAAGTCTTCCCACCGGCCGTTTCCTGACAGAGAGCCTCGGTCTTGAGATGATGATACAGGGTGTTCTGGAGTCCCAGCTTCTCAGCAGGGATATAGAGCCTTCCGACTTCTACGATCTCCTCTCTCACGAATTTCTCTTTGTACAGCTCAACAGCGAAGACACTTGCTTCGTTCTGGGACCATCTGAAAAGGCAAAGAAACTGAAAGACAGCATAAAGTCTCTTGTGGTTGATCTGCTGGGAATGGAAGATGTGGTCGTTGTTGAAAAAGATGGGTATCTCTTCTTAGGAACAGCTAAAGCAGTGAACGCTTCTTTGAAAGGTGGAGGGAAGATTCCCGACACTCTGAAGACCGCAGATTTCTTTGGCTACGGTTTGCTGCAAGGTGAGAAGTATTCCTTCACCGTTGTGAGCACAAAAGAATCCGCGAGTGATCATCTCTCGATAAAGGTGGAAATCGCTCCAGCGGATGATACTTCCAGAAACTTCCTCGAAAAAGTAGGACAGCCAAGGAAAGTCCCATCTGATTACTACACGTTCGGAGAATTGACGGTGATTTTCAACACGGAGAATTACGATGGACTGTTGGATGTTCTCTCCAGTGCTGGATTTTCTATAGAAAGCGAGAATCTACCTGTTCAACTCCCCGAATCGGACATTGAGAAAGTTGTCAAAAATCTCTTTGAAGAACTCGAACCTCCAATGTTCTTGAGTGCGAATGTATCTTCAGCGGTTATGGACCTGATAGCCGGATCCACTCCCACCAATCTCGAAGTTGTTGCAAAAGCCAGGCTGAAAACCCCTGATGCAGTGGAAAACGCTTTAAAAGCCGCGGGAGTTCAGTACAGGAAGGAAGGCAGGTGTTTTGTTCTGGAAAATGGATTATCGATTTGCACAGAGGGAGACACAGTCGTTCTGAAAAGCGAGCAATTTTCTCCCAGAGATCTCGATATCACGCCTGCAAAGAACGACGTTTTCTTCCTCTTTCTCGATATGAAAGCTGTCATGGAATCGCTTGTGGGAGAGGGTGAGGAGGCTTACATCTTTGCGAGGGGCTTCTACAAAGATGGGAAGATGGTTTTCTATGTTAACGTGAAATGATACCGAAGTTAATCGTGCGGTTTTGATTTTATAATAAATTCTTGGATACGAAAGGAAAAGGAGGGAGTCAGAAGATGGCAAAGAAATACGTGTACTTCTTCGCAAACGGTAAGGCAGAAGGCCGAGCGGACATGAAAGATATCCTCGGTGGAAAAGGTGCCAACCTCGCAGAGATGACCAACCTTGGAATTCCTGTTCCTCCCGGATTCACCATTTCCGCAGAGGTCTGTAAGTACTACTACGACCACGGAAGAACTTATCCAGAAGAACTGAAAGAACAGGTTGAAGAGGCAATGAGGAGACTCGAGGAGGTTACTGGAAAAAAGTTCGGTGACCCCAACAATCCACTCCTTGTTTCCGTCAGATCTGGTGCAGCCATTTCAATGCCTGGAATGATGGACACCGTTCTCAATCTTGGTCTCAACGATGAGACAGTGAAAGGATTAGCAAAGCTGACGAACAACGAAAGGTTTGCCTACGACGCTTACAGAAGATTCCTTCAGATGTTTGGTGATGTGGTTCTGAAGATACCTCACGAGAAATTCGAAAAGGCACTCGAAGAACTCAAGAAGGAAAAAGGTGTGAAACTCGACACCGAACTGGATGCAGAAGACCTCAAAAAACTCGTTGAAAGATACAAACAGATCTACAAGGAAGAGGGAAAAGAATTTCCGCAGGATCCCTGGAAACAGCTCTGGCTTGCGATCGATGCGGTGTTCGGTAGCTGGATGAACGAGAGAGCTATCAAGTACAGGCAGATTCACGGAATCAAGGAAGGAGATCTCCTCGGTACGGCCGTGAACATCGTCGCGATGGTGTTTGGAAACATGGGAGAAGACTCCGGAACGGGTGTCGCCTTCACAAGAGACCCGAACACTGGAGAGAAGAAACCTTACGGAGAGTTCCTGCCCAATGCTCAGGGTGAGGACGTTGTTGCGGGTATCAGAACTCCTCTCAAACTTGAAGAGTTGAAAAACAGAATGCCAGAGGTCTACAATCAGCTCCTTGAAATAATGGACAAACTGGAAAAACACTACAGAGATATGCAGGACATCGAGTTCACCGTTGAGAGAGGAAAGCTCTACATCTTGCAGACAAGAAATGGAAAGAGAACCTCTCAGGCAGCTATCAGGATCGCCGTTGACATGGTCCACGAAGGACTCATCACCAAAGAGGAAGCTATTCTCAGAGTGAGACCTGAAGACGTCGAACAGGTGCTTCATCCTGTGTTCGATCCAAAAGAAAAGGCCCAGGCAAAAGTCATCGCGAAAGGGCTTCCTGCATCTCCAGGTGCCGCAACGGGTAAGGTCGTCTTCAACGCGAAGAAAGCTGAGGAGCTCGGCAAAGCAGGTGAACAGGTCATTCTTGTGAGACCTGAAACCAGCCCCGAAGACGTTGGAGGAATGGCCGCTGCGCAGGGAATTTTGACCTCCAGAGGGGGAATGACCTCTCACGCTGCCGTTGTCGCAAGAGGAATGGGTAAGCCAGCAGTCGTCGGAGCAGAATCCATAGAAGTCCATCCTGAGGAAGGTTACTTCAAAGTGGGAGACGTCGTTGTAAAAGAAGGAGAATGGATCTCCATCGATGGGACTACCGGTGAGGTCCTCCTTGGAAAAGTAACAACAATAAAACCACAGGGCCTTGAAGGACCTGTCGCGGAGCTTCTGCAGTGGGCCGATGAGATCAGAAGACTCGGTGTGAGAACCAACGCAGACATACCGAGAGACGCGGAAGTCGCGAGAAAATTCGGTGCTGAAGGAATCGGGCTCTGTAGAACAGAACACATGTTCTTCGAAAAGGACAGAATACCCAAGGTTAGAAGGATGATCCTCGCAAAGACAAAAGAAGAAAGAGAAAAGGCTCTGGACGAACTTCTGCCACTTCAGAAAGAGGACTTCAAGGGATTGTTCAGAGTGATGAAAGGACTTCCAGTCACCATAAGGCTCATAGATCCTCCTCTCCATGAATTCCTGCCGCAAGAAGATGAACAGATCAAGGAAGTTGCCGAGCAGATGGGAGTCTCCTTTGAGGAACTCAAGAACGTCGTGGAGAATCTCAAAGAACTCAACCCAATGCTCGGGCACAGAGGTTGTAGGCTCACCATCACCTATCCTGAGATCGCTGTGATGCAGACCAAAGCAATAATTGGAGCGGCCATCGAACTCAAGAAAGAGGAAGGAATAGATGTAATACCTGAAATCATGATTCCTCTTGTGGGACACGTTAACGAACTCAGGTACCTGAAGAAGATCATCAAGGAAACGGCCGACGCTCTCATAAAAGAAGCTGGTGTCGAGCTCACTTACAAGATCGGAACCATGATTGAAGTTCCAAGGGCCGCTGTTACCGCCCATCAGATAGCGGAAGAAGCAGAATTCTTCAGCTTCGGTACTAACGACCTCACACAGATGACCTTTGGATTCAGCCGAGACGACGTTGGAAAGTTCCTGCCTGAGTACCTTGAAAAGGGCATCCTCGAACACGATCCATTCAAGACGCTGGACTACGACGGTGTTGGAGAACTGGTGAGGATGGGTAAAGAGAAAGGAAGAAGCACAAGGCCCGATCTCAAAGTTGGAGTCTGTGGAGAACACGGTGGAGATCCGAGATCCATACTGTTCTTCGACAAAATTGGACTCGACTACGTTTCCTGTTCGCCGTACAGAGTACCTGTTGCCAGACTTGCAGCGGCTCAGGCAGCTCTCAAAAACAAGAAATAATTGAAGGCCGGGCTTGTCCCGGCCTTTACATTGAAGGAGGTGTGACAATGCCTTATGTAAAGAACACGAAAGAAATTCTGGAAAAAGCCAGCAAAGAGAGATACGCTATCGGTGCATTCAATTTCAACAACATGGAATTTCTCCAGGCAATTCTTGAAGCCGCTGAGGAAGAAAAAGCACCGGTCATCGTCGCTACATCGGAAGGAGCGATAAAGTACATAGGAAAGGGCGATATAGAAACAGGAGCAAAACTTGCCGTTGAAATGGTGAGAACTTACGCTGAAAAACTTTCAGTTCCCGTCGCACTCCACCTGGACCACGGAAGAGACTTTAAAGTTATCATGGCTGCCATAAAAGCGGGTTACTCTTCAGTGATGATCGACGCTTCGCATCTTCCCTTCGAGGAAAACCTCAGAGAGACGAAGAGGATCGTGGAGATAGCTCACGCGGTTGGTATAAGTGTAGAAGCGGAACTCGGAAAACTCAAGGGAATAGAGGACAATGTGGTGGAAAAAGAGTCCGTGCTCGTCGATCCGGAAGAAGCAAAGGTATTTGTGAAGGAAACAGAAGTGGATTTCCTGGCTCCAGCCATTGGAACCAGCCACGGTGCGTTCAAGTTCAAAGGGGAAGCACAGCTCGACTTTGAACGACTGAAGAAAGTGAAAGAATACACCCAGATACCGCTCGTTCTTCACGGAGCTTCCATGGTACCGCAGGATATTGTGAAACTGGCGAACGAATACGGTGCCGAGCTTTCCGGTGCGAAAGGCGTTCCGGAAGACATGCTGAAGAAAGCTATAGAACTTGGTATCAACAAGATAAACACAGACACCGATCTGAGAATCACCTTCGTCGCGTATCTCAGGAAGGTTCTCTCAGAAGACAAGTCTCAGATAGATCCCAGAAAAATTTTCAAACCTGTCTTCGAACAGGTGAAAGAAATCGTCAAGGAGAGAATCAGAATATTCGGATCCAGCGGAAAGGCGTGAGGTGAAAATAGGATGAGAGTACTGGTGATAAACTCGGGAAGTTCTTCAATAAAGTACCAGCTCATCGAGATGGAGGGTGAGAAAGTTCTCTGTAAGGGTATCGCAGAAAGAATCGGCATTGAAGGCAGCAGGCTCGTTCACAGAGTGGGCGACGAAAAGCATGTGATAGAAAGAGAACTTCCGGATCACGAGGAAGCGTTGAAACTCATATTGAACACATTGGTCGATGAAAAACTTGGAGTCATAAAAGATCTAAAAGAGATCGATGCCGTCGGCCACAGAGTGGTTCACGGTGGTGAAAGATTCAAAGAATCGGTACTTGTGGACGAGGAAGTGCTCAAAGCGATTGAAGAAGTTTCACCCCTT
The DNA here is from genome assembly GCF_000008545.1 of Thermotoga maritima MSB8. NCBI lineage: Bacteria > Thermotogati > Thermotogota > Thermotogae > Thermotogales > Thermotogaceae > Thermotoga > Thermotoga maritima. Next base: position 287,840 of record NC_000853.1, read on the forward strand.
GCGCCGCTTCACAACCCTGCGAATCTCATGGGAATAAAAGCTGCCATGAAGCTTCTTCCTGGAGTACCAAATGTGGCTGTTTTCGACACAGCTTTCCACCAGACGATTCCTCAGAAAGCATATCTTTACGCTATACCGTACGAATACTACGAGAAGTATAAAATCAGACGCTACGGTTTTCACGGTACAAGCCACAGGTACGTTTCGAAAAGAGCGGCGGAGATTCTCGGGAAGAAACTAGAAGAACTCAAGATCATCACCTGTCACATAGGAAACGGCGCTTCAGTAGCCGCTGTGAAATATGGAAAGTGTGTCGATACTTCCATGGGATTCACGCCACTTGAAGGGCTCGTTATGGGTACAAGGTCCGGTGATTTGGATCCGGCAATTCCCTTCTTCATCATGGAAAAAGAAGGTATATCTCCCCAGGAGATGTACGATATACTGAACAAAAAGAGCGGTGTCTATGGACTTTCAAAGGGCTTCAGCTCCGACATGAGAGATATCGAAGAGGCTGCCTTGAAAGGAGACGAATGGTGCAAGCTCGTTCTGGAAATTTACGACTACAGAATAGCGAAATACATAGGCGCATACGCTGCAGCGATGAACGGTGTCGATGCCATAGTTTTCACAGCCGGTGTTGGAGAAAACTCTCCAATCACAAGGGAAGATGTGTGTTCTTACCTAGAATTTCTCGGAGTGAAGCTTGACAAACAGAAGAACGAAGAAACAATAAGAGGAAAGGAAGGCATAATCTCCACTCCCGATTCCCGTGTGAAAGTACTGGTTGTTCCCACAAACGAGGAGCTCATGATAGCGAGGGATACGAAAGAAATAGTCGAGAAGATTGGCAGGTAAAGGAGAGGTGATTTGCAATCCTTCCAAAATACAGAATAATTGAAAAATTTTTGATCGATGAAATAAAATCTGGAAAGTACAAACACGGAGACAAACTCCCCACCGAGAAAGAGTTAATGGAAAGATTCAACGCCAGTCGGGAAACGGTGAGAAAGGCCCTTGAAAGACTGGTAGTTAAAAACCTGGTCATCAGAAAGCCAGGACTTGGAACGTTTGTGAACATAGAAAAGAAAAACAAGGTCGTTGGCATTCTTGTCCAGCAGATCACAAGTTACATATTTCCATATATAGCACTCGGCGCCGAAGAGGTTCTGTTCGCAAACGGGTACAAGATGCTTCTTGGAAATGCTTCTGAGGACCCCCACAAGGAGAGACAGATCATAAACGAATGGCTGGAAGTTGGTGTGGATGGCCTGATAATAGACCCTGTCTACAGTGCCACCAAACGTTCCAACAGAGATTTGATAGAAGACATGGCAAAAAAAGGCACGAAGGTAGTTCTGGTACACACCAACTGGGACATAGAAGGTGTGGGAAGTGTTGTTCTCGACGACTGGTACGGAGGAGAAAAAGCAGCGGAAATATTTTATCAGTATGGACACAGGAATGTGGCTGTATTGTATAAAACGATACACCTTCCCAGTGTTGTGAGAGCCCAGGCTTTTCTGAAACGAGGAAGAGAACTCGGTTTCGAGAAAGTCCACGAGAAATCTTTTCATGTTTCGGAGTTCACCGGTATTGTTATGCAGAGTGCTTTTGAGCTTCTATCTTTACCGAAGGATCAGCGTCCAACTGCGGTTTTCTGCTACAATGATGCAACGGCTCTTCAGTTTTTCCTTGCAGCAAAGAGAATGGGTCTGAAGATACCAGAGGACGTTTCAGTTATAGGTTTCGACGATGCTCCCATAGGTGATTTCAGAGAGATTCTGACCACCTTTGAACATCCCAAGGAAGAAGTTGGAAAGAAAGCAGTCGAGATCCTTTTGAAGATGATCGATGGAGAAAAACCTGAGAAATATGTTTTCAAACCAAAACTCATTATGAGAGAGTCGGTGACGTATCCAAAAAAATGAGGGGCTTTCGCCCCTCTTTCATCTTTTCAAAAGCCCCCAGTAGAGTTCGTTCCATCTCAGTTCTTTTTTGAAGTCCTCGAGATCCAAATTCTCATCGATGACGACGTATTCGATTTCCAATGCCTCCGCCCAGTCGATGAGGTATTCTACGTCAATGGCTGTTGAGAAGGCAGTGTGGTGTGATCCTCCAGCGAGTATCCATGCAGTAGTTGCCCTCTTGAAATCAGGCAGCGGTTTCCAGAGGACCCTGGCTGTCGGGAGTTTTGGCATCTTCCTCTCTATGGGAACGGATAAAACCTTGTTCACAACGAGTCTGAACCTGTTGCCCATATCAACGATCGATGCGTTAACGGCTGGTCCTTCCTGACCATCGAAGACAAGACGGGCAGGATCTGCTTTCCCGCCGATGCTGAGAGGGTGAACCTCTATTCGTGGTTTTTCCTTTGCTATCGTTGGACATACCTCGAGCATGTGAGCCCCTAAAACGAGTTCATTTCCGGGAGTGAGGTGGTAAGTGTAGTCTTCCATAAAAGAAGTTCCGCCGGGAAGACTCGTTCCCATTACCTTGATAGCTCTAACCAATCCCGCTGCTTTCCAGTCACCTTCTGCACCAAAACCGTATCCTTCCTCCATGAGTCTCTGGACCGCGAGCCCGGGAAGCTGTGGAAGATCGTGCAGGTCCTCGAACGTGGTGGTGAAACCAACAGCGTTCTTTTCTTTCAAAAATTCTCTCAGAGCAATTTCTATTTTCGCCTGCTCTCTTATTGCTTTGAGACTGTATTCATCCTCTGGCATGATGTATTTTTCTCTGTATTCTTTGAGAAGTTCCTCTACTTCGCGCTCTGGAACGGCTTTCACTCTCTCTGCAAGTTCTCCAACTCCCCAAGTGTTTATGGACCAGCCGAGTTTTATCTGTGCTTCTACTTTGTCGCCTTCGGTGCTGGCGACTTCTCTCATGTTGTCACCGAACCTGACTATCTGTCCCATTCTTCCATCCTGTATCGCACAGGCCACTCTCATCCACTTTGCGATCTTTTCTCTGACTTCTTTCTCTTCCCAGTGTCCCACCACAACTTTCCTTGGAAGTCTCATCCTTGCATGTATGAACCCATGCTCTCTGTCTCCGTGTGCGGACTGGTTCAGGTTCATGTAATCCATATCGATCGTATCCCATGGAATCTCTCTGTTGTACTGCGTGTGAAGGTGAAGCAGGGGTTTTTTGTTTATGGAGAGTCCCCGTATCCACATCTTCGATGGGGAAAAAGTGTGCATCCAGACGATAACCCCTGCGCATTTGGGGTCTGCGTTTGCCTTCTCAAAGATTTCCGTGATTTCAGAAGAACTCTTCAAAACCGGCTTTAAAACGATCTTTGAAGGGAAGATGGGGTCATCGTTCAGTGAATCCACGATCTTACTTGCCTGTTGCTCCACCTTTTTCAGGGTTTCCAGACCGTAAAGATACTGACTTCCAACGAGAAACCAGAACTCGTACTGCTTGAGATCTATCATTCTCCGACCTCCTTTCTCATGGTTTCATCCTTTTAGTATAACATAAAAGTACGTACCATTATACGTATCATGTCCGTTTCTGCGGAGATTTATGTTAACTAATTGACTATAAGATAATTCTTTGTTGACAGATATGATATACTACCATCGGTACGTACCGTTATCCACTATTTTTAGGCAGGGGGGATTTGTATGAAGAGATTTTTACTGTTGATCTTTCTCATCATCACCTCGTTGATCTTCTCGGTTAAAATCTCCGTTCTCTGTTCTCCAGACAACGCGGACGCCCTGAAGTGGCTTGCCCAGGAGTTCATGAAACAGAATCCCGACATTCAGGTTGAAATCGTACCTCTTTCGTGGGAAGTACTTTATCCGAAGCTGCTGCAGGATCTCAGATCTCAGGCTGGATCGTTCGACGCTTTCACTTACGATGTGATGACCACTGGAGCCGTCTCTTTCCGGACTGGTTGACCTTGGAGAGTTCATGAAACAACATCCAGAACTTGTTCCAGAAGATTACGATTTGAACGATTTTATCCCACAGGTTCTGGAAGAATCTGGAAAGTGGAAGGGAAAACTCATCGGGCTTCCGTTCTACAACAACACAATGCTCTTCTATTACAGAAAAGATCTCTTTGAAGATCCAAAGATAAAACAAGCGTTCAAAGAAAAATACGGTAGAGAACTCACCCTCCCGACCACCTGGGAAGAAGTTGTAGAAATAGCGGAATTCTTCACCAAAAAATACAACAAGAGCTCTCCAACAGACTACGGAATCGCCCTCATGTTCCCGAGAACCCACACACTCTTCTACATGTATCTGCTGTTTTTCGGTGAGTACAGGAACGCACCACTCGGTATCATGAGGCACGGAACCGCGGATCTTGAATTCGGTGAATACTTCACAGCGGATCACAAACCTGCCTTCAACAGTGAAGAGGGATTGAAAGCGCTCGAAATGATGAAAAAACTCATGCCTTACAGTCCAGATCCGCTCGGCTCTGATTACGGTGAAACGATCGAGTACTTCAACCAGGGACTCGTTGCTATGGTACCTCAATGGACGGGACCGTATCTGATCTTCAAGAGCACCCTCGGTGAAGATAAAGTCGGGATCATTCCCATGCCGGGTCGATCCGTGAGTGGTCAATGGGCACTCGGCATCAACAAATTTATACCTGAGGAAAAGAAACTCGCTGCGTTCAAATTCATCATTTTCGCCACCAGCAAATGGGCTGACAAGAACAAGTTCCTGAGATTCGCCGTCGCTCCTGCCAGAATCTCAACACTCCAGGATCCCGAGGTGAGGGCCGCTGATCCGAGAGTTCCCGCCCTCGAGGTAACGTACGTTTCTCAGACCCACAGGCCAAGGATTCCAGAGGAACCAAGACTCGAAGACATCACCGTTGAGACCTTCTCCAAGATCCTCTCTGGAGAACTCCCGCTCTCCATGGAAACGCTGAACGATCTCGCAAAGAAATGGGAAGAGATTCTTGGAAAATAAGGAGGTGAAGAGGGGGCGCTCTGCCCCCTTTTGCCATGAGAAAAAGAATTGTTCCCTGGTTGATGGTCCTTCCCGTTCTCGCTCTTTTCCTTGCAATGACGATCTATCCCTTTGGTTTCATGATCTGGGCTTCTTTCAGAGATTACGATCTTTCAAAGAGTGCGGAGACTCACTTCATTGGTCTTTCGAATTACTTCCAGATTTTCAGAGATTCAACCGCTATCGAATCCATGAAATTCACCGCAAAGCTCCTCTCGATAGCAGTTCCCGTAGAACTTGTTCTCGGTGTTCTCATCGCTTTTCTGATAAGGGGCGTCAAGGGAGAAAAGATAATCAGGTCTTCTCTCCTTATTCCCATGATGATTCCACCGGCAGTTTCCGGGGTTGCCTGGAAGATGTTGTACAACTTTGCCTTTGGACCGGTGAACTGGTTTTTGTCACTCTTCGGTGTTCCCAAAATTTCGTGGCTTGGAGATCCATTCTATGCACAACTGGGGATCATTATCATAGACGTCTGGCAGTGGACTCCTTTCATTTTTCTCATGATATACGCAGGTCTTCAGTCGATACCTCAGGATCTCATCGACGCAGCCCGAGTGGATGGAGCCGATTGGGGAAGAGTCTTTTTGCACGTGGAGTTTCCTCTTCTAAGACCTTTGATTCTGGTTGCTCTTGTTCTAAGAATCATAGACTGTCTGAAGACCTTCGATATTGTCTTCATGACAACCTGGGGTGGCCCAGGATCTGCGACCCACACCTACAGTTTCTACATCTACAAGGTAGGTATTTCTTTTGGATGGAACATCGGTTACGCCTCTGCGTTGAGTGTTCTGCTATTGATTGTGGCGATAGTCCTCGTGAATGTAGTGTTCAGGCTTGTGAGAATGAGACAACAACTGGGGTTTGGGGGTGAGGAGTGATGAAAAAAATCCTGACGATTGTGAGATACATCCTGATCGCCATTTGTCTGATATTTTTCCTTTTTCCCGTTTACTGGCTCGTGATCACGGCCTTTAAGCCTTCAGACGAGTGGTTCACCATGCCTCCTAGATTCTTTCCAACAAAGCCCACGCTTGCTAATTTCTTTGGAGCAAAAGAGACAGAAGTTTTCGGTGGAACAACCGGTTCTATTGAGAACATCTTTCCGTACTTGAGAAACAGTATCGTGGTTGGTGTATCTGTAGCACTTATAGGAACGGTAATCAGTGCCCTCGCTGCCTATGCTATAGCCCGCTACAGGGTAGGAGGTCCATTCCTGGCGGAGTGGATCATCTCCATCAGAATGCTCCCACCTATTGTGTCAGCCGTTCCCCTGTACGTGATATTCACAAAACTGAGACTCATCAACACCTGGTGGGCTCTCATTCTGTCACATCTTGTCATAGTTGTGCCTCTCGGGGTCTGGCTTCTTATCAGCTTTTTCAGAGAGATTCCAAGAGAGATAGATGAAGCGGCCTATGTAGATGGAGCTACTCCCTTTCAAGCGTTCTTCTATGTGGTTCTTCCGCTCAGTGCTCCAGGACTCGCAGCGGTTGCAGTGCTTTCTCTCATTCAAAGCTGGGGAGAGTTCCTTCTGGCCCTTGTTTTAACGAACGATGCACGTGCTCAAACGCTACCCATTTTCCTTGGAAGATACATCACTGGCTGGAGGGTTGCCTGGGGACCTCTTTCGGCTGCAGGAATCGTCACAATGCTTCCCGTTGTGGTCTTTGCTCTTGTTGCCCAGAGGTATCTAATCAGAGGCCTCACTTCGGAGCGGTGAAAGGATAGTTTGTGAAAAAATGAGAAACCATAAGAAAAGAGCTTTTAAACGGAAATATTTGTATCTATTAAGGTATAACATGCAATATTTGTCCAGAAATATACTTGATTTAACAAAAATGGACAATGTAGAATTTGCGTAAAGAATAATGTACGTACCTAAATGTATGAAAAGGAGGAATATCGTTTATGTCCAAAATCGTAGAAGTTTCCAAAAGTCCCTACGCAAAGCTCAAAACGATACCTGTTGGTTCTGTGAGGGTAAATGGATTCATGGGTAAATATTTTGAAACTCTCGTCAACGTAACCCTTCCCACACAGTACGATCTTTTGGAGAACACAGGAAGACTCGACAACTTCAGAATCGCCGCTGGCAAGATGGAAGGATCTTACAAAACTCTCTTTCCCTTCGACGACACAGACGTGTACAAATGGGCTGAGACAGTGTCCTTCGCCTTGGCGAACAGGAAACTGCCGGAGCTGGAGAAGATCCTCGACAGCGTGATAGAAGAGGTGAAAGCTGCTCAGGATGAAGACGGTTACCTTGGAACCTATCTTTCTGGAGATAGAAAAAAAGAGCGATGGACGAACCTTGCATGGAATCATGAATTGTACAACGCAGGTCATTTGATTCAGGCGGCCGTTGCACACAGAAGAGTGACAGGGAAGAATACACTCTTCGAGGTGGCAAAAAGATTCGCAGATCACATCTACAACACCTTCGGCCCTGAGAAGAAAGAGGGAGCACCGGGGCATCCTGAAGTGGAAATGGCACTTGTAGAGCTCTACAGAGAAACAGGAGACAGAAAATATTTGGACCTTGCAAGGTACTTCATTTACGCACGTGGAAAAGGGCTTGCCAGCGTCCCAAGAAATCCTGGACCAGAGTACTTCATCGATCACAAACCTTTTGTGGAGCTAGAAGAGATCACAGGCCATGCGGTGAGAGCTCTGTATCTCTGCTCTGGTGCTACCGATCTTTATCTTGAAACAGGTGATGAAAAGATCTGGCAGGCCCTCAACAGACTCTGGGAGAATTTTGTGACGAAGAAGATGTACATCACAGGAGGGGCGGGTTCCAGACACGACTGGGAATCCTTCGGAGAAGAGTACGAGCTTCCAAACAGAAGATCTTACGCCGAGTCCTGTGCCTCGATAGCGAACTTCATGTGGAACTTCAGGATGCTTCTTGCAACGGGCGATGGGAAATTTGCAGATGTGATGGAACAGGTACTGTACAACGGACTTCTCTCCGGTATATCCCTCGATGGGAAGCACTATTTCTACTTCAACCCGCTGGAGGACTACGGGAGAACAAGAAGACAGAAATGGTTCGACTGTGCGTGCTGCCCACCGAATCTTGCCAGGTTCATAGTGTCTTTTCCGGGATACATGTACACCACATCGGACGACGGTGTTCAGGTTCATCTGTACGAAAAAAGTACAGCCAGGCTTGATTTCAAAGGTTCGGTTGTGGAGATAGAGCAGGAAACAGACTATCCATGGAGCGGCGAAGTAGCTTTCACGATTAAAACAGACATTGAAGAGCCATTCTCCATTTATCTCAGGCTTCCTTCCTGGGCAGATGATTTTGTTCTCAGGGTGGACGGAAAAGCGGTGATAGCAAAGCCACAGAACGGCTATGTGAAATTGAGCCAGAGCTGGAAAGGAAAACACACAGTGGAACTTTCACTTCCCATGAAAGCGGTGTTTATCGAGGCACACCCATTTGTGAGAGACGACCTTGGAAAAGCTGCAGTGAAAAGAGGTCCAGTCGTCTACTGTATAGAACAAGCAGATAACCCGGATTTCCATGTTTGGACACTGGTGTTGAACTCAGAAAGCCTGAAGGAAGAAAAAGGAAAGATACTGGACAGGGAGGCTGTTTTCCTCAAAGGAACTGGAAGAGCACTGGACATCTCTGAATGGGAGGGGAAACTGTACAGAAAGCTGTCTGAGGTTAGGGAAAAAACGGTAGAGTTCACTCTCATTCCCTACCATATGTGGGCCAACAGAGAACCGGGTGCAATGGCGGTGTGGTTGAAGAGATAAGAGATGAGGAGGGAAAAGAGTATGTCCTACAGGATAGTGGTGGATCCAAAAGAAGTTGTCAAGCCGATTAGCAGACACATCTACGGTCATTTCACGGAACATCTGGGAAGGTGTATCTACGGCGGAATTTATGAAGAAGGTTCTCCGCTCTCCGATGAAAGGGGTTTCAGAAAGGACGTTCTGGAGGCTGTAAAGAGGATAAAAGTTCCGAACTTGAGATGGCCCGGTGGAAACTTCGTGTCGAACTACCACTGGGAAGACGGAATAGGTCCCAAAGATCAGAGGCCTGTTAGGTTCGATCTCGCCTGGCAACAGGAAGAGACGAATAGATTTGGAACGGACGAATTCATTGAGTACTGTCGTGAGATAGGAGCAGAACCTTACATCAGTATAAACATGGGAACTGGAACACTCGACGAAGCTCTCCACTGGCTTGAATACTGCAATGGAAAGGGTAATACCTACTACGCTCAACTCAGAAGAAAGTACGGTCATCCAGAACCTTACAACGTAAAGTTCTGGGGAATAGGCAACGAGATGTACGGGGAATGGCAGGTAGGCCACATGACGGCGGACGAATACGCAAGAGCCGCCAAAGAATACACGAAATGGATGAAGGTTTTCGACCCTACAATTAAAGCGATCGCCGTGGGCTGTGACGACCCCATATGGAATCTCAGGGTTCTTCAAGAAGCAGGTGATGTGATTGACTTCATATCCTACCATTTCTACACAGGGTCCGACGATTACTACGAAACGGTCTCTACGGTTTACCTTCTCAAAGAAAGACTCATCGGAGTGAAAAAGCTCATTGATATGGTGGATACTGCTAGAAAGAGAGGTGTCAAAATCGCCCTTGATGAATGGAACGTATGGTACAGAGTGTCCGATAACAAGCTCGAAGAACCTTACGATCTCAAAGATGGTATCTTTGCATGTGGAGTGCTTGTACTTCTTCAAAAGATGAGCGACATAGTCCCACTTGCCAATCTCGCACAGCTTGTAAACGCCCTTGGAGCTATACACACCGAGAAAGACGGTCTCATTCTCACACCCGTTTACAAGGCTTTTGAACTCATCGTGAATCATTCCGGAGAAAAGCTTGTCAAGACCCATGTTGAATCGGAGACTTACAACATAGAAGGAGTCATGTTCATCAACAAAATGCCTTTCTCTGTCGAGAACGCACCGTTCCTTGATGCCGCCGCTTCCATCTCAGAAGATGGCAAGAAACTTTTCATCGCTGTTGTAAACTACAGGAAAGAAGACGCTTTGAAGGTTCCAATCAGAGTGGAAGGTCTGGGACAGAAAAAAGCCACCGTTTATACACTCACAGGTCCGGACGTGAACGCGAGAAACACCATGGAAAATCCGAACGTCGTTGATATTACCTCCGAAACCATCACCGTTGACACCGAATTTGAACACACGTTTAAACCATTCTCTTGCAGTGTGATTGAGGTAGAATTGGAGTAAGAAAAACTGTTGCCAGGAGGAGAAAGAAATGGAATATCTGATGAGCCACATTGAAAAGGAGTTCTTCGGAGCAACTTCTGAGGGAATACCTGTATATCAGTACACACTCATAAACAAAAATGGAATGATGGCAAAAATCATCACTTATGGTGCGATAGTTAGAGAGTTGTGGGTGCCAGACAGTTCTGGCACCCTTTCTGATGTTGTTTTGGGATTTGACACGCTCCAGGAGTACGAAGCAAAGAACTCGAACTTCTTCTTCGGAGCGATAGTGGGAAGATACGCGAACAGAATAGCCGGTGGAAGATTCGAGATCGACGGAGTCACCTATCAGCTTGCCCTGAACGATGGAGATCGCCCAAACGCGCTCCACGGTGGTGTGAAGGGATTCTACACCAGGGTCTTCAAAGCCGTCCCCATGAAAACACCCACTGGACCTTTCCTTGTTCTGAAGTATTTGAGCCACGATGGCGAAGAAGGCTATCCTGGCAATCTGGATCTCACAGTTATCTACACTCTCACAAACGAAAACGAGCTGAAGGTAGAGTATCGTGCCACAACGGATAAACCCACCGTTGTGAACCTCACACAACATTCCTACTTCAATCTCTCCGGCGAGGGAACAATCCTCGATCATGAACTCAAGATAAACGCAGACAGTTACACCCCCGTTGATGATAACCTCATACCAACAGGAGAGATTGCACCGGTTGAAGGCACACCGTTCGATTTGAGATCTTTCAAAGTTCTGAGAGACGCCATCGAACCGTTGAAAAGCACTACAACAAAAGGTTTCGATATAAACTACGTTTTAAACGGTGAAGATGGAAAGCTGAAGCTTGCAGCTGTTCTAAGAGACAAGAGATCTCGTCGAAGGATGGAGGTCTACACAACAGAGCCGGGTCTTCAACTCTACACGGGAAACTTCCTCGATGTGAAGGGAAAATGCGGTACATACTACGGACCGTACTCAGGTTTGTGTCTTGAAGCACAGCACTTCCCCGATTCTCCAAATCATGCAAACTTTCCAAGCACCATCTTGAGACCAGGTGAGGAGTACAGACAGGTTACTGTTTATAGATTTTCTGTTGAAGTTTGAAAACAAAAACGGAACTGTGATACCTTGTTGTGTGGATAATTTTGACTGTACGTTTACCCATAAAGGAGGTAAAAGCATGTACGAAAAAGAAAGGAAAGAGCTATACAATGCCCATCTTCTGTTGGAAAAATACGGTCTTGTCGCTTACACAAGCGGTAACGTGAGTGTGAGAATCGGTGATCATGTTCTGATAAAGCCCTCCGGTGTTCCATACACCGAGCTGAAACCAGAGGACTTCGTCGTGGTGGACCTTGAAGGAAACGTGATCGAGGGAGAGAAGAAACCCTCCGTCGATACAGCTACACATCTGTATCTCTACAAACACCTCGACTGGGCAAAATCCGTGATTCACACTCATTCAACATTCGCCATGGTGTGGGCAATTCTCGAAAAATCAATCCCCGTTCTTTGCACGGCACATGCGGATGTTTTCGGAGAGGAGATTCCTCTTACAGAATACGCTCCTGTAGGATCCGAGGCGATTGGAAAAGCTGTCGTGAAAGTGATTGGAAAATCCGGTGCTGTTCTTCTCAGAAAACACGGTGTTATGATCGTGGGGACCTCTGTGGACGATGCAGTGAAAAAGGCGATTTTCCTTGAGGAGGTAGCAAAGGCAGCGTACTTTGCGACACTTGCAGGAAAACCCACACCATTGCCACCTGACGAGGTGGATCATCTCTACAATCAGTACCACACCAAGTACGGTCAGAAGTGAGGAGGGGGAACATGTACCTCATCGGAAGTGATATAGGAACTCAGGGGACGAAATCCGTCATTGTGAACGAAAAAGGAGAAGTACTCGCTGAGGCTTTCAGAGAGTACGAAGTCATAACTCCAAAACCAAACTGGGCAGAACAGTGGCCTGATGTCTGGGTTAAAGCAGTCTTTGAAACTGTAAAAGAAGTGGTGGAGAAATCTGGGGTATCGAAGAAAGAAATAGCTGGGATTGCCATTAGCGGGCTCTACGGTGGATCGGGCATTCCAGTTGACAGGAACATGCAACCCCTCAGACCCTGCCTCATCTGGATGGACAGAAGAGCGGTGAAAGAGACGGAGTGGGTGAAACAGAACGTTCCCAAGGAAAAGCTCTTCGAAATCACAGGAAATTACGTGGATTCGTACTTTGGCTTTACGAAAATCATGTGGATCAGAAACAACGAACCAGAGATCTGGGAAAAGATCTACAAGTTCATCACTCCTAAGGACTACGTGATCTATCAAATGACGGGAGAAGTTGTCATCGACTATTCCTCTGCTGGAAACCTGGGTGGTGTTTTTGACATCAGAAAGCTCACCTGGTCCAAGGAGATGTGCGATGTTCTCGGAATACCAATTGAGTTTCTCCCCGAGAGAATAGTGAAGTCTTCTGACGTGGTTGGAAGAGTGACGAAAGAAGCTTCAGAATTGTGCGGACTCCTTGAGGGAACACCCGTAGTGGCCGGTGGAATAGACGCTCCAGTTGCCCAGCTTTCTGCCGGTGCACTTGAGGAGGGAGAACACGTTGCGATGGTGGGTACTTCCACCTGCTGGGGAACGGTCCACGACGGTTCGAAACTGGCTTTCGGGCTTGTGAATTATCCTTATGTGGTTTACGACACTGAAAGGATCTACACATTTGGAGGGTCCGCTACAACGGGGGCTCTCGCCAGGTGGTTTAAAGAACAGTTCGGTGAGAGCGAGACAATCGTCGGTGAAAGAACTGGCATCTCACCGTACCAGCTCTTTGACAAGGAGGTAGCAAACATCCCTGCTGGAAGCGAGGGTATCATCGTTCTTCCATACTTCATGGGTGAAAGATCTCCGATATGGGATCCTACCGCAAGGGGTGTGTTCTTTGGGGTCACTCTCTATCACAAGAGAGCACACCTCTACAGGGCACTAATGGAAGGAGGAGCGTATGCCCTGAGACACAACATGGAAGAGGGTTTGAAAGCTGGTTTGAAACTGAACGACGAATGCTGGATCGTCGGTGGCGTTTCCAAGTCTTCTGTGTGGGTTAAAATATTCGCGGATGTTACTGGTTTCAAGATGAGGCAGGTTGCAAGCCTTGTGGAGGCTCCTTACGGAGATGCCTTCCTTGCGGGACTCGGAACAGGCGTTATAGACAAGCCCGAGAGAATAAAAGAGTGGGTGAAATACAGAGATCCCGTGGAGCCAGATCCGGAGAACAAGAAGATCTACGACAGGTACTACGAAATATACAGAGAGCTCTATGAGAGAACAAAAGACCTGATGGCGAGGTTGTGAGGGATGAAGGATATCCTGGGAAAAACCTTCGAGTGCAGTTGCGGGAAAACTCATGAGGTTCCAGATATAGAAATCCTGGAGACATCCATAAGAGAGGCACCGGATGTTTTTTCGGATGCGTTTTTCATAGCAGACCTGAACACCGCTTCCCTGGTGGACTTGCCCGGGAAGCGGTCTTTCGTTTTCAACGAGAGAAGACCCCTTGCAACGATGGAAAACGTTGAAAAAATAGTGAAAGCATCTGGAGATTTCCCAGAGATCGTATCGATTGGATCTGGCAGCCTCACAGACATAGCAAGATACGCGGCATATCTTTCTGGAAAGCGTTTCTCGTGTGTTCCTACAGCGCCTTCTGTGGATGCTTATACTTCCACCGTGGCGCCCATCCTGGTGAACGGTGTGAAAAAGACCTTCATGGCGATTCCCCCCAGGAGAATCCTTTTAGATATCGAGGTGTTGAGAAACGCACCGATGGACCTTTTGAGAGCTGGCGTAGGAGACATCGTTGCCAAGATTCCCGCGAGAATGGACTGGATTCTTTCACATATCGTTACGGGTGAATACATCTGTGACTTCGTCTGGGACGACATGAAAGATCTGTTGAAAGAAATTCTTTTGAAGTCAAAGGACATTCTCAACAGAGAAAGAAGCGCCATCAAAACACTCATAGAGGCCCATCTCGTTTCGGGAATCAACATGGTCATCATGGGAAATTCAAGGCCGGCGTCCGGTGCAGAACACATGGTTTCCCATCTGATAGAGATGTTTCACGAAGAAAAAGAGGAGATGCCTCCTTTCCATGGCCTGACAGTGATGATAGGAGTTTTTGTTTCGATGAAGGCGTACGAGGCACTTGTAGAGAAAAAAGAGATACCTCTAGAAGAGTACTCCATTGAGGAAAGAAGGAAAGAACTTCTTGAGCTCTTCGAAGAAAGAAAAGTAGAAGAATTTTTAAAAACATATGCCGGGAAGAAACTCCCAAAAATCGAAGCAGATATAGTCAGAGAACCAATGGAAAGCATCTATAAGGAATTTTTCCCCCATCTCAAAAGAACTCTTGAGACGATAGATGTGAACTCGATGATCAACAGCTACAGCAAAGACTTTCTGTCAAAAGTTGTACGTCTCGCAAACACCATAAGGGACAGGTTCACCGTCCTGGATGTCTTTGATGAGATGAAGATCCTCAAGAATTTTTCCAAAATAGTGTTTTGAAACATTCCAGGAGTCCGGTATAATTTTTGTTGAAAATCATAACTCTATAGATATATCTGGTGACAGTATGAGAGATACGAAAGGGCATCTGAAATTTCTGGTTCTTCACATAATTTCTCAACAACCCTCTCATGGGTACTACATAATGAAGAAGATCTCCCAGATAATAGGGGCAGAGCCTCCGAGCCCTGGTGCGCTCTACCCGATACTCTCTTCTCTCAGGAAGCAAAAGTACATCGAAACGTACAACGAGGGGAAAAGAAAGGTTTACCGTTTGACTGATAAGGGGAGAAAGTATCTGGAAGAACACAAAGAAGAGATCAAGAAAGCTCTGGATTTTGCAGAGAGATTCAGAGTCTTTTCTGAAATTTGTGGTCTTTCCTTGAGAAATGTAGTGGATGTGATTTTCAAAAACGCGAAAGATCTCACACCGGAACAAAAGAAGAAATTAAAACACGCCACGGAAGACTTTGAAAGGAACGTATACAACATCATCTACGGAGGGAAAAACTCGAAATGAAAACACTCGCCAGATATTTAAAGCCGTACTGGATATTTGCCGTTCTCGCACCGCTTTTCATGGTTGTAGAAGTGATATGTGATCTTTCACAACCCACTCTTTTGGCACGTATTGTCGACGAAGGAATCGCGCGTGGAGACTTTTCTCTGGTTTTGAAAACAGGGATCCTCATGTTGATAGTGGCACTGATAGGTGCGGTGGGAGGAATAGGCTGCACGGTCTTCGCGAGCTATGCCAGTCAGAACTTTGGAGCCGACTTGAGGCGAGATCTCTTCAGAAAAGTTCTGAGTTTTTCTATTTCCAATGTGAACAGATTCCACACTTCATCTTTGATAACGCGTCTCACCAACGACGTCACGCAGCTTCAAAACTTGGTGATGATGCTTCTCAGGATCGTTGTCAGAGCGCCTCTTCTCTTTGTGGGTGGAATAGTCATGGCAGTGTCTATCAACGTGAAGCTTTCTTCCGTTTTGATCTTTTTGATACCTCCCATCGTTCTCCTCTTTGTGTGGCTCACTAAGAAAGGGAATCCTCTTTTTCGAAAGATTCAAGAGAGCACCGACGAGGTCAACAGAGTCGTGAGAGAAAATCTCCTGGGTGTCAGGGTAGTGAGGGCCTTTCGAAGAGAAGAATACGAGAATGAGAACTTTCGGAAAGCAAACGAGTCTCTGAGAAGATCCATCATCAGTGCCTTTTCACTCATTGTTTTCGCACTGCCCCTTTTCATATTCATCGTGAATATGGGGATGATCGCCGTCCTGTGGTTTGGAGGGGTTCTCGTTAGAAACAACCAGATGGAGATAGGAAGCATCATGGCATACACGAATTACCTCATGCAGATCATGTTCTCTCTCATGATGATCGGAAACATTCTCAATTTCATTGTAAGAGCCAGTGCTTCTGCAAAGAGAGTTCTCGAGGTGTTGAACGAAAAACCTGCGATTGAAGAAGCGGACAATGCCTTAGCACTTCCAAATGTGGAGGGGAGCGTTTCCTTCGAAAATGTCGAATTCAGATACTTCGAAAACACCGATCCTGTTCTCAGTGGAGTGAACTTCTCCGTTAAACCAGGATCACTCGTTGCCGTTCTGGGTGAAACAGGGTCCGGAAAGAGCACCCTCATGAACCTCATTCCAAGACTCATCGATCCAGAACGTGGACGTGTGGAAGTCGATGAACTGGATGTTCGGACGGTGAAGCTGAAAGATCTGAGAGGTCACATATCTGCTGTTCCTCAGGAAACCGTGCTGTTTTCGGGAACCATCAAAGAGAACCTGAAATGGGGAAGAGAAGACGCCACAGATGATGAAATCGTGGAGGCGGCGAAGATCGCTCAGATACACGATTTCATAATCAGTCTGCCCGAAGGATACGATTCTCGCGTCGAAAGAGGGGGGAGAAACTTCTCGGGAGGTCAGAAACAGAGACTCTCTATAGCCCGTGCTCTTGTAAAAAAACCAAAGGTACTGATACTCGACGACTGCACGAGTTCAGTGGATCCCATAACTGAGAAAAGAATACTGGATGGGTTGAAGCGATACACGAAGGGATGTACGACCTTCATCATCACTCAGAAGATCCCAACGGCTCTTCTCGCCGATAAGATCCTGGTCCTTCATGAAGGGAAAGTAGCGGGATTTGGCACCCACAAAGAGTTGCTCGAACACTGCAAACCCTATCGAGAGATATATGAATCCCAGTTTGGAAACGGGGTGATGAACGATGCCTGAGATCAGAAGAAGGCCACACGGACCAATTTTAGAAAAACCCGCACTGAAAAATCCCACGGCCACGTTGAGAAGACTCCTCGGTTATCTGAGACCTCACACTTTCACTTTGATCATGGTCTTTGTTTTCGTCACCGTTTCTTCCATACTTGGTGTTCTCTCACCGTATCTCATAGGAAAAACGATCGATGTTGTCTTCGTTCCGAGAAGATTCGATCTTCTTCCCAGATACATGCTGATTCTCGGAACGATTTATGCGCTTACGTCTCTTCTCTTCTGGCTTCAGGGAAAAATCATGTTAACGCTTTCCCAAGATGTTGTTTTTCGTTTGAGAAAGGAGCTTTTCGAGAAACTTCAAAGAGTTCCGGTCGGCTTCTTCGACAGAACACCTCACGGAGACATCATAAGCAGAGTCATAAACGATGTGGACAATATAAACAACGTTCTTGGAAACAGTATCATTCAGTTCTTCTCGGGAATTGTGACACTCGCAGGTGCTGTGATCATGATGTTCAGAGTGAATGTGATCCTTTCACTCGTCACACTCTCAATAGTTCCCTTGACCGTTCTCATCACGCAGATCGTCTCCAGCCAAACCAGAAAATACTTCTACGAAAATCAAAGAGTCCTCGGCCAGCTCAATGGGATCATAGAAGAAGACATCTCCGGCCTCACTGTGATAAAACTCTTCACCCGTGAGGAAAAAGAGATGGAGAAGTTCGACCGGGTGAACGAGAGTCTCAGAAAGGTGGGAACGAAGGCTCAGATCTTTTCAGGTGTTCTCCCCCCTCTGATGAACATGGTCAACAACCTCGGATTTGCCCTGATCAGCGGTTTTGGAGGATGGCTCGCCTTGAAAGACATAATCACGGTGGGTACCATAGCCACTTTCATAGGTTACTCAAGGCAGTTCACAAGACCGTTGAACGAGCTTTCTAACCAGTTCAACATGATCCAGATGGCGCTTGCGAGTGCTGAAAGAATATTTGAGATTCTCGATCTGGAGGAAGAAAAAGACGATCCTGATGCTGTGGAACTGAGAGAAGTCAGAGGAGAAATCGAGTTCAAGAATGTCTGGTTCTCCTACGACAAGAAAAAGCCTGTTCTTAAAGACATAACCTTTCACATAAAACCGGGTCAGAAGGTTGCACTGGTGGGTCCCACAGGGTCCGGAAAGACGACGATCGTGAATCTGTTGATGAGATTCTACGACGTGGACAGAGGGCAGATCCTCGTGGATGGTATAGATATAAGAAAAATAAAGAGGAGTTCTCTGAGATCCAGCATAGGCATCGTCCTTCAGGATACTATTTTGTTTTCCACCACCGTGAAAGAAAACCTCAAATACGGAAATCCTGGCGCTACCGACGAAGAAATAAAAGAAGCAGCGAAACTGACACATTCCGACCACTTCATAAAGCACCTGCCTGAGGGTTACGAAACGGTCCTCACCGACAACGGTGAAGATCTGAGTCAGGGTCAAAGACAGCTTCTTGCCATAACAAGAGCTTTCCTTGCGAATCCAAAGATCCTGATACTGGACGAAGCCACCAGCAACGTTGACACAAAGACGGAGAAAAGCATACAGGCAGCCATGTGGAAACTCATGGAGGGGAAGACCAGCATCATCATAGCTCACAGATTGAACACGATAAAAAACGCAGATCTGATCATCGTTTTAAGAGACGGAGAAATTGTGGAGATGGGAAAACACGATGAGTTGATTCAAAAGCGAGGCTTTTATTACGAGCTCTTCACAAGCCAATACGGTCTCGTTGTAGAAAAAGAATGAGCCCCGAGATGGGGCTCATGAAAGTTTTATGGAAGCTCTGTCGTATGCCAGTATTTCTTTTTGAATTCTTCAGGTTCCATCTTTGCGAGCTTTGCTAGTTTTTCGAGAGTTTCGGGATCTTCGAGATCTTTCTTTTCCAGCCTTATCATGTATTTTCTTGCTACTCTGTAATCTTCCGATCGAACATCCACCACTCTCACCTTTGTCCTTCCGGTCTTTGGATCCATGAAAGCGTCGAAGGGAAGAATCTTGATTCTGCCACCAACCACGCACACCATCCCGCCAGGGAGATCGGAATAGTCTCCAAGGAGAAATCTCACTGCACCGTAACCGAGTGTTCTGGTGTATACTATGTCGAAAGGTATAGGGCGTGCGCTTCTGAGTTCGTATCCTATTGTGACATCGACGATGTGGATTCTTTCACCTCTTTCAGCGTATCTCCTCTCGATCGCCCGTTTCAGAATGGTGGCGAGCGGGATCTCTGCAAGTCTCAGGTGTCCGTGTGGGTCTTTTTCGACTATCACACCGGGAATGTTGGCGAGTTCTTCAGGATCCATCTTTTCTGCGATACCTTCACCTATGACCGCCACTCCATCGTCTCTTCCCATGAGTTTTCTCTTGAGAATCGCTCCATCAAGAACGTCGCACACTTCTTCGAGCGTCACTCCCTCTTTGAACTCTTCAGGAATGATCGTGATCGTTGCACTCGCCGCTTTTCCAACGCCGAGAGCGAGGTGCCCGGCTTCTCTTCCCATCATGGCCACAAAGTACCACCTGTTCGTTGTTCTTGAGTCTTGCATGAGATTGTAGACGAGCTCTGTGGCTACGTGACGAGCTGTTTCGAAACCGAACGTGGGCATGTTCTCCGGAAGAGGGAGATCGTTGTCTATAGTCTTTGGAACGTGGACCACCTTTATTTCGCCCTTCGATCTTTCACACACTTTGCTCGCGGAGAACGCGGTGTCGTCCCCGCCGATAGTAACAAGATACTTTATCCCGAGCTTTTTGAGAGTCTGAACTGTCTTCTCGAGGGTTTCTTCGGATTTGGCAGGATTCACCCTCGAGGTTCTGAGAATGGATCCACCTTCGATGTGGATTCTGGAGACATCTTCGATGGAAAGTTTTTTCACCATATTCGTTTTTCCCTCTACGAGGTGTTTGAATCCATCGTATATTCCGATCACTTCGAGTCCGTTGTTTATAGCTTCGATGGTAACAGAACTTATCACACTGTTGATTCCAGGTGCCGGCCCTCCACCAACGAGTATCCCCAATCTTTCAGCCACTTCAACCCCTCCCCTTGCTTAATGTCTTCAAAACATATTCTACCAATTTTTCTGCGAAAGTGTTAAATCTTTTTTGAAATGAAAAGCATTAAAATGCCAGCCTGTGCCATGCAGTACTGTTTAACTTTACCTTCAAGTTTGTATGGTAAAATTTCCCAAAGCCCTCCTTCATTTTTAATCGTTCCAGTGTATAGTTATACAACACGGAGGTGTTATTTTGATACAAAAGGGACTGGAAGGCGTCAAAATATGTGAAAGTTCGATATGCTATCTGGATGGCATCAACGGAAGGCTCTACTACCGAGGAATACCGGTTGAGGAACTCGCGGAAAAATCGACCTTCGAAGAAACGGCCTACTTTCTCTGGTACGGAAAGCTTCCCACAAAGAGTGAGCTTGAAGAATTCAAAAGGAAAATGGCAGATTACAGAGAGCTTCCTGCAGAAGCCCTTGGAATTCTTTACCATCTTCCGAAAAACCTTCATTACATTGATGTTTTGAAGATATTCCTTTCTATTCACGGTTCCATGGATGGGAACGATGAGGATCTCAGAGAAAAAGCCATCAGGGTTGCCAGCGTCTTTCCCACAATACTGGCGTATTACTACAGATACTCTAAAGGAAAAGAACTGATAAGGCCAAGAAAAGACTTATCACACGTTGAGAACTTCTACTACATGATGTTCGGAGAGAGAAACGAAAAGATCCGTCTTCTGGAATCTGCGTTCATTCTTCTCATGGAGCAGGATATAAACGCTTCCACCTTTGCCGCGCTCGTGATAGCCTCCACACTCTCCGATCTTTATTCCTGTATTGTAGGGGCTCTCGGTGCACTCAAGGGTCCTCTCCACGGTGGTGCAAGTGAAAAGGTTCCACCCATGCTGGAAGAGATCGGAAGCGAAGACAGGGTGGAAGAGTTCGTTCAAAAGTGTCTGAAAGAGAAAAGAAAGATCATGGGATTCGGGCATCGAGTTTACAAAACTTACGATCCGAGAGCGGTGTTTTTGAAGAGAGTCCTTCAGGAACACTTTCCAGATAGCAAACTGTTCAGAATCGCCAGCAAGCTGGAAGAATACATCGTTTCCAACAAGATCAAAAACATATACCCGAATGTGGATCTGTATTCGAGCGTTCTCTTCGAAGAACTCGGTTTTCCAAGGAACATGTTCACTGCCCTGTTTGCAACTGCGCGTGTTGTCGGATGGACCGCTCATGTGATCGAATACGTGAGTGACAACAAGCTGATCAGACCAACCAGTGAGTACGTGGGTCCTATGGATGTCGAATACATTCCTATCGAGCGGAGGGATGAGAATGGGTAAGACACTCGCAGAAAAGATCTTTTCTGAACATGTTGGAAGAGACGTGAAAGCCGGAGAAATCGTACTCGCGAGAGTGGATATAGCCATGGCCCAGGATGGAACAGGCCCTCTGATGATAAACGAATTCAGAGAACTCGGTTTCAAAGAAGTGAAGGTCCCGAAGGCCTTCCTCTTCATCGATCACGCTTCTCCGAGCCCGAGGAAAGAGCTTTCGAACTCGCAGAAGATGATGAGAGAATTTGGAAAAGAGATGGGAGTCAAGGTTTTCGATGCGGGAGACGGAATATCCCATCAAATCCTCGCGGAAAAATACGTGAAGCCCGGCGATCTGGTAGCGGGTGCGGATTCGCACACCTGCACTGCCGGTGGGCTCGGTGCTTTCGGAACAGGAATGGGTTCCACGGATGTTGCGATCATCTTCGGGCTTGGACAGAACTGGTTCAAAGTACCTGAGACGATCAAAGTTGTGGTGAACGGGAAGCTACAGGATGGAGTTTACGCGAAGGACATCATTCTCGAGATCGCGAGAATTCTGGGAAGCGACGGCGCAACTTACAAAGCGTTGGAGTTCCACGGAAGCTGTATCGAAAATATGAATGTGGAGGACAGACTCACCATCTCCAACATGGCGGTGGAAGTGGGAGCGAAAGCGGGTCTCATGCCCTCTGATGAGAAGACCAGAGAATTCCTGAAAAAGATGGGAAGAGAGGAGGACTTCAGAGAGTTGAAAGCAGATCCAGACGCGGTTTACGAGACAGAGATAGAGATAGATGCCACCACACTCGAACCACTCGTCTCTTTGCCTCACTATGTGGACAACGTGAGAAAGGTGAGCGAGGTTGAAAAGGAAAAGATAAAGATAGATCAAGTTTTCATAGGAACCTGTACGAACGGAAGACTCCAGGATCTTGAGATCGCTTTGAAGATTCTTGAGAAACACGGAAAGCATCCGGATGTGAGGCTGATCGTTGGTCCTGCTTCAAGGAAGGTCTACATGGACGCCCTTGAAAAGGGAATAATCAAGAAATTCGTTGAACTTGGAGCGGCAGTTATACCACCTGGCTGTGGCCCGTGTGTTGGAATTCACATGGGTGTTCTTGGAGACGGAGAGAGGGTACTTTCCACGCAGAACAGAAACTTCAAGGGAAGAATGGGGAATCCCAATGCGGAGATATACCTCGCTTCTCCTGCAACGGCGGCAGCCACCGCGGTAACTGGATACATCACAGATCCAAGAAGGTTCATTTGAAGGAGGGTGAATCATGATAAGGGGAAGAGTCTGGAAGTTCGGTGACAATATATCGACTGATCATATAGCGCCTGGAAGGTACTTTCATCTGAGGAACAATCTCGAGGAGCTCGCAAAACACGTCCTGGAAGATGCCATGGAGGATTTCGCGAAGAAGGTGCAGAAAGGTGACATCATCGTGGCTGGCAAGAACTTCGGACTTGGTTCTTCCAGAGAACACGCTGCGCGCATCATAAAGATCGCTGGTGTTTCCTGTATCGTGGCGAAGTCTTTCGCAAGGATCTTCTACCGAAACGCCATCAATGTGGGCCTTCCAGTCATAGAGCTCAAAGAAGTCGACGAGATCAACCAGGGAGACGAACTTGAGATAGATCTCGAAAACGGTGTTTTGAAGAACCTCACAACGGGAAAAGAATACAGATTCACTCCAATTCCGAAGTTTCTCCTCGAAATACTGAAAGAAGACGGTATAGTGAACTATCTGAAAAAACACGGTTCCTTCCCGAAGGTTTAGGGGGTGAGGATTGTGGATGAACTCCTCGAGAAGGCGAAGAAGGTACGAGAGGCTTGGGATGTTCTGAGAAACGCTACGACGAGGGAAAAGAACAAAGCGATAAAGAAGATAGCCGAGAAACTCGATGAGAGGAGAAAAGAAATCCTCGAAGCGAACAGAATCGACGTGGAAAAGGCCCGCGAGCGGGGTGTGAAGGAGTCTCTCGTTGACAGACTCGCTCTGAACGATAAAAGAATCGATGAGATGATAAAAGCGTGTGAGACGGTGATTGGACTGAAAGATCCCGTGGGAGAAGTGATCGATTCTTGGGTGAGAGAAGACGGACTCAGAATAGCGAGAGTGAGGGTTCCCATCGGTCCGATAGGGATCATTTACGAATCCAGGCCGAACGTCACCGTGGAGACCACGATCTTGGCCTTGAAGAGCGGTAACACCATACTGCTCAGGGGCGGATCCGACGCTTTGAACTCGAACAAGGCGATAGTCTCAGCCATAAGGGAGGCGCTCAAAGAAACCGAGATTCCGGAAAGCTCCGTTGAGTTCATCGAGAACACCGACAGATCCCTCGTTCTTGAGATGATACGGCTCAGGGAATATCTCTCCCTTGTCATTCCACGTGGTGGATACGGCCTCATCAGCTTTGTGCGTGACAACGCGACCGTTCCGGTACTGGAAACAGGTGTTGGAAACTGTCACATCTTCGTCGATGAGAGCGCCGATCTGAAGAAGGCTGTTCCGGTCATAATAAACGCGAAGACACAAAGGCCTGGTACCTGTAACGCTGCAGAGAAACTGCTCGTTCATGAGAAGATAGCGAAGGAGTTTCTTCCTGTGATCGTGGAGGAGCTGAGAAAACACGGCGTCGAAGTGAGAGGCTGTGAAAAGACCAGAGAAATCGTGCCGGACGTGGTACCGGCTACTGAAGATGACTGGCCCACCGAGTATCTGGACCTCATCATCGCCATCAAAGTGGTCAAGAATGTGGACGAGGCGATTGAGCACATAAAGAAATATTCCACAGGACATTCCGAATCGATTCTGACTGAAAACTATTCGAACGCTAAAAAGTTCGTTTCAGAAATCGATGCCGCAGCCGTTTACGTGAACGCTTCGACCAGATTCACAGACGGCGGGCAGTTCGGTTTCGGTGCCGAGATCGGAATCAGCACCCAGAGATTCCACGCAAGAGGTCCCGTGGGGCTCAGAGAGCTCACCACGTACAAATTCGTCGTTCTTGGAGAGTATCATGTGAGGGAATGATTATGAAAGTCGTTGTAAAGGTTGGAAGCAACCTGCTTGTGGGAAGTTCTGGCTTGAGAAAGTCTTACATCGCAGAACTCTGTCGCGAGGTTGCACGTTTGAAAAGTCAAGGGCACGAAATTTCCATCATCACATCTGGGGCCCGCGCTGCGGGCTTTACTTATCTTGGAAAAGGAAAGAGAACACAGGACCTTCACATAAAACAGGCTCTCTGCGCTGTGGGACAGGTCCAGCTCATGAAGGTGTACGAAAACGCCTTCGATTTCTATGGCATCAAAATCGCCCAGATCCTGCTCACAAGGGACACTTTTTCCAACAGAAAAAGGTACCTGAACCTCAGAAACACACTGATCGGACTCTCGGAGTTCGATGTTGTACCCATCGTGAACGAAAACGACACAGTTGCAACAGAGGAGATCACACTCGGTGACAACGACACGCTCGCTGCCATGTTCTCGATAGCCTGGGATGCGGACTTCCTTGTGCTTTTCACAACGGTGGATGGAGTCATCGATGAGAACGGAAAACTCGTCGAAAGATTCGACGAGTCGGTGAAACTGAAAGATATGGGAAAGAGCAGCTGGGGAACTGGTGGTATCAGATCCAAGATAGAATCTGCGTTGATGGCTTCAAGATGCGGTGTGAAAGCGACCATATGCAGCGGAAACGACGTTTCAAACCTCACAAGGTTTGTGAAGGGAGAACCTGTCGGTACTGTTTTTGAACCACAAGGACGCTTGAAAGCAAAAAAAGCCTGGATTGCCTTTCTCTCAGAACCTGCAGGAAAGATATACGTAAACAAAGGAGCTGAAGAGGCACTCAAAAGCGGTAATAGCCTTCTGCCTGTTGGTGTCACAGGTGTGGAAGGAACGTTCGATGTGGGAGATGTGGTGGAGATAGTGAACGAAGAAGGAGAACTCGTCGGTCGAGGGATCGTGAATTACTCGTCTTCGGATCTGGAGAAAATAGCGGGTCACAAATCTTCCGATTTGAAAAAGATCCTCGGATACGAAGGAAACAAGGTGGTCGTTCACATAGACAACATGTGGGTAGCTTAAAAAAGCCCGCCGGGTGGCGGGCTCTTTATTTCTTCAGGTTCTCCAAATACTTTTTCCAGTCTTCCATGAACCTTTCTATTCCAAGATCCGTCATCGGGTGTTTGAAGAGTTTCTCCAGCACGGCAAATGGCATCGTCACGATATCCACACCCATAAGTGCTGCTTCCACCACGTGCATTGGATGTCTGATGCTTGCGGCGATGATCTCGGTTTCGAAACCGTAGTTGTTGTAGATCTCGACGATTTCTCCAAGCATTCTCATTCCGTCGTTTGAAAGATCGTCCATCCTTCCAACGAAGGGGCTCACGTAGGTTGCTCCCGCTTTCGCGGCCAGAATGGCCTGGGCTGGGCTGAACACGAGTGTCACGTTTGTCTTTATACCCTCTGCAGAGAGAGTCTTCACCGCTTTGATGCCATCGGGTGTCATTGGTATCTTGATCACCACGTATTCGCTGATCTGAGCGAGTTCTCTCGCCTCTCTCACCATGCCTTCGTAGTCGAGAGACACAACCTCCGCAGAAACGGGACCTTTCACCAGATCGCAGATCTCTTTCACTCTCTGTTTGAACTCTGCTCCTTCCTTTGAAATCAGTGTTGGATTCGTCGTTACTCCATCCACGATACCCCATTCAACACCTTTTTTGATCTCTTCTAAGTTTGCTGTGTCCAGAAAGATCTTCATCGTTTCACCTCCCAGAAGCTATTCTCTCTTATTTTCTTTAAGAGCTCGATAGGAGTTTTTGAAAATCTCTGTTAGTCTTTGGTTGATAAGAAGTTAACTCAACGTTCCTGATTTGATAGAAACATTTCAACTTCATCTAACACCGGCATAGCATCTACACCGCCTACTCTTGTGATAACGATAGCGGCGACGGCGTTGGCGAACTTTCCTATCTCGACAGCGTCTTCGATCGTTTCAGGTGTTTTCTCCAGATACTTGTGTATCACAGCGGCTGTGAACGAGTCTCCGCACCCCGTGGCATCCACAGGTTTTACTTTGAAAGAAGGAACCATACGTTTTTCTCCTTTGAACTTCACAAGACATCCCCTTTCTCCCATGGTCACAAAAAGCAGGCCGTTTTCCTTGATCGGAATTTTGTCAACGGCCGTTTCTAAATCTTCCTGGAAGATGTATTCCAGATCCTTGTCGCTGAGTTTTACGATATCTACCTTCGAAGAGATCTCGAGAAAGTCCTTCACGAAGGTGTTTCTGTCTTCTATCAGTGAGGGTCTCACGTTCGGATCGTAAGAGACGGGCTTCCCTTCTTCCAAAAACGTTTCCATCACTTTCAAATAGGCGCTTCTCGATGGTTCAACGGCAAGAGAGTATGATCCGATGTGAAGGAAAGAAAATTGTGCGGGGTCGATGTTCACTTCTTCCGGTCTCAGATTCGTATCGGCTGGTTTTTCTCTGAAGAAGACGAAATCCGGATTTCCCTGAGCGTCTCTTGCCACAAAAGCGAGGGTAGTCTTACAAGAAGAATCGAAGATGATGTGTGTTGTGTCTATGCCTTCTTTTTTCATCACCTCAAGTAGGAACTCGGAGAACTGGTCTCCTCCAAGTTTTCCGAGAAAAGAAACCTCTCTTCCCAGTCTTTTGAGAGCAACGGCGACGTTCAGGGGAGAACCTCCCGCTTTCTTTCTGAAGAGCTCACTCTGTGAAAGGTTCTTTCCTTTGTCCTCTGAGATGAAATCAATGAGGATTTCACCGGTGCAGAGAACATTCACAAGAATACACCTCCGCCGGAAAACGATTTTCTATTTCATCTTCATTATACTTCAAGGCGAAGTGTGTTAATATTGTGTTGAACTGTTATTTTTCCGGGAGGGATCGTTGTGAATATTCTTGAAAAGCTTTTCTCTTTGAAAAGAAAGGTAGCTCTGGTGACTGGTGGAGGACAGGGCATCGGGAAGGCCATCGCCCAGGCGCTGGCAGCGGCGGGTGCAGCTGTTTTGATCATGGACATAAACGAAGAAACAGCCAGAAGAACGGTCGAAGAGATAAAAGAGAAAGGTGGCGAAGCAGATTTCTATGTTGGGGATGTGACGAAAGAAGAAGATTGTTTTGGAGCGGTCAAAAAGGCGCTGGATAGGTGGGGGAAACTCGACATAGGAGTCAACAACGCGGGAATAGGAGACTGGTGTGAAGCGGAGAATTATCCGGTTGAGAAGTGGAAAAAGGTCATAGACGTGAATCTGGTTGGGGTGTTTCTTTCCGCAAAAGCGGAGTTCCACGCTATGAAGGAAAGAAAATACGGAAAGATCATAAACATCGCGTCCATGTCCGGACACATCGTGAACAAACCTCAGAAGCAGACAGCTTACAACGCTTCGAAAGCGGGTGTGATCCATCTCACCAGATCTCTGGCCGCCGAGTGGGCCCCGTACGGAATCAGGGTGAACAGCATAAGCCCCGGATACATCAGAACACCTCTCATAGAATCTCCAAACGTGAAAGATCTTGTTCCCCTCTGGCTCGACATGATCCCTCTTGGAAGACTGGGAGAGGTGGACGATCTGATAGGAGCTGCTATCTTCCTTGCAAGTCCCGCCTCAGATTACATGACAGGGCACGATCTTGTGATAGACGGAGGCTACACCGTCTGGTGAGGAGGTTAGAATATGAAAGTACTTTTGATAGAAAAACCCGGTGTTGCGAGTGTTGTGGAGAAAGAGATACCCGTTCCCGGTGAAGATCAGACCCTCGTGAAAGTACTCGCGTGCGGTATCTGTGGAACCGACTACAAGATATTCTCAGGAGGCACCAACGCCAACTATCCAGTTGTTCCAGGGCATGAGATCGTCGGCGTCGTTGAAAGATCGGGTGTTTTCGAAAAGGGGCAGATGGTTGTGATCGATCCCAACAGATCCTGTGGGAAGTGTGACTACTGTAGAAAAGGTATGTCTCAGTTCTGTGAAAACCTTCAGGCAACGGGCGTGACAGAACCAGGAGGATTTGCGGAATACGTGCTCGTGGAGAACTCACAGGTTTATCCTGTGAGAAATGTACCCGCAGAGAGAGCCGTTTTCGCAGAACCGCTTTCCTGTGTTCTCGAAGGAGTGAAGATGGTGAAACATGGATTCTACGACAGAATCCTCGTAGTCGGAGCAGGTAGTATAGGTGTGATTTTTGGTCTGATCTTCAAGAAAATTTTTCCGGGTGCAGAAATAGTCCTTGCGGAGAAAGACGAGAAACGTGCGGAATACGTTGTGCAAACTTTTGGATTGAAAGTGGATGAACCAAAAGGAGAGTACGATCTTACTGTCGAGTGTTCTGGTACGGTGGAAGGGTTCAAAACTTGCTTTGAACACACAGGAAAAGGTGGAATGCTCCTTCAGTTCAGCGTCATCTCCAAAGACAAGATGGTTGAGATCTCACCGTTCGAGATCTACCGAAAGGAGATGAAAATACTCGGGTCCTATCTCAATCCTTTCACAATGAAAGAAGCGGTGAAGATCATAGAATCTGGAGAGTTTCCCTTCGAAAAACTTGTCACCGATCGTCTGGATCTTGAAGGGGTGAAAGAATACCTGTCGTCTCACAAAAAGGCATTGATGAAGGGAATTTTTTCTTAATTAAGCTAATTCCCGTCGAGAGTTTTAAAGAAAAACATTCTTGTCACGAGAAATCTTTTAGTGTTTTTATTGTTCTGACGGAAGATCGCTCCACGAATTTTACCTTTAACACAACTTGCATACGGGGAGATGGTTTCTTTCTATTTTTCATTCTGTCTAAAAGAATTGTTGCTGCTATCAACCCTATTTGTTGGGGGTCTTGTCTTACACAAGTTATCGGCGGATCGAAGATTTCGTTCCAATATGCATCATCGAAACTGACAAGGGATATGTCTTCTGGTATTTTTATATTCAGCTCCTTAGCAGCTTTTAATACTCCTAAAGTCATCAGGTTATTTCCAATGACAATAGCTGTCGGTCTTTCCTGACTTGTCATTATCCTCAGAAAGGATTCATATCCACCCTGTTCAGAGGATCTTCCGTCTCTTATCCACTCTTCGCGGATCTCTATGCTGTCCTTGAAGAGGAGAAAGCCCTTTAATCTTTCTTCTCCAGTAAAAGAACCTCTTAAAGGATGTATGAGACCGATTTTTTTATGGCCATGCTTTACAAGGTAATTAACAAGTATTTCCATTCCTTCTCTATTATCTGAAATTACAAAGTCAGAGTCTACACCTTCTACTAGCCTGTCGAAGAAAACCACGGGAATTTTGAAGTGATTGATTATACTGTTGTATATATCCTTATTTTCCTTCACATTCACAGGCGCAGAAAGAATTCCCTCTACTTTTTGATCGAGGAGAAGTTGTAAATGCTCCCTTTCCTTCACAGGATCGTCATCAGTTGAACAAAGTATAAGTCTGTATCCGAGATGAAACAATGATTTCTCTATACTTGAGACGATATCTGCGAAGAAATTAGCGCTTAACTCAGGTATGAGAACACCAACAGTTCTAGTATTTCCCTTTTTTAAACCCAGAGCCATTAAATTTGGGGTATACCCAATTTCTCTGGCTTTTTCCAGTATTTTCTCCCTCAATTCACTGCTGACACCGGGTTTTCCAGAAAGAGCTCTTGAAACAGTGGAAATTGAGACACCAAAATATTCTGCAATGTCTTTTAGAGTAGCTTTTTTCATGTTGTTGCCTCCCTGTACTCTTCTCTTAATCACTTCATTCACTATTATAACGTTTCCCACGAACTAAGCAAACGTTTGCGTAAATGTGATATGAAAAAATATGGAACGATAAGTTATCATATTTCTTTTTAATTTGAAATAATCGTCTTTTTTGAGATTTTGAATGAAAATGTTTTCATAGTAATCTTATGAGTAAGCTTTACTAAAAACAAAACTTTTTTTTAAGGGGGTGTTTTTATGAAAAGGTTTCTTTTTGTGGCGGTGCTGTTCACCATTTTTGCAGCAAGTTTTGCGCAATTTTTGAATGTTCCCAGAGAACAAACAGTTATAGTACCGGGTCCTAAAACAGCAAATCCGGGAGACTTCAACGTGATAGCAGGATGGAAAGATCCACACAGGGGGATTCAGCAGTTGTTGCTCGAACCACTCTGGATGGATGATCCTGTGAGAGGAGAGATTATTAACGCGCTGGCAGAAACTGGCCCTATTTACAATGAAGATTTTACCAAAATGATTGTAAAACTCAGAAAGGGTGTTTACTGGAGCGATGGTGTACCTTTCACAGCGGACGACGTGGTTTTCACAGTAGAAATGTGCATGAAATATCCAGAAATGGCAAGGCACATGGAATTCAACGAATACATAGACAAGGTCTACAAAGAAGACGACTATACCGTGGTTTTTGAACTGAAGAAACCCAACACAAGATTTCACACGTATTTCATAGACAGATGGGGATACTGGTGGCCCATGCCGAAACACGTTTTTGAAAAGGTTGAAGACCCTGTTGGATTCACTTTCAACCCACCCGTTGGCACAGGTCCTTACGTTCTTAAAGACTACGATCCAGCGGGATACTGGGTTCTCTGGGAAAGAAGGGAAGATTGGCAAAGGACACCGACTGGTATGATTTTTGGTATGCCCAAGCCGAAATATGTGCTCTTCTATGCTTACGAAACAGATGAAAAAATTACTTTAGCATTTCTCCAGAATCAACTTGATGCTGCGGGTATAGGTCCTCAAGCCCTCAAGGCACTCCTCAAAAGAAGCAAGTATGTGAAGCTTTATTCAGATTTCCCATTCGTCCCTCTCGTTGATCCCGTCGTCGGAGGAATCACCATCAACACCGCAAAATATCCGTTCAACATGAAAGAAGTAAGATGGGCTCTGGCTCTCGCACTTGATATTGTGAAACTCTCAGAAACCGAAGAAGGTAACATGCTGATATCTGCGCTTCACATACCGCCACTTCCTCTCTACAGGAAGCTCTACTATGAACCTCTGGAGGAATGGTTGCAGAATCTCACCGTGAACGGTGTAAAGGTGTACGATCCAGACGTTCCCTTGAAGATCGCTGAAGTTGCGAAAAGATACGGCTGGAACGTGCCTGATGACCCTGAAAAGATAAAACTAGGTGTTGGAAGTGGCTGGTGGAAGCATCTCCCGGATGTCGCTGAACAGTTGTTGCTCAGTGTAGGTTTCAAGAGAGATAAAAATGGAAAATGGCTGTTGCCGAATGGAACTCCTTGGAAGATCCAGCTTGGAACGAATCCGAACGATCTTGTAGCCTTCGGTGTTGCTCAGCAGTGGAGAGAGTTTGGTATAGATGTTGATGTCATCACAACTTATATTTCAGGTATAAACGAAGGGAACTTTGAGGTGCTGATAACTGGAAACTGGCCTGCTCCAGAGCCATGGGGAGGCCACGCTGATCTTCACAGAACACTTTACTTCTTCCATTCAAAATATCAAAATAAACCTCTTGGAGAAGGTGTAGGACATGTATCAAGATGGTTTGACGAAAGACTGGATAAAATCATAGACGAAATGGAAAAGCTGGATTGGAACGATCCCCGAAATATAGAATTTGGAAGAGAAGGACTGAAAATACTGGCAGAAGAGCTTCCCACCATACCAATTGGAACTATAGGAGTGTTAACCACAGCCCTTGTCTACAACGATTACTACTGGACCAACTGGCCAACTCTTGAAAATCCATACATGATGCCTTATTGGCACTGGTCACAGTTTAAGTATCTCCTCACCTTCCTTGAACCAACTGGAAGGAAATAACATTCCCCCGCCCCAGACGGGGCGGGCTCTTCTTTGAGATTAGACATAAGGAGTGAGAAAAATTATGAAATTTATAAAAAGCTACCTCATTCCAAGATTGATTCAGTATGTGTACATGGTCGTAATAGGTATAACCCTTGTTTTCCTCATACCAAGACTATCACCAGTAGACCCTATCGAACAGATTTTGAACACGAGATTAAGAATACAAAACACAACACCTGAAGCCGTTATCAAGATGAGGGAAGTTATGGAAGAGCTTTATGGACTGAAAGGCACTCTGTGGGAACAGTACGTTAATCTCTGGAAGAGACTCTTAAAAGGAGATTTTGGTCCATCGATGGTCTATTATCCTGCATCGGTAATAAGCTTGATCAGAAACTCTCTTCCGTGGACCATAGGTCTCCTTACTTTGACAACACTGATCTCATGGGTTTTAGGGTTGGTAATAGGCGCTATATTAGGATATTACAAGGAATCTTTTGGTTCCAAGATTCTTACGGGTATTCTTATGGCTATAAATCCGATACCTTACTATATCTTTGCACTTACACTCCTTCTCCTGTTTTGTTACGTGTTTCCAATTTTTCCACTTGGTGGAGGTTTCTCTGTTGGACAAAAGATCTCTCTTAGCTGGTCTTTTATTCTTGATGTTATAAAACATGGGACATTACCAGCACTGTCTCTTATTATTCTTGGTTTTGCAGGTTGGGGATTGGGAACGAAAATACTCGTTCAAAATCTTCGAGAGGAAGATTACGTTGTTTATGCCAGAATGATGGGATTGAGGAATAGCAAGATTTTATTTTCCTACGTTTTGAGAAATGCTATGCTCCCTCAGGTTACCGGTCTTGGTTTATCTCTTGGTGGAATATTCGGAGGTGCGATGATGACAGAAATTCTCTTCACCTATCCAGGTATAGGGACATTGGCTTATAACGCTGTCAGGGCCAACGATTATAATGTCATGATTGCTATAAGTTTTTTCTCAATCATAGCGGTTGCAACTGCTCTGTTGATACTGGACCTTCTTTATCCTCTGATAGATCCTCGTATAAGGTATAGATAAAAGCAAGGAGTGATCCTGATGAAGAGGATTCTGAGATTGTTTTTCGATATGTGGGAAGATCTAAGATTCAAGTACGCAGTCACAGTTCTTACTGCTTTGGTTCTTCTTTCGATTCTTTCCATTTTTTCTCCTTATGATCCTTACAAATGGTATGTGTTACCAACAAATCAACCACCTTCTTTAGAGCATATCCTCGGAACGGATGGGAAAGGTCAGGATATCTTCTGGCTTCTAACTTTTTCCCTGAAGAATTCTCTGATACTTGCAACAATCGCGGCTGTTTTTTCCAGAATCATAGCGATAACAATAGGAATGCTATCAGGATATCTTGGAGGAACTACGGACAGAATCCTCATGGCTCTAACGGATACATTCATGGTCATGCCTGTTTTTCCCCTCTTACTTCTCTTATCTTCTCTCATAAAGAACTATTTAAGCCTTCCAATTTTGGGACTGATAATAGGTGTCTTTGGATGGGCAGGGGATGCCCGCG
Source organism: Thermotoga maritima MSB8 (assembly GCF_000008545.1). Lineage (NCBI taxonomy): Bacteria > Thermotogati > Thermotogota > Thermotogae > Thermotogales > Thermotogaceae > Thermotoga > Thermotoga maritima. The sequence goes on from NC_000853.1 coordinate 321,650, forward strand.
TAATAAGATCCATGATTCTAAGCTTGAGAGAAAGAGAATTCGTTGTTACTTCGAAATTTTCCGGTATGAGAACCTTTGAAGTCGTCTTTGGTGATTTTGTACCATATTTGATCCCTGTTATCTCGGGTGGATTCATTGGAAGTATGATGGGTGCCATCGGTTTCGAAATTGTCCTGGCGATACTAGGGTTCACTCGCGTGGAGATTCCCACACTTGGATCCATGTTCCACTGGATGATAAATTTCCAGGCCATGCTCCTTGGATACTGGTGGTGGGTTCTAACACCAATAGTAACGGCTGTTTTCCTTTTCACGGCTCTCTACACACTTTCTCTGAGTATAAACGAATACCTCGATCCGCGAACGCGGATGCAAAGAATAGGGGCGGTGAAGTGATCATGGAGAAGATCGCTGTCGCAGAGAACTTGAGAGCCTACTATTTCATCAAATCTGGAGATAAAACGACTTCCATTAGAGCCGTTGATAACGTTTCCCTTCATTTTTTTGAGAATGAAGTCTATGGAATAGCAGGGGAAAGTGGATGCGGAAAGAGCACTCTTTTGAAAGTACTCTTTGGTGAAATAAAACCCCCGCTCAAATTGGTTGATGGAGAAGTTGTTTTCAAGCTCGACGGCGAAGAGTACAGGATAAACTCTATGAGTCTTGATCAGTTAAAAAAAATCCGCTGGAAATACGTGTCTTACGTTCCGCAAGGCTCAATGAGCGTTTTGAATCCTGTTAGAAAAATCAGGAGGATATTTCTTGATGTCATAGAGGAGCATACTTCAATGTCCAGGGAAGAGGCGTTTTCAAGAATAGAAAGCTATTTCGAAGCTCTTGGTCTTCCTGTTAGAGTGCTTGATTCTTATCCCCATCAGCTCTCCGGTGGTATGAGACAAAGAGTCACAATAGCCCTCGCAACCGTTTTGAACCCTAAAGTGATATTCGCGGATGAACCAACAACAGCCCTCGATGTTGTGGTTCAAAGGGGAGTGATACAACTTCTTAAAAAGATACACAAAGAGCAGAAGAATACATTGGTCATCGTCACACACGATATGGGAGTTCACGCACATCTTGCTACTAGAATCGGCGTAATGTACGCGGGAAGATTGATAGAAGAAGCAGAAACCCATGAGATATTCAAAAATCCTCTTCATCCGTACACAAGGTTCCTAATAAACTCACTTCCAAGATTCGGTGATCGCTCCCGCAAAGAAGGAACACCAGGTTCTCCTCCTTCTCTTGCAAATCTTCCTTCTGGATGTCCTTTTCATCCAAGATGTCCTATTGCGGATCAAATTTGTATGGAGATGGAACCTGACCTTATAGAAGTTGCTAGAAATCATAAAGTGGCTTGCTGGAAAGTAGGTGTTGAGCGATGAGGGTGTCTGTTCGAAATTTAACGAAGATATTTAGAGTAGGAAGCATTTTTTCTCTGAAAAAACTTGTAGCAATTGATAACGTTTCTTTTGAAATTGGCTCTGGGGAAATTTTCTCTCTTGCTGGAGAATCAGGTTGCGGAAAGACAACAACCGCAAAGATTCTTCTCGGATTGGAAGAACCAACTAATGGTGAAGTCTTGTATGACGGAATAAAGCTGAAAGACTTTGTAGAAAATGAAATGCATTTTCTCAAGAAAGTTCAAACAGTTCAACAAAATCCATTTTCCACATTTAATCCTTTTAGAAAGGTGGAAGATTATCTTTTTAAAACTGTACTGAGATTTAAAATGGCCAATACTAAAGATGAAGCGCTAAGGTTAATAGAAGAAAAGCTATCTGTGGTTGGATTGAACTTTGATGAGATTAAGGGAAGATACCCAAGTGAATTTTCAGGGGGACAATTACAAAGAATTTCAATTGCGAGAGCTCTTCTCACTAATCCTTCATTCTTGGTGGCAGATGAACCTGTCTCTATGATTGATGCCTCCTTGAGAATTTCTATAGTCAATCTCTTCAGAGATCTAAAGGAAAGATTTGGTATAAGCATACTTTACATAACTCATGATTTATCAACGGCTTATTATGTGGCAGATAAACTTGCGATCATGTTTAGGGGCAGCATAGTTGAAATGGGAAGGGCACAAGACATACTGGACACACCTTTTCACCCGTATACAAAACTTTTAAAAAGTTCTATCCCTGTTCCTGATCCTGAATACGAATGGGATGAAAATATCAACCTTTCATCCACCGAGCGTGAAGAATTTTTTGCGAAAGGGTGCAAATTTGCGAGCCGTTGCCCGGAAGTTATGAGTATTTGTAGAGAAAGTGTTCCTCCAGACTTTGATGTTAATGGTAGAGTGGTGAAATGCTGGTTATACAAATAGTAAGGGGGTGTAAAAATGCTTAGATCTTTCTTGATTTTATTTTTAGCGATACTGGGTGTTGTTTTTGGAGCAACTTTTGAGTGGAAATCGGTGGAAATCAACGGAGGAGGATTTGTACCAGGAATAATATTCCATCCTGCTAGTCCTGGGCTTTTATATGCGAGAACGGATGTTGGTGGACTTTACAGGTGGGATGAGGAAACAAAGAGGTGGAAGCAATTATTTGATTTTTTGAGAAGAGATCAGTCCGATTACATGGGAGTGTTGAGCGTTGCTCTCGATCCTAGTGATCCGAAGAGAATCTACGCGATGACAGGAAAATACACTCAGGATTGGGCAGGATATGGAGCCATTCTTATCTCGGAAGATTACGGTGAAACGTGGACAATTGTAAACCTTGACAAGTATGGGATAAAAGTTGGTGGGAACGAAGATGGAAGAAACGCTGGTGAAAGATTGCAGGTAGATCCAAATTTCAGTAGCGTGCTTTTTATGGGTACAACGAAATATGGTCTGTGGAAATCAGAAGATTTTGGAAAAAATTGGAAAAAAGTGGATAGTTTTCCCTCAACCAGTGTAACGTTTGTGCTATTCGATGAGAAAAGTGGAGAAAAAGGAAGTCCTACTCCTAGAATTTTTGTTGGATGTTCAGAACCCAAGGGGATCTTTGTAACTGAAGATGGTGGAACCACCTGGAATGTTCTTCCAAACCTGCCGAACGATCTCATTCCATTGCGTGGAAAAATACATGACGGGATCCTTTACGTTACACTTTCCAATGCTTTGGGACCGAATGGTGCTACGAGAGGGGCTGTTATGAAGTATGTGATTGCTGATCAAAAATGGTACGATGTAACACCAATGAAAGGAGATTTCGGATATTGTGGAATAGATGTTCAAGAGAACGTGGTGATAGTATCCACACTCGATAGGTGGTATCCACACGATGAGATATTTATTTCCCTGAACGGAGGAGAAACGTGGAGACCTCTTCTGGAAAAGGCAAATTTTGATATCAACAAAGCGCCCTGGATAAAAGATTTAAATCCTCACTGGATATCTGACGTCAAGATAGATCCATTTGACATGAATAGGGCTATTTTCACAACAGGTTATGGTGTGTGGGTGACTTATGAGTTAAAAAAGTCATTCGAAGGTATGGGAAAACCAGTGAAATGGATATTCGAAAATCGAGGGTTAGAAGAAACAGTTGTTTTGCAACTGGTTCCCCCCATAGGAGAAAGGCCTCTTCTCTCTGCAATCGCCGATTGGGGAGGATTCCGTCACGAAAGTTTGGACACCCCACCATCATCTATGTACAAACCCCTAAAATGGACGTCTCTTGGTATAGCTTTTGCCTATCAGAATTCAAAATTCGTGGCAAGAGTGCATACATACACCTATCCTTTCTTGTCTTACTCCGAGGATGGCGGAATCAACTGGAGAGAGATAGAAACTGTCCCGGAGGGAATAACTGACGGCGGGAGGTTAAGTTTGGCAGTCTCGAACGATGGAAAAACACTGGTCTGGAGTCCAGCGAATCATGAGGTAATTGTTTCAAGCGATAAAGGAAAAAGCTGGAAAAAAGCCATTAGTGTTCCAGTTCCAGAATTCAACTATTTTCCTGCATCTGATCCTGTAAATCCGAGTAAATTTTACATCTTCGATTGGAAAAACGGTGACTTCCTCATAAGTAAAGATGGAGGAAAGAGTTTTATGAAAGGTGCTAAACTTCCTTCTTTTGATAACTGGTGGGTATCGCTTTATTCTTTCCCTGTGTTGGCTCCTGACAGAGAAGGAGATATCTGGTTAGCACTTCAATGGAATGGACTTTACAGATCAAAAGATGGTGGAATAACGTTTGAGCGACTAGGAAACGTTGATATAGCCTACGTGATTGGTTTCGGAGCCCCAAAACCAGGTACTGACTATCCAGCAATTTACCTGAACGGTATGGTGAATGGAGTTTATGGTATTTTCATGTCGACAGATGAGGGCAAAACATGGATGAGAATTAACAACGATAAGCATCAATTTGGATGGATACATTACATGATAGGAGATATGAATGAATTCGGGAGAATTTTCCTTGGTACGGAAGGAAGAGGAATCATCGTTGGTGAAGTGAAGGAGGAATGATTTCTATGAAACCCCGTTACAAACCTGACTGGGAATCTCTGAGGGAACACACAGTACCGAAATGGTTCGACAAGGCGAAATTCGGGATCTTCATTCACTGGGGGATTTACTCTGTTCCGGGATGGGCGACGCCCACCGGAGAACTCGGTAAAGTGCCGATGGATGCCTGGTTCTTCCAGAATCCGTACGCAGAGTGGTACGAAAATTCCCTCAGGATCAAGGAGAGTCCCACCTGGGAATACCACGTGAAGACCTACGGAGAAAATTTCGAGTACGAGAAGTTTGCGGATCTTTTCACCGCAGAGAAGTGGGATCCACAAGAGTGGGCTGATCTCTTCAAAAAAGCAGGAGCGAAGTACGTGATACCGACAACGAAACACCACGATGGATTTTGTCTGTGGGGGACGAAATACACAGATTTCAACTCCGTGAAGAGAGGACCGAAGAGAGATCTCGTAGGAGATCTTGCAAAAGCCGTAAGAGAAGCAGGATTGAGATTTGGAGTGTACTACTCAGGAGGTCTGGACTGGCGCTTCACGACCGAGCCGATAAGATACCCCGAGGATCTCTCCTACATCAGGCCGAACACTTACGAGTACGCAGATTATGCCTACAAACAGGTCATGGAACTTGTGGATCTGTACCTTCCCGACGTTCTCTGGAACGACATGGGCTGGCCGGAGAAAGGAAAGGAAGACCTGAAGTATCTCTTCGCTTACTACTACAACAAACATCCAGAAGGTTCTGTGAACGACAGGTGGGGAGTGCCGCACTGGGATTTCAAAACGGCCGAGTACCACGTGAACTATCCGGGGGATCTGCCGGGCTACAAATGGGAGTTTACGAGGGGAATAGGGCTCTCTTTTGGATACAACCGAAACGAGGGGCCGGAACACATGCTCTCTGTTGAACAGCTCGTCTACACACTCGTGGACGTTGTGAGCAAGGGAGGAAATCTCCTTTTGAACGTTGGGCCAAAGGGTGACGGAACGATTCCGGATCTGCAAAAAGAAAGACTCCTGGGCCTTGGTGAATGGCTGAGAAAGTACGGAGATGCCATCTACGGTACTTCTGTCTGGGAAAGGTGCTGTGCGAAGACTGAGGATGGAACAGAGATCAGGTTCACCAGAAAATGTAACAGAATCTTTGTCATCTTTCTCGGTATCCCGACCGGAGAAAAAATTGTAATTGAGGATCTCAATCTATCAGCAGGGACAGTGAGACATTTCCTGACGGGGGAGAGATTGAGCTTCAAAAATGTGGGAAAGAACCTGGAAATCACAGTACCCAAAAAGCTCCTTGAAACAGACAGCATAACACTCGTGTTGGAGGCGGTGGAAGAATGAAGGGAAAATACAGGGTGGGACTCATCAGCTTCTCCGATGGAAGAGAGTACGTGCACAGAGAACTTGAAGGCATTGTGAAAAAGTTCGAAGATGAGATAGCAAAAACTCTGGAAGAAACAGGAGAAGTGGAGGTAATCAGAGCAAAAGAAATCGTGTGGAAGCCTTCAATAGCGAAGAGAGAAGCAAGAAGGCTCGCAGAAGAGGGAGCGGAAGTTACCATCTTCAACTACGCAGTTTGGGCGTTCCCTCATTTCACAGTTCTTGCGAGCAAATTCGCACCGGGTCCGTTTCTACTTTTTTCCAACATAAACCCGCAGTATCCAGGTATGGTTGCGATGCTCTCTGCGGCGGGAGCGCTGGAACAGGACGGAACGAAGCACTACAGAATGTGGGGCAACATAAAAGACGAGAAAGTTCTCAGGAAAGTGATGGCATTCATCAGAGCGGGAAGCACATACAAAAAACTCAGGGGTCAGAGATACGGTGTGTTCGGTGGAAGATCGATGGGTATGTACACCGCCGTTCCTAACGTGGATCTGTGGAACAAGATCTTCGGTGTCGATGTAGAGCACATAGACCAGTTCGAGATCGTTCGAAGAAGCCAGCTGATACCGGACGAGCGCGCAAGGAAAGGAAGGCTCTGGATCGAAGAGAAAGCAAAAGCGGTTCACTACGATGGGAAGTACCTCACACCCGAAAAGCTCGAACTCCAGATAAAGAGCTATCATGCGGTGAGGGAGATCGTGGAGGAGATGGAATTAGACTTTGTGGGAATAAAAGGCCAGCTCGAACTCACAGAACACTTCGTGACGATGGATGTGACGGAGACGTTCCTGAACGATCCCTACGACTGGGAAGGAGAGCACGAACCGATCGTGTGCGCAACAGAGGCAGATTCCGATGGGGCGCTCACGATGCAGATCTTCAAGCTGATTGCGAAAACACCCGTGCTCTTTGCGGACGTGAGACACTACGTGGAGGAGTACGATGTACTGGATCTGTGCAACTCAGGAAACCACGCAACGTACTTTGCAGCCAGATCGTTCGATCCCGACGAGAACATGAAGAAAGTGGAGTTCTATCCACAGACGTTCTACTTCCCCGCAGGTGGTGCAGCGGTAAAACACATAGCAGCACCCGGAAAAGTGACACTTGGAAGACTCACGAGGGAAGATGGAAGGTACAGATTCACAGTCGTTCCTGGAGAGTTCGTGGACTTTGGGGAGGAGAAAAACTACGAGATAGCAGACAGCATACAGAACAACTGGCCGCACGCGTTTTTGAAGATGGAGACACCTATAGACGAATTCCTGGCCAAATATTCCTCCAACCACATCCACGGCGTCTACGGGGACTACGTGGAGGAGATCAAAACCTTCTGTGAAATAGCCAGTATCGATTTTGTGCTTATGAAATGAGGGCGCAGAAGCGCCCTCATTTTGTCTTTAAAATCGCTCTCTGGAAGCTGAGAACCACCTCTGTTCCTTTTTCTAGTTCTCTTGTCTCAGCTCCTTCCACAGCTTCAAGCCTTTCGTTCCAGAACAGCAGCTTCCATGGTTTTCTGGAGTCCTTCAGGACCTCAACGTGTATCTCGTTTCCTTTTCTCTCTACTTTCACACTCAATTCCACCTCGCCCCGTGTGTTGTAAACATGCGCTGTTTTGTTTGAAATTTCAAAAACGTTCAATGTGACACCGTCTGCGTAATCGTAATCCGGCCTGTCATCGACGGACCCTGTCGGAATTATGGAGTTCGGTCTTGTAAAGAGTGGGAGTCCGAAGTAGTCGTATTTTTCTGTTCTCCATCTTCCTCCTTCTACCCTCTCGCCGGTGAGAAAGTGAGTCCAGACTCCCTCTGGAAGGTAGTAGGTCACCTCTCCCGTCTCGCTGAAGATCGGAGCGACAAGGAGTGATTCTCCCAGCATGTACTGTCTGTCCAGATAGAGACAGGTGGGATCGTCTGGAAACTCAAGAATCATGGGTCTCATGACAGGGATTCCCCTCTCATGTACTTCGACTGCGCTGGCGAATATATAGGGCATGAGCTTGCACTTCAGTTTCGTGAAAAATCTGAGCACCTCCACCGCTTCCTCATCGAAGTTCCAGGGAACCTTGTACATCGAATTTCCGTGGAGCCTGCTGTGAGATGACAGAAGACCGAATGCCACCCATCTCTTGTACAGATCCGGTGTTGTGATGTCCTCGAATCCTCCGATGTCGTGACTCCAGAAACCGAAACCGCACAGTGCCAGAGAAAGACCTCCTCTCAAGGTTTCCGCCATGGACTCATAGGAAGCCAGACAATCTCCTCCCCAGTGGACCGGGAATTTCTGACTCCCTGCCGTTGCAGACCTTGCGAAGACGACAGCGTTTCTCTTTCCGAGTTTTCTCTCAATGGTTTCGAAGACCACTTTGTTGTACAGATAGGTGTAGTAGTTGTGCATCTTCTCAGGATCGGATCCGTCGTAATAGACCACATCTGTGGGAATCTTCTCTCCAAAGTCCGTCTTGAAACAGTCAACTCCCATATCTATCAATCTTTCCAGTTTTGAAGCGAACCACTTTCTGACTTCCGGATTCGTGAAATCGATGATCGCCATTCCTGGTTGCCAGTCGTCCGTCTGCCAGACATCTCCGTCTGGTTTTTTCAGGAAATAACCCTTTTCTTTTCCCTCGTCAAAGAGACTCGAAAACTGAGAGACATAGGGGTTTATCCAGACACACACCTTCAGGCCCTTCTCTTTGAGACGTTTCAACAACCCTTCAGGGTCGGGGAAGTTCTCCCTGTTCCACTCAAGATCCACCCAGTGAAACTCCTTCATCCAGAAGCAGTCGAAGTGAAAGACATGAAGGGGTATGTCACGCTCTCTCATGCCATCCACGAACTCCATCACAGTTCTCTCATCGTACTGTGTGGTGAAGGATGTGGTGAGCCAGAGTCCGAAACTCCAGGCAGGAGGAAGTTCTGGTCGTCCTGTGAGAAGTGTGTAGCGTTCCAGAACTTCTTTCAGATCTTTCCCGGCGATGATGAAATAGTCCAGAGTCTCTCCTTTCACACTGAACTGCACCTTTTCCACATGTTCTGTTGCGATTTCGAAGTCCACCTTTCCAGGATCGTTCACAAAGACACCGTATTTTCTGATGCTCACATAGAACGGGATGTTCTTGTAGGTCATATCGGAGATCGTTCCGGCGTCCTCGTTCCACATGACAACTCTCTGAGCGTTTTTGACGAAAGCTGAGAATCTTTCTCCGAGACCGTAGATCATCTCTCCCACGCTCAGATGGAGTCTTTCAAGACAGAACCTCCCTTCTGGTGCCACGGCGTATCCCAGATCCGATTTCGTGAGGAAACGATCTTCGTAAAAGAATTCCACACCGAAGGGATTCTTCCTTATGATCGCTTTTGCCTTTCCTGAGGTGAAGATAAAACTTCCTTCTGTTTCTTTGATATCCGGTGTGAAGCTTTCGTCCTGGTAGATTTCGTAGTACGGGGGCTTTTCGAGTACTCCCTTGAAATGTCTGAACCGAATTCTTATTACGTTTTCAAACGGAGAGGAGATCTCGATCTCGAAGACCGGACCCTGAAGCGTCTGTCCCCGGTGCTCCACCCTCCGAAACGGCGATCGAAGGATCAGTTTCTTTCCATCGCAGGAGTATTCGTACACCTGTTCTGGCCTGAACAACTGTACCCCCTCTCTCAATCTCCAAAGCCCTTCCGTGAAACGCATCTTGGCCCACCTCCTTTTGAACTAAGATTATCATGAAACTGTTTTCACGCAGAGTTCGAATAATTCCTCTGAAACCGGATACCAGGGAATTATAGAAGATTAACGTCGAGTTTCTTTTCTGAAGGCTTTTTCAAATTAGGAAATACGATTTCAGATGAGAAAATTGACGGTAAAAATCGATATTTATCGATAGTTGCGAATAATTCCAGAAAATCGGATTTTTTCGTGTTTGGTTCTCTTTGTACAGTGGTGGTAGTATAATAACGAAGAAATTTCTTTAGAGGAAAAAATAAAAACATTCATCAAAGGGGGTGTGTTCATGAGGAAAGTCTTTGTTTTTCTGCTCGTCTCACTGTTCATTGTGATTGGTCTTTCCTGGAGTGTCTACGCAACACCTGAAGACTACTACAAAGCCACGGGTAAAAGGATTGAAAAGTTCAACGAGGCACCCATGCTTGCAGAACTTGTGAAGCAAGGAAAACTACCACCGGTCGAGCAGAGACTTCCAAAGGAACCTCTTGTTGTAGTTCCTGAGGAGAGTGTAGGACAGTACGGTGGCACCTGGAGGAGAGTCTGGAAAGGGCCTTCTGACAGGTGGGGTATTCCCAGGATCAACCAGGCGAGTCTTGTGTTTTGGGACAAGAACGGAGAGAAGTTTGTACCGGGAGTAGCGAAAAGCTGGGACATACTTGAAAATGGAAAAGTATATGTCTTTTATCTCAGAGAAGGCATGAAGTGGTCCGATGGTCATCCTTACACTTCCGAAGATATCCTTTTCTGGGTCGACGATATACTGGGGAATGATGAACTCACCCCTGCGAAACCCGCCTGGTACAGACTTCTCGACAGGGTGGAAGCTCCAGACCCCTACACGGTGAAATTCGTGTTCAAACAACCGTACGCTCTGTTTCTACTTCAGGTGGCGAACAGAGGATTCACAGGCTCTCCGAAACATTTCTTGAAGCAATTCCACCCAAATTACACCCCTATGGAAGAGATCGAAAAGAAAATGGTCGAGGGTGTTCACAACACGTGGGTTGATCTTTTCAATGATAAAAGTGATTTTCTCGAAAGTCTCGATCTGCCCGTTTTAACACCCTGGAAACCCGTCACAGATCCAACAGAACAGTTCTACATACTCGAGAGGAACCCATACTTCTGGGCAGTTGACATCGAAGGGAATCAACTGCCTTACATTGACAGGATCAGACACGAATACGTTCAAAGTAGTGAAGTTATCATGTTGAAAGCAATCTCCGGAGAAATCGATATGCAGTGGAGGCACATCGGTCTTCTGGGACCCGGCCCGGGTGTTTTGCCGCTTCTTCTCGAAAACGCCAAGAGCGGTGGTTACAGGGTTTTGAGATGGAAAACCGACAATGGATCCGTGAGCATGGTGATGCTGAACATATCCGATCCGCCAGATCCTGTACTCGGAGAAGTTTTCAGGGATGTGAGATTCAGACAGGCGCTGTCACTTGCTATCAACAGAGAGGAGATCAACGAGATCCTCTTCAACGGACTGGCAGAACCAAGGCAAGCCTCGTTCGTGAGCGGATCTCCGTACTACGATCCTGAATGGGAGAAGGCGTATGCGGAGTATGACCCAGACAGAGCAAACAAGCTCCTCGACGAAATGGGACTGAAGTGGGACAGCAGGCACGAGTACAGACTCCTTCCCGATGGAAGACCTCTGAGATTCACCATACAGGTCACCGGTCAGACCCATGTTGATGTCTGGACAATGGTGAAAGAATACTGGAAACAGATAGGTGTTCGGGTCGAAATCGAGAACCTCGAAAGGTCACTCTACGATTCGAGGCTCAGTGCGCACGATTTCGATGCGCAGGCTTGGGTGATGGATAGGGCAAGCCAGCCTCTTGTGGATCCCCTATGGATCATTCCTGGAAGCACGGAGTACGCTTCTGCGTGGTACATTGGCTGGGCTGATTGGGCTGGTTCTTACCTTGAAGGAGAAGAATCTCTGAAGGAATATCTACAGCAGGAAGATGCGATCGTTCCACCCGAGGGTATAAAGGAGACTCTCGAAAAACTACTCGACGTATGGAAGGAGATTCAGAACACTTCCGATCCTGAAAAGATCAAGGAACTCATGAAAGAAGTAACGAAGATTCACAGAGAAAATCTCTGGATGATAGGAACGGTGGGCGAAGATATATCTCCTGCTATTGTCAAGAACAACTTCAAGAACGTACCGGAGGAACTGGTGACAGCAACGCCGTTCTTCAGCCCGTGGAACGCCATGCCGATACAGTTCTACATAGAACAGAAATGAGGAAGCCCCGGCGATCGCCGGGGTTTTTTGGAGGTGAACATGGGTGGTAAATCCGAAACTTCCTGTGATCTGGTACGGAGGAGACTACTACCCGGAACAGTGGGACGAGGAAACGTTCGAAAGAGATATTAGGATGTTCAAAGAAGCAGGTATCAACGTGGTCACCATCGGGGTTTTCTCATGGAGTCTTATCCAACCAGACGAGAACACCTACGATTTTTCGTTCTTTGAAAAAGTAATGGATCGCCTGTACAAAGAAGGTATCTACGTCTGTCTTGCAACTCCCACATCCGCTCCCCCTCACTGGATGACGCAGAAATACCCTGAAATCCTTTTCACAGACGTGAACGGTGTAAAGCGAGAAAAGGGAGGCAGACAGAACTTTTGCCCCAACAGTGAGAAGTACAGATATTTTGCAAGAAACATTGCAGAGAAACTCGCAGAACATTTCAAGGATCATCCTGCTCTCGTTCTCTGGCACGTGAACAACGAATACCTGAACTACTGCTACTGTGATATCTGCAGGGGGAAGTTTCAGAACTGGTTGAAGGAAAAGTACGGCACACTCGATGAATTGAACAGAAGATGGAACACACGGTTCTGGTCCCAGACCTTCACCGCCTGGGAAGAGATTCCTGTTCCAACAACGAGGAGTGTTCTCGTCTGGAGAAAGGACAGGTATCAATCTGTTCTTCCAGAACTTTATCTGGATTACAGACGCTTCATGACACAGAGTATGCTCGAGTGTTTCCTGGAGGAATACAGGGCAATAAAGAAACACACTCCCGACATACCCGTCACCACGAATCTGATTGCGGCAACTTTCAAGGAGTGGAACTATTTCGAATGGGCGAAGCATATGGACGTTGCAGCATGGGACAACTATCCCGGTTACAAAGAAGATTTCTCCGTGATTTCTTTGAGACACTCTCTGATACGCTGTTTGAAAGAAGGAAAACCCTTCGTCCTGATGGAACAGTCTCCTTCGCAGGCGTGCTGGAGATGGTACAATCCCCAGAAAAGACCCGGAGAGATGAGGCTCTGGAGTTATCACGCTCTCGCTCACGGTGCTGAAACGCTCATGTTCTTTCAGCTGAGACAATCAAAAGGAGGAGTAGAAAAATTCCACGGGGCTGTTATCACACATGTCGACAGTCCGAACACAAGGGTCTTTCAGGAAGTGAAAAGAGTGGGAGAAGAGATAAAGTCCTTATCGGATATTCTCGACGCAAGGGTTGTCTCACAGACAGCCCTTCTGTTCGATTGGGAAAGCTGGTGGGCGATGGAAGACACCCTGACACCTAGCGTAGACTTCAGGTATTTAAACGAAGTGCAGAAGTACTTCAAGGCACTTGTGAAAACCGGCCTTGGAGTCGATGTTGTTGGGAAAGATCAGAATTTTGAAAGGTACAGAGTCCTCGTTGCTCCGGTGCTTTATATGGTGGGCAAAGAACTTGCACAGAAGCTGAAAGATTACGTCTCGAACGGAGGAATCTTGATCCTCACAACAATGAGTGGTATTGTCGATGAAGACGATCAGGTTGTTCTGGGAGGTTATCCAGGTTATCTTCGCGATCTTATGGGGGGCTATGTGGAAGAAATAGATGCTTTGCCACCTGAAGAGAAGAACGAAATCTTGATGTTTGGCAAGAGGTACGAATGTAGTTTGGTGTTTGACTACATAAAAACCACCACCGCGGAAGTACTCGGAAGATTTGGAAGGGACTATTACATGAACGAACCTGCCGTGTTGAGAAACAACTACGGCAAAGGATGGGTTTACTACGTAGGCTCTTCCACGTCTTTCGATCTTGTATGGGATCTTGTGAAGTTCATGGAGAGAGAACACAATCTCAGAGCAGAGATCGCACCGCCAGATGATGTAGAAGTGATAAAGAAAATCAAAGGGGAAAAAATTTTCTACTTCCTCTTCAATCATTCCCATGAACTACAGATCGTTGATTTGCCGGAAGGAATGTTCAGGGATCTGATCAAAGGAAATTTGTATGAGAAAAAAGTAAAATTGCAACCGCTCGATGTTCTGATCCTTCTAAAAGAATGAGAGTTTTGCCAACAGGAGTATGTTCAAGGGCGGATTTCCGCCCTTTTTTGTTCTGGTGTTAGAATTTGTACAAGCTTCGTATAGGGGGTGTGATGATGCTCTGGAAGGCTTTGATCTTTCTGGGTATCTACGCTGTTCTTCACTTTGGCTACGAACTCTCCGGATGGGAACTTTTAAAGCCCATCTGTGGAGTTGATGAGTCTGTTTTCGAGCATCTCAAGATCGGTTTCTGGGCGTACTTTTTTACGAACATCATCGAGTATTTCTTTGCGAAGAAAAAACACGGGTTCTGGTATCCACGTATCCTTTCAACCGTTCTTCTTCCTTGGTTTATAGTGCTCATCTGGTACATGCTTCCTGTGTTCTTCGGGCACGTTGAATCACTTGCTGTGGATCTTTCCTGGGCTTTTGTGGTGACCTTCCTTGCTGCTATCCTGTCAGAGATTCTCGAGAAAGACTTGGAGAGAAACTCTCTTGGAACAGCTCTCAAAATAGTGATAGTTGTACTTTTCATCATCTCCATAATCTTCTACACCGCTTTTTCCTATGAAAAACCGTGGATCGATGTTTTCACCAAACATTGAAATGAAAACATTTTCAGACTATAATGTACTGAAAAATCACGTGAAAGAAGGTGAAGCCTTTGAGAAAAATCAGATTGGGTATTGTGGGGTGTGGAATCGCCGCTCGAGAGTTGCACCTTCCTGCCTTGAAGAATCTTTCCCATCTCTTTGAGATCACGGCTGTCACGAGTAGAACGAGGTCTCACGCTGAAGAGTTCGCGAAAATGGTAGGAAATCCCGCTGTTTTCGATAGCTACGAAGAACTTTTGGAATCTGGCCTTGTTGACGCGGTTGATCTAACGCTCCCTGTTGAATTGAACCTCCCGTTCATCGAAAAGGCCCTTCGAAAAGGAGTCCATGTGATCTGTGAAAAACCCATCTCAACGGACGTGGAAACAGGAAAGAAGGTTGTCGAGTTGTCCGAAAAATCTGAAAAAACAGTCTACATCGCGGAGAATTTCAGACACGTTCCGGCTTTCTGGAAGGCAAAAGAGCTGGTTGAGAGCGGAGCGATAGGTGATCCCGTTTTCATGAATTGGCAGATCTGGGTGGGAATGGACGAAAACAACAAATACGTTCACACTGACTGGAGAAAGAAGCCGAAGCACGTTGGAGGTTTTCTCTCAGACGGAGGGGTCCACCACGCTGCGGCGATGAGACTGATCCTTGGTGAGATAGAATGGATTTCCGCCGTTGCGAAGGATCTTTCTCCGCTTCTTGGGGGAATGGATTTTCTTTCCTCTATCTTCGAGTTCGAAAACGGCACAGTTGGAAACTACACGATTTCTTACTCTCTGAAAGGGAACGAGCGATTCGAAATCACAGGAACAAAAGGAAAGATTTCCATATCCTGGGACAAGATCGTTCTGAACGAAGAGGAAATGAAAGTTCCACAGGAAAACAGCTATCAGAAGGAGTTCGAGGATTTCTATCAGGTGGTTGCGGAAGGAAAACCGAACGATCTGGGAAGTCCGGTTCAGGCTCTGAAAGATCTTGCTTTCATAGAAGCATGTGTGAGGTCCGCGGGAAACAAAGTGTTCGTTTCCAGTCTGTTGTAAGGAGGTGTTTTCGATGGAGTACAGAAAGGTAGGTAAATGGGGTGTCAAGATCAGCGAACTCTCTCTTGGGTCCTGGCTTACGTTTGGAAAACAGCTCGACCTCGATACGGCTACGGAAGTGGTGAAAAAGGCGTTCAACAGTGGAATAAACTTCTTCGACACGGCAGAGGCATACGCGGGTGGAATAGCGGAAGCGATGCTTGGAAAAATACTCAAGAACTTCAGAAGAGAAGACCTCGTCGTTTCCACGAAGATTTTCTGGGGTGGAAGTGGGCCGAACGATCTGGGACTTTCGAAGAAGCATCTTCTCGAGGGAACCTGGAACTCTTTGAAGAGACTTCAGATGGATTACGTGGATATCCTCTACTGTCACAGACCCGATCCGAACGTTCCCATGGAAGAGGTTGTCTTCGCGATGGACTACATTTTGAGAGAGGGGCTTGCACTCTACTGGGGAACCTCCGAGTGGAGTGCAAAGGAGATAGAGGAAGCGCACAGGGTTTGTAAAGAACTGGGTGTCATGCCTCCCATCGTGGAACAGCCGCAGTACAACATGTTCGTGAGAGAAAGGGTGGAAAAAGAGTACGCACCTCTCTACGAAAAGTACGGCATGGGACTGACCACTTATTCACCTCTCGCGTCTGGCCTTCTCTCTGGAAAATACAACAACGGAATACCTGAAGGCTCAAGGCTTGCCACGTTCCCGCAGGTGAGGAAGTGGCTCGAAGAAGGAGGACTTCTCAACGAAAAAACCTTCAAAAAGCTCAGAAAACTCCAGAATATAGCGGATCAGCTCGGTGCGAGTCTTCCACAGCTTGCCATCGCGTGGATCTTGAAGAACAAAAACGTCAGCAGTGTCATTCTCGGAGTGAGCAGACCGGAACAGCTCGAAGAGAACCTGAAAGCAGTCGAGATCAAAGAAAAACTCACAGAAGATGTGATGGAAGAGATAGAAAAGATCCTGAATGAATAAAAGGCGCCGGATGGCGCCTTTTTGATCAATGACAGCATCCATGGCCGTGTGAGTTTTTCTGGTGTGCATACTGCTCCGGGTTATCTTTGAACTTTTCAGCACACTCTTGAGAACAGAAGTAGTACTCTTTCCCCATGTACTCTATCTTTTCTGCCGCTTCTTCTTTTTCGATCTTCATTCCGCAGACGGGATCCTTTACTTTCATAAAATCCACCTCCTTGCTAGAAAATTTCGACTTGAGTTAGGCTTTCATAATGTGCTACAATTAGTATAGCATAATTTGAAAGGAGGAATCAACGATGTGTCCATTCTGTTTTTGGAGCTGGGGCTTCTGGCCCTGGAACTGGGGAGGAGGAGTTATCATGATGATTTTCTGGGCAGTTATTCTGGTGTTTCTTTTTGTCTTTCTCTTCAGGTGGCTTGGAGGAGAAAGACATGAAAGAGTGGAAAGAACTGATAGAGCTCTTGAGATACTGAAGGAGAGATTCGCTCGTGGTGAGATCACAGAAGAAGAGTATGAGAGAATGAAGAGGAAGATCCAAAATGAATGAATTCGAAAGGTGGAGAAGAGAATTCCCTGAGGTGAGCGGTGCGGTTGTGAGGATGAGAAATAAGGCCTTTTCTGATGGATCGATACCTGCAAAGTACAAGGTGCTGGCAGCCTTAGCCATAGCGGTTGTGGAAAAGTGCAAGCCCTGTGCTCAGGGGTACTATCAAAAAGCAATTGAAATGGGTGCCACAAAGGATGAAATAAAAGAGATCCTCGAAGTTGCTGTCACCATGGGAGCGTGCATCGCAGAAACCTGGGCGAGGGAGGTGTGGCAGTATGAGCGATCAGAAAACGATGGAGGATCGTGCTGCGAAGAATGAGGAGATAAAGAAGACCTTCACTGTGACAGGAATGACGTGCGCCACCTGCGCGAAAACCGTTGAAAAGGCCCTGAAAAAACTCGACGGGGTGAAGTTCGCGGCTGTGAATCTTGCCACTTCAACGGGGTTCATAGTGGCAGAGAAAGAGATATCCTTCGAGGAAATCAAAAAAGCTGTGGAGGAAGTAGGATACGGAGTAACAACAGAATCTCCAGAAGATGTGGAAAGAAAGCGATACGAAGAGTCGAAGAGAAATCTGATTCTTGCCTGGCTTGTCACGGCCCCTCTTGCCCTCCTCATGATCTATCACATGTTTGTTTCTGAGGTACCTTATTTCACCTGGATAGAGGTTTTCGCGGGTGCGTTCGTTACGTTCTACGTGGGCAGAGGAACGATCAGAGGAGCATGGATAGCCCTCACACACAAACACACAAACATGGACACGCTCATCTTCTTCGGTGCGGTGACTTCTTGGGTGACCGCTCTTCTTGACAGTGTGGGACTTCCTGTAATGTCCTTTGGTGCCATCGGTGCGATGATCGTTGCGTTCCACATCACGGGACGTTTCATAGAATCTTACCTGCGCGACAGGGCCAGCAAAGAAATCAAAGCCCTTCTGAAACTTCAAGCAAAAGAAGCCCGCGTCATCACCGACGAAGGAGAAGTGATGATGCCGATAGAGGCGGTGAAAGAGGGTTTCATCGTGCTGGTAAAACCCGGTGAAAGAATCCCCGTGGATGGGGTGATCGTGGAAGGGCAGTCTTCGATCGACGAATCTGTGGTCACGGGTGAATCCATACCGGTTTTGAAGAAAGAAAACGATGAAGTGATCGGTGGTTCTTTGAACGTATCGAGTCCTATCAAAATAAAAGTCACAAAGGTAGGAGAAGACACCTTTTTGTCTCAAATGGTCAAATTGATTCAGGAAGCGCAAGGTTCGAAGGTACCGATCCAGGCTCTGGCCGACAGGATCACCATGTGGTTTGTTCCCACGATCATCGTCCTCGCTATAACCAGCGCTCTGGTGTGGTACTTCAATTACGAACGGTTCCTTCCTTTTGTAGAAAAGGCAAGAGAAATCTTCCCTTGGATCATACAAACCAGTGACCCGTTGACCTTTTCCATCTTCGTCTTTGTTGCAACGATTGTCATAGCGTGTCCGTGTGCTCTCGGTCTTGCAACTCCCATGGCGCTTGTAACTGGAACGGGACTTGCGGCAAAGAAGGGCCTTCTCATAAGAAACGCCGAGGCGATTCAGACATCGAAGGATGTAGGGGTAGTTCTCACGGATAAGACGGGAACGCTCACCGAGGGTAGTCCGAAGGTGGTGGATCACAATCTCTCCGCTGAACTGATCAGAATAGTTGCAAGTATAGAAAGGAACTCGAACCACCCGCTCGCGAAGGCAATTTCTGAGCTATCTCAGGATGTGGTCGAAGTGGAAAGCGTGGAGGAAATCCCAGGAGAAGGGGTAAGGGCACTCTACGGAGGAGAGGAGTATTTCGTCGGGAAACCTCTGGATTACTCAAAGTACGAGTCTCTTTTGGAGGAAGGAAAGACCATTGTCGAGGTGAGAAGAAACGGTGAAGTTGTGGGATTTCTCGCAATAGAAGATCCAATCCGAGAAGACAGTCCCGAGGCCGTGAGAAGACTCAAAGAGATGGGAATAGAACCTGTCATGATAACGGGAGACAATGAAAAGACCGCAAGGGCGGTTGCGAGACGCCTTGGAATAGAGAAGTTCCATGCAGGTGTGAAGCCTTCTGAGAAACTTGATCTTGTAAGATCTTACCAGGCACAGGGAAAGAAAGTCGCGATGGTGGGAGACGGCATGAACGATGCCGCTGCTCTGAAAGGAGCAGATGTCGGAATAGCGATAGGTTCAGGAACAGACCTTGCTATCGACAGTGCAGACATCATCATAACAAAGGGTGGCATATCGAAAGTCGTCGATGCGATAGAAATATCGAGAAAGACGTTCAAAATCATAAAACAGAATCTCTTCTGGGCCTTCTTCTACAACGTGATAGCTATTCCAATGGCGATGATGGGACTGCTTCATCCGGTGATCGCAGAACTCGCCATGGCTTTCAGTTCCATCACCGTGACCCTCAATTCTATGAGGGTGAGAGAGTGAGTGTTGAGAGAAAGTACGACAGATTTGCAGCACTGTACGATAAGTTCGAAAGTTTTATTGAGAAAAAGTTTTTCTCACGGTTTCGTGAAGAACTCTTCAAAAGAGTAGAAGGGAAGAAAATATTGGAAGTTGGTATCGGCACCGGAAAGAACGTTCCGTACTATTCGGACGATATGGATGTTGTAGGTGTAGATATCAGTGAAGGAATGCTCAGGGTGTGTCAGGAAAGGTTAAAAAAGTTTCCAGAAAAAAAGGTGAAGTTGTTGAGAGCGGACGTTCAGAATCTTCCTTTTTCAGACGGAGAGTACGACTGTGTTGTTTCTACGTTCGTTTTCTGCACAGTGCCTGATCCTGTGAAAGGTTTGAAGGAAGTTCACAGAGTTCTCAGACCTTCTGGAAAAGCCGTTTTTCTCGAACACATGAGAAGCAGAAAATGGTACGTTAACGTGATTTTGTTTTTGATGCACATCTTCACGAAACTTCTTTTGGGAACAAGCATGCTCAGAAAAACGGTTGATAACATAAAAAAAGCAGGATTTGTGATCGAAGAAGAAAAGTACCTTCTAAGTGATGTGGTGCGGCTGATAATTGCCAGAAAAGGAAGTGAAGAAAGTGATTGAAAAGATAAAAGAGGATACCTCTCTCAAGGAAATCATGGAAACTCATGAAAGACTGGAGAAAGCTCTCAGAAAATACGGCTTTGATACTTGCTGTGCGAAGATGGCAAGTTTGAAGGATGCCTGTGAAAAGAAATGGCTGGATGTTGAAAAGGTTCTGGAAGATCTCAACAGAGTTGTGGAAGAGATCAACGAGGAAGAGAGGATAATAATAGAATCTCAGTTTCTGTGAGGAGGTGCTGCCATGAGGTACGTTCTCTATGTTCCAGATATTTCCTGCAATCACTGCAAAATGAGAATTTCGAAGGCGCTGGAAGAATTGGGTGTTAAAAACTACGAGGTGAGTGTGGAAGAGAAGAAGGTGGTCGTTGAAACGGAAAATCTGGACAGTGTTCTGAAGAAACTCGAGGAGATCGACTATCCGGTGGAGAGTTACCAGGAAGTCTGATTAACAAAGGTGTTGAGAACTTTTTTCAAAAAATCTCTAAAGACCTGATCCTTCAGGCCCTCGCTGTGAGCAGGTGTGAGGGCCAGTATTTTTCCGTTGTGGTATCTTCTCCTCCAGCCCGCAATGGAAGTTCCATCGTCCGACTCGCTCCAGAGGAATATCTCTACATCGGAATACAGATCCACGAAATAGTGTTCATCCACGAGTTCAAATTCGATGTCCTTGCCGTAGTATCTCACTTTCTTCTGAGGTGGATGGTGGATGAACCTTCCTCCAACGAGTCCGTTGTAACTCTCTGGAAAACGTGCAAGGCCGGAGTGCCAGACGAAAAGTTTTCCTCCAGATCTCACATAATCTACCAGGATCTTGATGTCTCCCTCTTTAAGCCATGGTGTTTCATCATCGAGAAGGTTCCATCGTCCTATGACAACAAGATCTGGGAGTTTTCTGATCTCCGGGAAATCCTCAGGACGAAGATCATTAATCTCACAGTTTAAGGCATACTTCAAAGTTTCCAGAAAGAGATCGTGATCGTGGTACTTATCTCCAAGAAAAGAAAAAGCTGTCATCTCAACCCCTCCTCATCAGTATCCTATCACCACGTTATGTAACAAAAATATTAACCATTGACTTCCAATTCGATTTAGACATAAGAAAAAAATATTTTTAACGAGGAGGTGTGGATTAATGAGTAGAAGGCTTCTTCTGATCCTAGTCTTGGGTGTATTTTTGGTGTCAGCGGTATTTGGCGCGAAGTACACACTGAGATTTGGACACGTTCTTGCTCCAGGTGAACCGTACCATCAGGCGTTTCTGAAATGGGCCAAAGCAGTTGAAGAGAAAACGAACGGCGACGTTAGAATTGAGGTTTTCCCGAGCTCTCAGCTCGGAGTGGAAGAGGACATCATCGAACAGATCAGAATGGGAGCACCTGTGGGATGGAACACGGACTCTGCGAGGCTTGGAATGTACGTTAAAGACATCGGTGTCATGAATCTTGCATACTTCATCGACTTCATGGGTGCAAAAACTCCTGAAGAGGCAATTGAGGTTCTGAAGAAGATCAAACAGTCTCCGACAATGCAGAAGTGGTTGAAGGAACTTGAACAGAGATTCGGCATAAAAGTTCTCTCCTTCTATTGGGTGCAGGGTTACAGACACTTTGTGACAAACAAACCTATCAGGAAACCGGAAGATCTGAATGGCTTGAGAATCAGAACTCCCGGTGCACCAGCATGGCAGGAATCCATAAGATCTCTCGGCGCTATCCCTGTTGCTGTCAACTTCGGAGAGATCTACACAGCGGTTCAGACAAGAGCAGTTGATGGAGCGGAACTCACCTACGCAAATGTTTACAACGGCGGTCTCTACGAAGTTTTGAAGTACATGTCTGAAACAGGTCATTTCCTTCTCATCAACTTCGAAATCGTCAGCGCAGACTGGTTCAACAGCCTGCCTAAGGAATATCAGAAGATTATTGAGGAAGAGATGGACAAAGCGGGAATCGAAGTCTCTCTCAAAATCATGAAAGAACTCGAAGAAGAATACAAACAGAAGTGTATCGAAAAGGGTATGGCAGTGATACCAGCTTCTGAAATCGACAAGGAGGCTTTCATGGAAAAGGCAAAACAGGCTTACAAAAATCTCGGTCTTGAGAATGCCCTCAACCAGCTGATCAAGGAAGTGAAGGGAGAGTAATTATTAACTTACCCGGCCCTTTCTGGGTCGGGCTTTCTTTCACTCTAATTCAGACAGAGGTGAGAGACGTGAAAAAAGTGGACCAAATTCTTTTGAAGTTTGAGAAGCACGCCGCCAAGATTCTCCTTATGGCTATGATTGTTCTTGTCTTTGCTTCAGGGGTTGCCAGATTTCTAAAGCACCCAATAAACTGGGCTGTTGATATGAGTAGTTTTCTCTTTGCCTGGGCTTGTTTCTTTGCAGTCGATGTAGCCTGGCGTGAAAACAAAATGATGTCGGTGGATATACTTGTGAAGAAATTCTCCGAAAGAACTCAGAATAGTGAATTACCTTATCATTCTTGCCTTCATTGTTTATCTCATTGTGTGGGGCTTTTATCTTTCCTATAAAACAAGATACAGAACCTTCGTAGGGATACCGAACTTTAGCTACACGTGGGTTACACTTAGTGTTCCTGTTGGTGCGATTCTGCTCTTCAGAACAACTGTACTGAAGCTGATAGGAGAATTCAGAGGCAACAAGAAGGAGGAAAGATGACATGATCATAGTTCTCATCGCCTTTGCTGTTTTTCTGATGCTTGGAATGCCTGTTGCCTTTGCTATAGGAATATCCGGGTTTCTCTGGTTTCTCCAACATCCTGAACTACCTATCACCATTCCGATACAGAGACTGCTTTCTCAAACGGTGAATTTCACGTTGCTTGCTATTCCCATGTTCATTGTGGCTGGAAATGTGATGAATTCTGCTGGAGTGACGAGAAGACTCCTCGATTTTGCCTCCACCCTCGTTGGTCACATGAGAGGAGGACTCGGTCAGGTTTCAGCTGTTCTTTCCACGTTGATGGGAGGAGTTTCCGGATCCAGTATTGCAGACGCAGCTATGGAAACAAGGATGCTCGGTCCAGAGATGCTCAAACGAGGTTATCCAAGAGGTTTCGCAGTTGCCGTGAATGTCTGGACGTCTCTGATCACCCCGATCATTCCCCCTGGTATCGCTTTCATCATTTACGGTACGATCGGTCAGGTCTCTATAGGGAGGCTCTTCGCAGCAGGAATAGGACCCGGTCTTCTTTTGATGATCGTGTACATGATCACCATATGGTTTGTTGCCAAAAGATTGAATCTTGCACCCGAACGAGAGAGACGAGCACCGGTAAATGAAGTTTTCAGATCTCTGGGAAAGAGCATCTGGGCTCTTATGTTTCCGGTTTTGCTGATTGTGGGTCTGAGAGGCGGTATCTTTACCCCTTCAGAGGTTGGTTCCTTCGCGGTTTTGTACGGAATGCTGGTGGGATTCATAATACACAGAGAGATGTCTCTTAAAACCTTTTACTGGGAAACCCTGGAGAATTCTCTTGGTGATATCGGGAGTGTGATGTTCATACTTTCGATGTCTACAATTTTCGGTTACGGTATGATCTGGGAAAGAATACCGGAAAAGCTCGCGGAATTTCTCCTGGGAATATCTTCCAATCCAAACGTTCTGATGATAATGATCTCTTTATTCTTGGTTTTTGCCGGTCTGTTTGTCGATGCAACGGCTTTGATTCTCATGCTCACGGCAATCTTGCTTCCTGTGGCAGAACAGGTGGGAATAGATCCAGTTCACTTCGGTCTGGTATTCATTTTATCCGCTGCTATGGGTAACCAGACACCTCCTGTAGGTGCTTCTATGTACGCAGGTTGCTCGGTACTCGATGCGACTATGGAAGAGTACATACAGGCATCCTGGCCTTTCTTGTTTGTGACGATACTGGCGATACTTATAGTCATCTTCTTCCCACAGATCGTATTGTTCATTCCGAATCTCATCTTTGGATGAGGAGGGAGCAGAGATATGAATTTCCAGGGAAAAGTGGTTTTAATAACAGGAGCAGGTTCCGGTATTGGAAAGAAAGCAGCCGTTATGTTCGCAGAAAGAGGGGCAAAAGTAGCGATCAACGATATCTCTGAAGAAAAAGGAAAAGAAACTGTGGAGCTGATAAAGAGCATGGGAGGAGAAGCTGCGTTTATCTTCGGAGATGTAGCGAAAGATGCAGAACAGATAGTGAAGAAAACGGTGGAAACGTTCGGAAGGCTCGACATCCTGGTGAACAACGCTGGCATCGTACCTTATGGAAACATAGAAGAGACTTCGGAGGAAGATTTTGATAAAACAATGGCTGTGAATGTCAAAGGGCCTTTTCTTCTCTCAAAATATGCCGTTGAGCAGATGAAAAAGCAGGGCGGAGGAGTCATTGTAAACGTTTCCTCCGAAGCAGGACTCATAGGAATTCCAAGAAGGTGTGTCTACAGTGTTTCAAAAGCTGCACTCCTGGGACTTACAAGATCTCTTGCCGTCGATTACGTCGATTATGGAATCAGGGTCAACGCGGTGTGCCCGGGTACCACTCAGTCTGAGGGACTCATGGCGAGGGTGAAGGCTTCTCCAAATCCAGAAGAACTCCTGAAAAAAATGACCTCCAGGATCCCTATGAAGAGACTGGGAAAAGAGGAGGAAATCGCCTTCGCGATCCTCTTTGCAGCGTGTGACGAAGCCGGATTTATGACGGGCAGTATCATAAACATAGATGGAGGTTCTACCGCTGTATGAGGAGGTCTTAGTGTGGATGTTATTCAGAGGATAAAGGAAAAATACGATGAGTTCACGAATGCAGAGAAAAAAATAGCTGATACCATCCTTTCTGATCCGAAGGGAATTATAGAGAGTTCCATCAGCGATCTCAGTGAAAAAGCAGGTGTGAAGAGTGAAGCTTCCGTCGTGAAGTTTTACAAAAAACTGGGGTTAAACAGCTTTCAGCAGTTCAAGGTGCTTTTAGCCCAGAGTATCTCCAGGGCACCGCTCGAGATCGTCTACGAAGATGTCTCAAGTGAGGACGATACGAAAACCATCACGGAAAAGATATTCAAAGCAACAGTGAGGGCCATCCTGGATACACTGAACTGGCTGGATATCGATTCCATTGAAAGAACCGTCGATCTGTTCAAAAACGCTCAGAGGATCATATTCATTGGTTTTGCAGCTTCGGCCGCCGTTGCCTTCGATGCGTTTCATAAATTCACAAGAATTGGAAAAAACTGTCTGTTTTCCAACGATGAACACATCATAGCAGCCATTCTTGCCACAGCCTCACCAAGCGATCTGCTGGTTGCCATATCGCACACTGGAGAAACGATCTCCGTGGTGAACTTCGCTAAGAAAGCGAAAGAAATGAAAATGCCAGTTGTTACAATCACAGGGAATAGAAAATCCACGCTCGCGAAGTACTCAGATGTTGTTCTTGCCACCAATACGAAAGAAACGAAAATAAGAACCGATGCAATGACTTCGAGGATAGTCCAGCTTGTGATTCTTGACACGATATACACACTCTTAGCAGCAAGAGATCCAAGGGCAATAGAAAATCTCAACAAGAGTAGACTCGCAGTCTCAGAATTGAAGTACTGAACCTGGAGGGGGAAGATATGAAAAAAATATTGATCGTGACACGAACCTTCGGAAAGTACTCTCAGGAACCTGTCGAATTCCTCAGAAAGGAAGGTTTCGAAATAATAAGATCCGATACTATAGACCCTGACATCCTGAAGGAAGTAGATGCTTTGATTGTGGGAACACACCCAGTAACAGCGGAAATGGTAGAAAACTCCAGTCTCAAGATCATAGCAAAGCACGGTGTGGGAGTGGACAACATAGATTTGGAAGCTGCCACGAAGAAAGGTATTCCCGTTACCATCACAGCCGGTGCGAATTCCCTTTCTGTTGCGGAACTTACAATCGCTTTCATCTTCGCACTGAGTAGGGGACTTGTATGGGCTCATAACAAACTGTTTCTCGAAAGAAGATGGGAAGGAACGGTGGGACAGGAAGTTTCTGGAAAAACACTGGGTGTGGTGGGGTTTGGCTCGATAGGAAGAGAAGTGGTTAAAAAGGCTGTCTGCCTTGGAATGAACGTACTGGTCTATGATCCTTACGTGAGCAAAGATAGTGTTAGATTACTGGAAGCCACCCCTGTTGATGATCTGGAACAGCTTTTGAAGGAAAGCGATTTCGTCTCACTCCATGTTCCGCTGAACGAAAGTACAAAGAACATGATAGGAGAAAGAGAACTTTCACTCATGAAGAAATCTGCTTTTTTGATCAACACCTCCCGCGGAGAGCTGGTGGATGAAGAAGCGCTTGTGAAAGCTTTGAAAGAAGGAAGAATAGCGGGTGCAGCCTTGGACGTCTTTTCTGAAGAACCTCCAGATGCCAATTCACCTCTTTTCGAATGTCCCAATCTCATCACCACGGCGCATATAGGTGCACACACAAAGGAAGCCATCTTCAGAATGAACATGATGGCCGCCCAATCTATTGTGGATTTCTTCAAAGGTAGAATACCAAGGTACGTGGTGAATAAAGAAGTGATCCGAATTTTGAAAGAAAAGGGTTATCAGGAAATATCTTGAATAGAAAAGGTTCGTGTGTTAAAATAACCACAGAGGCGAGCAGGCGTAGCTTCAAGCGGTGGAGCGCCGCCTTGGTAAGGCGGAGGGTGTGGGTTCGAGTCCCACCGCCTGCTCCATTTTCTATTTTCCTATCCCCAGGGGATGACATTGTGAAGAGAAGAAAATCAACAAGAACCAGTTCTTTTGGAGTAAAAGGCCGGGAAAGCCATGATTCATCTCCATTTTATAGTAGAGCGATCTATTCCAACTTTTCCCTTCCAAAACCTTCAGAGGAAGATCTCATCGAGAACCCACTTCCTGAAAATCTCTTAGACAAGGTCATTGAGGGGGATGCCAGAGAAGTTCTGAAAAAAATACCTGACTGTTCGATACATCTCATGGTGACTTCACCTCCGTACAATGTAGGGAAAGAATACGATGAAGATATGACTCTTGATGAATACCTTGAATTCATAGAAGAAATCATGAAAGAAGTGTACAGGGTTCTCGTCTGGGGTGGAAGAGCCTGTTTTAATGTAGCAAATCTTGGAAGAAAACCGTACATTCCTCTTCATGCGTATCTCATCCATTTGTTTGAAAAGATAGGCTTTTTGATACGTGGAGAGATCATTTGGGACAAAGGGGAAGCGGTGAGTGGTTCTTCGACTGCGTGGGGTTCGTGGATGTCTCCTGTAAATCCCGTGCTAAGAGATCAACACGAATATATAATTGTAATGAGTAAAGGAGATCTAAAGCGAAGAAAACCCAGTGATAGAGAAGCAAAATCAACAATAACAAGGGAAGAATTTTTAGAATTCACAAGGAGTGTGTGGAAATTTCCACCAGAGTCAGCTAAGAGAGTAGGACATCCTGCCCCCTTTCCTGAGGAACTTCCTTACCGTTGTATACAGCTCTACACCTTTAAAGGAGATGTCGTTCTCGATCCTTTTGCTGGTGTAGGAACAACTTGTGTGGCTGCCGTTAAAACAGGACGGCATTTTGTTGGAATAGAGATAAATCCCGAATACGTAAAAAAGGCCGAAGAAAGGGTAAAGGATATTCTCAGCAAACCTACTCTTTTTGAAGATCACTGTTGATATTTTTCTATCAACTCTTTTATGAGATCGTACCATCCTTTGAAATATTCTTCTTTTGCTTTGAGTATCAATTCAACGGGAAAAGGTTTGTAATCGATCTCTAAATAGTTTTCCTCTTTTTTTGAAAGCTCGATC
Source organism: Thermotoga maritima MSB8 (assembly GCF_000008545.1). NCBI lineage: Bacteria > Thermotogati > Thermotogota > Thermotogae > Thermotogales > Thermotogaceae > Thermotoga > Thermotoga maritima. The sequence goes on from NC_000853.1 coordinate 349,577, forward strand.
AATCTTTTTACAGTAGAACTCTTCAATCCAAAACCACGCGGGTTTGTGTTGCTGCTCGGGAGTGAGTAGTACTCCTCCAACTTTGATTCATTTTTTTCTACTTCTCTCTGTAGGTCTCTCAATTTTTCTAAATCAATAACGCATAGTATTATTTTGTCTTTGTTTCTTGCAATGTAGAATATATCTGCCTGGAAGTTGAAAGTTAAAATTCTATCTTTGGTTGGGAATCCATCCCATGCTATTTTAACGTCGGAAAATCCTTCAGTTGTTTTTATACTGTACCTCTTTGTTGAGTCGTCTTGAAAAGTTATTTCAATATCCCAGTTTCTTTCTGTGTCTGGGGCTTGATTAACGGATTTTATGAAGTGTGAAAGTTCTTTTCTTATCATCTCAACTATGAAATTCTCACGCCTTTTACCTACATCGGGAGCTCTTCCTTCAAAATAAAAGATATCCCATGCTTTTCCAAGGATATCGATTCTCTCTTTGTTCTTTTTGAAAATATCAATGAGAGGATCCGTTTTTCTCATAAATCTTCTCCCCCTCCACAAACACCGCAATGGGATCATCCTCGAAAAGAAGTGGATTTCTCTCGTAGAGACAAAAGTCTGCTCTGTACCCTGCTTCTATCTTTCCTGTTTTTATTCCCACCTGACTTGCCCCCGCTTCCGTCATCAGGTAGAACGTTTCTTCTCTGGAGAAACCCATTTTGAGTGCGTGTTCTGCGATATATTTTGGGTCACACGGTGAAACGGGAGAATCCGAAGAGAAAGAGATAGAAACACCCGCTTTGAACATTCTGTAGAACGGATAGTGAAGAGCGTTCACCTTGACTTTCTTCAAAAGGGGCTGATCTTCGAAGAAGAAATGTGGCTGAACGGAAAAAGTGGTGTTTTTCACCCGTTGTAGATCCTTTTCCTGGACGAACTGAGCGTGGATGATTCTGTGACCGCGGTGTCTTTCGAGAACATCGAGAACAAGGCTCACCGCACTGTCTCCTATGGCGTGAACGTTCAAAATGAGATCGTGTTCGTCGCAGAAGCGAGCCAGTTCTTCGAGTTTTTCTTCTGTGAGAAGTTGCACACCCTGCGTTCCGTCGTCGTATTCACCGGAGATGAGAGCCGTTTTTGCTCCAAGGGAACCGTCCATGAAGACTTTGACTCCTTTAACGTGCACTCTCTTGTTGAGATCTCCGAAGTGTTCGGGTTTTAGATCCTTTGGTTTCAGCTTCTCGAAGAGTCTGATTCTGGAGTGTTTTATAATGGAAAGAAGCCTTTCCACGCTCACACCGTAAAGGTCATCGCTCTGAACGAATGTTACACCGTGTTTGAGAAATTCCTCTTCTCCTACTCTGTAGAATTCTGCTATTTTCTCTTTGAAGACGTATTCGTAGATCTTTTCCAAGTTCTCTACGAGATACCTTTCTTCGACTCCCAGAACCTCCATCGCTTTTTTGTTGAGAAACGCTTTGTGACCGCACCTTCTTATGAGAAAGACAGGCGCTTCGATTCTGTCCAACCTCTCAACAACCGATCCATCTGGTTCTTCGAACCAACCCCTTCCCACCACAACTTCACTGGTGAGATCTCTTTCGAAAAGCTCGTCCCAATCGTTGAACTGGACACTGAGTTTCGAAAAGCCCGTTCCCACAACGTGTGCGTGTGAATCGACAAAGCCAGGAACGAGGAAGTATCCTTTCGCATCGATGACAGGTTCACTCGATTTTTCGACGAATTCTCCGTTTTCCACGAACAGATCTTTTTGAACGAACTCCTTTCCGCTCCACACCAGGGCACCTTTTATTATCATTTCAATCCCCTGCTTCCCGGTTTTTCTGCCGGGATTCCCTGTTTGCAGAGTGGACAGTCTTCAGGATCGTAAACCGGAAGGTCGAGCTTCAGAAGACTTTCGAACGGAACTCCAAAGTCCACTTTTCCGCCGGAGCGATCGATGATGGAACCCACACACACCACGTTTGCTCCATACTCTTTCAAGAGCTCTATCACTTCCTTCACAGAACCACCCGTGGTCACCACGTCTTCAACTACCGCTACTTTTTCTCCAGGTTTCACGAAAAAACCCCTTCTTAGTTTCATCACTCCGTTTTCTCTTTCCGCGAACAACGACCTCGCTTTCAGGTACCTTGCAACGACGTACGAGAGTATCACTCCCCCCATTGCGGGACCCACTACTGTTTCAACATCGTATTTCTTCAGAAGCTTTGCTAATTCTTCTCCCACGACGTCGCCGTACTCTGGAAACTCGAAAAGACGTGCGCACTGCACGTATCTTGAGGAGTGTTTCCCGGAAGAGAGAATGAAGTGCCCTTCCATCAAAGCACCGGTTTTCTCGAGGATTTCCTTTATCACAGTCTCATCTCCTTTATCCTTTTGATCTTTTCTCTGGGATTTTCGCTCAGGTAGATCTCTCTTCCGAGCACAGCAAAATTCGCTATTCCCTTCATCTCTTCGAGCGTTACGACGTCCTTTTGATCGTCTGCTTTCACTTCCATTCTGATGCCGGGAACGAGAATTTTGCCTTTTATCTTCTCTCTCAGAGCCTTTGCCCATGGACCGGGAAGCACGAAATCACACCCAAGCTTGTTCAGTTTTTCTATCCTGTCCATGTAATCCTCGAGGGATCCTTCCATGGAAGTGAGTTTCACCACAACGAACACGTGTTTGTCTGTTGCACTGAGAGCCCTCTCCACGCTTTCGTATCCAGCGCAGGAGTGAACTGTGAAACCTATGATCGCCGGGTGATCCCAGCTCTTTATGGAACGTTCCACCGTTGAAGGGATATCGCAGAACTTCAGGTCGAGGATTATCTTCAAATTTCTCTTTGCGAGCTCGTCGAAGATCTTTTTCCCGTGTATGGCGAGGTTGTGACCCACCTTCACCACTTCGAAACTGCCGTTTTCGTCGATGAATCTGATAGGATCTTCCATGTCCAGACTGAGAACAGGTGTCATCTTTTCACCTCCAGCAGATATTTTCCAATTTCTTCCACAACACCGGGATCTTTGAAGAGAGCGCTTCCGACTCCTATCACGTCCGCTCCCACTTTCAGGAATTCTTCTGCGTCTTTCACGGAGTACACACCACCGCTTGCTATCACAAAGAGTTCTGGGAATCTTTTCTTCACTTCGTACACTGCCCTGAGGGCGATCGGTTTCAGCACGGGACCAGAAAGTCCTCCTAAGATCATCGTGTCTTTTTCAAAATGCAGTCCCCTCACCGTGTTCACGAGCGTGATTCCGTCCCACCCTGTTTTCATCACAAATTCCGCGGCATCTTCCACAAAGATACCCTCTACTCCCACTTTCGCTATCAAGAAGGAGTCGGGAAGTTCTTTTCTAAGTGTGTTCAGGAGTTTCTTCCACTCTTCCGCGTTTTTGACTATGGAGAGTCCTCCTTCTTTCACGTTCGGACAGGAGAAATTGAACTCCACCGCATAGAATCTGTCCGCTACCTTTTTGAACACACGGGCCACTTCCAGATACTCCTCGAAAGAATCACCGCCGAGACTTGCGATCATGGGAACGGGAAGTTCCGGAATGTTTTCAACGAACGCGTGTATTCCGGGGTTTTCCAGTCCGATCCTGTTTATCACGTAGAAATCGCTGTCTGCCATTCTGGGAGTGGGGTTTCCTTCTTTCGGATGGAGCGTGACGGTTTTCAGCAAAACACCGCCCACGTATCTGTGATCCATGAGCTTCAGATACTCTCCAAAGCCGGCAGGACCGGAGAGAAGAACAAGGGGAGGTTTCAGCTCCAGCACAGTTCATCACCTCTGAATATAGGACCATCGGTGCAGACGTGTTTCACACCCTCTTTTGTGAAGACGGCACAGGACTTACACGCTCCTATTCCGCATCCCATGTATTCTTCGAGCGAGAAGTAAACTTCTTTTCCTTTCAGGTGTTCCCAGCAGACTTTTTCCATTCCCCGAGAACCGGAGACGAGGTACCAGTCGTACTCTCCCGTGGAGGAGAGTTTACTCAAAAACTCCTCATCACCAACGGCCGTTTCGTGATCAAGTGGTATCTGGAAGGGAGTTCTGCTTCCCACGAGTACATCCACGTTCATCTTCTTTCGGAACGCTTCGGCCATCGTGAGGCATGTGGGAGAGATGATGAGAAGGCCTTTTCCAGGCTTTTCGAAGCCGTTTCCAAGAGGACCGTGACCTTTTATCTTCTCTGCTTCTTCGACGATCCACTTCGTTCCCTTTCCCTTCACCTGAACGGAGATCGCTGTGTGATCTTCCCAGTATCCGAGAACGAAAGGCTTTCTGACGAGTTTCGGTGTCTCCAACATGACGAACTGTCCTGGAGAGAAATCGATCCGCTCCTCGAAGAGAACGATCCAGGTATCCTCGTTCACTCTAATCGTTTTCTTTTTGGTCAGCAATAACCTCTCCATCTATCATCACCCATCTTCCTTTGAGTTTAAGAGCGACCACTTTTCCCTTCAGTCTGACACCGTCGAACATGGAATTCTTCCCTTTGCTTTTGAATTTTTTTGCGTCCACGATGAACTCTGCCTCCGGATCGATGAACACAAGAGTATCTTCTGTGAGACGAGCTTCAACACCGAGCACTTCGAGGGGCTTTTTCGTGAGTTTTTTTACGACGAGTTCGAGATCACCCAGGGCTGTGTAATAGGCAGGAAAGGCGATTTCTATGGATGTTGAGCCGTAGGGAGCGGTGAGAAAATCGTCCGGTTTTTCGTGGTGTGGCGCGTGATCCGTCGCTAGAACATCGATCACATCTTTTTTCACGGCCTCAATGAGAGCTCTTCTATCCTCCGGAGATCCGAGAGGAGGGTTGATCTTGAAGTTCGTGTTTTTGATGTCTTCGTAGCAGAAAAACAGGTGGTGCGGTGTTACTTCACAGCTGACCTTTGCCAGGTTCTTCAAAAACGATATCACTTCTACGGAGTACTTCGTTGTTACATGCTGGATGTGGAATCTTTCGAATCCGTACTCAAGGCCCGTCAGAACGGTTCGTGCTATGGCTATCGCTTCGTTCGATCTCGGTCTTTTCTGAAACGGTAGAGGAGCTCCCTCGTAGAAGATTCCATCCACCTCGTACATCTGGCTGTGGTCGAACCAGAGGGCTTTCTTTTTCTTTTTCATCGTTTCAACGAGTGTAGGGTAGTCGTACTCTATGCCGTCCGTTGAAAAGCCCACCACTCTTTCTCCTTCAGCTTCGATCGATCCGAAGGGAGAAACGGCAAAGAGAAACTCGACCGCTCTGTTTTTGGAGAGATCCAGGTGTCTTTCCAGAACTTCTTTGCTGTCTATGAGTGGCTTTGTATTGGGCTGTACCACCACTTTAAAAAAGCCTCCCACAAGGGAGGCTTCTTCTAAGGAGCTGTAATCTTCTCCACCATTGAGGCGAACATGAACGTGAAGATCGACAAAGGGAAACGTGGCAACCAATCCTTTCGAGGGAAAGGGTGTTTCTATTTCTTCTTCTATCCATTTCTTTCTAAACGGATCGTAGATCCTCACACTTTTCCCTCCGAATTCCTTTCCTGTTATTTTACCATCCACCTGGCGATCTCATCTATTACTCTTTTGTCAACGTGACCTTTCTTCATGTATTCAACCGGCGTTGATTTTCCTTCTCCTGAAATCATCAAGTGATTGAGATCGTCGAAGACGAGTATTTTCACATTTTCCCTGCCTGAAAGTTCCTTCAACCAGATCTCCTGGTCCTTTTCAGTCACCTGGTAGTCTCTGCCGCCGAAGATCAAAAGCATGGGGATGGTTAGTCTCTTCGCAATTGAAGCAGGATCTCTTTCTCTCAGATCGTAAAAGTACTTCGCGGGAGCTCCAAGGACGAATTCATCTGGAGGAATCTCTTTTCTTTTGAGTTTTTCCAGAATGTTCAGAGTTTCTTCTACGTTGCTTGCAAGACCCAGAGACTGAAGATATTTCAACTGATCTTCCATGACTTCTTCGAGCGGTCTTGCGGGCGGTGCTATCATGACAACACCGTCTGCCTTCGATCTTTCCGCTATCTCCGGTGTGAGCATCGCACCGAGGCTGTGTCCCAGCACATAAACTCGGGAGACGTCTTTTCTCTCTTTGAGTATCTTCACCGCTTCCAGTGCGTCTTCTATGACTTCTTTTTCGACGGTCAGGGTGGTAGGGTCTACTTTCTCGACGAACGTTCTTTTGTGGTATCTGAGAACGATGATACCCTTCGAAGACAGACCGTACGCGATGTCCTTGAATATCTTGTTTGGACCGATGGTTTCGTCCATGTCGTTCGGTCCAGAGCCGTGCACGAGGACAACAGCCGGGAACGGTCCGCTTCCTTTTGGGATCGTGATCTTCCCGGGAAGGCCGTTCACGGTGATATCCTTCTCCTCAAAGCTCTCCGGGTCCACGTAGTCTGGAAGTTCGTACTCTGTCTTTGTAGCCTGTTTGAAGAAGAGTCCGGCGACTTTTCCTTCTCTGTCCATGGTGACAAGTGCTGAGATTTCTCCTCTGTCGAACTTCAGAGTGAAGTTGTAGATCTCGTATTCAGCCTGGATGATTTTCTCGTATCCAGCGATTTCTCTGAAGTCACTGAGCTGTGCTTTCAGAGAGTTCCAGATGTTTGAAAGACTCTGGACACTGAGCTGTGCTTTTACCTGATTGGAACACATATTCAAAGCCGATTCGAAGTTTTCAGAGGTGAGATGTTGAACGAAGAGAAACGCTTCCTGATCGAAGGCACCAAACACCATCACACCGAGAAAGAGCGAAAGGAAGACAGTGAGTCTCATCTCTTTTCCCTCCCCTTCTTTTTGAACAGCACGTTCTCCTTCATCTTGTTTCTCACCTTCAGCGATCTTTCGACGTGGACCTTTTCACCTGTGAAGGGATCCACACCAGAGTAGTACATCGCGGTGCTCACCGTTCCGGGAGTAGGTGTGAAGATCTGGATCTGCTGGGGAAAGTACCCGAGGTGTTTGAGTATGAAGTCTCTCAAGTAATTGTTCTCCCTCCAGCCTTCTCCCGGGTGTCCCACTATGAAGTAGCCGATCACATACTTTCTCTTTCCCATCTTCTTTGCGAGTGTTTCGAAGCGTTTTTTGAACTCGAGAAACAGTTCCACAGGCGGTTTTCTCATCAGAGATAGCACCTTTGGATGAGCGTGTTCGGGGGCGAGTTTCAGCTGTCCCGGGGTGTACTTCACGAGTTCCCTTATGAAGACATCTGGGTCTTTTTCGGCAAAGACAAAGTCGTGTCTGATTCCTGAAGAGACAAAGACGTTTCTGACACCTGGAATTTGCCTGATCGACTCGAGAAGAGAGATGAATTCGTCGTGGTTCGGTCGGACAACCTTGCACACGATGGGATACAAACAGAACTTCTGGCACTGTCCTTTCGTTTCTCTGATGGAACAGCCCGAACCGTAGAGGTTCGCAGTCGGTCCTCCAACGTCTGTGATGGTGCCTTTGAAGTCCTTTTTCTTCGTGAGGATCCTCACTTCTTCGAGAATGGAATCTTTGCTGCGGTAGGAGACGTGAGTTGTCTGATGCTGTGTGAGGGCGCAGAAAGAACAGTTTCCGAAACAACCTCTCACAGCCGTTATCGAGAACTTCACCGTCTCTATCGCTTTCACTTTTCCCATCTTTGCGTAAAACGGATGAACTTCTCTTTCGAAAGGGAGAAGGTAGAGCCGGTCGAGTTCTTCCTGGCTGAGCGGTGGCTGGGGTGGATTCTGCACCACGTACCTCGTGTCTTGCCTCTGGTAGATCGGAATGTTCTTGTATGGATCAGTGTACCAGGTCTGAAGTTTCAATGCTTCGGCGTATTTTTCGGGATTCTCTGAGATTTCATCGTAAGAGGGCAGTTCGATGCCTTCTTCGGGTTTTTGAGAGGCCCACCAGACGACTCCACGAATACTTTTGCACTTTTCTATATCACCCGTTCTGGAAAGGATCTGTGCGATCCCAAGAACTGCCTTTTCACCCATTCCATAGACGAGGAGATCTGCCTTTGAATCGACGAGAACAGACTTTCTCACTCTATCGCTCCACCAGTCGTAGTGTGCGAACCTTCTGAGGCTCGCTTCCAATCCACCAAGGACAACGGGAACTTCCGGGAAGAATCTCTTGATGAGATTCGTATAGACGATGGTTGCCCTGTCGGGTCTTTTTCCACCGATTCCACCCGGTGTGTAGTCGTCCGTTTTTCTTTTTTTCTTCGAGGCCGTGTAATTCGCCACCATCGAGTCAACGTTTCCAGCGGTGACACCGAAGAAAAGACGAGGCCTTCCAAGGCGTGTGATGTCTTTCTCTGTTCTCCAGTCTGGCTGAGCGATGATCCCCACTTTGAAGCCATGAGAGACGAGATAATGACCGATGAAGGCAACACCGAAGGAGGGATGATCCACATAAGCGTCGCCTGTGACAAGGATGATATCGAGCTCTTTCCAGCCTAATTTTCTCATTTCCTCACGTGTTGTGGGAAGAAACACAGTATCACCCTATGTATTTTAAAACAAAAAAAGCCTCGTTTCGAGGCCTGGTTAAAAAATGGGGACGCAGGGGTACGGCACTTACTTTTTGTTATTCTTCTTTCTGTTTTCCTGTGTTTTTCCACCAAAAATCTCTATGACCACATCCAGCGGTATCAGTTCTAACATCTTCTTCACCTCCTTTCAGATATCATCATCCTTCGCCTGTAAATGTAGCATCGGAATATTAAGCACAAAATAAGAATTAATAATTATCTGTTCCTTTTCTGTCCTATCTTCTCGCTGTGAATGGCTATCAACACATCTACCGGTATCAACACAAACATTTTCCTCACCTCCTTTTTGAGAATAATTCTCATCTTTCACATAAGAGTGTACCACCGGTGTATTAAAAATCAAATAAGGCAATACTAATTATATGTAAAGAAAATCTCGTTTCACGGCGGGAAAAGGGGCAACGAAAATCCTTACAGAAAAATTTTTTTGGAGACTTGACAAAATATTTGGTAATATTCTAAAATATTTTGCAGGAGGTGACAAAATATGTTGCCCAAGTGCCCGGTCTGTGGAAAAGAAATGATAGTTACAGAGCTTCACTGCAAAAGAGATGAGGTCACCGTGCGAGGACGTTTCAGAGCGAGTCCGTTCGATTTTCTCGATAAAGACGAGCTCGAGTTCGTGATTCTATTTTTCAGAGCGCGTGGAAATCTGAAGGAGATAGAGCGCTACACAGGGCAGGGTTACTTCGCTCTGAGAGGAAAACTGGAAAAGATTCTGGAGAAGATGAACCTCCAACCTCTTGGAGAGATGAAAGAGGAAATCTCAGAAGAGGATCTCTTCAAACAGGTGAAAGAGGGAAAGATCGGCGTTGAAGAAGCCCTGGAAATTCTGAAAAAGAGAAAAAAAGGAGGGGAGAGCGATGTCTGACGAAATCAGAAAGATTCTGGAGGCCGTGGCAAGAGGAGAGATCAGTCCAGAAGAAGGGGAGATGCTGATAAAAGCGATGCAGGAAAAGGAAAGAGAAGAAAACGGGTCAAAAGATGATTTTTCTGAACGGGAGGGCGACTACATCCTCGACGAAGACGAGATGGTGGAAGAAGATCTCGTCCTTTCTAAAAAGAAAGCGATCATAAGGGGGAAAATTAAAGGAGATCTCGCACTCATCAACTGTGAGACGTTCTTTTCCGGAGAGGTTGGAAGGTGATCTTGCCGTCATCGGTGGAAAGATCGAATTCGGTGGAGGAACGGTGAAAGGAGACCTCGCCCTGATCGATGCCAAAGAATCAGGGAAAACACCAGTGGTGGAAGGTGATATCGCGAGGATATCGAATTTCTTCGTCGGCGGTATTTTGAAGATGATTTCTCCTTTCATCAGTAATATCTCTGTTTCTTCCAGAAAGAAGAAGGTCGAAGGAGAGGAGTGATCTTCCATGAAGGTGTATCTGATGGTTTCAACGATTCTTGTGGTGATGTTGTTTTCTTTGATATGGCTGTATGTGCTGTTTTTTTCTACTTTAGAGACAGTTCCATCTTCACCGGCGGTTTGGGAACCGGGTATCACAGAAACATCCAGTACAATGGTACCTGGAAGTCTTCAGAATCGATGAGGAGGGAGTACTGTGAATGAGATCTTACACTGGAAGAGGAACTTCTTCCTTCTCGCACTCGGAAGATTCGTATCGATTCTTGGAAGTTCCGTTCAGGCGGTTGCGATTCCTCTTTTTGTACTGGATCTGACACACTCCGGATCTGCCGTTGCCCTGATGACCGTAGCCTACATGGTTCCAAGGATCCTTTTCACACCCATAGCCGGGATCGTGGGAGACAGGGGAGACAGGAAGTTCCTCATGGTGTCGATGGATTTTTTGAGGGGATTTCTCATCTGTTTTCTGGCTCTTCTCGCGTTCAGGAACTCCATCACTCTTCCCGTTCTCTACGTTTCTCAGATAGCCATGGCTATTATGGACAATCTCTTCGACATACCGACAGGCGCGATGTTTCCCGATATTGTTCCGCAGGATTTTCTCATGAGAGCCAACTCCATCATGGGTATGGTGAGGATCTTTCCTCAGATTCTGGGTCCTGCACTGGGAGGAGTGATCTACGGATTTTACGGTATAGCGATCGTGTTTCTTGTGAATGGAGTGTCTTTTGTCCTCTCTGCCATCAGTGAGATCTTCATCGTTTACAGCCGAAAGGTGGAGAAAAAGCCAGCAAAATTCTCTCAGATCCTTGAAGATCTCAAAGAAGGATTTCTCTTCATCTGGAACCACGAGCTCATACGAACCATTCTGATCTTCGCACTTTTTCTGAATCTGCTCATCTCTCCGCTGTTCATGGTGGTGTATCCTTACACGATCAGGGAAGTGATGAAATTTTCGGCTCAGGAATTTGGTTTCCTGGAGACCTCCTTCACTTTAGGGGCACTCCTTGGGAACTTTTTGATTGCATCGTACCTGTCGAAGAAGAACATGTGGAAGGCCATGAAGATCTCTATCTTTCTTTTTGAGCTTCCCATCGTCTTCCTTGGCTTTCTCGTTATGCCTGATTTTTCCTTGAACAGACTGGTCCTCTTCTCGTTGTTTTTCATCACTTTCCTGATAATGGGTTTTTTGAATCCCATCATCAACGTTCCGCTGGACACGGCGTTTCAAAAGATGACACCTTCTCACATCAGAGCGAGGGCCTTTTCTTTCCTCATTCTCGTGGCAAACGGAGTCACTCCGCTCGGATCGGTTCTCTACGGATACCTCGTTGATAGAGTGCCGGTCCATTTTCTCTACTACGTTGTCGGGGCACTTTCTTTTCTGGTCGCTGTACTGCTTCTGGTAGCTTTGAGGGGAAAAGAGCTTCCCACTTGATTTTTCCAGCGTTGTTTGTTAGAATAGTAACCAAACAGGGGTGAAAGGTTATGCGACGTGGAAGAATAATATGTCTCAAATCGGTTGAACACAATTATTATTACTTTTGGTTTAACAGGGGCACCTGTCCGTGAGTGCGACCGCTCCGGGCAGGTGCCTCTTTCGGTATCTGCCCGGAGCGATAGAAAACACTGAAGGGCTCCGGGCAGCGGAGCCCTTTTTTTATTACCAGAATCCCGTAGGAGGTGGTAGGTCTATGATAGTCGTTTTGAAACCCGGTTCCACAGAAGAAGATATAAGGAAGGTGGTGAAGTTGGCCGAGAGTTACAACTTGAAGTGTCACATTTCCAAAGGTCAGGAAAGAACGGTTATTGGGATCATCGGGGACGACAGGTACGTGGTGGCGGACAAGTTCGAGTCGCTGGATTGCGTGGAAAGCGTTGTGAGGGTGCTCAAACCTTACAAACTCGTTTCTCGTGAGTTCCATCCGGAGGACACGGTGATCGACCTCGGAGATGTGAAGATAGGAAACGGCTACTTCACCATCATAGCGGGACCGTGCTCAGTTGAAGGCAGGGAAATGCTCATGGAAACCGCACACTTTTTAAGCGAACTCGGTGTTAAAGTTTTGAGGGGAGGGGCCTACAAGCCTCGAACATCTCCTTACTCTTTCCAAGGACTCGGAGAAAAGGGGCTGGAATACCTGAGAGAGGCTGCCGACAAGTACGGTATGTACGTGGTGACGGAGGCTCTCGGAGAAGACGATCTTCCAAAAGTGGCCGAGTACGCTGATATCATTCAGATAGGAGCGAGAAACGCTCAGAACTTCAGATTGCTCTCTAAAGCGGGAAGCTACAACAAACCCGTTCTTCTGAAAAGGGGTTTCATGAACACCATCGAAGAGTTCCTTCTCTCCGCTGAATACATTGCAAACTCTGGAAACACGAAGATCATACTGTGTGAAAGGGGAATCAGAACGTTCGAAAAGGCCACGAGGAACACACTCGATATATCCGCTGTTCCTATAATCAGAAAGGAATCCCATCTTCCCATTCTGGTGGATCCGAGCCACTCTGGGGGAAGAAGAGACCTCGTTATTCCACTCTCCCGGGCCGCTATAGCGGTTGGAGCTCATGGAATCATTGTGGAGGTTCATCCGGAGCCGGAGAAGGCACTTTCGGATGGAAAACAGAGTCTTGACTTCGAGCTCTTCAAGGAACTGGTTCAGGAAATGAAGAAACTCGCTGATGCCCTGGGGGTGAAGGTGAATTGAAAATTTCTGTGCTCGGAGCGGGATGCATCGGTGGATCGATCGCACTTAAATTGAAAGAAAAGCATCATGTCACAGCCTTCGACAGAGATGAAGAAACGATGAAAGCATTGGAAGAAAACGGAATAGAAACTGTTTCAAAGGAAAGCGATCTCTACGATACAGACCTTCTCGTTCTTGCGCTTCCCATGAGCGTCGAGGAGAGATTCCTGAAAGAAACGGACTTTTCAGGGAAGATTCTCGATGTGGCGAGCGTGAAGACACCTTTCATGGAAATAGCCAGAGAGAGGGGATTGAACTTCACAGGAGGACATCCCATGGCCGGAAACGAACGAAAGGGAAAATCAGGTTGGGATCGAGAAATGTTCGACGGAAAGATCTTCTTTCTCTGCTCTCTCGACGGAAAAGAGGATGGGATGATTGAAAACATCGTGAAAGATCTTGGTGCCAGACCTTTGTGGATAGACTACAGGATCCACGACGAGATCGTCGCTGCGGTGAGCCACGTTCAGTACTTGATCTCACTGAGCGCACGGTACGTAGGGAAACCCTTTGAAGAATACGCGGGACCTGGTTATCTTTCCAACACGAGACTTTCGAAACAGAACATGGAGATGGCGCTGGATATGATCAGATATAATAAAGAAAACATCCTCAAATACCTGGAGAACGCAAGAAACTTTCTGAATGTTTTATATCATCTCACAGAGAAAGAGGATTTCGAAAACCTGAAAAAAGTGATAAGGGAAGTGATATCTTGAAGGTACTTCCGGCGAAGAAGGTTGAAGGAGTGCTGAGCGTTCCTCCGGACAAATCCATAACTCACAGGGCTCTCATTCTGTCCGCTTTGGCGGAAACGGAAAGCACCCTGTACAACCTCTTGAGGTGTCTCGACACAGAGAGAACCCACGATATTCTCGAAAAACTCGGTACACGTTTTGAAGGCGATTGGGAAAAGATGAAGGTCTTTCCGAAGCCCTTCGCTGAGCCAATAGAACCTCTCTTCTGTGGAAACTCCGGAACAACCACGAGGTTGATGAGTGGAGTTCTTGCTTCATACGAGATGTTCACAGTGCTTTATGGGGATCCTTCTCTCTCCAGAAGGCCGATGAGAAGAGTGATCGAACCTCTGGAGATGATGGGAGCGCGTTTCATGGCGAGGCAGAACAACTACCTTCCCATGGCCATCAAAGGAAATCACCTTTCCGGTATCAGTTACAAAACACCGGTGGCGAGCGCTCAAGTGAAGAGCGCTGTTCTTCTGGCGGGGCTCAGAGCCAGCGGACGAACAATCGTTATCGAACCAGCAAAAAGCAGAGATCACACGGAAAGGATGCTCAAAAACCTCGGTGTTCCCGTCGAGGTGGAGGGAACACGTGTGGTTCTGGAGCCTGCTACCTTCAGGGGTTTCACGATGAAAGTCCCTGGTGATATCTCGTCGGCTGCTTTCTTCGTGGTTCTCGGCGCCATTCATCCCAACGCTCGAATCACAGTAACGGACGTTGGCCTGAATCCCACCCGAACGGGACTCCTCGAAGTTATGAAACTCATGGGAGCCAACCTGGAGTGGGAGATCACGGAAGAAAATCTTGAACCGATAGGAACTGTGAGGGTTGAGACATCTCCAAACCTGAAAGGTGTGGTTGTTCCCGAACACCTCGTACCTCTCATGATAGATGAACTGCCTCTTGTGGCGCTTCTCGGTGTTTTTGCGGAAGGAGAAACGGTTGTGAGAAACGCGGAGGAGTTGAGAAAGAAGGAATCCGACAGGATAAGGGTTCTGGTGGAAAACTTCAAACGGCTCGGTGTCGAAATAGAAGAGTTCAAAGATGGTTTCAAGATCGTTGGAAAGCAGAGCATAAAAGGTGGATCGGTGGATCCAGAAGGCGACCACAGAATGGCTATGCTCTTTTCCATAGCAGGGCTCGTGAGTGAAGAGGGGGTTGATGTGAAAGATCACGAATGCGTGGCGGTGTCTTTCCCGAACTTTTACGAACTGCTGGAGAGAGTGGTGATATCATGAAATTCTGCATCATAGGGTATCCGGTGAGACACAGCATATCACCAAGGCTTTACAACGAGTATTTCAAAAGGGCGGGAATGAACCACTCGTACGGTATGGAAGAGATACCACCTGAATCTTTCGACACGGAGATAAGAAGGATTCTCGAAGAATACGATGGTTTCAACGCGACAATTCCTCACAAAGAAAGAGTGATGCGGTACGTCGAACCATCTGAAGATGCGCAGAGAATAAAAGCCGTGAACTGTGTCTTTCGGGGAAAGGGATACAACACCGACTGGGTTGGCGTTGTGAAATCGCTCGAGGGTGTAGAGGTGAAGGAGCCCGTTGTCGTTGTGGGAGCGGGCGGAGCCGCACGTGCCGTGATCTACGCTCTCCTCCAGATGGGCGTGAAAGACATCTGGGTGGTGAACAGAACGATCGAAAGGGCGAAGGCTCTCGATTTTCCTGTGAAAATTTTCTCTCTCGATCAGCTCGACGAGGTTGTGAAAAAGGCGAAGAGTCTCTTCAACACCACTTCGGTTGGTATGAAGGGAGAGGAACTTCCCGTTTCTGACGATTCACTGAAAAACCTGAGCCTTGTTTACGATGTGATCTACTTCGACACACCACTTGTTGTGAAAGCAAGAAAACTTGGTGTGAAACACATCATAAAGGGAAACCTCATGTTTTACTACCAGGCAATGGAGAATCTGAAGATATGGGGAATATACGACGAGGAGGTTTTCAAAGAAGTGTTCGGGGAGGTTCTGAAATGAAACTCACGATAGCGGGGGATTCCCATGGAAAATACATGGTTGCAATCCTGGAAGGTTTGCCTTCGGGGATAAGGGTGGATGAGGAACTCATAAGGAGGGATCTTTTCAGAAGGAGAAACTGTTACGGCAGAGGAAAGAGAATGAAGATGGAAGAGGACGCGTTCGAGATCGTTTCGGGGTTGTGGAAGGGCATCACAACGGGTGCACCGGTGACGATCCTCATTCCCAACAGGGCGGGAAACCCTGTGAAAGATGTTCGGAGTGTTCCAAGACCCGGTCACATCGATTACGCTGCGTGGGTGAAGTACAAACTTCCCGATCTGAACATCTACGTGGAGCGGTCCAGTGCAAGATGGACGGTGGCGCTCACGGCGGCAGGCTCCCTCTTGAAAAGCCTCCTCAAAGAGTTCGGTATCGAGGTACTGGGATTTGTCACAAGACTTGGAAATGTCGAGGCAAGGGACATTCCAGGTGATTTCGAAGAGTTGAAGAGAAGAAGGGATGAATCCGTGGTGTTCTGCCCAGATCCTGAGGCAACGAAAGAGATGGTCGCCGAGATCGACAGGGCGAAAGAAGAGGGAAACACCCTCGGCGGCAAGGTGAAGGTCATTGCAAGAGGTGTCCCGGCAGGCATCGGGAGCTACTCCGATCTTTTCAAAAAGCTCGACTCGAAGATAGGTTCTCTCTTTTTTGCCATTCCCGCTGTGAAGGGAGTGGTGATTGGAAGTGAAGAAATGTGGTACGGCTTCGACTATCTGGATGAATTCGAACTGGAAGACGGCAAGATAAAGAGAAAAACGAACAATCTGGGAGGAATAGAAGGGGGCATCACCAACGGAGAAGACGTGTGGGTGAACGTCTCTGTGAAGCCTATTCCCACCACGGGAAAGCCGTTGAAATCCGTTGATCTGAGAACGATGGAACCAGCGAAGACACCGTACGTGAGATCTGACGTGACGGCCGTTCCTCCTGCTTCTGTCGTGTGTGAAGCCGCGCTCGCTGTGGTGATCTCGGACGCTTTGCTCGAACATCTGGGCGATGGAAACATCGACGACCTGAAAAGGAGGTTCGAGAATGAGAATCTTCCTCGTTGGAATGATGGGTTCTGGAAAGAGCACTATCGGTAAAAGGATTTCCGAGGTGCTCGACCTTCAGTTCATAGATATGGATGAAGAGATAGAAAGAAGAGAGGGAAGAAGCGTTCGAAGGATTTTCGAAGAAGACGGTGAGGAGTACTTCCGCCTGAAAGAAAAAGAACTTCTTAAAGAACTTGTGGAAAGAGACAACGTGGTTGTGGCAACGGGTGGAGGTGTTGTGGTCGATCCAGAGAACAGAGAGCTTTTGAAGAAGGAAAAGACTCTCTTTCTCTACGCTCCCCCTGAAGTGTTGATGGAAAGAGTAACAACAGAGAACAGACCTCTTCTGAGCGAAGGAAAAGAGAGAATACGGGAGATCTGGGAAAAGAGAAAACAGTTCTACGCGGAGTTCAGAAGGATCGACACCTCCAGGTTGAACGAGTGGGAAACAACCGCACTCGTTGTGCTGGAGGCTCTGGACGAGAAAGAAATCTCAACGATAGAAAAACCACACCTGGTGAAGATCATCCTCGGTGGCTTCAAGAGGGTGAGAAACGAAGAGCTGGTTTTCACCACGGAGAGGGTGGAGAAGATATACGGAAGGTACCTCCCGGAGAATCGGCTTCTTTTTCCGGATGGAGAGGAAGTGAAGACGCTGGAGCATGTCTCCAGAGCGTACTACGAACTCATCCGAATGGACTTTCCCAGGGGAAAGACCATAGCGGGTGTCGGGGGAGGTGCTCTCACCGACTTCACCGGCTTTGTAGCGAGCACGTTTAAAAGAGGAGTGGGACTTTCTTTCTATCCAACAACACTTCTGGCTCAGGTGGACGCTTCCGTTGGTGGAAAGAATGCCATCGATTTCGCTGGAGTGAAAAACGTCGTTGGGACTTTCAGAATGCCAGACTACGTGATCATAGATCCCACCGTCACGCTTTCCATGGATGAGGGCAGGTTCGAAGAGGGAGTCGTGGAAGCCTTCAAGATGACGATTCTTTCGGGTCGCGGGGTAGAACTCTTCGATGAGCCGGAGAAGATTGAGAAGAGAAATCTCAGAGTTCTCAGCGAGATGGTAAAAATCTCCGTTGAAGAGAAAGCGAGGATAGTGATGGAAGATCCCTACGACATGGGTTTGAGGCACGCCCTGAATCTGGGACACACACTCGGTCATGTGTACGAGATGCTGGAAGGGGTACCTCACGGTATAGCAGTAGCATGGGGCATCGAAAAAGAGACGATGTACCTGTACAGAAAAGGAATAGTGCCTAAGGAAACCATGAGATGGATCGTAGAAAAGGTCAAACAGATCGTACCAATTCCTGTTCCATCCGTCGATGTTGAGAAAGCCAGAAATCTCATTCTGAACGACAAGAAGATCCTGAAAGGTTCCAGAGTCAGGCTTCCTTACGTGAAAGAAATCGGAAAGATCGAATTCTTGGAGGTCGATCCGCTCGAGCTTCTGGAGGTGGTAGATTGAAAGTACTCGTGGTGAACGGACCCAACTTGAACATGCTCGGAAAAAGAGACAAAAACATCTATGGAAACTTTTCTCATGAGGATCTTGTGAAGATGATAGAAGATTGGGGAAGGAAAAACGGTGTGGAAGTGGAGGTCTTTCAGTCGAACCACGAGGGAAAAATTTTGGATAGACTGCACAGGCTCGATTTCGATGGTCTTGTGATAAACCCGGGGGCTTTCACCCACTACAGCTACGCCATAAGGGATGCCCTGGAGATCGTGAAGGTGCCGAAGGTGGAGGTTCACATATCGAACATACACAGGAGAGAAGAGTTCAGAAGAAGGAGCGTCACGGCTGAGGTGTGCGACGGTCAGATAAGCGGACTTGGTGTGTACGGTTACCTTCTGGCTCTGGAGTACATAAAGAAGAAACTGGAAGAACTCACCTGAGAGAGTCAAGCACGAAGAAAAGGCCAAAACCGATGAGGAACAGACCGGTCACGGTCATCACTATTTTGTAGATCAGTGAGGATTTCAAGATGGTGTTTCCAAAGACACCTATCAGAGAGTACCAGAGAATGTCTGAGAGAATGTGGCCGAAGTAGAAGGCAGTAACTCCAGCCAGAAGTGATGTTTGCGCTTTGACGAGGAAAGCGCTGCCGACGGACATCCACCAAAGAAGAAAGTACGGGTTGGACAGTGAAACAAGGGCACCTGTGATTGGAAGGGGGATTTTCTGATCGGTTTTTTCTACCTGTGAGATCTCACCTTTGATGGCTGTTAGCTGAGAAACGCCCATGAAGGCAAGGAAAGACCCTCCAAGAAGGCCTATCACTTTTGTCACAAGCGGAGATTTCAGGACCCATTGAAAGCCAAGAACCAGCAGGAGAACGAGAAAAGCTTCCAGAACAACGTGGCCGAATATCAGTTTTATAGAGTTTTTCCAGCTTTTTGCACTCTGATATACGGCTATCATCATCAGAGGACCCGGTGCAACTGCACCGGAAAGTCCCACAAGGAAACTCCCGAAGAATATGGAAATCATTTTCTTCCTCCCCAAGGATTTTGAGAAATTTTACCACTCTGTTCTTTGCTTTTGTATTAGTGTGAAATATATTTGTTTTAACATATTGTGTTTTATGCATACAAACCAGGTTAGTTCCAATCATTCACAAAGTAGGTGATGCGTGTATCTGGCACTGGAAGAACGATACAGAGTATGCAATTACCGGTAACGAAAAATTTCATGCGCCTTTCTGGTACCGGAAGCTATGCGTTAAAAAGGGAATAATGAATGATATGAAGAGACAATATGAAGAGAATTTGTGGAGATAGATTACGTGTAAGTGCTTTGAATTCAAGGAGTCAATAGTTAACTTCTAACACATTGAGGAATCCCTTCTTTCATCTATTTGTGAAACATGGAACTAATCGATTTTTACCAGAAACACCCCAAAATGCCCTGACGTAGGTTGATATAATTTATCTTCTGTTTTTTGCTTGTGTTCTTTCATTGTTGAACTATGCAATTATTCCATTTTTCCAAACAGTACTTGAAGGTGCTCTCTTGTGTGTTAGAATGGTTTATGGAGAAAGAGAATATGGAAGTTCAAAAAACATCTTGCTTTCAGAGTGTGTTTGTGGTATAATTCCTTTTGAACTCAATGGGTTTCAATAATTCCTTAGAGGTATGGAAACAGACAATCGTGGATCAGGTCATCAATGCCCTGAATTAGTTTCAATAATTCCTTAGAGGTATGGAAACACTTGTGGAGATTGAGGAACATCTAGGAAAGAACATCGTTTCAATAATTCCTTAGAGGTATGGAAACAGCGATAACATTCAATCCTTCGACGAGGTACACCAAGTTTCAATAATTCCTTAGAGGTATGGAAACTAATCTTGTCTGTAGGATCCTCTGAAAACCCTCTCTGGTTTCAATAATTCCTTAGAGGTATGGAAACGTGGAAGAGTCCGCAGGAAAAGACAGCGCTGGGTAGGTAGTTTCAATAATTCCTTAGAGGTATGGAAACTAGGTGTCTGAAACCGAGTCAATCAGTGCATTGTCGAGTTTCAATAATTCCTTAGAGGTATGGAAACCAGGAGAGCCATTTTCTGAGTATTTCGCAAGGAAGATGTTTCAATAATTCCTTAGAGGTATGGAAACAGTGATCCTCGTGAATTGTGCTCCTTTTGATCGTCTCAATGCATCCTTAGAGGCACAGAAATCTCCTGAGTTTGCCTCAGTTCAAAAAGTCTCTCAGCGATTTTGATACAAAATAAAAAAATGCCCCTTTCGGGGCAAATGTTTGTTTTTATATTTACGCTATCCGGTTAAATTACTCGTACCTCAGGGCTTCTATCGGGCTCAACCTGGAGGCTCTGTACGCAGGATAGAATCCGAAGAACAATCCAACACTTGCTGAAACTCCAAACGCGATAATCACAGAAAACGGATCTACCACGGCTTTCAATCCGTACTGACTGCCAAAGGTGTTAACTATCGTGTTCGAACCCAGAATACCCAAAGCAACACCTATGGCACCAGCAACGAATGTGATCACAACGCTTTCCACAAGAAATTCCAGAAGAATCCTGAGTCTTGATGCTCCTATAGCCATCTTTATACCTATTTCCCTGGTTCTTTCAACAACGGAAACGAGCATGATGTTCATGATACCGATACCACCAACGATCAGCGACACAGCGGCAATTGCAACGAGAACAAGGTTGATGATAGACACACTCTCGGAGACCACATTCAAGATGGCTTGCTGACTGATGATGTTGTAGTAACTTTCTTCCTCGTGAAACTTTGTGTAGAGCAGGTGATCTATCTCCATGACTGCTCTTTGAGCAACGTCCGCAGATTTACTTGTTGCGAGTATCATGGAAACCTTTCCGTGTGTCTGGAAGACCCTGAATTTTCCCGTTTCATAGGGGATCAGAATCATGTTGTCTGGGTTGAACATGAGAATGCTACCGGTTCTTTCGAAGATTCCAATGATTTCAAAGACGAGTTTTCTATTTCCCTGAACGAGGTAAATCTTTTTGCCCACCGGGTTTTCGTTTCCAAACAGATTGTAAGCTACTTCCTGTCCAATTATTGCAACGTTGGCGGCGCTGTCCTCTTCTGAGAAGGTCCTTCCAGAAGAGACTTTCAAATTCAAAATGTGGAAGATATCAGGTGGTGCCGAGTACACGTTCGATCTGGTGTTCGTCTCTCTGTATTGAACAAGGAAACTTCCGCTCATAAGATCGATCGCTTTGTCAACACTTGGGCACATCTTCAGGATGTCTTCTACATCGTCTTCCTCGAGCGATTCCACCGACTGAGCGATCGTACCACCTCTTCCTCCAGCGAATCCAGGTGTGATCATGATAATGTTCGAGCCAAGAGAGGTGAGCCTCTCTGTCACGCTTTCCCTCATACCTGCCCCAAGAGACATCACCATGATAACGGCGGTCACTCCGATCACAATACCAAGCATCGATAGAAACGTTCTCATCTTGTTGGCCAGAAGTGATCTCAAAACCTCTTTAAGTATCTCCATACACAACACCTCGACGTTCTATACCTTCGATTCTTCCATCTCTGATTCTCACGATGCACGTTCCTTCATCCACCATTTCGAGGTTGTGAGTCACAACAACCAGTGTCTTTCCCATCTCGTGAAGTTTTCTGAACAGCTCCAGTATCTCTTCACCAGTTTTTGTGTCCAGATTTCCCGTTGGTTCGTCTGCGAGAATGAAGACAGGATCGTTTGCCAGAGCCCTCGCTATCGCAACTCTTTGTTGCTGACCTCCTGAAAGCTGATTCGGCCGGTGATGGAGTCTGTCTCCCAGACCGACCAATTCCAGAAGCTCTTTTGCCCTCCTTTTTCTCTCCTTCGCCGGTACACCCGCGTAGATCATTGGAAGCTCCACATTTTCCAAAGCGGTGAGACGGGGAAGAAGGTTGTAACTCTGAAAGACAAAGCCTATTTTCCTGTTTCTAACCTGCGCGAGCCTTCGATCACCCATCCTCGAAACCTCTTCTCCTTCTATGAGTACCTTTCCCTTTGTAGGACGATCGAGACATCCAAGAATGTGAAGAAGTGTAGATTTCCCACTTCCAGATGGTCCTATTATGATCACGTATTCTCCTTCGAACACCTCGAAAGAAACACCACGAAGAGCCTCAACCTTCACCTCACCCAGATCGTATATTTTCCACACATCGACGAGCTCCATCACCTTTTTCATCTTGCTCGTCCCCCTCCGGGACCGAACATCGGAAGACCTTGTCTTGTTCGAAGTCTCTGGATTTCCTGCTGTGACGGGATGAGAAGCAGGACGTCTCCTTCGGAAACACCCTTTTTGATTTCTATCTTATCGTTCAGCTCTTCACCCAACTCAACATACACCTTCTGAGGTCCCTGGGGTGTTTGTTTCATCACGTAGTAACCGTTTTGATCCTGCCTGACCGCTTCTTTTGGAATGAAGAAAGAACTTGTAGCTTCTTTGATAATTATTTCCACGTCGCACGTGAGACCGGGTATCACTAAGCTGGGAGGTGTCTGATCGAAAGAAAACTCCACCGGTATCACTGTAACTCCACCGGATGTTTCCGCAACGGGACTGATTCTTTTCACCTTTCCAGTCAGGGTGAGGCCAAGCTGTTCGAAGGTGAAAACAGCCTTCATTCCTTCTTTGACGTTCTTGAGGTCGTATTCACTGATGGAACCTTCTACTCTGAGGGTATCTGTTTCCACTATCGTGACTATGCTAGTACCAACCGATACTCTGTCTCCCACATCCACATTGACTGCTTGAACCACTCCACTCACAGGCGAAACCACTGTTGTGTTCTCCAGGTTCTCTTTTGCTTTTTCCAGGTTAAGACGGTTGATCTCGGTGGGAGAAGTTTTGTAGCTGTTGAGAGCTGAAAGATAACTGATTTGATAATCTGTGTCGTCTATCTTTGCTATTTTCTGACCTACCTGAACCACGTCTCCCTCTTCCACGTAGATTTCCAGAACGTCTCCAGATACTTTGGAAGTGACTTTCTTCGTATCGGCAGTGACTTGACCCACTATTTCTACGGTTTCGTTCTCTTTCGTTACGGTGTAGGTGAGAAAGACAGGAGCCTGTGTTGAAGTGGCGTCTTTTTCAGAAACGGTCTGGGCACTGGCTCTGTTCAAAAAGATCACAACAGCTACCAAAACCACCAGTACTGCTATGATCAGCAGGGTTATCCACTTTTTCAATTCTGATCACCTTCCTTGAGGAATTTCTCAAGATCGTATCCCAAGATGCTTATGTATTTCAGCTTTTCCAGAATCAATGAATTTTCCATATTTTCTTTCTCGAGAGTTCCTTCCGCGTAGTCGAGCTTCGAGAGAGCGTAGTCTTCTTCGCTCAGAAAGCCTTTATTGAAAAGCTGATCGCTTGTTTTAGAGCTTTCCTCCAGATCTTCCAGTTCGATTTCTTTTTGTTTCAGCTGGGACTCGAGATTGGCAATGTTGACAAGCTCCTGGTTCAACGAGTTTTCTATGTTTTTCACCTCTTCCTGATATTCCAGAGAAACCAACTGGGATTTCCTTTTCTCTGCTTCCAGTTTTCTTTCTCCAAAGTCCCAGAGCGTCATCTGAAAACCGATCCCGATCGACCACTCGCTATCTTCGAAGTCGTAGTTGAACGAAACTGTTAGATCCGGAAGATACGGAAGAAACCATGTTTTCTTTTCTATCTCTTCGGCTTTCTTTTGAAGCTCCAGAGCTTTCAGGTCTTCTCTGTACTCCAGAGTGGTGGCCGGCAGAGTGATACTTTCAAGGAGATTTCTTGTTTTCTGATACACTTCTTCGTCGATGTTTTTTGTTTGAATCGTCTGAAGCTTGTATTCTGCATTTCTCAGGGTTTGTTCAGTGGAGAGTATCTGCTTTTCCAGAGCTTTCTTTTCGTCGTCATCTTTTGCCTTGCTGAGTTTTTCGTTCAACACCTGAAGCCTCTGCGAGAGTATTTCGATCTTCTTTGTGTAGTAGTACCAGTCGAATATGTCCTGGACGGTCTGGATGAAAACACTGTTCTTTGTGGACTTTAAGGAATACTTGCTGGAAAGATAGCTTGACTCTGCCATCAATCTATCCACTGTGTATTCTGTTTTAAGCCCCCTTGACACACTCAGCTGTGTTCCTTCGAAGTTAAAAGACCAGTCGTCGGTGTTCACCGAGATCGGAAAAGAAAGTCCGAGCTCGAATCCGTAGATGTTTACAAAGTTGACAATTGGAGATATTGAGAAATCAGAAACACCATCCTCTGTTATGGTGATACCGGTCTTCCCCAATGAAACGGATATCTCAGGATTCCAGAAGTTCGTGTAACGTTTGTAGTTGAGCTGTGCTTCTTTGAACTTTTCCACACTTGACCAGTAACTGTACGAGTTTTCCAGGTTCTCTTTGAAAAGATCGAAGACGTTCCCCGCGAGGAAAACCGGAACAAGGAGAAAAACCAGAAAAAATCGTTTCATTTCCTACCACCTTCTTCAAAAGGAGACTTCTTTTCCAGCGTCTATCAGGAGGTTCACTATCGAAATGTAGTAGCTGCGCAGCGAATTGAGGTAATTCTTTTTGATGTTGAGAAGATTGATCTTCTGGGTGTTCAGTTCTTTCTTTGAGATCAGTCCCTTTTCGTATCTTTCCTGGTAATCTTTGAGGATGTTCTCGTTGAGCTCAATCTTCTCTTTCAGTACTTTCAGGTTCAAGAAGGCGATCTCCAGAGAGTCGAGAGTGCTCTTGTAGCTGTCTTTTGCTTCTTTCAAAGCTTCGTCGTAGTTCATCTTTGATTTCTTGTAATTCAGCTCCGCCTTTTTTTGTTCGTATTTTGAGGCGGAAGCGGAGAGGTTGTTGAGATCGTATTCAGCGATCTTCATGTTCAGCTCCGCGATCTTGACGGAAGAAAGATTGTCAAGGTATTCGTCTTCACCTACAAGGTTCTGATAATCGATGAGAGGAAGCTCTATTTCACTCACTTCCACGCTGAAGATCTCCTCGTAATCTTTTTGGGCTTCTTCAAGATCTTTCTGGGCGGAAAGGAGATTGTTGCTGGCTTCTTCGAGGGTGAGTTCGGAATCCTTCAGGTCGTTTTCGGAAATGAGATTCTTTTTGAAGAGCTCCTGACTGGTTTTGTAGTCTTCCTGGGCGTTTTCGAAGTTCAGCTGTGCGATTTCATAGGAAAGATCAGCGGTCAGGAGATTGAAAATCCTTCCAAGAACATCCTGATAAGCGGATTTCAGCGAATTTCTGTAGCTTTGAAGGTTGTTGTAGTAGCTGAGTTCCGCGGAGAGTTCTGATCTCTTGTTCGTTGCTTCGAGTTTTGCTTTTTCGTAGTCCATCGTCGCGGATTCCAAGCTGATCTGCGCGATTTGATAATCTGTACTGCTCGCAAGAGCGGTTTGAAGAACATCATTCAGAGAAACAGAAAAGCTCAGCACAGAAACGAGAGACAACAGCACCACGAGGAGATTTTTCATACGAATACCTCCTTTTTCAATTGTTTGACGATAAAATTCTATACTCTTCTTTGTGAAAAAAGTGTGAATTTCTCACATGCAAAATGAGGAAATCCTTCTTTCAAACGAGTTCAAGCCTGGAGTAAGATTAAAACTGTGGTTGCTCAGAAAACCGGGAGGTGTTTCTCGTGATCACACTCGAGGATATAAAAGAAGCCCAAAGAACATTGAAGAATGTGGTGCACAGGACAGCTCTTGCTTACAGCTCTGTTCTGAGCGAGGTAACCGGTGGAGAGATCTACCTGAAGATGGAAAATCTCCAGAAGACCGGTTCGTTCAAAATAAGGGGAGCGTACAACAAAATAGCTCACCTGAGCGAAGAAGAAAGAAAGAGAGGAGTCGTTGCCGCGTCCGCTGGAAACCACGCGCAGGGAGTGGCACTTGCTGCTCAAATCTTCGGTATTCCCGCTACCATTGTGATGCCGAGGTACGCCCCTCTTTCTAAAATCACCAAAACGAGGAATCTTGGAGCTCAGGTGATTCTTGAGGGGAACATTTTCGACGAGGCCTACGAGGCGGCTCTCAGAATACAGGAGAAAACAGGTGCGGTTTTTGTGCATCCCTTCAATGATCCTCATGTCATCGCCGGGCAGGGAACTATAGGGCTGGAAATAATGGAAGATCTTCCGGATGTGGAAGTGGTGGTGGTGCCCGTTGGTGGAGGTGGTTTGATTTCGGGAGTATCCGTTGCGATCAAATCGATGAATCCTGAGGTTAAAGTAATAGGCGTTCAAACGGAGAACATGCCTTCCATGATCGCTTCACTGAGAAGGGGCAGGGCAGAGCGGGTCGAAGGTAAACCCACACTTGCCGATGGAATAGCCGTGAAAAAGCCCGGTGACCTGACCTTCGAGCTGGTGAAGAAGTATGTCGATGAGATGGTCGCGGTGAACGAAGAAGAAATAGCGGATGCTATCCTTTTCCTTCTTGAGCAGGCAAAGGTGGTTGCTGAAGGTGCAGGAGCGGTGGGTGTAGCCGCTGTTTTGAACAAACTGGATGTGAAGGGAAAGAAGGTAGCGATCGTGATAAGCGGTGGTAACATAGATGTGAACATGATAGACAGAATCATAAACAAAGGGCTCGTGAAGAGCGGAAGGAAGGTGTTCATAGAAACGTTCGTGATGGACAGACCCGGTGCCCTGAAAGAGCTTCTCGGGATAGTGGCGGAACTCGGCGCAAACGTTCTTTCCGTTTTTCACAATCGCTCCGCAAAGGAAGTTCCCATTGGTTTTGCCAAAATAGAGCTCGAGCTTGAAACGGTCGATGAAAAACACGTCGAAGAGATAGAGAGGGTGTTGATCGCAAAGGGATACGAGGTGAGGATAGTCGGGTGAGATGGAGGTGAGACTTTGAGATTTGTATCGGATTTTCTGTTCTTTGCCGGTTTTGGACTTTTGTTCATCGCGATAGTGTTTTTCGATCTTGGAACACGTGCTATAAAGAAGAAGCAGAATCAAAAGAAAAAGTTCTACGATAAAAAAGGATGGCAGTTTCTCTCTGTGAGTCTTGGAGCCTTTGCTGTATCTATTCTGCTTGCTCTGATCGGAAGGGGATGAAAGTGGTATTCCTGATCTGCAATCCCGCTGCGGGTGGAGGAAGAGCTGGAAAAATCTGGAACAGAGTTGAAGATCTTCTGAAGAAACACGGGATAGATCACAAGTTTGCCTTCACAGAAAGGCCAGGTCACGCGATGGAGATTTCAAAGAAGGCTTTCAAAGAGGGATACAGAAGAATAGCAGCGTTCGGAGGAGATGGAACGGTAAATGAGATGGTAAACGGGATCTTTCTGAACGGATACGATTTAAGAGAAGTTGTCTTCGGATGGATACCGTTTGGAAGCGGCAAAGACTGGGCGAGAACGATCGGAGTTCCTCTCGAGATCGAAGAAGCGATCAAAATGCTGAAAGATGGAAAGGAATTCGTTCAGGATCTGGGAGTAGGTGAATACGAAAAAGCGAGCGGAGAGATAGAAAAGCGCGCGTTCGTGAATGTTGCAGGCCTTTTCTTCGACGGATTTGTGACCTACAGGACCAACCTTCTCAAGAGGAAGAACCGTGTTTCTTACTTCTCGAGGATTTTCTCCTCTATCATCGAATACGATCCCCCTACTGCCAGAATCCAGATCGATGAAAAGGTGTGGGAGAAGAGGGTTTTTTCCATGAACGTTGGGATCTGTAAATACAATGGAGGAGGCATGAACCAGCTTCCCCACGCTGTGCCAGACGACGGCCTTCTTGCTGTGACAGTGATAAACGACATAGGAAAATTGAGAATCCTGGCTAACCTGCACAGGGTGTTCAACGGAAAGCTATTGGAACATCCCGGGGTGGAGGGTTATCAGGCGAAAAAGGTGGTGGTGGAGTTTCAAAGAGATGAACCGGTGGAATTCGATGGTGAATCTTTCTGGGCCAAGAAGATTTTCTTTTCAATAATCCCCGGGGTTATAAGGGTGCTGGTGAAAAAATGAGGGGGCTGCCCCCTCATTTGGTGATGGTCTTTGCAAGATCCAGGAATTCCTGAGCGATCTTGTCACCGCCGTACTTTTCCACAAAAACCCTCACTTCTTTCTTGATATCCTCGACCAGCTCTCTGTCCAGCATCAAAAGCTCAAGCTTGTGAACCAGATCGTGAATATTTCTGTACTTCACGATGGGGCCGAATCCGTACACGTCGGTCTCTATGGTTTCAACGAATCTACTGTCTCTTATGACGATGGGGGTTTCACTCGCTATGATCTGATACAGGGTAGAAGACACAACAACGTTCGGAGTGTTTCCTTTTGGTAGAAGGTGTACGTTCGAGCCTTTCAGATAACTGTAGAGTTTTTCGACGGTTGGTCTTTTCTGCCACTGGGTGATCCACTCAGCCTCGTAATCCACCCTTCCATCTGACCTGATGATCCAGTAGTGAACGTTGTCGAATCTCTTTCTGAGTTTTTTCAGGGCGTTGAGGAAGTCACAGTATTCTTCGACGGGTTGTCTTCCAAACGAAAAGAACAGGAACTTGTCTTCACTGACGGGTCTTTCTGGTTCCGCATCGTAGGGTTTCATTACCGGGTAGCTGATCACTTCGACCTTTTCCCGGGGAATCTCGTAAAACTCCAGAATCTCATCGTAAAACCTTCTGTCGAAAACCACGATTTTATCGCAGGGCAGTTTCACCACTTCTCTTGCTTTGAAGATGTTTGCTTCATGGAAAACGGAAATAACCGGAATCTTCAGCTTTTCTATGAGCCTGGTGAGTGGTTTTACCGGAACTCTCCAGAAGGTTTCTATTATGAGCAGGTCCAGGTTTTCCTTTAAAATCTCTTCTTCTTTCACCCAGCCCTCCTCTGTTACGTTGTCCACTTCCGTGTAAATCTCTCTCTTCACGAACTCCGGATCCTGGGCTTCCGTTCTTTTGTAGTATTTAACTTCCTTGCTGGCACTCTCTTCTGTTGGTGCAAAGACCACAACTTCGTGTCCCATTCTGATGAACTCTCTTGCAAGTATCTCTGCGTGCATCCCCACACCGCACGTGGCACCCCATCTGCTGAGGAATCCGATTTTCATACTCTCACCTCCTTTTTGTGATGCAAATTTTAAGAACCTCTATAATATATTATAGAATTCATCGAATTTAGGAGCGTGATGAAATTGAAAGAAATTTCGAGCATGGAAACAAAAGAGCTGATTCTAAAAGCAAATAGAATGACGATGATGATATAAAACTCATTGAAGGATTGAGGGAGCTGATGGGATGGTAGAAAGACTTCTTGAAATCATCGAAAGAAGTTTGAGGAAGTGCCCCTGGTTAGAGAAACAGAGCATTGAAACTCTGCTTGAAGCACTCGCTTCTGAAATAGAAGAAGTCGCTGAAGCTGTGAAGAAAAACGACCTCGCAAATCTCGAGGAAGAGATAGGAGATCTCATCTACGACGCTCTTCTCGTGGCAGCAGTGGCACAGAGAGATTACGGAATAGACCTTGAAAGTGCTATTCAGAAGGTGGTGGAAAAGATCTCACACAGGAAACCCTGGCTGTTCTGGGAAGAAAAGATCTCCTTAGAAGAAGCGGAAAAAATATGGAAAGAGCGCAAAAAGAAAATTTAATCTTTCTTCTCCAAAGGAACCTCTCCAAAAAGCTTTGCAGGTATGAAATAAAGAGGTGATTTGAGTTTCCTGTTGAATTTCTCTACCTCAAAGTTGTAGTCTTCCCTGGCTTTTTCGAGGAGCTTCAGTATTTTTTCGTATTTTTCTTTGACAAAGTCATTTCCTGAGACGACTTCTCTTCTGAAGAGCTTCTCTCTTTCTTCTAACTCCAAAATCTCTCTTTCTATGTACGAGATGATCTTTCTGTGACGAACAAGAAACGCCCAGGTGTAAAATGAATATAGAGTGAATCCAAGAACAACAAGCGCAGTGATCCACACGATGTCACCCCCATGCACCGTTTCATTATATCACCGGGAAAGGGGTAAGAAGCATGATAAAAATAGGAGCTCACATGCCCATCTCGAAAGGATTTGACAGGGTACCACAAGACACAGTGAACATAGGGGGGAACTCCTTCCAGATATTTCCTCACAACGCTCGCTCCTGGAGTGCAAAACTCCCTTCTGACGAGGCCGCCACGAAATTCAAAAGGGAGATGAAAAAACACGGTATCGACTGGGAAAACGCGTTTTGTCACAGTGGATACCTCATAAATCTCGCCAGTCCAAAGGATGACATTTGGCAGAAATCTGTTGAACTTTTGAAAAAAGAAGTGGAAATTTGCAGAAAGCTGGGTATAAGGTATCTGAACATTCACCCCGGAAGCCACCTCGGAACTGGAGAGGAAGAGGGAATAGACAGAATAGTAAGAGGTCTGAACGAAGTGCTGAACAACACCGAAGGTGTGGTGATTCTTCTTGAAAACGTTTCTCAAAAAGGAGGAAATATCGGTTACAAATTGGAACAGCTGAAGAAGATCAGAGATCTCGTCGATCAAAGAGATCGTGTGGCCATCACCTACGATACGTGTCACGGGTTCGACTCTGGATACGACATCACAAAAAAGGAGGGTGTCGAAGCCCTTCTCAACGAGATAGAGAGCCTGTTCGGTCTGGAAAGACTCAAGATGATACACCTGAACGATTCTAAATACCCCCTCGGTGCGGCAAAAGACAGGCACGAAAGAATAGGAAGCGGATTCATAGGTGAAGAAGGTTTTGCCGTATTTTTCTCCTTCAAAGAGATCCAGGAAGTTCCATGGATCCTGGAAACCCCTGGTGGAAACGAAGAGCACGCGGAGGATATAAAGAAAGTGTTTGAGATCATAGAAAAATTCGGTATAGAGGTCGATTGATATGCCCTTCGATGGGTTGCTTTTGCACAAAGCAGTCCGAGAGTTAAAGGAACTCGAAGGAGAACACTTGAGGCAGATTTATCAACCAACGACGGTTGATTATTATTTTCTTTTCAGAAGTGCGACCGTTCGGGTGTGTTTGAGACCCGATGTTTCCCATGTAGCGATCGCTGAAAAAGAAGAGGCATCGGAGAAGATGCCCTCTT
The DNA here is from genome assembly GCF_000008545.1 of Thermotoga maritima MSB8. Classification (NCBI taxonomy): domain Bacteria; kingdom Thermotogati; phylum Thermotogota; class Thermotogae; order Thermotogales; family Thermotogaceae; genus Thermotoga; species Thermotoga maritima. Next base: position 380,584 of record NC_000853.1, read on the forward strand.
CGTTCACGATGCTTCTGAGAAAGGAACTGAAAGGTGCGAAACTTCTAAAGGTAGAACAAATTGGGATGGACAGAACACTGCGGTTTTCCTTCGAGAAATTCGATGAGATAGAGGGAATCGTTCAAAAAGATCTCTACATCGAAATAATGGGGATCCACTCGAACATGATACTGGTCAGAGATAGGAGGATCATTGACGCACACAGACGCATTGTAACGAAAAAGAGAGAAATCCTCCCCGGCAGGGAGTTCGTGATTTTTCCCTCCGGAAAGGTTTCCATTTTTGAATTGAGAGAGCTTCCACCAGAGAGTGAAAAAACGATCCGAAACGTTCTCCTTTCACTTCTCGAAGGCTTCTCTCCCGTCTCCGTGGAAGAGCTGATCCACAGAACCGGCTACGAACTGGATACTCCGTGGAAGGCTGTGGATCAAAGGAAGATACTCGAAGTTCTTGAGGAGATAAAAAAGGAGCTGGAACTCCCGGGGGTGTTTGTCTACTACGAAGCTTCACACCCTGTGGAAGTTTCTGCTTTTAGGTTTACTATGCTGAGCCTCAAAGAAAGGTACTTTGAAAAACCCTCCGAGGGTATCAACGAATTTGTGAGATGGAAAGAAGAAAAATCCACCTTTGAAAACACCAAAAATCGTTTTATCAAAGTGGTTGTGAATAGAATTGAAGATCTGGAGGATCTTGAAGAAAAACTTTCGAGGGAACTTTCCGAAGCAGAGAAAGCCGAAAGATACAAAAAACTCGGCGATCTCATCGTTCAGAACCTCTGGAGTATAAAGGGAAAATCCGGAGAGGTCGAACTCACGGACTGGGAGACAAACGAAAAGATCGTTGTGGATGTGGGAAAAGATCCTGCCCAGACGGCTCAGAAGTTCTACAATACCTACAAAAAACTGCAGAGAAAGAAAGAACAGGTAGAAAAACGGCTCGAAGAGATACAGCGGGAAAAAGAGTATCTCTATCAGCTGTGGCAGACGATCGAAGACGCGGAAGATCTGGAAACACTCGAAGAGATAGAAGAAGAAATGAGAGAATTTGGACTCCTGAAAGAGAGGAAAACGAAAAAACAAAAATCAAAGAAAACCCGTTTCAGAGAGGTGTACTACGGCGGGTTCAAAATTCTCATAGGAAGAAACAACAAACAGAACGATGAACTCGTGAGAACTTCCTCGAAGGAGGACCTGTGGTTCCACGCTCACGAGATGCCGGGAGCCCACGTTGTGGTGAAGACAGAAGGAAAGAAGGTGCCTCAGGAAGTCGTGGAATATGCGGCGAGTCTCGCGGCCGGTTACTCGAAGGGAAAAAACTCCGGAAAAGTGCCGGTCGATTACACATTCATAAAATATGTAAGAAAACCTAAGGGTTTCAAACCCGGTATGGTGATATACAAGAACTACAAAACCATTCTTGTTGAGCCAAGGAGGATAGAGGGATGATAGGCTATCAGATCTACGTGAGATCTTTCAGGGATGGAAACCTCGACGGTGTGGGAGATTTCAGGGGATTGAAAAACGCTGTTTCCTACCTGAAAGAACTGGGGATTGACTTTGTCTGGCTCATGCCTGTTTTTTCCTCCATATCTTTTCACGGGTACGACGTGGTGGATTTTTATTCTTTCAAAGCTGAGTACGGTAGTGAGAGAGAGTTCAAAGAGATGATCGAGGCATTCCACGACAGCGGAATAAAAGTCGTTCTTGACCTTCCCATCCATCACACAGGCTTTCTCCACACGTGGTTCCAGAAGGCGCTGAAAGGAGATCCACACTACAGAGATTACTACGTATGGGCAAACAAAGAGACGGATCTGGACGAAAGAAGAGAGTGGGATGGAGAAAAGATCTGGCATCCCCTGGAAGATGGGAGGTTCTACAGAGGGCTCTTTGGACCTTTCTCACCCGACTTGAACTACGACAACCCGCAGGTATTCGATGAAATGAAAAGACTGGTTCTCCACCTTCTCGATATGGGAGTGGATGGTTTCAGGTTCGATGCAGCAAAGCACATGAGAGATACGATCGAACAGAATGTTCGCTTCTGGAAGTACTTTCTTTCCGATTTGAAGGGCATCTTCCTCGCAGAGATATGGGCAGAGGCCAGAATGGTGGATGAACACGGCAGAATATTTGGCTACATGCTCAACTTTGACACATCCCACTGTATAAAGGAAGCTGTATGGAAAGAGAACACAAGAGTTCTGATAGAGTCGATCGAAAGGGCCGTTATCGGCAAAGACTACCTCCCGGTGAATTTTACTTCGAATCACGACATGTCGAGGCTTGCAAGCTTTGAAGGAGGCTTCAGCAAAGAAAAGATCAAACTTTCGATTTCCATTCTTTTCACTCTCCCGGGAGTTCCTCTCGTGTTCTATGGGGATGAGCTTGGAATGAAGGGAGTTTACCAGAAACCGAACACAGAAGTCGTCCTGGATCCGTTCCCGTGGAACGAGAGTATGTGCGTTGAGGGACAGACCTTCTGGAAGTGGCCCGCGTACAACGGGCCTTTCTCTGGTATCTCCGTAGAATACCAGAAGAGAGATCCCGATTCGATTCTTTCACACACTCTGGGATGGACGAGATTCAGAAAGGAAAACCAGTGGATCGATCGGGCAAAGCTCGAATTTTTGTGTAAAGAGGACAAGTTTCTTGTGTACAGACTCTACGATGATCAGCATTCTTTGAAGGTGTTTCACAATCTTTCAGGGGAAGAGGTTGTCTTTGAGGGAGTTAAAATGAAGCCTTACAAAACGGAGGTGGTTTGATGAAAATGGAAAGGAAAAACGTCTGGCACCACAGGAAGAAGGAGGAAATAGAAGCCTTTTCGAAAGAGTACATGGAATTCATGAGCAAAGCAAAAACCGAAAGGATGACGGTGAAAGAGATCAAGAGAATCCTCGACGAATCGGGATTCGTTCCTCTTGAAGACTTCGCGGGGGATCCCATGAACATGACAGTTTACGCTGTGAACCGGGGAAAAGCCATCGCCGCCTTTCGTGTGGTGGATGACCTCAAAAGAGGTCTGAACCTTGTGGTTGCGCACATAGATTCTCCAAGGCTGGATTTCAAACCCAATCCGTTGATAGAAGATGAGCAGATAGCCCTGTTCAAAACACACTACTACGGAGGAATAAAAAAGTATCACTGGCTGAGCATTCCTCTTGAAATACACGGTGTTCTTTTCAAAAACGATGGAACGGAGATAGAGATTCACATAGGGGATAAACCGGAGGATCCCGTCTTCACGATTCCAGATCTTCTTCCGCATCTTGACAAGGAAGACGCGAAGATCTCTGAGAAGTTCAAGGGAGAAAACCTCATGCTCATAGCCGGAACGATTCCTCTCAGTGGAGAAGAAAAAGAAGCGGTGAAGACGAACGTTCTTAAGATTTTGAACGAGATGTACGGTATCACCGAAGAAGACTTCGTGAGCGGTGAGATAGAAGTGGTTCCTGCTTTCTCACCGAGAGAGGTAGGAATGGACAGAAGTCTCATAGGAGCGTATGGACAGGACGACAGGATATGTGCCTACACAGCTCTTCGGGCTCTTCTGTCTGCAAATCCCGAAAAATCGATAGGTGTGATCTTCTTCGACAAGGAAGAGATAGGAAGCGATGGAAACACGGGAGCAAAAGCTAGATTCTACTTGAAAGCCCTCAGACAAATTCTGAAAATGCAAGGTGCGAAAGATTCGGAGTTCGTGCTCGATGAAGTGCTTGAGAATACCTCCGTGATCTCTGGAGATGTGTGCGCTGCCGTGAATCCTCCTTACAAAGATGTCCACGACCTTCACAACGCTCCGAAACTGGGATACGGAGTTGCTCTTGTGAAGTACACGGGTGCAAGGGGAAAATACTCCACGAACGACGCGCACGCTGAATTCGTGGCTCGTGTGAGAAAAGTGCTGAACGAACAGGGAGTCATCTGGCAGGTGGCCACCCTCGGGAAGGTGGACCAGGGCGGAGGAGGAACAATTGCCAAGTTCTTTGCTGAGAGAGGATCCGATGTGATCGACATGGGACCCGCTCTTCTGGGGATGCACTCTCCTTTTGAGATCTCCTCGAAGGCGGACCTCTTCGAAACCTACGTTGCTTACAGGAGTCTCATGGAAAAACTGTGAGGTGGTACTTTGATAGAAGAGCTGGCAAGAGAAATCGTGAAGCGATTTCCAAGGAACCACAAAGAAACGGATCCATTCAGAGTTCTCATCTCCACTGTCCTGAGCCAGAGAACGCGCGACGAGAACACAGAGAAAGCGTCGAAGAAGCTCTTCGAAGTTTACAGAACACCGCAGGAACTCGCAAAGGCGAAACCAGAGGATCTCTACGATTTGATCAAAGAATCCGGGATGTACAGGCAAAAAGCCGAGAGGATTGTGGAGATATCCAGGATCCTCGTGGAAAAGTACGGCGGAAGAGTTCCCGATTCGCTGGAAGAACTGCTCAAACTTCCCGGTGTGGGAAGAAAAACAGCGAACATAGTGCTGTGGGTGGGTTTCAAGAAACCTGCCCTCGCGGTTGATACGCATGTTCACAGAATCAGCAACAGACTGGGTTGGGTGAAGACAAGAACACCGGAAGAAACAGAAGAAGCCCTCAAGAAATTGCTCCCGGAAGATCTCTGGGGGCCGATCAACGGTTCTATGGTCGAATTCGGAAGAAGAATCTGCAAACCGCAGAATCCTCTGTGTGAAGAGTGCTTTCTGAAGAATCACTGTGAGTTTTACAGAAGGAGGGGGAAGGGTGAAGTACGAAATCGTACTGAAAGGTAGCTACGCTCTTTTGAAGGTGTTTCTTTCGACCGGAGAGAGTGTTGTGGTAGAACCGGGTGCGATGGTCTACATGAAAGGACCCATCGAAGTTAAAACCTCAGCAACGGGAGGTGTCTGGAAAGCCCTCAAAAGAGCTATTTTGGGCGGGGAGAACTTTTTCATGAACACGTACATATCTCGCGGAGAAAGTGAAATCGGTCTGGCTCCTCAGCTTCCGGGAGATATAGACGTGATACCTCTGAAAGACATCCTCTACGTTCAATCGACTTCTTTCCTGGCATGTGATCCTTCGGTGGAAATGGACGTTTCATTCGGTGGTTTGAAATCATTCTTCTCTGGTGAAGGAATATTTCTCTTGAAATTCATTGGTCACGGTGATGTGGCCGTTTCCTCTTTTGGAGGAATAAAGTCTGTAGAACTCCAGCCGGGAGAGGAGTTCACCGTTGATACGGGACATGTTGTGGCGTTCGATGGAACGGTGAAATGGAACGTCAGAACATTTGGTGGACTGAAATCCACACTCTTTGGTGGGGAAGGCCTGGTGTGTACTTTCACAGGCCCGGGAAGGGTCTACATCCAGACGAGAAATTATCCCGCTTTTGTCGAGTGGATAAAGTCTCTTGTTCCTAGGCAGACGGGTAGCAGATGATTTGATAGGTACATGATAAGTTGTTGGATTTTTTGTTTGCTATTCTTTTGATGTTTGATGTTTTTCGTCATTGTGATAAAATAATTCACATACCGAACTAATTGCTGGAGGGTTGAAGGATGCTCTTTCTCACCAACGTTCTTCGCTCTATGGGCACCATGAGTTTCAATCTTCTGATACAGCTTCGCATGAAAGAAATAGGAGCAACTCTCTTTCTGATAGGGCTCCTTTCCAGTTTACAAGGGGCAATGAACACCTTTTCTAACGTTTTCTGGGGAAGAATTTCGGACAAAATCGGGAAAAGAAAGGTATTCATCATATTGAGCCTCGTTCTAGCATCTGCTTTTTATCCTCTGTACGCGGTCATAGACGTTCCTTCTGCCATTCTGATCGTTTCCATGATCATAGCGTTCTTCAACGGAATGTATCCTCCCGCTGCCATGGCGCTCAGCAGCACTGCGAAGAAAATGTCGCTTGGATTTTCACTTTACAACTCCTCGAATTCACTTGGGATGCTTCTGAGCAGGATTTCCATAGGTTTTCTGCTGATGTTCATGGACCTGAAACTCGCTTTTGTTTTCTTTTCGATAGTCGTGGCAGTATCCGTGATTCCTGCTCTCGGGTTGAAAGAAGAGAAGATCCAAAAGAAGAAAGAGGAAGACTTTCATTTTGGAAGGAAGGTAATGGAGCATGGAATCTGGGCACTGTACCTGGGGAGTCTCTTGAGGCAGATGGGAACTTCCGGTTCCATGTCACTGATCGCTGTCTATCTAAACGAAAGATTTCATTATAGTGCTTCGACGATAGGCTTTATCACGGCTGTGAATCCACTAGTTCAAATACCATCCCATTTTTTGTTCGGGAAGATGGTAGAAAAGGTCGATCCGAAATTCATAAGTGTTCTGGGCATTTTCATGTCTTCACTGGTTCCCTTTCTCATGATGATACCTGAGAACTGGGCACCAGTGCTGGCTTATGCCTTTTTGGGAGCGAGTTTTGGAGCTTTCATCAACGGATCGAACAATTTTCTTGGAAGAAGATTCCACTACCTTCAGAGGGGAAGAGCACTTGGTCTTTTGAGCTCTGCCAGATTTCTTGGAGCAACCATCGGACCTTTCCTGGCGGGATTGCTCGCAGAAAAGTCTTACTCTCTTATGTTTTCGACACTGGGTCTTGCTGTGCTTTCAGGAGGAATAGTGGTTCTTCTGTTCACAAAAGGCGGGGATTGATTCCCCGCCTCACAGTTTCTGAATCACACTTTCAAGTTTCTGTTTGATCTCCTCGAGTTCTTTTTTGACTTCCTGGAGCTTTTCGTCACTACCAGTAGTAGTAGTGACTACCTTGATACCCTCACCTATCAATCCTTCCACACTCAACTTTCCTTCCTTCAGAAGTTCATAAGTTTCGTTCACCAGCTTTCCGGCTTTGGTTTCTCCCTTGACGTGTTCTCTGATTGTTGCTTCTGTCCTTCCAAGTTCCTCTGCTATTTCGGAAGCTGTCATTCCTGCCTTTGCCCTTGCAAGGGCACCGGCTGCCACCGCCAGGCTGTCAACCCAGGTGAGCCTCTCAGCAGAATTTCTGATCTCCTCGAGCACTTCCTTTCTGAAAAGTGTACCAACGAGCAAAGCGGTCTCGAGCTGGTGAATCTCCTCTTTGGTCACGGGATTGAAGTTGAGTTTCATCTTCCTTCACCCCCCTCCGAAGGATATATGACGATTCCTTTATCGGTTATTTCGAACGGATGCCTCCTCATCGAGTGGGATGTTCCTCTCATCTTCCAGACGATCAGGCTTCTTTTGAGTTCTCCATCGATTTCGTCAAGGTCCAGCCTGATGATACCGTCCACTCCGTGTTCGACACCAGGACCTCCGAATCCCTTCTCAGTGACTGACACCTGACTCACAAAGAGCGATGTACATCCAAGGCCTGAGAGTATTCTCTTGAGCTGGAAGATAATACTTCTTGCCATTGCAGGTTTCGTGATATAGAGAGTGGTTACAGAATCGATCACAACTCTTTTTGCCTGTGTTTCTCTCACCGCTCTCTTCAGCACTTCGGCGAGTTCTCTGACATCGTCTATGTCTCTTACGACGTATTTTTCTTTCTCGGCATATTCACCGATTCCACCTGTGAACGCGTCCACTATGGCAAACTTTCCTTCCTTCTCAAAAGGATCAACGTTCCAGCCGAAAACTTCCATGTTTTTCTTCACCTGAACAGGATGTTCCTCGAGTGCAACATAGATGCCGGGTTCTCCCATCTGAAGACCGTTCCATATGAACTGCTGGGAGAAGATTGTCTTTCCGGTACCGGGTCCTCCAGAGATGAGCACGATGTTTCTCTCAGGAATTCCGCCGTGAAGAATTTCATCCATCCCCGGGATTCCCGTCTTGACCCTCTTGATCATCTTTCCACCCCCCATAATTATCTTAGCAATCATTTTTTTCTTTTGATAAACCAATACGTTACTTTTTTGATAACAACATCATAAAAATTGAATTTTCCGTTCATATTTTTCATATTTATGCTATATATATAGTTGTATGCTTTCAAAAATGTTCTTCGGAGGTGTTTTCAATTGAAAATTTCAAAGAAGAGAAGACAGGAACTGATAAGGAAGATTATACACGAGAAAAAAATAAGTAATCAATTCCAGATCGTTGAAGAACTGAAAAAATATGGAATAAAAGCAGTTCAACCAACCGTTGCTCGAGATCTGAAAGAGATAGGTGCCGTGAAGATCATGGACGAGAGCGGAAACTACGTGTACAAACTTCTCGATGAGACCCCTGTGATCGATCCGTGGAAGGAACTGAAAAGAAACTTCAAATCTTTCGTTGAGAGTATAGACAGGGCAGGGAATCTCATCGTCATAAAGACGATACCAGGTACCGCAAGCGGTATCGCTCGGGTTATAGACAGACTCGACATAGACGAAATCGTAGGTACTCTCGCTGGAGACGATACCATATTCGTCGCGGTGCGCGATCCAGAAAGCTGTGAGAAGATAGTTGAGAAGCTCTCATCTATACTCTGACTTTTCTTCTGATCGCGGCGTAGATCACAGGGATCACAAACAAAGTGAACAGCATGGATATCAACATTCCAAAGATCACCACCCAGGATATCGGAGACTCTATTTCCGATCCTTCTGCGTGGCTCAGTGCAGTTGGTAGAAGCGCAACGATCGTGGTGAAGGTGGTCATCAGGATGGGTCTTAACCTGCTCTGAGCACCTTCAAGTGTGGCCTCTAAGAGGCCTTTTTCCTGTCTTATCTGTTCTATTCTTGTCAGCATCACGATGGCGTTGTTCACAACCGTTCCCGAAAGGGTAAGAAGCCCAACAAGAACGGGTACATTCAGTGAGTATCCGTTCACGAAAACCGCGAAGGCAACCCCAACGACAGCAAAGGGTATGGTGAAGAATATGACAAAAGGTAGCACAAAAGACTCGAACTGCGCAGCGAGAATCATGTATACGAGTGCGATCGCTATGTAGACAACATACTGAAGCTCCGAAAACGCTTCGTCCATGAAACTTTTCTGTCCGGTGATTTCCACTTTTACACCAGAAAGATCAATTTCATTTAAGAGCTTTTCTACTTTCTTTGCAACTTCACCGATCGAACCTTCTACACTCACCAGATCCACGTAAACAACACGTTCTCCATCGGAGTGCTCCACTATAGAAGGAAGTGTTTCCCTTGAGATGTTTGAAACAACACCAAGAGGGACATCTCCTTTGAGACCAGTAAGCGAAATCTTCGATAAGTCTTCGGGGGATAGAAATTTTGCCTTTTTCAAAACGATGGGAAGTGTTCCTTCTTCCGTTCTCAGTGTTCCGATTTTCTTTCCGAGAAGGTAAGTCTGGAGATCCAGAAAGACCTGCCCTGCCACCACTCCGTTCATGAGGGCTTTGTTCCGGTCTATTTTCACATGAAGGACTTCCTTTTCAAAGGAATTTCTTATCTGAATCTTTTTGACTTCCTGCAGTTTCCTTAAGCGCTCGAAGATTTCTTTCGCTTTTTCCTGTATCAGGGAAAGGTCATCTCCTCTAACTTCGATCGTCACAGGATAGCCCAGAATTTCGTATATCTGCTGTGATTGCTCAAGAACTTCTATTTTCGCTTCTGGAATGTTCAGCTGGGAGATGGCATTCTTCAGTTTCTCTCTGTTTTTCGCGAATTCCCTCCTGCTTCCTCCGAGGTTCACCATTATTCTTGCTTCGTTCTGTCCCCTTCCCATTATCTGCGAGTAAACGTTCGTTATTCCAACTTCCGCGTAGAAGGAAGAGATTTTGTACTCGTTTCTGTGTTCGTTCAGGTAATCTTCTATTTGCTTCACAGCTTCGGCGGTTTTCTCATAGGACGACTGAGAGGGAAGTTTCACATCTATCACCATGAGATTCGTCTGGAAAGACGGGAGAAAACCCAGAGGTTTCGAAAGAAGGTAAATCACGGAGATTGCAACCAGAGCAAAAGAAATCACCAGGACCAGTTTCTTTCTCTTCAAACACCATTCCAATGCCTTCCGATAATGTTTTTGCAGTGCTTCGGTGAGTTTTCCTCTTCTTGGCTTTATCCACCTTGTACCCGCTGGAACGACGACTGTAGATACGAACAGCGAAGAAGAAAGTGCGAAGACGAACGCAATGGCGAAATACTTGAACAGTCTCACCACAAAGCCTGTGAAGAACACTATGGGAAGAAAAACAGAAACGGTTGTGAGTGTGGAAGCAAGAATCGCCAGCCACACCTCTCCCGCACCTTTTCTCGCGGCGTCCGGTATTGGATCACCGAGGGAGCGATGACGGTATATGTTTTCAAATACGACTATGGAATTGTCCACCAGCATTCCCAGTGCCATGATGAGACCACCCAGCGTGAGCGTGTCGAGGTTCAAGCCGAAGGCGTAAAGAAGAACAAAGGTGATCGTGAGGGACAGCGGAATGGAAAACGAAGTGACGATGGTTGACGTGAAATCCTTCAAAAAGATCAAAACCACCACGAAAGCCGCGATGAAGCCGTAGAGAAGATTCTTGAGAAGATTGTCGATCGCTCTTTCAGTGTAATAAGCCTGGTTCATGGCCTCTATGTAATTTATTTTGGAATCTCTCAGTATCCTCTTTATTTCACGGACAGTTTTGACGGTGTTCGCACCGCTTCTTTTGTAGATAGCGATGAGAGAAGCCTTCTTTCCGTTGACCCTGACTTCTCCCTGAACGCTTTCGTTCGTTATATTAACCTCGGCTATGTTTCTCAATCTCACGGGAACGAGTATGTTCGGTACCTTACCCTGCAGAAGGGACTGGTACTTCACTCCCCTGAAACCAACGATGGTGTTTTTGAGATCTTCTATGTTCTCAAACCGGCCGTCAACGGAAACGGGGTAAATGTTTCCTTCAGAATCGCTCACATAGCCGAACGGGTAAACGAGATTTCCAGAAAGGATGGTCTCTATCAACGAAGGATCAACATCGAACCGTTTTATTTTCTCCTGATCAAGTATAACCTCGACGATTTTTTCTGGTTTTCCCATCACTTCTACACTGGCGACTTCCGGCAGTCTTTTGATTTTCGACACGACATCTTCGTAGTCATCTTCCGTTGAGAAAGCATACACGGGAAGTAAGGAAGGATCGAACTCTACGACCACAGGATTCGCACCCTCTGGCAGGTCGCGAGTGGCAAGATCTACGTACCTTGAGAGTCTTCCAACAGCTTCGGAGGTTTTCACATTCCAGTCGAACTCGACGAGGATGAAAGAAACGGAATCCATCGACATGGAGGTGAACCTTCTAACACCCGGAGTTGAGGAAATGTACCCTTCAAGAGGTTTGGTTACGAGTTCTTCGACTTCTTCCGTGCCCGCTCCCATGTACGTGGTTATAACAACAGCGTAAGGGTACTCTATCTGAGGAAGAAGATCCAGCTTGAGATGCTGAAACGAAATGAAACCAAGGAAGACAACAGCCATCAACAACATGAAGATAGCTATGGGTCTTTTTGAAGAGATTTCCGCGATCTTCACTTCGATCCCTCCCCGACAGAACAAATTATAGCTCACTTTTGATCTGAATTGTTATTATCATTCAAACATTTCATTTGCTATACGATATTGTTTCTAAAAAATTATATATTCGATTTCCCTCATATTTAGGTGCATGTATGTTTTTACAAATTCTCATACGACCCCTTGACATCCCATTCTGTGCCTCACTATAATTTTTCATGGATGAGAAAAGGTTCTAAGGAGGTGACACAATGGCAGAAAAGAAAGAATTCGTTGTGGGAATAGACCTTGGAACGACAAATTCTGTTATAGCTTGGATGAAACCGGACGGTACAGTTGAAGTGATACCGAACGCTGAAGGAAGCAGGGTCACACCATCCGTGGTTGCGTTCACAAAGAGTGGAGAGATACTCGTAGGAGAACCCGCCAAGAGACAGATGATACTCAATCCTGAACGAACGATAAAATCCATAAAGAGAAAAATGGGAACTGATTACAAAGTGAGAATAGACGATAAAGAATACACTCCTCAGGAGATCAGCGCGTTCATTCTCAAGAAGCTGAAGAACGACGCGGAAGCGTACCTCGGTGGTGAAATAAAGAAAGCCGTCATCACCTGTCCCGCTTACTTCAACGATGCCCAGAGACAGGCAACGAAAGAGGCTGGAATCATAGCAGGTCTTGAGGTCTTGAGGATCATCAACGAACCAACCGCAGCGGCCCTCGCTTACGGACTCGATAAAGCTGGAAAAGAAGAGAAAGTGCTGGTTTACGACCTCGGTGGTGGAACGTTTGATGTCTCCATACTCGAGATAGGAGAAGGTGTGATCGAGGTCATCGCGACAGCTGGTAACAACCACCTCGGTGGAGACGACTTCGATCAGAGGCTCATTGACTGGATGGCAGAGGAATTCAAGAAACAGCACGGAATAGATCTCAGAGAAGACAGACAGGCGCTTCAGAGATTGAGAGACGCTGCCGAAAAAGCCAAGATAGAGCTTTCAACGAAGATGGAAACCGATGTGAGTTTGCCGTTCATCGCTGTCTCTCCGAGCGGACAGCCTCTGCACCTTGAAATGAGAATCACCAGAAGTCTCTTCGAATCGCTCACAAGAGATCTCGTTGAAATGACAAGAGGCCCAATCGAACAGGCACTGAACGATGCAAAGCTCTCACCACAGGATATCGACGAAATCATACTCGTCGGCGGTATGACCAGAGTTCCAATGGTGCAGAGGTTCATAAAGGAGTTCTTCGGAAAAGAACCCAACAAGAGCGTCAACCCGGACGAAGCAGTTGCTATCGGAGCAGCGATTCAGGCGGCGATACTCGCAGGCACCGAAGGAGCAAAGGGAAGAGATATCGTTCTCGTCGATGTAACACCACTAACACTCGGAATAGAAGTCAAAGGCGGACTCTTCGAACCGATAATCCCAAGAAATACCAAGATACCCGTGAGGAAGAGCAAGATCTTCACAACGGTTGAAGACGGTCAGACCGAAGTAGAAATCAGAGTCTATCAGGGTGAAAGGCCGATTGCGAGGGAAAACATCTTCCTTGGAAGCTTCAAACTCGTTGGAATTCCACCGGCACCGAGGGGTGTTCCTCAGATAGAGGTCACGTTCGACATAGACAGCGACGGAATAGTCCACGTTTCCGCAAAAGATCTCGGTTCTGGAAAAGAACAGTCCATGGTAGTCACAGGAAGACACAAGCTCTCCGAAGACGAAATAAAGAGAATGATAGAAGATGCGAAAAGATACGAAGAACAGGACAAACGTCTCAAAGAAGAAATCGAACTCAAGAACAGAGCAGACGATCTCGCATACAGCGTAGAAAAGACTCTGAAAGAACACGGAGATAAGATACCAGCGGATCTCAAGTCCAGACTTGAAGACATGATCAGAGAACTCAGAGACGCGATAAACAGAAACGACATACCAAAAGTGAAGATGCTCTTCGATGATCTTCAGAAGGAAAGCATGAAGATAGGAGAATACCTATACAAATCTGCAACTGGTGGAGAAACATCAAATCAGTAAAAGGGGGGGTGACACTATGCTTCTTGGAAGAAGAGAAGACATCTTCAGGCCGTTCAGGGAACTCCAGAGGGAGATCGACAGGCTCTTCGATGACTTCTTCAGGACGGAGGTCAGACCCGCTAAGGAGTTCTTTGCACCAGACATGGATGTGTACGAAACAGACGATGAAGTAGTGATAGAAGTAGAAATCCCAGGCATAGACAGAAAAGACGTCAAAATAACGGTTGAAGAGAACATTTTGAAGATCTCTGGTGAAAAGAAACTCGAAAGAGAACAGAAAGGTAAAAACTATTACTACGTTGAGAGAAGCGCTGGAAAATTCGAAAGGGCAATCAGACTCCCAGACTACGTTGACGTAGAAAAGATCAAAGCAGAGTACAAGAACGGTGTTCTCACGATAAGGGTACCAAAGAAAGAAGAAAGGAAGAAGAAAGTGATCGAGGTGGAGGTTCAGGAGTAAGGGGAGCGTGCGCTCCCCTTTTTTATTTTTCTAGAACTCCACGATGTAGACGAGATCTCCTGTGTTGAGCATGGCGGCGTTTGCTTCGTCCGTGTCCACATGAAATTCCAGGGCGAAATCTTCCCTCACCCTTATGAGAACATCGTCGAATATCAACCTTCTGTCTCCGCTTTCAACGATCACCTTCACTATGTCCTTGTCTTTCACACCGTAGTATTCTGCGTCTTTTGGGTGCATGTGTATGTGTCTTTTCGCTATGATGACTCCCTTTTCCTTCACCAGGATCCCGTTTGGACCTATTATGACGATTCCCGGGGTTCCCTCGAGGTCCCCCGAGTCTCTTACAGGGGGTCTTACACCGAGCCTGAATGCATCCGTTCTGGAGATCTCCACCTGGGTCTCTTTCCTGACGGGTCCAAGCACACGGACGTTTTCAATGGCACCTTTTGGACCAACTATGGTGACGGTTTCCTTCGCAGCGTACTGACCGGGCTGTCTGAGTTCTTTCACCGGTGTGAGTTCGTAACCTTCCCCAAAGAGTGTCTCTAGGTCTTCTCTGGAAAGATGGACGTGCCTGTTGCTCACTCCGACGATTATCCCGGGTTCTTTCCTGAGCAATTGGTACACCTCCCTAACTTTATGCATTATTCCATCTGTTATCATCTCACTTTTCTATTTCTTTCTGGTTGAAAGTTAATTAAAAAACGTATCTTATTCCAACCACGATTACTGCTGTAAAGACGATCCATCTCACCCAATTTGCACCTTTTTTGATGGAGAAAGTGGCAGCGAGCCACGCACCAGTCATATTCCCAAGAGCGAGAATGAAACCGTAGAGGAAGTTCACCTTTCCGTTCAGAATGAAGATCACAAGTGAGATTATATTGTAAGAAGCCACGATGAAAACTTTTACAGCGTTTGTTTTGACCAGTTCGTATCCAAGAAGAAGAGCGATCGCAGGCATGAGAAGAAAACCGACCCCCGCTTGAATGAACCCACCGTAGATACCGATCAGAAAAAAGACGATGTATATGAGAACCCAGTTTCTTTTGACGAATCTATCCTCAAGCCAGATTCTGGGTTTCCAGACAAGAGAAACGGCCATAACGAGGAAGATAACACCGACGATTTTCTGAAGCATCTCTTTCTCTATCTGAACCGCTATGGAGCTTCCCAGAATTGCTCCCACTATGGCCGGCAAGGCAACAAGAATCGCTTCTTTTATTTTCAAAACCTTCTTGGCTTTGAACCTTTCAATTGCCACAAGATTTTGAAGTATTATGGCGATCCTGTTCGTTCCGTTTGCAACATCTATTCCGAGTCCCAGAGCAGTTAAGATAGGAAGTGTGATCATTGATCCACCACCTGCGAGAACGTTCAAAAAACCTGCGAGGATACCCCCAAGGAACACAAGAACGATCACCTCAGAACACCTCCAAAAAAGTTTTGAAAAATTTTACCACTCTGTTCTTTGCTTTGATGTTAGGATAAAATATGTTTACTTTAACATGTTATGTTTTATGCATACAAACCAAAATAGTTCCGATTGTTCACAAAGTAGGTGATGTGTGTACATGGCACTGGAAGATCGATACAGAGTATGCAATTACCGGTAACGAAAAATTTCATGCGGGTTTGTGGTAACGGAAGCTATGCGTTAAAAAGGGAATAATGGATGATATGAAGAGACAATATGAAGAGAATTTGCGGTAATCTATGACGTGTAAGTGATTTGAATTCGAGAAGTTAATAGTTAACTTCTAACACACTGAGGAATACCTTCTTTCATCTATTTGTGAAACATGGAACTAATCGATTTTTACCAGAAACACCCCAAAATGCCCTGAACTAGGTTGATATAATTTATCTTCTGTTTTTTGCTTGTGTTCTTTTCTTGTTTGACTATGCA
The DNA here is from genome assembly GCF_000008545.1 of Thermotoga maritima MSB8. Lineage (NCBI taxonomy): Bacteria > Thermotogati > Thermotogota > Thermotogae > Thermotogales > Thermotogaceae > Thermotoga > Thermotoga maritima. The sequence goes on from NC_000853.1 coordinate 396,428, forward strand.
ATTATTCCATTTTTCCAAACAGTACTTGAAGGTGCTCTCTTGTGTGTTAGAATGGTTTATGGAAAGGGAGGATATGGAAGTTCAAAAAACATCTTGCTTTCAGATTGTGTTTGTGGTATAATTTCTCTTGAACTCAACGGGTTTCAATAATTCCTTAGAGGTATGGAAACGAAGGTTTGATGTAGAAGGTGGTGTGTACTGGAGAAGTTTCAATAATTCCTTAGAGGTATGGAAACCCAGAGAAGGAGGAGTGTTTTGGGATTTTGCATGTGTTTCAATAATTCCTTAGAGGTATGGAAACTGATCCAGACGGCATTCGTCCTGTACTGAGCTGGAAGGTTTCAATAATTCCTTAGAGGTATGGAAACTCAACCTCAAGCACCATTTGCCCGTAGCGCGTTGACAGTTTCAATAATTCCTTAGAGGTATGGAAACACTAGTATGAGCTACTACAATCCAACCACTGCACCTAGTTTCAATAGTTCCTTAGAGGTATGGAAACACGTGAGCGCGTTTCTTTGCCATTTTCAGTATCGTATTTGTTTCAATAGTTCCTTAGAGGTATGGAAACACCTGTGCTAAATTCTCATCCCAGTATCGGATCTCGGTTTCAATAGTTCCTTAGAGGTATGGAAACTCTAAACCAGTGATACGACTCAAAAGCAATAACCTCATTGTTTCAACACTTCCTTATAGGTACAGAAACATCCAATTCCGTGAGATATGAGAGAACCATTTCACGAAGCAGGGGAAAACCCTGCTTTTTGTTTTTTGTTAAAATTCTTGGGGAATTCTGTTTTTGAGGAGGAATGGAGATGAGATTTTTTGTTCTCGGTGCAGGGAGCTGGGGGACAGTTTTTGCACAGATGCTGCATGAAAACGGAGAAGAAGTGATTCTCTGGGCAAGAAGGAAAGAGATCGTCGATCTCATAAATGTTTCACACACGAGCCCTTATGTGGAGGAATCGAAGATCACCGTAAGAGCCACAAACGATCTTGAAGAAATCAAAAAAGAAGACATTCTCGTTATAGCGATTCCCGTTCAATACATAAGAGAACATCTTCTGAGACTACCTGTGAAGCCTTCCATGGTGCTGAATCTTTCAAAGGGAATAGAGATCAAAACAGGTAAAAGAGTGTCTGAGATCGTTGAAGAGATACTGGGTTGTCCTTACGCTGTCCTCTCCGGTCCTTCACATGCCGAAGAGGTCGCAAAAAAACTCCCAACTGCCGTCACACTCGCTGGAGAAAATTCGAAAGAACTTCAAAAGAGGATCTCCACCGAGTACTTCAGGGTGTACACCTGCGAAGATGTGGTGGGTGTGGAAATCGCTGGAGCATTGAAAAATGTCATCGTATCGCCGCGGGGATCCTGGATGGATTCGGTGGTTGGGACAACGCAAAAGCAGCACTCGAAACTCGCGGTATATACGAAATAGCAAGATTTGGAATGTTTTTTGGAGCGGATCAGAAGACCTTCATGGGTCTTGCAGGAATAGGCGATCTCATGGTCACTTGCAACAGTCGTTACAGCAGAAATAGACGCTTCGGAGAATTGATAGCGCGGGGATTCAACCCGCTGAAACTCCTTGAAAGCTCAAACCAGGTTGTAGAAGGTGCCTTCACTGTGAAAGCTGTGATGAAGATAGCCAAAGAAAACAAAATAGATATGCCCATCTCCGAAGAGGTTTACCGAGTCGTTTACGAAGGGAAACCACCTCTTCAGTCGATGAGAGATCTCATGAGAAGAAGCCTGAAAGACGAATTCTGGGCGAGCTGATTATTAGACACCGTAATTTCTCTACCTTTGCAGTTGAAATTTAATCCGAAAAGTAGTAGAATTGTGAATGGAAGATCGTGAAAAATTTCTCTTTTGGAGGGGAAAACATGAGGTACGATGTTGTAGTTGTTGGAGGTGGACCAGCCGGTCTTGTGGCGGCATTCACCACAAAAAGATTCTTTGGAGACAAAAAAATTCTCGTTGTCAAGAAGACCGAGAAAGAAATGGTACCCTGTGGAATACCGTACATCTTTCACACTCTCGGCAGTGTGGAAAACGACTACATGGGAATTGAAGACCGCTTCAAAGGTGCAGGCATAGATCTTCTGATAGACGAAGTTGTCGATGGAAACCCAGATGAAAAGAAGCTTTTCACGAAGAGCGGAAAAGAGATTTCTTACGACAAGCTCATCATCGCAACTGGATCTTCACCGAACATACCAAAGATCCCTGGTGTGGATCTAAAAGGTGTGTTCACCGTTCCAAAAGAGGCTGACTATCTCAAACTACTGCACGAGAAAGTGAAGGATGCCAACGATGTGGTCATCATCGGGGGCGGTTTCATAGGTGTTGAAGTGGCTGACGAGATCAAAAAGTCCGGGAAGAACGTCACCCTCGTGGAAATAATGGACAGCCTCCTTCCCGTGTCGTTCGACCCGGATTTTGGAGAACTCGCGAGAAAGGAACTCGAATCGGACAACGTCAAAGTCCTCACAGGAAGAAAAGTAACAGAGATCCTCGGAACGGAAAAAGTGGAGGGAGTAAAGCTGGACAGCGGAGAAACGATCCCGGCCGATGTGGTCGTGCTCGCAACGGGTTACAAACCGAATTCTGAACTCGCCAGAAAACTCGGACTCAAGGTGACAGAACTCGGCTTCATAGAAACGGATGAGTACATGAGAACTTCAAAACCTGATATCTTCGCTGCAGGCGACTGCGTACAGCACAAAGACTTCCTCACTGGAAAGCCTTCCAGACTTATGCTTGCCTCCGCTGCTGTTTTTGATGCCAGAATTGCAGCGTCCAACCTGTACGGTCTGAAGGTGATCAGAACGAACAAGGGTTCTCTGAACGCGTACTCGACCGTCATAGGAAGCAAGGCCTTCGGCTCTGTGGGAATAACGGAGAGAATAGCGAAGGAAGAAGGATTCGAAGTTGTCGTTGGAAAGGCAGAGGCACCAGACAGACATCCTGGAAAGTTCGAAGATACCTCAAAACTCGTGGTGAAACTCATCTTCTCGGAAGACAGCAAGATCCTGCTCGGTGCGCAGGTGTGTGGTGGAAAGAGCGTCGGTGAGATAGTGAACCTAATAAGCCTCGGCATACAGAAAGGCATCACAGCCAACGATCTGTTCACCATGCAGATCGGGACCCATCCACTTCTCACATCCGCTCCAACGGTGTATCCACTGGCGAAAGCGGCTGAAATGGTATTATAAATTTCTCATATGGAGGTGTTGCTCATGGCAGCGAAAGAAAAACTGGAACAGATTCAGAAGCAGCTTCAGGAAATCATCGGAAAGGCACCTGAGATCGGAAAGTTCGCAGAATACGTTCACGCGGCTGAAAGCCCGAAAGCACTCGACACAAAAACGAAGGAACTCATATCTCTTGGAATAGCTGTGGCAGTGAGATGTGAACCGTGTATCGTCTGGCATGCGGGACCGCTGTGAGAGCAGGAGCAACAGAAGAAGAAATCCTCGACACAATCAAAGTGGCAGTCTGTATGGGCGGTGGCCCAGCACTCATGTACGGTTTGAAGGCATACGAAATCGCCCTCGAATTCCTCGGAAAATAACATCACCCCTCCCTTCGGGAGGGGTTTTCTCAGGAGGGGACGAACATGTACGATGCTGTGATCATAGGAGGAGGACCCGGAGGTTACGTCTGCGCTATAAAACTCGCACAGCTTGGAAAGAAGGTCGCACTTGTCGAAAAAGATGCCCTCGGGGGAACCTGTACCAACAGGGGATGCATTCCAACGAAGGCGATGCTCACAGTCTCCCATCTCATGGATGAAATGAAAGAGAAAGCTTCAAAGTACGGCTTGAAAGTCTCAGGAGTCGAATACGACGTCGCCGCCATAATGAAACACGTTCAAAAGAGTGTGATGATGTCAAGAAAGGGAATAGAGTACCTGCTGAAAAAGAATGGGGTTGAAGTCTTCAAAGGAACGGCCGTCGTGGAAAACAAGAACACGGTTGTTGTCCAGGAAACGGGAGAGAAACTGGAAGCAAAGAATCTTGTTCTCGCACACGGATCCGTTCCCTCCGTGTTTTCTCCCTTCGATATCGACGGAGTCTGGACGAGTGATGACGTGTTCAATTTGAAAGAATTTCCAAAGTCGCTTGTGATAGTGGGCGGTGGTGTCATCGGAGTTGAATTCGCGACGTTTTTCGGTTCTTTCGGTGTGGATGTGACGATCGTTGAGATCGCAGAACACATCCTCCCCTATGAAGACTCAGATGTGGCAGAAGAAGTGAAAAAGGCCCTCAAAAGGAAGGGTGTTAAGATCCTGGAAAAAACAAAAATTTCCTCCCTGAGCAAAGTCGATGACGGCTTTGAAGTCGCACTCGAAAATGGAGAAACCCTTAAGGCAGAAAAGGTCCTGCTCGCCGCAGGAAGAAAGCCCAACATACCGGAGGACGTGAAAGCTCTCGGAGTGAAGATAGAAAAAGGAGTCGTCACTGATAGCAGGATGAGAACGAACGTGGAAAACGTTTACGCGATAGGAGATATCAGAAGTGGAATCATGCTCGCTCATGTGGCCATGTACGAGGGAATAGTCGCTGCAAAGAACATCGCGGGAGAAGAGGAAGAAATGGATTACTCGGCCGTTCCGAGTATCATCTTCTCCTCTCCGGAAGTGGCATCTGTCGGTGTGAGAGAAAAAGACGTGAACCCCGAAGAAGTTGTGATCTCCAAGTTCCCAGTCTCCGCAAACGGAAGGGCAAGAACGATGCTTGAAAACATAGGGTTTGCCAAGGTCATAGCGGACAAGAAAGACGGAACGGTTCTCGGCATGAGCATCGTTTCACCATCGGCTACCGATATGATCATGGAAGGTGTCATAGCCGTGAAGTTCAGGATGAAAGCGGAAGATCTGGAGAAAGCCATTCACCCGCATCCGACTTTGACAGAAACCATACTCGGGGCTCTTGAAGGGGTCTCAGGAAAACCCATTCATCTGTGATACATGGCAGCACTCTTTCTTTAAAGGGCAGACACCGCACTTCGGAGTTTTGCTGCAAAATTTTTTCGCGTGTTCCACTATAAGCCCGTGAAACTCCTGGTAAAGACGAACATCTTCTGGATAGTGAGTCATGAAAAGCTTTTGCACTTCGTCGTAGTCGTTCAGCTCGATGTTGAAGATTCTCTTCAAAAGTCTTCTTGTGTAGCTGTCAACAACGAAAACCGGTTTTTCCAGGGCGTAGAGCAGAATGGCATCGGCGGTTTCTTTGCCGATGCCTTTTATTTTGAGGAGTCTTTCTCGTAAAATATGTGTTGGAAGATCTCTCAGACGAGATAGATTGTAGTTGTATTCTTTGAGAAATTTCAACAGTTCCTTGAGGCGCTTTGTTTTGATGTTGAAGAACCCCGCTGGTCTTATGAGCTCTGCTACTTTCTCCTCGGGAAGAGAATCCAGTTCTTTCAGCAGGTTGTTTCCTTTGACTTCGTTTTTGATGTTTTCCATGGCACGTTCAACGTTCTTCCAGTTCGTGTTCTGGGTGAGAACTGCTGTTATTACGATTTCCTCAGGTGTTCCGGGCCACCATTTCCCAACCGATCCGTGTATTTCCAGTAACTTTCTGTAGAGTTCTGTCAGTCTCATACTTAAAATTATACGGGGGGTGAACCAGATGAGCATCATCTACAGGAGAAGGAGTATCAGAAAGTATCAGAAAAAGGATGTTCCGGACGAGCTGGTGAAAGAGATCATCCGTGCCGCCATGCACGCTCCTTCCGCGTGCAATCAACAACCGTGGCATTTCGTTGTTATCAGAAACGAAGAAACAAAAAAGAAAATCGCGGAGATCCACCCTCATGCACAAATGTCTGCAGAGGCGCCCGTTGTAATCCTTGTCTGTGGAGATCCCACACTTGAAAAGTGCAAAGGCTACTGGATCCAAGACTGTTCCGCCGCTGTGGAGAACCTTCTTCTGAGAGCGACAGAACTCGGTCTTGGAGCAGTGTGGTGTGGAGTTTACCCAAGAGAGGAAAGAGTGAAAGCCTTCAGAGAGCTTCTTGGAATACCCGAACATGTCGTTCCTTTTGCCCTCGTTCCGGTGGGATACCCCGCAGAACATCCCGTCCAGGTGGACAGGTTCAAGCCCGAAAGGATCCATTATGAAAAATGGTGAAAAACATTAACAAACAGATCCATCTTTTTAGAATCTCCACCAACAATTTTTTGAGATGTAACTAAACAAACCACAATATATTGTGGTAAAATCTCAGCAGATTTCACCGGAAGGGGGTCCTTCCCTTGTATGTGAACCGAATAGGAACTTTCCGGGATCATCCAGATCTCTATGGGGTGTCGGTTTACTTCCAGGGGTGCGATGCGAAACCAAAGTGCTACATGTGCCACAATCCAGAAACATGGCATCTTTCAGAAGAATACAAAAGACCATCAGAGGTTGTGACAAAGATCATCGATGAAAAACTCTCGAGTCTTTTGAGGTACTTCCCAAAAGCCGCCCTCGTCTTTCTCGGAGGAGAACCCCTCGCACCGTACAACAGAGAAGAGATGCTTTCTCTTTCGAAGATGTTCAAGGAAAAGTACGGAGAACGCTTGACGGTTGTGCTGTTCACCTGGAGGCTTCCGAAGGACATCGTAAAAGAGAACCTTCTCAAGTACGTTCAATACGTGGATGAGTTCGTCATGGGAAGGTACCTCCACACTTACCGCCGGGATGGGTTTCCGGCCTCTAAGAACCAGATTCATATTGACAGGAGAACTTTTGAGAGAATGATCGAAGCAGTGTTGAGGAGGGGACACTATGAAGGTTCAGTATTCGTTCGAAAGAGAATTTGAAGAACTGATGAGTGATCTTCTTTCCAAGTACGGTTATGAGATGTTCCAGATGGACGGCCTCGGCGACCAGCTCGATGTAGTAAAGTTCACAGAAGACTTCGTGAGACGGGGAATCATCGAGTCTACGATCGACGCAAACGCGAACGTCAGGGTCACCAACATCAGCACTTACTTCATCGAGATATCGAAGCCGCACACGTACCTCTACTCGCTGTACAGGATCTGGCAAAAGATGAAGGAGATGTTTGGAAAAGGGGTCGCAGACGAGTTCGTCGAAGCGCAGATAAACGGTGCCGTCTATCTTCATGACAGGCACCACGCAGCTCTCATGCCTTACTGTTTCGCCTACACTCTGAAACCCATAGTGGAGAAGGGACTTCCGTTCATAAAAACCATAAAATCCGAGCCCGCAAAGCACCTGTCCACATTCATTCAGCACGTCATTCAGTTTGTGATGTTTGCGTCCAACCAAAGCTCTGGTGCGGTTGGACTTCCTGACTTTTTCGTCTGGATGTGGTACTTCGTCAAGAAAGACCTCAAGGAAGGAATCATCCCGCGTGACAAACTCGACTGGTACATAGAACAGCATTTCCAGATACTCACTTACTCACTGAACCAGCCCATCAGAACGACACAGTCTCCGTACACGAACTTCACGTACCTCGACAGAAACTACATAAAAGCGATTTTCGAAGGGGAAAGGTATCCAGATGGTTCTTTGATCACGGACCACGTGGAAGACATCATCGCTCTGCAGAAGCACTACTGGGAGTGGGTGTCAAGGGAAAGAGAGCGCCAGATGTTCACCTTCCCTGTACTCACAGCAAGCCTTCTCTATAAGGACGGCAAGTTCCTCGACGAGGACAGCGCTCGCTTCATAAACAAAATCAACATGAAGTGGCAGGACACAAACTGGTACATCTCCGACTCGATAGATGCTGTGGCGTCCTGCTGCAGGCTCACATCGTCTACTCAAACTCTGAAGAAGTTCTCACTTTCGAGCGAGGAAGAAGAAAAACTGAAAGGAAGGATGAACTCTATCGGTGGATCAGACCTGAACATCGGATCCTTCAAAGTGATCACGGTGAACCTTCCAAGAATCGCTCTTGAAAGCGGCGGAGACAGAGAAAAGTATCTTCAGATTCTCAGGCACCGCGTTCAGCTCATCAAAAAAGCCCTCGCCGCAGTCAGGGAGATCATAAAAGAGAGAATATCCGAAGGACTTCTTCCTCTCTACGAAAACGGTCTCATGCTTTTGAACAGACAGTACGGAACCATCGGTGTCACTGGTGTCTGGGAGAGCGCCTCGATCATGGGATTGACCACGGAAGACATCGACGGTCTGAAGTACACAGAAGAAGGAGAAGTGTTCGTAGACAACGTTTTGGACACCATCCGAGAAGAAGCGGAAAAGGGATACCATGAGTACGGCTTCACCTTCAACATAGAACAGGTACCCGCAGAGAAAGCGGCTGTGACTCTTGCTCAGAAAGACAGATTTCTCTTCGGTGAGAAACAGCCGTTCGAGATCTACTCCAACCAGTGGGTGCCTCTCATGGCGAACACGGATGTTCTCAACAGAATCCGCTACTCCGGAAAATGGGACAAAAAGGTGAGTGGAGGAGCGATTCTGCATATCAACCTCGGAGAATCTTTCAAGACGGAGGAAGAATCCTTCAACATGGTGAAAATGATCGCGGACATGGGTGTAATGTACTTTGCGTTCAACACGAAGATCAGCGTGTGTGAGGATGGACACGCGTTCTACGGAGAGAGATGTCCTGTCTGTGGAAAAGCCAAAGTAGATGAATACATGAGAATCGTAGGGTATCTCGTTCCCGTTTCCGCTTTCAACAAAGAAAGAAGAGAAATAGAGTATCCCAGAAGACAGTTCTACGATTCGCTGACAATCAGAAGGTGATCAGCCCCCGCACAACGCGGGGGTTTTTTGTGGTACAATTATTATTGAGAATTAGTTTCAACTTTTTTGGAGGTGAGTTTCATGAGGGTGAAGCACTTTGAACTCCTCACGGACGAAGGGAAAACATTCACTCACGTTGATCTTTACGGGAAGTACACCATCCTCTTCTTTTTTCCTAAAGCAGGAACGAGCGGTTGCACGAGAGAAGCCGTCGAATTCTCCAGGGAAAACTTCGAGAAGGCTCAGGTAGTAGGGATCTCCAGAGACAGTGTTGAAGCATTGAAGAGATTCAAGGAAAAGAACGATCTCAAAGTGACTCTCCTTTCAGATCCGGAAGGAATTCTCCATGAGTTTTTCAACGTTCTGGAAAACGGAAAAACAGTTCGATCCACCTTCTTAATAGACAGGTGGGGCTTTGTGAGGAAAGAGTGGAGAAGAGTGAAGGTCGAAGGACATGTTCAGGAAGTGAAAGAAGCTTTAGATCGACTGATAGAAGAAGACCTTTCACTGAACAAGCACATAGAGTGGAGAAGGGCAAGGAGAGCGTTGAAAAAAGACAGAGTACCGAGAGAGGAGTTAGAACTCCTCATAAAAGCAGCTCATCTTGCTCCTTCGTGCATGAACAACCAGCCGTGGAGGTTCGTGGTAGTGGATGAAGAGGAACTCCTCAAAAAGATACACGAAGCACTTCCCGGTGGAAACTACTGGATGAAGAACGCACCCGCTTTGATAGCGGTTCATTCGAAAAAAGACTTCGATTGTGCACTCCCAGATAACAGAGATTACTTCCTGTTCGACACTGGGCTTGCCGTGGGAAACCTCCTTGTTCAGGCAACACAGATGGGCCTTGTGGCTCATCCCGTTGCAGGCTACGATCCTGTGAAGGTCAAAGAAATCTTGAAAATCCCTGAAGATCACGTGCTGATAACCTTGATCGCTGTAGGATACCTGGGAGACGAAAGTGAGCTTTCCGAGAAACACAGGGAGCTGGAACGCTCAGAAAGGGTGAGAAAAGAGCTCTCCGAAATTGTCAGGTGGAACCTTTAGTCTTCTTTTCTCAGAACGAGTGACGCTGTGTAAAAGACAAACATAAGACCAGCTAAGAACATGATCACTGCGGTGATAAGGTACCTGCTGAACGGAAATATCTCAAAGCCCAATGAGTACCTGATGAGTTCCACACCATATTTCACAGGTAGGAAGTAAGAGACAACTCTCAGATAATCAGGGAGGAACGAGACCGGAAAATAAACACCTGTTAGAAACATCATAATGGTGAAGAGAATCACAGCAGCATCCGTTGCCACATCGGATTTCTTGAACAGAATTGATATCAAAGCTCCAAGCGCGATGAAGGATAGAACAGAACTGACGACGGATATCAAAAAGAGAAACACGTTCAGTTCGTAGCTTGCTTTAAAGATCAAAGTTCCCAGCAGCATTATGAGAGCGGTGCTCAAAATTCCGTAGAACATCCTCGCTGAGATGAGACCAAAGACAAAGGAAAAGTTTCCAACGGGAGTTGCTTTGAGCCTCTTCAAAAAGCCTCTTTCACGATAGCGGGAGAACACGTCCACGGTTCCAAAGAGCCCGATCGAGAGTAGAGATACGGCGATCACACCCGTGAGGGTATAATCGAAAGATGTGAGCTCTCTTGCGGTTTTCAGAACTTCTTTTTTCACCATGATGACGGGATTCAGACCGTTGAGGAGCCTTGTGACCTTGTTTTTGAGGGAGATTTCCCAGGAGTCGAGAAGCGATTGATAGTATTCGTCCGTTGTGTTTCTTATAAAGATGATTCTTTCTTTCTCCACCACCGCCACTTCGTGGTAGTAGCCCTTCAACTCCTCGAGCGAGGTGTAAACATCTCCAAAATCCGAAAGATCGTAATCGACGGTCACAACTGCTGTTTTCACAGAATTGCCGGAACCGCCAAAAAGAAAACCAAAAATCAGAAGAAACATGACGGGAAAAGCAATGCTGAAAAAAGTGGAAATTTTATCCCTCCACGATTCTTTCCACATAGCAGAGAACAGAGCCAAAAACTCACTCAACCATCATCACCCTCCTCCAGTTCAAAAAAAAGAGAACGAAAGAGAGTACTATCCACACGATCGGCACTAAAAAGTGATTCGAGTAAATCGTTCTGTATCCGAAAGACCCCCTCAGATAATCCACCAAGTAGGTTGCAGGATTTCCAAGAACAACCGCTTTGATCGGCCAAGGAATTCCGGAGACATCGAAGTAAAAACCTCCGAGGAACATGAACACCTGGTTGAACACCTGCGAAGCTGCACTCAAAGCGGAGAAGGTTTTGAACAAAGACACCATGAGCAGAGACACACTCAGAAACGTAAGAAAGGAAAGAAGCACACCGCCTAAGAAGGATACATTGATGGGGAACTCTATTCCGTACACAAAACGTGCAAAGAGCGTCACAGAAGCGGAAGTGATGGACATGGCAAAAAGTCCGCAGACGACTATGGAGAAAAAGTAGTGATGACCTCTCAGTGGAGAAGCGAGGATTCTTTTCAAAATTCCCTGCTCTCTGTAGAGAGCGAGCTGATACGGAACAGTGAAAAGGCCGACGGACATCACACCCACAAGAAGAACGGCAGGAAGAATGTAGTGAGAGTAATTGATAGCCTGCCTTTCTTTTTTTCTGTACTCCACTTCTACCTCCTTTACCTTTCTTAGTTGAAGGTCGAGCGACTCGAGTATGTTAGAAACAACGTTCGCAAGGACAATGGATTCCTGCCTCTCCGGAGCGTAGAGAATGGTGATCTCTACAGGAACAGAGATCTTCGTTTTGGAAAAGATGATAGCTTTTGTGAAGAGATTGTCGAAGTTCTCCGGTAGAATCACACAAACATCGATCTTTCCGTATTTGAGGTCTCTTTCAGGGTTCTGTGTTCTGATGATCTCGATACCGGATGGGAGATGGCTGAACACACTCTCTACCAAACTACTCTCTCCCACAAGTCCTATCCTCAGGTTCATGTTAGAAGACATATCTCCGAAGATGGATACGAGAATGAGATAGAGGAGTATTGGAAAAAGGAAATTCCAAAAAAGAACGCTCTTAGTTCTGAAGTAATCGTTTTTCAGAATGGAAACAACAAGATGCCTCATTCTCTGAGATCCCTGCCTGTGAGCTTCAGGAAAACATCTTCAAGATTCGGTTTTCTTATCACGATGTTTGAAACGTTCCAATTTTTCAGGAGATCTTTTATGAGTTCTTCTGGGGCATCAGTTTCCACAACGTAGTGGTTCTCTTTTTTCTCCAAGTATCTCACGTTCACGTCCTGATCACAGTCAAACTCGACGACGGTTTTCAGCCCGGAAGAGCTTATGAGAGAGGAAGGAGTTCCTTCTGCTATGATCTTCCCGTGGTCTATGATGCAGACGTGGTCAGATAGTCTCTCTGCCTCTTCCATGTAATGGGTGGTGAGAAAGATGGTCTTTCCAAGATTTTTGAAGTGTTCTATGGTGTCCCATATCTGCCTTCTCGCCTGTGGGTCAAGACCTGTCGTTGGTTCGTCGAGGAAAACAATCTCCGGATCGTTGATGAACGCCACAGCCACTGCGAGTCTCTGAAGCTGGCCCCCAGAGAGTGTTTTCACCATTTTTTTCTCTATGTTTTCAAGAGAAAACAATCCCATCACTTCTTTGAGATCCAATCCCGTTCCGTACAGCCCGCGGAACAATTTGAGGGTTTCCCAAACGGTGAGGTTTTCAAAAAACGCACTTTTCTGGAGACACACACCAATTTTTCTCTTCGTTTCTCTATCCAAGACATCCTTTCTCTCACCGAAATAGTAGATCTCCCCGGAGTCTTTCTTTCTGAGACCTTCGAGTATCTCAACGGTCGTGGTTTTTCCCGCACCGTTGGGTCCAAGAAAGGAGAAAACAGTTCCACGCTCCACGGTGAAACTTATCCCGTCCACGGCCTTCACGTCACCGTAGTGTTTCTTCAGATCAACGACTTTCAAAATCTCCAGAAAAAATCCCCCCTTTGAATGTAATACTACCATACATTGAAACAAAAAAGCGCCCCTCACGGGCACTTTTGTTTAAAGGATGCATTGAAATTTGTTGAGCTTAGCGGAGATCATCGATACAAGACAAGTTTCCGTACCTCTAAGGAAGTATTGAAACCTGAAAGAGGGAACGAATGTGTTTATGCGACGAAAACTGGTTTCCATACCTCTAAGGAACTATTGAAACTTTGGGAAGAGGAGGGAGAACATGAGGATAAGTGAGTTTCCATACCTCTAAGGAATTATTGAAACTAATCAAAATGTATCCAGACGGAACATCTAAAGAATTGTTTCCATACCTCTAAGGAATTATTGAAACTTCCAGTCCAACCGTCGACTGAGTGTGAATGACTCCCGTTTCCATACCTCTAAGGAATTATTGAAACCACCCGTGATGTCTATCGTGTTGCCTGTCGTTACCGGTTTCCATACCTCTAAGGAATTATTGAAACGCGTTTCCACTCGTATCTATCGCTCTCACACGGAAGGTTTCCATACCTCTAAGGAATTATTGAAACTTGTGCCTGTAAAGGGGACAGTAGATACTGAAAGTTTATATTGTTTCCATACCTCTAAGGAATTATTGAAACCCGACAGCGAATCAGCGAATCCCCACGATGGTGCGGTTTCCATACCTCTAAGGAATTATTGAAACAGGTGCAATCGCAGGCATCTGGAAGCTCCAGAACAAAGGGTTTCCATACCTCTAAGGAATTATTGAAACCAGAGTAATGAGAGGAGTCATATTTGAAATCGATGAGTTTCCATACCTCTAAGGAATTATTGAAACCCGGAAGTAGTAGGGTTCGTCGCCGGGCTCTGTGATGTTTCCATACCTCTAAGGAATTATTGAAACGTCTGAACTCTGCCTTGAACAATGCCTCCGAAGAATGTTTCCATACCTCTAAGGAATTATTGAAACCATTTGTAGCACTATCATAAGTCAGAGTTTTCCCCGGTTTCCATACCTCTAAGGAATTATTGAAACAGGAAACGAATACGAAATCTGGATAAGAGAAGCAGAGTTTCCATACCTCTAAGGAATTATTGAAACTATTGTGCTTTTGTTCAGAATGCTTTCGAGTCTGTGTTTCCATACCTCTAAGGAATTATTGAAACTTTGAGCCTGATCGGGATAGCAGAGAACTTCACGTGCTGTTTCCATACCTCTAAGGAATTATTGAAACGTGTCCTTCAGTAGCAAATGGAGCTACAGGAAGAGCGTTTCCATACCTCTAAGGAATTATTGAAACACTTGAAAGTGCTTGAAAAAGTTGTGGAATAGCGCTAGTTTCCATACCTCTAAGGAATTATTGAAACTGCGAAGGATTGTGGTAGAGCATATGAAGTATATAGTTTCCATACCTCTAAGGAATTATTGAAACATCCATTCACAATCCCGACATTGTGAAGCCAACCACGGTTTCCATACCTCTAAGGAATTATTGAAACAAGTACACATCAACCATTGTCCCTTCTGTTACCTGGGTTTCCATACCTCTAAGGAATTATTGAAACTCGATGCGATGGGGTGATAGGGTGCTTCGATGGAAGTTTCCATACCTCTAAGGAATTATTGAAACAAGGCAGATCTGAGGATCATTGCAGAGCGAGGAAACAGTTTCCATACCTCTAAGGAATTATTGAAACGAAGAAAGGAGGATGAGGAAGATGGGAAAAGAGAACCGTTTCCATACCTCTAAGGAATTATTGAAACCCGTTGAGTTCAAGAGAAATTATACCACAAACACACTCTGAAAGCAAGATGTTTTTTGAACTTCCATATCCTCCCTTTCCATAAACCATTCTAACACACAAAAGAGCACCTTCAAGTACTGTTTGGAAAAATGGAATAATTGCATAGTCCAACAATGAAAGAACACAAGCAAAAAACAGAAGATAAATTATATCAACCTAGTTCAGGGCATTTTGGGGTGTTTCTGGTAAAAATCGATTAGTTCCATGTTTCACAAATAGATGAAAGAAGGTATTCCTCAGTGTGTTAGAAGTTAACTATTAACTTCTCGAATTCAAATCACTTACACGTCATAGATTACCGCAAATTCTCTTCATATTGTCTCTTCATATCATCCATTATTCCCTTTTTAACGCATAGCTTCCGTTACCACAAACCCGCATGAAATTTTTCGTTACCGGTAATTGCATACTCTGTATCGATCTTCCAGTGCCAGATACACGCATCACCTACTTTGTGAATGATTGGAACTAATTTGGTTTATATGCATAAAACAATATTGTTCAAAACTACCTTTATTTTCACTAACTCGAAAAAACCTCTTGAAACATTTCCATCCCGTGGTATGATTAATTGTGTATTAATTCAAGTTACGAATAAATTTGGGAGGGATCACCGTGGATGTTGTGTTGAGAGAGCGAAGCATAGAGGAGTACCGCACCATAATCGGAAACGAGGTGGACGAGATAAAAAAACTCGCAGAACCTCTTAAAGGAAAAAAGGTGCTCCACGTCAATGCGACTGCCTACGGTGGAGGAGTTGCTGAAATTCTCCACAATCTCGTTCCGCTTATGAGATCGGTTGGTCTGGATGCCAGATGGAGGGTCATAGAGGCACCCGATGAGTTCTTCAATGTCACAAAAAAGTTTCACAACACGCTTCAGGGAGCAGATATAGAGATTTCAGAGGAAGAATGGAACCTTTACGAAGAGGTCTGCAGAAAAAACGCAGAACTGATCCAGGATGAAGAGTTATTCGTGATCCACGATTCCCAACCAGCAGCTGTGAGAAAGTTTGTGGATTTGAACGACAGGAAGTGGATCTGGAGATGTCATATAGATCTATCCACTCCAAACATGAAGGTCTGGCAAAAATTTTCTCAGTATCTGGAAGGATACAACAGACTCGTTTTCCATCTCGAGGAGTATTTCCCGCAGGGATGGAAAGAAAGGAGCATTGCTTTTCCACCGAGTATAGACCCCCTGAGTGAAAAGAATCGAGATCTTGACGAAGACACGATAAGAAAAACTCTTGAAAGACTCGAAATAGACCCGGAGAGACCTCTGATAACTGTTGTGGCTCGATTTGATCCGTGGAAAGATCTCTTCAGTGCCATCGACGTCTATAGACTGGTGAAGAAAGAGATCCCGGAGGTTCAGCTTGCCGTGGTTTCCGCCATGGCGGCGGACGATCCAGAAGGATGGTTCTTCTTTGAGAAGGTCCTCAGATACGCCGGAACGGACGAAGATATAAAATTCTGCACGAACCTGAAAGGTGTTGGAAACAAGGAAGTGAACGCTATTCAGAGGGCCACAACCGTTGCTCTTCACACGGCAACAAGAGAAGGCTTTGGTCTCGTCATAAGTGAAGCCCTTTACAAGAGGGTTCCGGTCGTGGCAAGGCCAGTTGGTGGTGTTAAGATACAGGTGAAACATGGAGAAAATGGTTATTTGGCATGGGAAAGAGAAGACCTTGCGGGGTACGTGGTAAAACTCATAAAGGATGAAGAACTCAGAAGAAAAATGGGAGAAAAAGGAAGGCAAACCGTGGTGGAAAATTTCATTATCACGGTGCATCTGAAGAACTATCTGAAACTCTTCTTAGATCTGTTGAGGTGAGAGAGTGCCTTCACCGCTTCTTCGAAGAGAAAACAAGATAAAGATCCTGAGGTACATACTGAAAAATGGAAAAACTACCAGAAACCAGCTTGCCAGCAATTTGAACCTCGCACACAGCACTCTGAGCTACATAATCGACGAGTTGCTCGATGAAGGTTTCCTCGTCTTTGAGGAGATCAAAAAGAAGAGAGGGAGACCATATCAGATTTTGAGCGTCAATCCAGAGAAATTCACCGCGATCGGGGTGAAGGTAGGCCGCGAAGAGGTACGGGGTGTACTCTTTGACGCAAGAATGAATCCTTTGAAAGAACACAGAGTGCAGATTCTGTCCGGTATGAGAAACAACGACGGTTATACTCGTGCTCTCAGAGAAACCATCGAACAACTTCGCAGTGAAAATCTTCTCGGAGTGGGTATCTGCTCTTCTGGTATCGTGAAGGAAGGAAGAGTGGTTGTTTCTCATGTGATGAACGTGAAAGACTGGGATCCAAGGAAAGTCCTGAAAGATCTTGAAAGGATCCTCGTCATGAACGATTCGGATGCCCTCTGCCGGGAAATTTCCCAGAGAGTGAACACAGACTTTCTTCTGGTGAGCTACGGTGTCGGCATAGGTGCAAGTCTCTGGAAAGATAAGAAGATTCATCACATAGAGATGGGACATATGCTGGCCGCTTCGGAAGGAAAGTGCTACTGTGGACAGACAGGTTGTCTGGAGTATCACTCTTCAGAGTACGCTGTTTTGAAGTCTTACCTTGGAAAAGAGATCGATTTCGAAGATTTCATCACAAGTGAAGAAGAAAAGTACAGGCAGACAATCGAAGAATTGAGAGAAAAAGCCAGAGAAGATTTTGATTCTGTGAAAGTGCACTACGAAAAGGCATTCAAAACCTTTTCTGTGGTACTGGGGAACGTTATCATGGGTTCGGGTGTTTCTCGGGTGTTCTTCGCGGGAGAAGGTGTGGTAAGCGAAGAGATGGTCAAGATCCTGGAAGAGCTGGTTAAAGTTCGGTTCAACCGCGATTTTGTGGGAGAAGTGCAATTCCAGGTGGCCGATGCGAACTGGATGCTCGGCGCGGCTCGGGCGGTTGTTGACAAATACCTTCCTTATATTGTGAAATAAGCTCCCGGAATCCCGGGAGCTCTTTTTTAATACGCATACAATCTTCCGTACGGTCTGTGTGTGTAGGGTTTGAGGATGATGAATTCTTCGTTCAGGATCTCCTCTGAGTCGTAGTCAAAGAGTCTGCAGAACTCTTCAACATAAGGCTTGATCCTGTTGATATCCTCTTCGGTGGGCTGGAAGATTTTCACTTCTTTTCCGAGTTTGTGCTCTTCTACGGTTCCTCTGAGAAAGATCTCCCCACCGTGCATTCCTGTTCCAACGTAGTTTCCTGCGATGTTTCCATCTTCATCTTTTTCCAGTCCCAGCACTATGAGAAGTCCTCCTGCCATGTATTCTCCGAGGAAGTCTCTCGCAAAGCCTCCTATGACGACAACGGGGTAATTTTCTTTGTATGCCTTCATGTGTATTCCCACTCGATATCCAGCATTTCTTTTTATGTAGATGTGTCCACCCCTCATGGCGTATCCTATGATGTCGCCCGCGTGCCCGTGAACCACGATTTTTCCTGCGTTCATGGTGTTTCCTACACCGTCTTGTGCGTTTCCGTTCACGATGATTTCAGGACCGTCCATGAAAACACCAAGATCGTTCCCCGGAACGCCGTTTATTTCTATTTTTACTTTCTTTCTGATTCCGGCTCCGATGTATCTCTGACCGCAAACGTTGTCCAGAACTATTTCTTCTTCTCCGTTTTCTACCGCTTCCCAGATCAAGTCGTTCAATTTTTTGTAGTGGAGACCTTTCGCGTCTATTCTAACCATATCTTGATTTCCCCCTCCAGCATCTTCTTTCTGAACTCTTTTGGAAGGTAAACGAGGCCGAAGTTCTCGTCGAGTAGTCTGTCTTTGAAAGAAGACACGTCGAGTTTTTGAAGGATGAGGCCTGTGTAGATTCCGGCCCTGTCTATGTCGTTCACGAGGATAGCACCTACGAGTCTGTTGTCCTTCAACACCATTTTTTTGTAAGTATTTCCTTCTTCGAAGGTGAGGATTTCATACCCACCGTCTTCCACGTTCGAGTGCCCGACAGATATGGTTGGAATACCGGCGAGTTCAACGGAGTTCATCGGGATACCGCCGGGATATCTCACGTTTTTCCCAGCCATGTTGTAGCCAGCCACTCTTCCCTGCGCAACGGCCACAGGCCAGATGGCGATCGTTTTTCTCTGACCATCTATCAGATCGTAGAATTCAGTGCAGTCTCCCGCAGCGTAAACACCTTCCACGTTTGTTTCCATCTTTTCGTTCACCACAATACCGCGGTTTATTTCTATCCCGGAGTCTTTGAGAAATTCCACATTCGGCTTTACTCCAATTGCGATGACGAGAAGCTTTGTTGGGATCTCCTTTCCGCTTTTTAGAACAACGGAGGAAACCGTGTCGTCACCGTTCACTTTCACCACTGTGTCGTTCGTTATAACGCTGCATCCTTCTTTTTTCAAAGCTTCGGTGATGATCTCAGATGCCTTTCTGTCGAAGGTAACAGAGAGTATCCTGTCTGCCAGTTCAACGATGGTGACCTTCACTCCGAGTTCCATCAGCGCTTCCGTTGTTTTAAGACCGATCAGACCTCCACCGAGCACCACGGCTTCTTTCACATCGTTTTCTTCTATGTACTTTTCTACCTTCTCTTCGTCTTCCCACGTGGTGAATGTGAACACACCTTTCTTTCCAGTGAGTCCCTCTATGTTTGGAACAAACGGCTTTCCACCGGTGGCAATCAGGAGTTTGTCGTAGCGAATTTCTTCTCCGCTGTCTGTTACTACTGTTTTCTCCTCTGGTATCACCTTTTCGACTCTTGTAGCGGGTTTTATATCGACCCTCATTTCTCTCAGATAGTCTTCCGTTCTGTAATACATCTTCTCCTCTGTGACCTTTCTTCCAAGCAAGTAGGTGATCAAAGGTCTTGAGTATCCCACGTATTTCTCTGCCGTGATCAGAAGGATTTCTCCTTCTTTGTCAACTTCTCTGATCGCTTCTATCGCGTTCAAACCGGCTGGTCCGGATCCAACTATCACGTACCTCATTCTCTCACCTCAACCAGAACGAGCGCTTCGTTTGGACAGCCTTCGACACAGCCAGGAGTTCCTCTATCGGCACAGAGATCACACTTTGAGGCAACTTTCTTTTCTTTCGTGTTCCTTCTTATCACACCGAAGGGACAGGCCATCACACACATCCAGCATCCTACACACTTTTCTTGATTCACTCTGATGGCTCCTGTTTTTGGATCTCTGTGCATCGCGCCCGTCATACAGGCCTTCAGACAGGATGGATCATCACAGTTTCTGCACTGAAGTGCGAAAGTGACGTAATCGTGCTCTTCCACTATCACGTTTGGTTCGGGAAGTTCCGGGACGTATCTGTACACCTTTATGAGGTTTCCCGTTCCCACCTGTGCAGCGACGCAGTTTATCTCACACAGCTTACATCCCATGCAGTACTCTTCCCTGATAAGTATTCTTCTCACCGCTATCACCACGCCTCTCCTGCGGGTTTAATACCAAGGAGTTTCAACTCGTATTCGTGGAGTCCCACACCCCTGAGGACTTCCCTGTTGCCTCTCAGTGACTCTATGGCGTTGATACCCATTCCACCGAGGATTTCTTTTATCTCATGAGCCCAGGCTCTCAGAAGGTTCGCGGCTCTTCTTGCGCCTATCTCTGGATTCAGTCTCTTTGTGAGTTTTGGATCCTGGGTGGCGATTCCCCAGTTGCACTTTCCAAGGTAACACGTCTGACAGAGATGACAGCCGAGTGAAATGAGAGCGGCCGTTCCTATGTAAACCGCGTCCGCTCCGAGTGCGATCGCTTTGATCACATCGGCACTGTTTCTGATTCCACCCGCAACCACGATAGAGGCCATGTGCCTTATGCCTTCCTCTCTGAGCCTCTGATCAACAACGGCTACAGCGAATTCTATGGGAATTCCGACGTGATCTCTTGTTATCTTGGGAGCGGCTCCTGTACCACCCCTTATACCGTCTATCACTATGTAGTCCGCACCGGCTCTGACTGCACCGGCAGCGATTGGAGCCACGTTGTGGACTGCAGCGATCTTGACACCAACTGGTTTTTCGTATCTTGTGGCTTCCTTTATGGCGTAGATGAGCTGTCTCAGGTCTTCTATGGAGTAGATGTCGTGGTGCGGTGCGGGAGAGAGAGCATCGGTTCCAACGGGAATCATTCTGGTTTCCGATATGGGCTCGGTGACCTTTTCTCCCGGAAGGTGTCCACCGATACCCGGCTTTGCACCCTGCCCTATCTTTATCTCAACCGCAGATCCAGCGTTCAGATAATCTGCACTCACACCGAAGCGTCCGGATGCAACCTGAACGATCATGTTGTCCTTGAACTCTCTCAGTTCTTTCGGGAGTCCTCCTTCACCTGTGTTGAAGAAGGTTCCCACGGTCCTTGCAGCTCTTGCGAGTGAAAGGATTGCGTTCAAACTGATCGAACCGTAGGACATGGCGGTGAACATGACTGGAACTTCCAGTTTGAGCTGAGGAGCGATCTCTGTTTTGAGTTTCACTGTTCCATCCTCGTCTTCTTCAATTTCCAGTTTTTCTTCTTTTCTTCCGATGTACGTTCTGATTTCCATGGGTTCTCTGAGGGGGTCTATCGAAGGATTCGTCACCTGACTCGCGTTGAGCACTATGCGGTCGAAATAGCTGAAATAAGGTCGGTCGTTGCCCATGCTGGTGAGAAGAACTCCTCCGGTTTCTGCCTGCTTCATGATGCCTATGAGATGTTCTGGAGTCCAGTGGGCAAGAGGCCTTATGTCGAAATCGTTCTTTCGAACCGTGATGGCCTCTGTTGGACAGATAGCCTCACAGAAGTGACATCCAACACACTTGGTGTTTTCTGTGTACACTCTGTTGGCGTTTTCATCGTAGAAGTTCGCACCGTAGGAACAAACCCTCACACAGGCGAGACACCTTATACATTTATAATCATCGCGTTCCACAACAAATTCGGGGGGTACTTTTCTCTTAGCCATTTTCTCCCTCCAGTACCACCTGAGTTTTCCTGGCGGATTTCAGCACTCCAACGACGGGATCACCGGCTTTTGGAGCCCAGACCTCATCAGGTTCCGGGCAAACAACTCTTATAGCGGACTCCTCGGAAGCGATGTATAGAAAGTCGTCTTTTGTAGCGGCGACGAGTGGTCTGAGCTTTATTCTGTCGTTCAGCCCCATCATCATGTTGTTGTTCGCAACGATAATGGCAAACGGTCCGTTCAAAAGTGCTCCTCCGTAGTTCATTCTCAAAGCGGTGTAGAGTTTTCTTTCCTCTTCTGGCATGAGGTCTATATCTTTCCAGAGAGGCGCTGCGAGGATCTTCGCTGTGAGCTGAGGACTGTAGCCGAACCGTCTCATGAAGAGATCCACCAGGTACGCTACCACTTCAGTGTCCGTCATGAGTGTACATTTGTAGCCGTACGCTTCCAGAAACCTTCTGTTTATACCGTAGGAAGATATTTCTCCGTTGTGAACGACCGTCCAGTCGAGAATACCGAACGGATGTGCTCCTCCCCACCATCCGACGGTGTTTGTGGGGAACCTGTTGTGTGCTGTCCAGATGTAACCCTTGTACTCGTCTATTCTGTAGAAATCAGCGATGTCTTCCGGAAATCCCACTCCCTTGAAAACACCCATGTTCTTTCCACTGGACATGACGAAGGCTCCGTTTATTTTTTCGTTTATGAACATGACAGTGCTGACGACAAAGTCCTCTTCGCTCATGTCTTCAGGAATGAATTTTGGCTTCAGAAAATAGCGCCAGAGGATGTGGACTTCCTTGATGTGGGGATTTTTCCTGGTGGGGATGGGTTCACTTTCGATGATTTCGTAGTGATCTTTTATGTATTCTTCGGCATTTTTCTTATCGAGATCGCTGTCGTAGAGCATGTGGAAACAGTAAAGATCTTTCAACTCCGGATATATTCCATACGCAGCGTATCCAGCCCCAAGCCCGTTTCCTCTTTCTCTCATGAGTGCCATGCTTTCCACGATCACGCTACCGCTGAATCTCTTTCCAGAGGTGTTCATTATCCCGGAGACTCCACAGGCGGATGGGACTTTGAAATCTTTATCTGGTGTCAGACGGGGAAGGTCATAGGACAAGGCATTCACCTCCTGAAGGAGAAAAGCATGAATATAAAATCTTGTGTATAACATTTATACCATATGTGTTCTCTCAATCAAAGGACTGTATCAGTATTGTTTCGTTTGAGAAAAGTAAAAGTCTGTTATGAAACATCCGTGTAATTATTCCAGTTATGGCATAAAAATTAATTTGGTCTGTGGATAAAGAAAAAGGGGATGCATTGCATCCCCTTTCTGGCTGGGAGGGGAGGACTCGAACCTCCACCAGCGGATCCAGAGTCCGCCGTCCTACCGTTAGACGACCTCCCAACGGCCTTTCAAATTATACATCAAGAACAGGGATAGTTCAAGGGGTGGTGTTTCACGTTTTTTTCACGTTCAAGCTGATAGAATTTGATCAAGGTCAAAAATCGGGGTGATGAACGTGAGAGTCCTTGTGGTAGAAGACGAAAGAGATCTCGCCGATCTGATAACCGAGGCTTTAAAGAAAGAAATGTTCACCGTCGATGTCTGTTACGATGGCGAAGAGGGTATGTACATGGCTTTGAACGAACCTTTCGATGTTGTGATTCTTGACATAATGCTTCCCGTCCACGATGGGTGGGAGATCCTGAAGTCTATGAGAGAAAGTGGAGTGAACACCCCCGTTTTGATGCTCACGGCTCTTTCGGATGTGGAGTACCGTGTGAAAGGTCTCAACATGGGAGCGGACGATTACCTTCCTAAACCCTTCGATCTCAGAGAGCTCATAGCCAGGGTGAGAGCTCTCATCAGAAGAAAGAGCGAAAGCAAAAGCACAAAACTCGTGTGCGGTGACCTGATTCTGGATACAGCCACTAAAAAGGCATACAGGGGCAGTAAAGAAATAGATTTGACAAAGAAAGAGTACCAAATTTTGGAATACCTTGTGATGAACAAAAACAGAGTTGTCACGAAGGAGGAGCTCCAGGAACACCTGTGGAGCTTCGATGATGAAGTTTTCTCCGATGTTTTGAGAAGTCATATAAAGAATTTGAGGAAAAAAGTGGACAAAGGGTTTAAAAAGAAAATAATTCACACGGTGAGAGGTATCGGTTATGTTGCCCGTGACGAGTGAAAGAAAGGCCTTCAGAAAAACACAGCTCATCTGGACGGCCGTGTTCACACTCTCCATAGTTCTCATAGTGGCCATCACAGTGGGCGCTGTTTTCATTGTAGAAAAGAGAAGAATAACCACCCAATTCGATGGTGAGCTGAGGAGAACGGCGGATCTCATCGAAAGAAGATTGAGAGCGCCTGGAATGATGGGAATGCTCCGCACGTTTAGGGGAGTGGATCCCCTTTTTGTCCCACGTGGTGAGGCGTTCCAGTTCCTGCTTCCCTCGGGAGAGGTCTTTCTGGAGGTGGGAGAACAGATAGGAACTCCCGAAACTCCCGTGGAAGAGGGGTTTTCCACGGAAGGGAACTACAGGATTTTCACCAAAAAGATAGATCTGGGAGACACCACAATATTCCTGAGAGTGGGAAAGGACATCTCCGATCTCATAGAGCGAAGTAAAAGACTTCTTTCCATGTATTTGCTCGTGATTCTGTTTTCTGCGGGGGGAGCCGCTGTATTCGGATATTTCGTGTCCAGCCTGGCTCTGCTTCCTGTGAGGAATGCCTACAACAGCCTGAAAAGATTCTCGATGGACGCCTCCCACGAGTTGAAGACGCCTCTCTCTGTTCTGAAAACAAGTCTCGATGTTTTGAAGTATCGAGAAGATTTACCAGATGATGTGAAAAACAAGCTGGGCATAATGGAAAAGAACGTCGAGAAGATGAGCAAACAAATAAACCAGCTCCTTCTTCTCGTGAAAAGCGAAGGTTCTCTCAACAGCGTTGTGAAGGAAAGAATAAACCTCAAGGATTTTCTCCAGCAAATCGTAGATGAATTCAAGCCGAAAGCAGAATCAAAGGGGCTGGAGCTGGAAATAGATTGCCCAGAAGATCTATTTTTAGAAACCGAGAAAGACACCTTGAGGGTGATACTGGAGAATCTGGTCGACAATGCTGTGAAGTTCACGGAGAAAGGGAAAGTGATCGTCGGTGCAAGAAAGGAAGGTAGATTAACCATCTACGTTCAGGACACAGGACCTGGAATTCCGAAAAAAGAGCAGAAGAGAATCTTTGAGAGATTCTACAGAATATCCAGAAACACAGAGGGTTCCGGACTTGGTCTTTCCATAGTCAAAGAACTCGCTTCCAGATTGAAAGCGAAGGTAATTCTTGAAAGCGAAGAAGGAAAAGGTAGCACCTTCAAACTCGTTTTTTGAGGGTGTTGTAACAGTCTCTGCAGACCGCAATGTATTTTTCCTGTCCCCCAACGTCTATTTCTTCTTCACCTCCTGCTACTTTTAGTGTGAGAGTAGCGTTGTACTCACCGCATCTGTGACAGACTGCCTTCTTTTTGATCACGGTGTCGGCGAGACTGAGGAGCAGAGCGGTTGTTTCAAAGGGATTTTGCTTGTGTGTGAGATCGAGCCCTGCACAGAAGACATCTATTCCTCTGTCGAGAAGATCTTTCACCACTTCAAACAAACTCGGATTGAAGAACTGCACCTCGTCTATGAAAACTCCCCGGGTGTCTTCTTCGATGTACTTTCGCATTTCTTCAGGACGTTCTATCACGTGTGCTTCAACACCGTTTCCAGAATGAGAGACGATCATGGTGGAGTGATATCTGCTGTCGATTTTTGGTTTAAAAACAGCGACTTTTTTCTTTCCCAGTTTGTATATTTCCACAAAGGAGAGAAGCTCGGTTGTCTTTCCGGAGTACATGGGACCCGTGATTACGGTCAATTTTCCCGACATGTTGATCCCTCCCTGACGATTATACAACCCGGAGTGTTAACAATCTTCCCAGTCAAACTGAAACATTCTCATAATTGACAGCGGTTTTTTGAATTGATAGTATTGAGACATATAAAATCCTCCAGAAATTTATTCCCGAAAATTAGTAATAAATATCTAATCCAACATGGGGTTTGTGCCCTCTAAAAAAAAGAACCCCATGGTGTTTGTTTTTTGTTTTTCAAGAATATTGTTTATTTGTATCATATTGATAGAGAATTAATCTTAAAAGAGTCAACAAACATATTTACCAAAAGGAGGTGTTTTTATGCGAAAGAGAGTTTTTTCCTTGTTGCTAGTTCTTGCTTTTCTTTCTGTGGGTTTCGCCCAGGACGGTGTCACAGATGTCGGCTGGTCACTCGACATGGTCTGGATCCTCATTTCCGCAGCGCTGGTCTTCTTCATGCAAGCGGGTTTTGCCATGGTAGAGTCCGGTTTCACCCGCGCAAAGAACACGGTGAATGTGCTCATGAAAAACCTCATGGATTTTGCGATCGGATCTGTGGTCTTCTTCATCTTCGGCTACTGGATCATGTTCGGGAAACATCCTCTCACCTTTGATCCCTCCACAAAAGAAGGTCTCTGGGATTTTGCCATGTGGATGTTTCAGATGGCTTTCGCAGGTACGGCCGCGACGATTGTGTCCGGAGCGATGGCAGAGCGCACTAAGTTTCCCGCGTACCTCGCTTACACAGGTTTCATAACAGGAATCATCTATTCGGTTGTTGGAAGGTGGATCTGGGGAGGAGGATGGCTTGCACAGAAAGGTTTTATCGATTTTGCAGGTTCCACAGTTGTTCATTCTGTTGGTGGATGGGCTGCCATGATAGGTGCATCCCTTCTTGGTCCCAGGTTTGGAAAGTACGACAGTCAAGGTAATCCCAAGCCTATTCCAGGGCACAACATTCCTCTTGCTGCTCTCGGAACCTTCATCCTATGGTTTGGATGGTTCGGGTTCAATGGAGGAAGCACTCTTGCCGGAACGAACGGTGCGATAGGGATGATCATATTGAACACCAACCTCGCTGCTGCCACTGGAGCACTCGCTGCAATGGTCACCGTATGGGCAAAATATGGAAAGCCGGATGCGAGTATGACGATGAACGGTGCTCTTGCTGGCCTTGTTGCCATCACCGCACCGTGTGCTGTGGTGTCTCCTGTGAGTTCTTTGATCATAGGAGCGATCGGAGGGGTGATCGTAGTGTTTGCGGTTGAGTTCTTCGACAAAGTTTTGAAAATCGACGATCCCGTTGGGGCCATATCCGTTCATGGTGTCAACGGTGCTTGGGGGACTCTCGCCGTGGGACTCTTTGCGGAGAGCAAGTACGCTCTTGCAAGCGGGATGGGGGATGTGAACGGACTCTTCTTCGGAGGAGGAGTGCATCAACTTGGAGTTCAGTTTCTGGGGGTGGTCAGTGTGTTTGCCTGGACGGTAGTGACCAGTTTCCTTGTTTTCTGGTTCATCAAAAAGACAATTGGTTTGAGGGTAGACAGAGACATAGAGTTGAAGGGGCTGGATATAGAGGAGCACGGCATGGAAGGATACGCTGATTTTGAAATCTTCACCACAAGATGAAGGAGGTGACAGTATGAAACTGATCATAGCTGTTATACAACCCCACAAGTTACCGGATGTGAAAAAGGCACTTTTCGATGCACAGGTTTACAAGATGACTGTCATGAACGTTCTTGGATGTGGTCAACAGAAGGGATACACAGAAACGTATCGAGGTGAAGTAGAAGAGGTGAATCTTCTCAAAAAGGTGATGCTTCTCATAGCGGTCAATGAAGAATTCGTTGAACCAACTATCGAGGCGATTCAAAAAGGGGCAAGGACAGGAAACATAGGAGATGGGAAAATTTTTGTGCTGGATCTGCTGGATTGCATTAGGATCAGAACGGGAGAAAGAGGACGGGAGGCCATAGGATAAGGTTTCCTTTCGGGAGGAGAAACCTCCTCCCCTTTTTTCGGCCTCCCTTGAAACGACGTCTGGGATTGAAATTATACTACAGAAGGCGAGGGCACGTAAAGCCCTCGCTTTTGTTTGTGATACAATCTCATAAGGGTGAGTTTGTGAAAGACAGGCTGGAGGAATATCTGAACAATCTGAAAATAGAGAAGAAACCAGATAGCAGAGAATCCTGGGACTCCTACTTCATGAGGATTGCCAGGATGGTTAGTGAGCGATCGACCTGTGTTCACAGAAAAGTGGGAGCTGTGATTGTGAAAGATCACAGAATCCTCGCCACCGGATACAATCAGCCCCCCTCAAAATTTCCCCACTGCAACGAAATCGGATGTATCCGCGATGACCTTGAAATAAATTCTGGAGAACACCAGGAGATATGCTACGCGCTCCACGCGGAACAGAACGCATTGATGCAAGCGGCAAAGTTCGGTATAGCGGTCAACGGTGCTACCATATATGTCACGCACAAACCGTGTTCAATCTGTGCAAGACTCATAGTTAACGCTGGAATAAAGAGAGTCGTTTACGAGAAGGATTATCCTGATCCTCTGACAGATTTCTTCTTCAAGTTCACGGGAGTGGAAAGTGTTCGTTTTGTAGGTGATGAGATGTGAAAACGGAAAGACTCATTTCTTACCTCAGGCCGGGCAGGTGGCCGAGTGTCTGGTGCCCGGGTTGTGGGAACGGAATAGTCTTGAAAGCGTTCCTGGAAGCCGTAGATGACCTCGCACTTCCGAAAGAAAAAGTGGCTGTGGTGTCTGGAATCGGCTGTTCCTCGAGGGCCACAGGGTACCTCGATTTCAACACACTGCACACCCTTCATGGAAGGGCAATCGCCTTCGCAACGGGAGTGAAGCTGGCAAAGCCGGATTTCGAAGTGGTTGTGATGGGAGGAGACGGAGACATTCTCTCGATAGGTGGGAACCATTTCATACACGCGTGTAGGAGGAACATAGATATAACCGTTGTCATTTTCAACAACATGATATACGGCATGACAGGTGGCCAGGTTTCTTCAACGACTCCTCAGTATTATCAGACTTCGACAACTCCTCTTGGGGCCTTTGAAAAACCGTTCGACGCGGTGGAGATAGCTCTCTCCGCTGGAGCCACTTTCGTTGCGAGAAGTACCGTTTATCACTACGATCACCTGGTGAGAGTCCTAAAAAAGGCCCTTCAGCACCGGGGAATTTCTGTTGTTGACGTTCTAACGAACTGTCACACCTACTTTGGACGGTACAACGGCATGCCCGAACCTCATCAGATGATGGAATACTTCAAGAACAACACGTGTTTTCTGGAACGACCCGAAGAAGGTAAAATAAAGATAGGAATCTTCCGTGAGGAAGAAAAAGAAGACTTTCTGACTGTTTACAGGCGTTTGACCAGAAAAGAAGGTGCGATGGAATGACAGAGCCTGTTTCCATACGAATAGCGGGTATCAGCGGACAGGGAAACATACTGGCGGGTTTGATACTCGCGAAGGCTCTCGTTTATGAAGGTAAATGGGTTGTCCAAACGCAGTCTTACAGCGCTCAGGTGAGAGGAGATGTCAGTTACTGCGACGTGCTTTACGACGACTCACCGATAGACTATCCAGAGAGTGAATATTTCGACATTGTGTGTATTCTTCATCAGAAAGCGATGGACGAGCTTTACAAGTCGGTGAAAGTAAACGGTGTGGTCATTCTCGATCAAACTTTTGTGAAGAACGTTCCTGACTTCGTAAAGAGAATAACCCGAAAGATTCTGTTTGTACCCGCTACAGAAAGGGCCATTTCAGAATTCAAGACGGCTATGGTTTCTAACGTCATAATGGTGGGGGTACTTGCCAAAGTTTGTAACATAGTGAAGCTCGATTCTTTGAAAAGAGCACTGAAAGATCACGTGAGGAGGCCTCTGTGGGACATAAACTTGAAGGCTTTGGAGTTCGGCTACAACATGTTCGAAAAACAGTTCAAGATAAAAACAGAGAGGGTGTGGAAGAGGCTTGCAGCGGGATTCGAATAATATTTTGAAGTCCTTCAAAAACGCCTTTGAAGGAATAGAAAATGCCTTAAAACTGGAAAGAAATCTCAAAATACATTTCTTCATAGGGATCGTTGTGGCTATTTTTTCTCTCTTTTTGCCGTTGAGTGCGAATGATCTTTTGTGGATATACTTTGCCATATTCTCTGTCATTGGAGCGGAGCTTCTCAACACGGTGGTGGAAAAATTTCTCGATCTTTTCTTCAAGGAGTACAGTGAATCGGTAAAGCTCGTGAAAGATATAGCGGCCGGTGTGGTTCTCTGGTATTCACTTTTTTCAGTGGTTGTGGGTATTTTGATACTGGGAAAAGCTCTTTTCTCCTGGGAACCTTCGTTTGCCAAGTTCTTCGTTTCTGGTGTTTTGATATTCTTTCCTGTAATCTCTTTTTCCATGAGGAGGTACAGAAATGACAGACAGGGTGATAAGAGTACTGGTAGTAGATGACTCGGCGTTCATGAGAATGGTACTCAAGGACATCATAGATTCTCAGCCGGACATGAAAGTAGTGGGGTTCGCTAAAGACGGTTTGGAAGCCGTTGAAAAAGCTATAGAGCTCAAACCAGACGTCATAACCATGGACATCGAAATGCCGAATCTGAACGGTATTGAAGCGCTGAAGCTCATCATGAAAAAAGCTCCCACACGAGTCATCATGGTGAGCAGTTTGACGGAAGAAGGTGCGGCGATCACAATAGAAGCTCTCAGAAACGGTGCGGTGGATTTCATCACCAAGCCACACGGTTCGATTTCTCTCACCTTCAGACAAGTTGCCCCGGAACTTCTGGAGAAAATCAGACAGGCAATGAACGTGGATCCACGCACTCTCCTCTTTAAGCCGAAGGTTTCACGGCTCACCATAACCAAACCAGCTGTAAGTGGGAAAATCGTGGTTATAGGTTCCTCAACCGGAGGGCCCAGATCGCTCGATATGATCATCCCAAACCTTCCGAAAAACTTCCCAGCTCCAATAGTTGTGGTCCAGCACATGCCTCCTGGTTTCACAAAATCGCTCGCAATGAGGCTGGATAGCACCTCTGAACTCACCGTGAAAGAGGCCGAAGATGGAGAAGAGGTCAAGCCCGGTTTTGTTTATATCGCTCCCGGGGACTTTCACCTTGGTTTGAAGGCCCAGAACGGCAAGGTTTTTTTCTTCCTGGACAAGTCTGATAAAATAAACAACGTGAGGCCAGCGGTGGATTTCACCCTCGACAAAGCAGCGGAGATATACAAATCCAAAACGATAGCTGTGATTCTCACGGGTATGGGCAAAGATGGCACCAAGGGAGCATTCAAGGTCAAGTTTTACGGTGGAACGGTAATAGCCGAGGACAAAGAAACATGTGTCGTCTTTGGAATGCCCAAATCGGTGATCGAGGAAGGTTACGCTGATTACGTCCTTCCGGCCTATAAAATACCTGAGAAGCTGATAGAACTCGTATGAAAGGATGAGGAGGATGAAGAGAGGCTTCTTTTTGCTTTTTCTGGTTGTCTTTTTCGTGTACGGATTTTCATCCTACTTCCTGATTCATTACAAGGTCCAGAAGAACGACACCCTTTACAGTATTTCCCTCAACTTTGGGATTTCCCCCTCTCTCCTTCTTGACTGGAATCCCGGACTCGATCCTCACAGCCTCAGAGTGGGGCAGGAGATCGTAATTCCTCAGCCGCCTGGCTACCTTTACACAGTGAAAAAAGGAGATACCCTCGATGCTATTGCAAAAAGGTTCTTCACAACCGCTACTTTCATAAAGGAAGCGAATCAGCTTAAGTCTTACACCATATATGCGGGACAGAAGCTGTTCATACCTGAAAGTATCATTGGAAAGGCGTTCAACGACGAGAAATTTTTCATCTGGCCTGTTTATGGTGTCATTTCCTCCGGTTTTGGCTGGAGGATTCACCCCATAACCGGGAAATATTCCTTTCACTCAGGAGTTGATATATCGGCACCGGAGGGTACACCCATATTCGCCGCCGAAAGCGGAGTGGTGGAGTTTGCCGGGAAAAACGGTGGGTACGGCCTCATGATAAAAATAAAATCCGCTTCTTACGAACACATATACGGGCATCTTTCCCAAATAGATGTCTACGAGGGTCAGTACGTAAAGAAAGGTCAGATAATAGGAAGGGTGGGAAACACCGGCTTGAGTACAGGGCCTCACCTTCATTTCGAGGTTAGAGTGAATCAGAAAGCCGTGAATCCGATCAATTACCTGCCAAACCAGATCTGGGTGTTGAAAAAAGAGCTCATAGGAACTGGTGGAGAATGAAGATCCTGGTAAGCGCGTGTCTTCTGGGACTTCCCACAAGATACGACGGGCGTTCGGTGGCAGATGAAAGAGTTCTTTCGCTGCTGAAAAGGCACGATCTGATACCTGTTTGTCCCGAGCAACTTGGTGGTCTTCCAACCCCAAGGCCCCGGTGTGAGATTTATGGAGGCTGTGGATGGACCGGGAAGGAAAGAGTTCTCGATGAGTTTGGAAGCGACAGAACTGAGAATTTTTTAAGAGGCGCGGAAACCACCCTCAAGGTTGCTCGCCTTCTGAAAGTGGATCTCGCCATTCTGAAATCTAAAAGTCCCTCCTGTGGAAAAAGATTTGTCTACGATGGAAGTTTTTCCGGAAGATTGGTTCCGGGAAAGGGAGTTACCGCTTTCGTTCTGGAAAGAAACGGTGTGGAGGTACTGGACGAAACAGAGATACCAGGTGATTTGTGAATAACGATGATTCTACTTGATGTGAAATGATCCCATAAAAATATTCTCCTTTAACCCGAGGAAACTTTTGTTTCCTCTTTTTTTCTAATTTTTCTTATAGTTGACAAATTGATTATAATGTGGTTGGTTAGTTAACGATAACAAACGAAAGGAATGGAAAAATGCTGAATGAAATGGAAAAGACAGTTCTTCAAATGATAATGGCTGGAAGCGACATTTCAAGGGTGGATATCAGCAGAGCTCTTGGGATAAGTAAGCCAGTGGTGTCTAAGGCTGTGAACAGGCTTATAGAACTGGGTTTCGTCAAAGAAGCGGGAAGGAAAGAAAGTTCTTCCAAAGGTGGAAGAAAGCCCGTTTTGCTTTCTTTTGTTCCGGAGAGCAGATACGTCATAGGTGTGGATATCGGCGGCACGAAAATCGACGCTGTGCTCACCGATCTGGTTGGAAATGTTTTGAACAAGGAGCACATACTTTTACCCTCAAACCTGGACAAGAGGAAGTTGCTTGAATTGATAAAAAAGGTGATCCATCCATTTCTTGTCTATGAGAGGATTCTTGGAATAGGAATTGGAATACCGGGCACTGTCGATGAAGATCATCTTGTAAAGCGTATTCCGGCTTTCGATGTCACAGATTGGGATCTAAAAGAGGAGCTGGAGAAAACTTTTGGATATCCCGTTTTTGTCGAAAATAACGCGAATCTGGATGCTTTCGCGGAGGCAAAGATAGGAGCTGGACGAGGATTCAGGTGTGTCTTGCTCATTTCTGTCGGCTGGGGAATTGGATCGGGAATTGTTTACGATGGAAAGATCTTCAGGGGGGCGAGGGGGAAAGCAGGGGAGTTCGGGCACATTGTTACGGACTGGTCAAAGGAAAAGGAGATAGTACTCGAAAAGGGTTTTGGACATCTGGAAGAGTGGTTCTCTGGTTTTTCTATGAGTAAAAGATTTGGAAAAAGTCCTGAATGGGTATTTGAAAAACGCCACAACGAGATAAAAAAGAACCTGGAACACTTTGGAGTCGCTGTCGCGAATGCGATTGTACTTTTCGATCCAGACGTTGTCATCATAAAAGGAGGAATAGGACTCCATCAATTTGAAAAAATCTCGGCTGTAGTGAGGTCGGTTGTCTCAAAGATCGTTCCCGAGGATATATTGAAGGATGTTGAGATCAGAAAAGGAGAAATCGAGGAATACGGAGTTGCGATCGGTGGGGCTCTTTTTGTGATTGAAAATATCCTGGGGTTAAAAGGAGGGGGAAAGTATGAGGGCTGTCAGGCTTCACGCGAAGTGGGATCCAAGGCCGGAGTTTAAGCTCGGTCCAAAAGACATTGAGGGGAAACTCACCTGGCTCGGTAGCAAGGTTTGGAGATATCCGGAAGTGAGGGTGGAAGAGGTACCAGAACCAAGAATCGAAAAACCCACGGAAATCATAATCAAGGTGAAAGCCTGTGGAATCTGTGGAAGTGATGTCCATATGGCTCAAACTGATGAAGAAGGTTACATTCTCTACCCAGGTCTCACCGGTTTTCCTGTCACTTTGGGTCACGAGTTCTCGGGAGTTGTGGTTGAAGCGGGACCGGAAGCCATAAATAGAAGAACAAACAAAAGATTCGAAATTGGGGAACCTGTCTGTGCGGAAGAGATGCTCTGGTGTGGCCATTGCAGACCGTGTGCGGAAGGATTTCCTAACCACTGCGAAAATCTCAACGAACTTGGGTTCAATGTGGATGGAGCGTTTGCGGAGTATGTAAAAGTGGACGCAAAGTATGCGTGGAGTCTCAGAGAACTTGAAGGAGTGTACGAAGGTGACAGACTATTCCTCGCAGGAAGTCTTGTGGAGCCCACATCTGTTGCTTACAACGCTGTGATCGTAAGAGGTGGGGGTATCAGACCGGGCGACAACGTGGTGATTCTGGGAGGAGGTCCTATTGGGCTCGCGGCCGTTGCGATCCTGAAACACGCTGGTGCTTCAAAGGTGATTCTTTCTGAACCTTCGGAGGTTCGGAGAAATCTGGCAAAAGAACTCGGAGCGGATCACGTGATAGACCCCACCAAAGAGAATTTTGTTGAGGCGGTTCTCGATTACACCAACGGCCTTGGAGCAAAACTCTTTCTTGAGGCTACTGGAGTTCCTCAGCTCGTCTGGCCTCAGATAGAAGAGGTGATCTGGAGGGCTCGCGGTATCAATGCCACAGTGGCGATCGTAGCGCGGGCCGATGCAAAAATACCTCTCACCGGTGAGGTTTTCCAAGTGAGGAGAGCTCAGATTGTGGGATCTCAAGGACATTCGGGACACGGGACATTTCCACGTGTGATCAGCCTGATGGCATCCGGCATGGATATGACGAAGATCATATCCAAAACGGTTTCAATGGAGGAGATACCTGAATACATAAAGAGACTTCAGACTGACAAATCTTTGGTGAAGGTTACCATGCTGAACGAGTGAGGTGAGATATATGGGTAAATGGCAGATTCCTCCTGAAGGAGGACACATGGAAAGGCCAACCGGGGTGTATTTTCAGACGATGACGATGAAGCAAATAAGGGAAAGACTCAAACAGTGCGATCTCATCATAATCCCTGTGGGGAGCACGGAGAACCACGGCCCGAACGCACCAACAGGGGAGGATACCTTTCTTGTCACAAGAATGGCCGAGCAGGTCGCGCTGAAGACAGGCTGTACTGTTGCCGAGCCGATCTGGTACGGTTACCATCCTTACCATCATATAGGAATGCCAGGAACAGTTCCGGTGAAGGACGAGGCGTTCATAGATTATCTGGTGAGTGTCATAGCAGGATTCTGGAACACCGGTTTCAGAAAACAGATACTCCTCAACGGCCACGGCCAGGAGTTCGTGATTCCTATAGCAATACACAAATTCGCTAAAATTTTCCAGGTTCCCGCCATAATCATCAATCTGAACTGGTACCACGCTATACAGGACAAATTCAAGACGAAGGAAGAAGGAGGACCGTACGAAACACCGTTCATTCAC
This sequence comes from Thermotoga maritima MSB8, assembly GCF_000008545.1. Taxonomy (NCBI): domain Bacteria; kingdom Thermotogati; phylum Thermotogota; class Thermotogae; order Thermotogales; family Thermotogaceae; genus Thermotoga; species Thermotoga maritima. The sequence goes on from NC_000853.1 coordinate 431,617, forward strand.
GCGGACGAGGTGGAAACATCCTGGAGTCTTGCTCTTTTCCCGGAGTTCATGCATCAGGAGTGGGCTGTGGACACCGAACCAAAGGGTTTCCTTCCGGAAGGACACATCGACAAAGCGGGAAATCTTCTTCACAGACCGATTGCCTGGTATGGACACGTTGGAGGTGGACCGATAGAGGTCGTGGCGTACCCCGAGGGAGTTGTAGGAAAGGCTACTCTGGCTTCTGCGGAAAAAGCTAAGGAAGGGGTAGAAGCTCTCCTTGATTACCTGGAAAAACTCGTGAGAGACATAATGGAAAGGTTCCCGGCGGGGAAACTGCCACCCGCTGAGATGCTTTCCCAGAGGCCGAAAGAGGAGCTCGAAGCGCTCACAAAAGAACCCCTCACAGAAGGCTGGAGAAACCTCTACACCGCTGGAAACCTCTGGGGATGAGAGCGTGAGAATAGGTGTTATAGGCCTTGGAAGGATTGGAACGATACACGCCGAGAATTTGAAGATGATCGATGATGCGATTCTCTATGCGATATCTGATGTCAGAGAAGATCGTTTGAGAGAAATGAAGGAAAAGCTCGGTGTGGAAAAGGCCTACAAGGATCCACACGAACTGATCGAAGATCCGAACGTGGACGCGGTCCTCGTGTGCTCCAGCACGAATACCCACTCCGAACTTGTGATTGCCTGTGCAAAAGCGAAAAAGCATGTCTTCTGTGAGAAACCCCTCTCACTGAATCTTGCGGATGTGGACAGGATGATCGAAGAGACGAAAAAAGCAGATGTGATTCTCTTCACTGGTTTCAACAGACGTTTCGACAGGAACTTCAAAAAATTGAAGGAAGCTGTGGAAAACGGTACAATAGGAAAACCTCATGTTCTAAGGATCACGAGCCGTGACCCCGCACCACCACCTCTAGACTACATACGGGTTTCTGGCGGAATCTTTCTCGACATGACAATACACGATTTTGACATGGCGAGGTACATCATGGGAGAAGAAGTGGAAGAAGTTTTTGCCGATGGATCTGTCCTTGTGGATGAAGAGATAGGAAAGGCCGGGGATGTAGATACGGCTGTGGTTGTTCTGCGTTTCAAAAGTGGGGCTCTCGGTGTGATAGACAACTCCAGAAGAGCCGTGTACGGTTACGATCAAAGAATAGAAGTTTTTGGTTCGAAGGGAAGGATTTTTGCGGACAACGTCAGAGAAACAACGGTGGTTCTCACAGATGAGCAGGGGGACCGCGGTTCAAGGTATCTCTACTTCTTTTTAGAGCGGTACAGAGACTCGTATCTGGAGGAGTTAAAAACGTTCATAAAGAATGTGAAGAGCGGCGAACCTCCAGCTGTAAGTGGCGAAGACGGGAAAATGGCTCTTCTTCTTGGATACGCTGCGAAGAAGTCCCTGGAGGAAAAAAGGTCTGTGAAGCTGGAAGAGGTGATTGGATGATCACCTTCATTGGGCATGTATCGAAAGACGTCAACGTGGTAGATGGAAAGAGGGAGATCGCGTACGGTGGGGGAGTGGTGATGGGGGCCATCACCTCCTCGCTGCTCGGTGTGAAAACAAAAGTGATTACAAAATGCACGAGAGAGGACGTTTCAAAGTTTTCTTTTCTCCGAGACAATGGTGTGGAAGTGGTGTTTCTGAAAAGTCCTAGAACAACCAGCATTGAGAACAGGTACGGATCAGATCCTGACACGAGGGAGAGTTTTTTGATATCGGCGGCGGATCCGTTCACTGAAAGTGACCTGGCATTCATCGAAGGAGAGGCGGTTCATATCAACCCGCTCTGGTATGGAGAGTTTCCGGAGGATCTCATACCTGTTTTGCGAAGGAAAGTGATGTTTCTCTCTGCCGACGCGCAGGGGTTTGTAAGAGTGCCAGAAAATGAAAAACTCGTTTACAGAGACTGGGAGATGAAAGAGAAATATTTGAAGTACCTCGATCTCTTCAAGGTGGACAGCAGGGAAGCAGAAACACTCACGGGAACGAACGACTTGAGAGAGTCGTGCAGGATCATCCGTTCTTTTGGTGCGAAGATCATTCTGGCAACACATGCGAGCGGTGTGATAGTCTTCGATGGAAACTTCTACGAAGCTTCATTCAGAAGTTGGTCACTGGAAGGTAGAACGGGAAGAGGGGACACCTGTACTGCGGCGTTTCTCGTTGGATTCGTCTTCAAAAAGATGAGCATCGAGAAGGCAACAAAATTCGCGGCTGCTGTAACTTCTGTAAAGATGAGACATCCTGGACCACTGAGGAGGGAGGATCTTGAAGCTATCTCTGGTGATCAGTACTTCTGACGCAGCTTTTGATGCATTGGCTTTTAAAGGAGACCTGAGGAAGGGTATGGAACTCGCAAAGAGAGTGGGCTATCAGGCTGTGGAAATCGCTGTCAGAGATCCTTCCATCGTGGATTGGAACGAAGTGAAGATTCTCTCTGAGGAGCTCAACCTCCCCATCTGTGCCATAGGAACGGGTCAGGCGTATCTCGCAGACGGTCTGTCCCTGACACATCCGAACGATGAAATCAGAAAAAAAGCGATAGAGAGAGTGGTAAAACACACCGAAGTTGCAGGCATGTTCGGTGCTCTTGTCATCATAGGTCTCGTCAGGGGAAGGCGAGAGGGCAGATCATACGAAGAAACTGAAGAGTTGTTCATCGAAAGTATGAAACGTTTGCTTGAGCTTACAGAACACGCGAAATTCGTTATCGAACCCCTGAACAGATACGAAACAGACTTCATAAACACCATCGACGACGCACTCAGGATACTGAGGAAAATTAACTCGAATAGAGTTGGAATCCTCGCGGATACATTCCACATGAACATTGAAGAGGTGAACATTCCGGAAAGTTTGAAAAGAGCAGGAGAGAAACTCTATCACTTTCACGTGGCAGACAGCAACAGGTGGGCACCGGGATGTGGACATTTTGATTTCAGGAGCGTTTTCAATACTCTGAAGGAGATCGGTTACAACAGATACGTTTCTGTTGAGTGTTTGCCCCTTCCAGGGGGAATGGAAGAAGCAGCGGAGATTGCTTTCAAGACCCTAAAAGAACTGATTATTAAACTTACATGACATTATCTGGGGCATCTTGATTAATATTGAGAATAATGATAAACTAATTGATGCTAGTCATTCCTGAAAAATCCAGAGAAGGAGGTAGAAACTGTGCATCTCGGTGCTCTTTTGATAACATTCAGAGAAGCTCTGGAAGCCAGTGTGATCATTGCAGTGATCCTCGCCTATTTGAAAAGAACCGGAAGAGAAACTCAGAAAAGAGAAGTTTGGTTGGGAATGTTTTTTTCTATCTTTGCAAGTCTTGTTCTTGGAGCGATCGTTATCTGGTTCTATGGAGGTATTGAAGAAAAGGAACTTTTTGAGAGTGTAGCTTCGTACGTTGCAGTGGTGGTGCTTACAAGCATGATCTATTGGATGGCCACGAAGGGAAAAAGTATCAAGTCAGAGATAGAACGAAAAGTCAGTAAGGTTATCAGCAGATGGGCATTGATTGGTTTTGTTTTCGTTGTTGTGTTCAGGGAAGGCTTTGAGACAGTATTGTTCGTTACACCTTTCATGACGCAGAATCTTGCTGGAACTGTTGTGGGAATTGTCCTGGGATTGATATTTGCCGGAGCGATTGCTTATACCCTTTACGTTGTGGGAGTAAAGATCAACCTAAGAAGGTTCTTCTATTACAGCTCCATTCTGTTGATTTTCGTCGCTGCTGGGCTTGTTGGTTACGGAACACATGAATTCATAGAGTGGTCTGAAGAAAAAGGGTTCGATCTTGGCTTTTTTGAAAAAGAAGCTTATAACTTAGGAATCCCCGAAAGCAGTGTGTGGCATCACAAAGGATTGATAGGTTCCATTCTTATGGTTCTATTCGGTTATTCCGTGAAAATGGAATGGGGGAGAGTGCTTGTACAATTCGGCTATCTTGTTTTGGCTCTTATTCTGATCACTCGAGCGTACAAAAGAAAAGAAATTTGATATTTTTTAATGAAAATGAATATAATGTGATAAAATAAATAAAAATGGGGGGTGAGATTATGCGTAAATTTTTGATGACTATCGTTTTGATGGTCTCTCTTCTGATTTTCGCGGAGGAGATTACCATCACAGCCTGGACTGTGGGACCCGATAATCCATCTTACTACAGGTTCGACAACCTGAAAACAGCTGCGGAGAGGCTAAACAAGATTCTGAAGGATCTGGGAGTCGATCTCACCATCAAGGTTGATGGCTATTTCGATACCACAGACTGGAGTTCTTTCAAGCAGAAAGTAGTTTTCGGAATCAAATCTGGTCAGACGGTGGACATCATCTGTTCCGGTCACGACGACATAGGAGCCTGGGCAAAAGCGGGATACATCATACCTCTCGACGAATACGTGAAGAAGTACTGGGACGAGGTTTACTACGATTTCATCCCATCGCTCTGGGAATCAACGAAGTACAAGGGACAGATCTATGGAATTCCTCAGGACACAGAAGCACGGCCTTTCTACATCAACAAGCAGGTTCTTAAGAAACTCGGCTGGTCGGACGAAGAGATCAATTCCCTGCCAGACCGAATCGCCAGAGGAGAGTTCACCTTCGAGGACTTCATCGAAGTGGCAAGAGAAGCCATTGAAAAGGGCCTTGTGGAATGGGGCCTCTATCACAGGCCGAAAGCAGGTATCGATTACTACCAGCTCATGATCAGCATGGGCATTGACTTCTACGATGAAGAGAAGGCAGTCTTTGTTTACAATGTGGAAGAGATGAAAGATTACTACAAATTGCTCTACGACCTTGCAAATACCTACAAGATTCTTCCAAAGAACATGATAGGAACACCGTGGACTTCTGTTCACAAAGACGTTACAGGTGGAAAGGTCCTGGCGTGGATGGGCGGAACGTGGAACTGGGCTGAGTGGAAAAAAGATTACGGAAAAACAGAAGAAGAACTCCAGGAAATGTTCATTCTTGCTCCCGTTCCTAAGTTCAGAGACAGAGGAAGACCAAACACCCTGTCTCATCCGGTTGTTTACATGATCCCAAGCACGAGTAAGTACCCGGACATCGCGTTCCTTCTGATAACACTTGCGTCTGCTCCAGAGCTCAACATGAGGCATGCGGTTGAGAGTGGACATCTGCCGATCAGATGGCAGCAGACTGTGCTTCCCGAATACACCAAGGAATTCATCATGATGGAAGGAACAAAGCTTCTGCCGTACTCGGGGTTCATTCCAAACGACGACATGTTCAATCTCTACAACCAAATCATCTTCGAAGGAATGCAGATGGCAGAAAGTGGCATGAATCCAGAGAAGGTAGCGGAGGATGTGGCAAAGAGGCTCAAATCACAGCTGAAAGATAGAGTAGTGATCATTGAGTGAGGGGGTTCCCCCTCACTTCGCTTTTGTGAGGTGATTCCATGAAAAAACTGAAGCCGTGGCTTTTGCTTTCTCCTCTTCTCATCTTCGTGATCATCTTTTTTGTTATCCCAGTCATTCTCACCGTTGTCATTGCCTTCACTGATATGGATTATTCTTTCACATGGAATTTTGTAGGTTTCCAGAATTTCAAAGACATTTCCACGGATTTTATAATTCCAAGAGTGATCGCAAACACTTTTATTTATACCTTCGGGACCCTGGGACTGTTCAACCTCGGTACCGCTCTTTTGCTCTCTCTTCTCACCACATCGATCAGCGATAGATGGGGAAATTTTTTCAGAACTCTCTGGATGTTACCAAGACTCACTCCTTCTGTGGTCTATGGTCTTCTCTGGCTCTGGATGTTCGATCCCACTGAGTATGGACTTGTGAACTTCATACGGGGGCTCTTCGGTCTTCCACCACAGGACTGGCTGCACAGCGCTCCAATGTGGATGATCATATTCGCCAATGGCTTCATAGGTGCTTCGATGGGTATGCTGGTTTTCACAGCGGCGATAAAATCTATTCCAGAAGATTACTACAGGGCAGCTCGTATCGATGGGGCGAGCTGGTTCATGATAGTGAGAAAAATCACTCTTCCTCTCATAAAGTGGCATTTGCTGTTTGTAACTGCCTATCAGACTCTTTCACTCCTTGCTTCGTTCGAATACATTCTCATCATCACGGATGGAGGACCTGTTTACAGAACTGAAGTATGGGCGCTTTACACTTATCACAACGCCTTTTCACACTTCAGATTCGGTTACGGTGCCGCTCTTTCCATCATTTTAGTGATCATAGGTGTGATCTCTGCGTTTGTTTACATGAAATTCTTCGGTTTTGAATCCCTCATGGAAAAGCCGAAGGTCGAGGTGGAATGATGAAGGTCACTTTCTGGCAAAAGAACTCGGAGAAAATCAGGAATCTCATAATAATAGTGATCCTTTTTCTCATAACCTCCCCGATACTGATCGGGTATGTTTGGCTCGTTCTCAGATCTTTCAGCGAAGATCTGGTGAACGGTTTTGTGCCCACCAAACTCACATTGAAGAATTGGAGATTTCTATGGGAAGAAATTAAAGGCTATCCGAACATATGGCAAACTACCCTGAACACGGCGCTTTTAGCGCTTGGTGTGATGGGAGTTGAGGTGGCGATTACAAGTCTGGGTGGATACGCTCTGTCCAGGTACGATTTTCCGGGACGTTCTTCGATGATGAAGTTCATTCTCGCTTTGCACGCCTTCCCGGCGATTTCTCTTATGACGGCTGTGTTCTATCTTCTGTGGACCTTAAAACTTCTCGATACCCTCTGGGGGGTGATTCTCCTCAAAGCTTCTCTGGAGGTACCATGGGGCACTTGGATCATGAAGGGATTTTACGATGGTATACCGTGGGAACTCGAGTGGGCAGGACTCGTTGATGGTTACAGCAGGTTCCAGGTGTGGAGAAGAGTTCTTCTTCCACTTGTAAAACCCGGGATCGCCGTTACAGCTATCTTCGCATTTCTTTCTGGATGGTCTGAGTTTGTCTTTGTGAACACGTTCATCTTCTCGCAGAATCTGTGGACTCTTTCCAAGTACGTGAAAGGCTTCATCGGAGACTACAGATTTGCTGACTATGGTCTCGTGACCGCTGTTGGATTGTTTTACATGATACCAACGATCATCTTTTTCTTCTTCGTCAGCAAACACATGATAAAACTGACCATCGGGGGAGTGAAAGGATAATGCCCAGTATCAGGGTTGTGAATCTGAAAAAGTACTTCGGAAAAGTAAAAGCGGTGGATGGTGTGAGTTTTGAAGTGAAAGATGGAGAGTTCGTAGCGCTGCTTGGTCCATCTGGCTGTGGAAAGACCACGACTCTTTTGATGCTTGCCGGTATATACAAGCCCACCTCTGGTGAGATCTACTTCGACGACGTGCTGGTCAACGACATTCCTCCAAAGTACAGAGAAGTGGGTATGGTGTTCCAAAACTACGCGCTTTATCCTCATATGACTGTTTTTGAAAACATAGCCTTTCCACTCAGGGCAAGAAGAATCTCAAAGGACGAAGTCGAAAAAAGGGTCGTTGAGATAGCCCGGAAACTTCTCATAGATAATCTTCTCGACAGAAAGCCAACCCAACTTTCCGGAGGACAACAGCAAAGAGTGGCGCTCGCAAGGGCTCTGGTGAAGCAACCAAAGGTGCTCCTTTTCGATGAACCACTGTCAAACCTGGACGCAAACCTCAGGATGATCATGCGGGCGGAAATAAAACACCTTCAGCAGGAACTTGGAATCACCTCTGTTTACGTCACTCACGATCAGGCTGAGGCGATGACGATGGCTTCAAGAATCGCTGTTTTCAATCAGGGGAAACTCGTTCAGTATGGAACACCCGATGAGGTTTATGACTCTCCAAAGAACATGTTTGTCGCCTCGTTCATAGGTAATCCTCCAACGAACTTCCTGAGGGATTTCTCTGTCTCCGTGGAAAACAAACAAACGATTTTGAAAAGAGACGATGTCATCATTAAACTGCCAGAACCAGTTGATGTAAAATTGAAGGAAGTCGTTGTCGGCATTAGACCTGAGCACTGCAGGATTTCCCGCGAGCGTGTGGAAAACTCAATTCCCGGTGTTGTCTATGTTGTAGAACCATTGGGAAGGGATATAATAGTGAACGTGAAAACGGAGAAAGGAGAGATAATAAAGGTCTTCGGCGACACTGGAAAAGCCCCACAACCGGGTGAGAATGTATTTCTGGTTCCTGATCTAAGGAAGATTCATCTGTTTAATCCAGAAACGGAGGAAACGATTCTGTAAAAGAAGGTGCAGTTATGATAAAGGGAATAGGAACCAACGTGGATACAAGGAGGGTAAACGGTTCAATAAAAAGACTGGTGAGTGAACTCGAGTTTTTCAAAAGCATAGGATTCGATTACGTGGAGATTCCAGCTGCTGGCCTCGATGTGATAGCACGGGGCAGGATCATTAGGAAAAGGCTTGAGCGAGTGAAAGAACTTCTTTCCAACTACAATTTCCGATACACGGTTCATGCTCCCGATGTGATAAATCTGAAGATAAAAACCAATCCCTGGCATTACCGGGTTATGGAAGCCACAATAGAATTCGCCGGTGAGATAAATGCGGAAGTGGTGGTTTACCATTACGGAGAGGTGGATCATTCGATAGATGTTCCCGAGAGAGTTCAAAGAAAGGCTGAAATCGTGGCTCTCCGTGAATTGGCGGATCTTGCAAAAGAGAAGGGTGTTGTCATAGGCGTTGAAAATGTTGGTCATCCAGTTTCTGAGGTGTTGAAGCTTGTAAGAGCGGTGAATCATCCAAACGTGAAGCTCGTCATAGATGTGGGTCATTTGTTTATAGTTTCAAACTACACCGGTATAGATTTCTACGATGAGTTGAAGAAGGGCCTTCCATATGCAGTTGAACTGCATCTCAGCGATAACTTCGGGGAGTCTCCGCAGACTTATCAAAAAATACCGGATGTAGAAGCCTTTCGTTTCGTCTATGGAATAGGAGATCTTCACCTTCCCATTGGAGAAGGGGATATTCCGTACAACAAGGTCTTCAGGATAATCAGAGAGTCTGGTTTCGATGGTATCGTAATTTTGGAAATAAATTCCATGGACAGATTCGCTGATGAGTATGCGGACTCCCTCAACCTTCTGAGAAAGCGTCTGATTCTTGCAGCAGACAACAACAAGACTAAAAAAAGAAGAAAGGTCAAGTGAGGTTTTTTCTCATCCTTCCGTACCTGTCTGCTGCTTTTAGGGCGAAAAACACATCCTTTGATGTCACAGGTTGGGGTTCGTTGTGTATTGTTTCATTCTTGTCACAGGCTTTCTCAGCCACTTTCATCAGATCCTCGTCCGAAACACCATCAAGTCCTATCTCTGCCAGAGTAGTGGGTAATCCCACTTCTTCACAGAAGGAGTAGACCTCTTCGATCATCTTTCTGGGTTTGTCAGTCAAAAACAGTGATGCGAGAACTCCTATGGCCACTTTTTCCCCGTGTAAATACTTGTGGGTATTTTCCAGAACGGTGAGACCGTTGTGAATAGCATGTGCAGCTGCCAGTCCTCCACTTTCGAATCCCAGACCACTTAAAAGGGTGTTCGCCTCAACGATTTTTTCAAGGGCAGGTGTGACAGACTTTTCCTCCACCGACCTTTTCGCAAGTACACCGTATTCTAGAAGTGTCTCATAGCAAAGTCTTGCGAGCGCGTAGGCTGTCATCGAACCAAGTCTTCCCGTCATATTTGGAGCGTATTTCTGTTTACAAGATTCTGCCTCAAACCACGTGGCAAGGGCATCTCCCATTCCGGCAACAAGAAACCTCGCGGGGGCTTTCGCCACAATCTCCGTGTCTACCAGAACGACATCTGGATTCCTTGGCAAAAACAGGTATCTTTTGAATTCCCCGTTTGGTGTGTAAATCACGGAAAGGGCGCTGCATGGAGCATCTGTAGAGGCAATAGTTGGAACAATCACAACAGGCTTTTTCAACTTATAGGCGACCGCTTTAGCGGTATCGAGTGTTTTTCCGCCACCTATGCCCACCACCACGTCTGTTTCTTCTTCAACAAGACCTGAAAGTCGCTCTATCTCTTCGTCTGAACACTCTCCACCAAAGATCTGTTTGTTTACCCTGACTTTTGTGAAAGAGCTGAAGAAATTTTCTCCTAGCACGTTTTTGTCCACAAAATCATCGATCACCACAAATGCCCTTTCTCCAAAACGAGAAAGTTCTTCTTCTAGAATGTTGATAGCACCTGCCCCCTGAACATATCTACCTGGAAATATGGTGGTTGTTATCATGATTATCACCTCCTACCATTATTATCAACCTTAATTGTTAAATTTTTCACGAAGTATAGAAAAATTTTTATTAAGACTTGCAAAGAGGACTCCATCTTCTACAAGGTGCTTTAATGTTAGAGAATGGACGTGAACCGCATGTGGAGCGCATCACGATAGAAACAGGAACCGTCCGAGTTCATGCCCGTGGACCGTGCTCTGGCGGCAGAACCCGAAAAGGGTCTACGATCTATCACGGGTCGAAGCGGAGAGCCTTGCCTTCTATGGAGCAGGGTAGTTCACAATATCAACCAAATATACTCTCTAGGATGACAGCCCAGACAGGAAGAGTAAAGATGGCAAAGAAAGTGGTGAGAGTAACACCATAACTCACTGTTTCACTATCGCCACCGAGGGCGGAGGTGAGAATCACTGCGTTCACAGCAGCAGGCATCGCGGTTTCCAGCACGAAAACCTTGGCTGTGAGTCCTTCAAGACCGTAAATCAGAGCGAAAACCAGTGCAATGAGGGGGGCAAGGAAGAGCTTATTCACAACGATGATCCCGCCAATCTTTGAAAGATGTCTTCCCAGTTTCAGTTTGGAAACAGACAATCCCACGTAAATAAGAAGGTACGGTATGGCAGATTGCTTCAACATCAAAATAGCATTTACAAGCCATTCGGGAAGTTCCCGAAAACTCCAGCCCAATTTTCCAGTTAGAAATCCAGCAACCAGAGCGTATACGTAGGGAAGTTTGAACAGATTTTTGACATTCACCTTCTCGCCAAGGAACATAGGGAGAACGGCGGAGAACATGATGATGTTCAGGGTGGCGTAAACAACTCCGAGAGAAAGTGCTTCTTCTCCCCACAAAGAAAGAAGGATAGGATATCCCAAATAGCCAACGTTTGCGGTAACTGCGGTGACGTGAATCACTTCTTTTTTCTCCTTGAAGAGTCTGGAATAAAGATAGAAGATAACAAAAATAATAGCCACTCCAAGTCCGAATTCTCCAAGAGTTGAAAAACTGGGAGTGTACTCGTTTATGAAGGTAAACGTTACCGTTGGAACCATGACCCAGATTGCAACTTTTGAAGCAAGACCCATTGTTTCTTCAGAAAAGATTTTCCCCACTGTGTAGCCGATGAGTATGATGAGAAAAGACGGGATTATCGCCGAGAACGTCGTGTAGAGCATTCTTTTTCCTCCTTCAGATCAGAACGATCTGCCCTGTATCTGCTGAAAGTCTTGCTTTTAATGCGATCTCGGTGGTGAGAATGGAGTCTTCCGGTGTTACCATACACTTTCCTTGACCACGAATTTCCCTCAAGAAATCTTCGAAAATCTGCCCTTTTTCAACGAGTGGTACTTCTCTGTGTCCTTTCTCGTCAGTGAGAAACACTCTTTCATTAATGACCTCTACGATTCCTCTGGTTCCCACTATTCTCATTCTGTCGTCGTCGTGGGTAGGGGCACCCTGGGGTCTGAGATAATCTATGGAAAGAGAGGCGAAAACCTCGTTTTCCAATGTGAAGTGGCAGAGTGCTGTCGTTTCGAGTTCTCCATGGCCTGAATTGTGAAGACGTGAGTGAGTAGCATAAACGGAGAGAAATTTTTTTCCGGTGATCCAGTGGATCCAGTCAATCGCGTGTATTCCAACCCAGGGAATGGTCCCTCCGTATGTTTCCCTCTTTTTGTAAAAATCTGGTCTTTGTCCGAGTTTGTATGACTTCTGTGTGTTCACAAGTCTGATTTCACCCACAGCACCTTCACTGACAAGTTTTTTGGCGGTGAGAAAATGTGGCCGGTATCTAATACCAAACATGGCTGTGAAGAAAACCTCGTTCCTCACCTTCTGATAGACAGACCTGATCTTTTCCAGATCTTCAAAGGTGGTAGCTATAGGTTTCTCTACGAAGGCGTGGATTTTCCTCTCTAAAGCTTCTAGCAGGATCTTTCCGTTCAGAGAAAAAACGGTATTTATAACCAGAATATCGGGTTTTTCTTTTTCTAACATTTCCCACCAGTTGTTGTATTTCTTCGGTTTTATGTTCATTTCAGATATAGCTTTTTCCAGCTTTGACAAATCTTCTTCTGGTACCCCTGGTGCGATCCCGGTAATGGAACACTCCTCGTCGAGTCCTTCTAAAGCATATCTGAAATGACCAGAGGAGCCAATTACGCATATCTTCAGCATGTTATCTCCCCTTCGAGCCCCTCGAAGTTTTCAAGCTTTACTTCTTCACCACGCTTCGCCCACGGTAGATTCAGTTCAGAAAAGATTTTTTCCTCCTCGTAGGCTCTCTCCATGGCCTCTTTTAATCCTTCTACCCAAATCATAGGAGGTTCTCCCTCTACTCTTTTCAGTTCTGTTGGAAAATCCTGGATTTCTTTCATGGAAACGTGTGCTCCATTTATAGCAATTGTGTGGGCCATGGCCGATTCAAGGGTACAGATGAATTCCTTTCGCCCCCTCGCTGCATCTACCACAACCCAGAGTTTTCTCATACTACCATGATCTGTTGGACCGTAAATCTCTTTTCTACCATCTTCATAAACAACGAGAAGATTCTCTTCACTTTCAGGATATTCCGGGTAATTACATATGACCCGGGCCTTTTCAAATCTGTATTCAAAAACAGGTCCTTTACGTTCTTTTACAGCGTGTGTTGCGAAGAAAAGAACGGGTATCTTTCTCACAGTCATTTTCAAAGCACAAGTGTCGAAACTTTCTATGTCGTTGGCTCTGTAGAGTTCCGCAACCATACTTTCAGGATACGCACTTTCTTCCATTTTTTCGCCCAGCAAGAAAAGCATGTTGTGCAGAAAGTGTGCTGTAGCGTTTCCTGCCACACTGTCTAAAACCCATCGATTGTTCACCTTCAATTTTCCTGCCCAGGAGTTTCTTCTGTAATAAGCCGTATCTCTTGGCCAGAGGACAAGAGTTTTAAAAAGAACCGGCTTTCCAAATTTTCCAGCGAGAATATCCTCCTTGAGCTTGAGAACCGCAGGATTATAGGACCACTGATAACCTATCGCTACGATCTTTCCGTATTTTTCTCTGCATTCGATCATCTTTTTTACTTCCTTTACAGTAGCTGCAGCGGGTTTTTCACAGAGCACGTGACTTCCGTTTCTGACTGCCGTACAGGTTTGCTCGCAGTGATAATGGATAGGAGAAGAAATGATAGCAAGATCTGCTGTATGGTGAGAGTAAAATTCTTCGAGTGTGTTGTACATAGGAACGTTTAACGAACGGAGTTCATCATAGAACCTGCTGTTCTGTGGATACGGATCTACCACACCAGATATTCGAACACCTTTTTCTCTTCCTTCTCTCAGTATGTACTCTACATATTTGTTACCGTAACCCCCGATGCCTACGAGAACCACAGAGATTTCTTTCATGAGTTGTTGCCTCCTTCTCATCTGAAAACTTCTCTTCTCATGAAGCTATTCCATATCGTTTCGAACCAGGTATCTTCCCTTGGAATTTCCTTCACAGGATCCCAGAAAAATTCACACCTGTTTTCTTTGCAACGAACTCTCTGAATTTTCTTGTTGAAAGATTCGCCGGCCAGGCTGTATCTGAACATCTCTGGTAGATTTGGGACGGGGAGTTCTCCAGTCGGATCGTGAACGATGTAAGAACCTCTACTCTTTCCACCCGATTCTATGTAATTTTCAACCGCTGAAAGATACACGTATTGTGTGAGAAGAACGTCGTAGAGTCTGAATGCGAAAGGAAGTTGTCTTATAGAGGAGAGTTCTACTTTTTCAATCAGATTATTGAAATCTCTGAGGGCCTCGTTTTTCCCTTTTCCCGCTTCTTCAAGAGATCTCACTATACCCATACTTCTCATGGAACGCTCGCTTATCTCTTTGAGAATGGATGACACATTGGATTTTCCAGTGATTTTTTTCACAAAACTTTCGCCCAGTTCAATTTTTTTGAGGATTTGATCTTTCGCCTCTTCCAGAATTTCCTCTTCGCACAGAGGATCACCGGAGTAGTTCTCAACTATGTACTGGGCGGCCCTCACTCCTCCCACCTGTCCGGAGTTCAGAGCGCTACCACCGGGTCTGTATACTCCATGGGATCCGTTCACTTCTCCCACCGGGAAGAAATGTTTCAGATTGCTTTCCCACCAGATGTTTCCGTGAAGACCTCCGTTGTTATGCTGGGCGCAGACTCCGATTTCTAAGTATTCTTTTCTCAGATCTATTCCGTGCTGTAAATAGACTTCTATCGCGGGTCTGTTCATTTTTTCAAGCCTGTCTATAGGTCGACCGAAGAGAGCACCTGAATTTTTCAGGTATTCGTACGCTTCTTTTCCAAGAAGGGAGAAGTCCAGTTCCCCGTTTTTGCTTCCCCAGCTGGGATTTCTTGTGAAATCCAACCAGACCCTTCTACCTTTGATTACTGTTTCGTAGAACACGAGGATATCTATTAGAGAGGAACCGTAGTTTTTTATCTTTCTCACATCGAACGGCCACTGGTAACCTTTCAGGAAGATGGCGTTCAGCATCGTGGAAGGATCCGGGAAGTACTCTTCAAGGAACTCTCTTTCATCGTTTCCATTTTCATCCGTAGAAACGTACCTCGGTATGACCTGTTGATAGGTACCAGACAGGTTCCATCTGAACTTTTTGGAAGCGATTCCAAACTGCCATTCCGTCAGATTCTTCCCCATAACCCCCGCTTCGAAAGCGATACCCGTGGCTCCAAAATGCACAGGAGGATAAACCGAGTGGAAATAGAACATTCCCGCAGGTCCACCGGTTGCGTAGATTATGTTTTTCACGTTGAAGAGAACGTATCTCTTTTCCGGATCATCAATGTTGTTCAGATCTAGTGCGATGAGACCAATTGTTTTTTCTTCGTTTCTGTCTGTTAAGATACCGATCACCTGGTAACCTTCAAAGATCTTTATACCCTTTCTTCTGATCTCCTCCAGGAGTTTTTCACACATGTAATAGGAAGTCAGAGGACCTGCAGAGGTAGCGCGCTGTTTGGGATCATGATCTGTCTTGTATCCAACGTACTCACCGTACCTCGAATGGGGAAAAGGAACCCCAAGTTCCACGAGCCTGAAAAACGCCCGGGCCGAAAGGGCAGCTTCAACGAGTGCGATGTCACCGTCCATACTTCCTCCGTTGAACAATGTTTCAGCAAGTTCATAAACGGAATCAGGTACATTACCTGCAAGCGTGAGCTTGTAGTATGTTTGCTTGTCAGAGCCAGTGTTTCTGGATGTTCCCCATTTCAGGTTATCCGTTAAAAGTGCCACATCTTTCTGGCCAAAAGAGAAAACCCTGTCTACCGCATTCAAACCCGCAGCACCAGAACCCACCACGATAGTATTGAGAGAGAAAATTCTCAGGGTGTATTCGTTTAACTTAACAACCGACTCTCTCATGATTTCTTGCTCTCCTCCATCTTTCTGTATATGGGAAGGTACACTTCACCATCTCTGACAACACAACCACAGCTTTCTCCCGCAGCTTTCAGTTCCGCGCACTTGTTACAAGTGATACAAACTTTTTTCGGATCGAGTTCCCCCTTTGTCAGTATGTCTTTGGGATAATCTGGGTACGCGAATGTCATTCTTCCAAAACCCACAAAGTCGCACCAGCCGTTCTTCAGCATACCGGCTGCAACGTAGGGTGCGAACTGTCTGAACCAGGTGAAGCCGCTCGCAACAACGAGCGTTTTTGAAAGAGTTTCTTTGGCCAGTTTCGCCAGGTTCAGAAGTCTCATGGCTCCAACGATGGGATGCTCAGGAGGATTGTACTTTCCCATTTCATCATACGGTCTGTTTATATGAGGTTTCAGATACGGTGTGGAAGCGGTCACGTTGATTATTTTCACACCGAGTTCTTCCAGTTCTTTCAGAAGTCTTCCAGGTTCTGTGAAATCGAGTGTTCCCTCTTCTGTCGATCCCCACCCGTATGGGTAAGGAATGAAGTCAGAAAGGTTCAATCGCACGGTAATGTCTATTTCGACTTCCTTTCTAACGAGTCTTACGATGTCTTTCAGAAGTTTTGTTCTGTTTTCGTAGGAACCTCCATATTTTCCCTCGCGTGTGTGTGCTGCAAGTAGTTCGGAAAGAAGGTATCTGTGACACGCTTTAATATCAACCGCATCGAAACCAGCTGTTTTTGCGAATTTTGCAGCTCTCAGGTACTGTTCTTTCAAGCTATCCAGTTCTTCATCGGACATGAGGGGAAAATCTTCTGTTATACCGTATTTTTCATCCAAGAATTTATCGTGGAAGAGAATCTTTCTGTTCTTTCCAAATCTTCCAGGATGGGTAAGCTGGGCTACAATGTACGGTTCAAAGTTTTTTGTTTTCAAGGAAACACTTTTTATCTCTGCAACAAAGCTTCTGAAAGAGTTCACAGTTTCTTCTGTCAACATTAGTTGTCTGTCGTTTCCCCTCGCTTCCCTGGAAACAGCAATGGCTTCCACCCATATCACACCAGCTCCACCTTCGGCAAGTTTCCTGTAACGCCTCAGTGTGAGGGGACCGGGAGTTCCATCGAGCTGTGCGTCGTTTCCTTCCATAGGTTGATCAACGAATCTGTTCGGGATTGTCTTTGAACCAAGATCAACAAGATCTCTGAAAACATCGAAATCACCCGACAGTGGAAGATCGATTCCCAACGTAATAGCTTCCCAGCGCATCTCTTCGAGTGTTCTGTATTTGAACCTTTTTTTCACTCAGATTCACCTCACACCTTGAACTTCTGAACGAGCGTTGAGAGCTGTTCAGAAAGCTCAGACAGTCTTTCAGCAGCCTGAGAGACTTTTGCAGCAGAAGTGGTCTGATCTTCTATGAGAGACTCCATTCTGTTTAGACTTTCCACAACTCCTTCGACTATCTTTGTGACGTTGTCCATCGCGCTCGCCATCTCCTCCGCCGCCGCACCCTGTTCCTGCGCAGTGGCAGCTGTGTTCTCTATCATGCTGTTGATCTCTTCTATCCTTCCAAGGATCTCTCTGAATCTCTTTGTGACTTCTTCTCCCATCACCGCTATCTCGTCCACTCCTTCGAACATCTCTTTCGAGCCGTTTTCTACGTGTTCTATCGTTGTTCTCAGGCTGCTCAGCATCTTCGCTATGTCTTCTGTCGCCCTCTGGCTCTCTTCTGCGAGTTTCCTTATCTCGTCTGCCACCACCGCAAAGCCTCTTCCCGCTTCTCCAGCTCGAGCTGCTTCTATCGCTGCGTTCAACGCGAGCAGGTTCGTCTGCTCTGCTATCGAGCTGATCGTGTCCACTATCTCTCCTATCGTCTTGGCCGAGTCAACTAGTTCTCTCAGGTAGTCCCTCTGTCTTTCTGCTGACCCTTTGAGTTTGTTTATGACTCCTCCCACCGCTTCTACTCTCTCTGTCCCTTCTCTTGCCGCTTTCGTCACCGCTTCTGACCTTTCTGTCAGATCCTGGGTGATCTTTGAGATGTTCTGAGCACTCGCTGCTACTTCTTCTACGCCGCTCGTCACTTCTGTCAGCGCACTGCTCATGTTGTTCGCCTCGTCCAGTATCTTTTTGGCTTCTTCGTGCAGGTTCTCTGACATCTTGTGGCTCTCTTCTGAGAGAACTTTTATCTCTTCTGATGCTCCGCTAAGCTCTTTCGCAGCTTCTATGATGCTCACTATCATCTCTTTGAGTGAGAGTGCCGCTTCTTTCAGGCTCTCTTCTATCTGGGTCAGCTCGTCTCTTCCTTTCGCTTCGAACTCTACTGTCAGATCCCCTTCTCCGAATCTCTTCACTTTCTCTACCTGCTGCCTCATTCTCTTCACTACCGGCATCATCGAGACAAACAGCACCGCAAAGATCACTCCGCCAAACACTACATACGTCACTATCGTCCCAAGGGTCGCTTTCCTTCCTTCTGCAAGAAGTTCTTCCAGGTACCCTGTTGAGAAGATGTAGAAGTCGTACCCGGGCACTTTCTCCCATACGGTGTATTTCTTCTCCCCGTTGTATTCGTATTCTACGTATTTCTCTCCACCGCTCTTTGCTTCCTCGAATGCTTTCTCAAAGCCGCCTAACTCCTTCACGTCTTTCATGAAGTTTCCCATGTCTTTGTGGATCAGTACCTTTCCGTCGCTTGTGACAAGAAGCCCGTAGCCGCTCTTGCTCGCTTTCCCTTCTTCTACAACTGCCTTCCAGAGATCGGAGTTTTCGGAAAGATTTATTCCAAAACCCACAATCCCGGTACGGGTATTCATAGTTTCTATGGGAACCACTACGGTCAGGACGGGCGTTCCCTGAAAGGTTTCGGGCATAAAGAAAATGTCTTTTCCCTCCACAGCTTTTATGTATTTCTCGTAATCAGCGAAATCTACACGGTCAACGCGATTACCATCAGTTAAGGCTGCACTTTTGTTAAAAGAAAGCGCAGAAAAAGCAAAGGCAAATGTTGATTTCTCTTTCTCCACAGTTGTTTTCAACTGGTTCGTAATCATATATGCCTCAAAAAATTGGGAACCAAGGTACGTTGCCGCAGATCTTGCAACATTAGTAACATTGTTCAGTTTCTCAACGACAAATTTCGACAAAGCTTTTGCTTGATTTTCCGTGTTCGATCTAACAGAATTAATTATTGAATTGGACACGCTTCTATAAATGAGAAAGAAGCTGAGTAGCAATCCTGCCACAACTACTATCATCAAAAGAAATACTTTTTTCCTCAAAGACATGCTTTCTCCTCCTCTTCCATAGTTAGAGTTAGTATTTCAATCCACCTGCCATTATACCCTTCATGAAGAGTCTTTGGAAGAGGAGGAATATGATCAAGGTAGGAATGATTGTCAGTGTAGAAAATGCGAGTATGGTATTCCACTCTGCACCGCCGTACTCTTCCTGTATTGTTGCGAGTGCCAGCTGCAGTGTATAGAGGTTTCTTCTATTTACAACAAGGAGCGGTAAGACAAAGTCATTCCATCTCCATGTGAAAGAAAAGATAGCAAGAGCGGCTACCAGAGGTTTTGATAGAGGGAAAACTATTCTCCAGAAAATCTGCCATTCATTTGCTCCATCGATTTTCGCACTCTCTAAGAGTTCGTCGGGAATGTCTTTCATGTATTGCACTGCCATGAACATACCTGTTGGAGTATAGACAGCAGGAATGATCAATCCCCAGAGGCTATTTATCAATCCCAGACTTCTGATTACAACAAACAGAGGAACCATTATCACCTGTGCACTGACAAACATAGTCATGGTGAACATGCTGTTTACTGGCCTGATACCCCAGAATTTTCCCTTTGCCAAGCCATATCCAGTCATGACGCTTACCAGAACCGTGATAACGGTTGCCACTGTGGCCACAAAAAGGGTATTTCTCAAATAAGTTAAAAGATCATACTCTTTTATAACATTTATATATCCTTCAAGAGAAGGTTTTTTCGGAAAAATGGTAGGTGGATAGCTGTATATCTCACTCATGGGTTTAAATGATGAAACTACTGCATAGAATACAGGAAGCATGAATACTACCAGCATAAAGACGATGAAAATCCACTTTATTGTTTTTGTCAGCATTTCTGTCCCTCCCAACTAGGATCTCGATTCTCTAAGTTTGAGAGTGATCATAGCAATCGCAAACGCAATAAGGAAATATATGACAGAAGCAGCGTAGGAATAACCTATTCTGAACTGAGTGAACGCTGTTTGATAGATGTAGAGAGGAATTATCGTTGTAGCGTAACCTGGTCCTCCTGTAGTGAGCACGTATACCCCTGCAAAGCTTCTTAATGTGTGAGCGATCGCTGTCATCAACACTAAGAGATTTGTATTGCTCATAGCAGGAAATACCACGTACCAGAATCTCTGCCATCTATTTGCACCATCGATCATCGCGGCTTCTATATAATCTTGCGGAACATTTTGGAGTCCTGTGATGAACATAACCATCAAAAGTCCTGTCATCCCCCAGGTCCTCAGTAATGCAATCGAAAACAAAGCGGGAAATGGTTTTATCAACCAGGGAACGGGTGGCAAACCCAATGTCCTCAAAATATGGTTCAAGAGTCCTATATCATAAGACAAAAGCCACTTCCACATTGTTGTTCCAGCGACGGCTGGCATCATGTACGGCCAGTAGAAGAAAGCACGAAGTATTTTCGAAGCAGTGGTTTCTTCATACAGACAAAGAGCCAGTCCCAGCGATACGAAGAACTGCATCGGAACTGCCAAAAGAAGGAGCTTGATGGAAACCCACACAGAATTCCAAAACCATTTATCTTTTAGAAGCATCTTAAAGTTTTCTAATCCAACGAATCGGGGAGGACTCAGGAGATTCCATTTGAAGAATCCCATGATGAAAACACTGATAACTGGTACTGCAACAAACAGTACAAGGAATACAAGACCAGGAAGAACGAAGATGAATCTGGATCTAACTAGGCTTCGGATCATCCACTCTCCTCCCTGTTTTGTTTTCGTGGCAAATAAATATGGGGAGGGAGGATACCCTCCCCGAAGGCAATCATCATTGATTATTTAATACCAAGTTCTTCAACTATTCTTTCATACTCCGCTCTGATATTCTTCAAAGCTGTCTGCAAATCCTGTTGACCAGCTATAACGAGTGAGATTTGCTTTCTCAGAGGATCATATAGTCTACTCCAGACAGGATTTGCCCTGACCGTCACAATCCATTCAGGAGCATTCGCAGCAAGGTATCCAAACACCTTCTGCACACTTTCCATTATTGGTACTCCGTAGTCTACCTTGTGATCTTTGTAAGCGGAAAGGTGCAGGGTTGTCTTCAAGTAAATATCGTAACCCTTTCCTTTCCATCCAGCCCAGAGAGCGAATTTTGCGGCTTCTTCTTCTTTCTTTTTGTCACCCGTCTTGAACGCACCGAAGAACCTTCCGCCTTCTACACCAAAACAGTATTCATCCTTTGGTAAGTATGCCGGGAGAAATCTCTTGCCTTCTACAGAGAGAGCATCGAGGGTTTCCCAACTACCGGCCCAGTAAACCGCTGTGACACCACCATAGAAATCATTGTCCGCAGACTGCCCGCTTACCCACTCGGCGGGAACACAAAGGTTTTCTTTGAATAGATTAACAAAATCCTCAAGAGCTTTGATTGCTTTTGGATCCTTATCGAGAACAAGATTCAGATTCTCATCCAGCACTTTGGCTCCTCTGATTGCAAGATAGTTCGCTATTCTTTCAGCAGAATACTGCATGGACATAGCGTATGGCAGGTTATTTGCCTCTTTCACCTTTCTCAAAACTTCCACGAACTCTTCCCATGTCCAGGGCTCTTCTCTTCCACCAAGTGGTGGGAAAGGTATACCAGCTTTTTCGAAGTAATCCACATTGACCCATAGACCCTGGACTGTGAAGTGAAGTGGAACGTACTTGATCTTCCCATTCTCGTCCTTGATATAAGGCTTCACAACATTGTAGAAAGCATCTTCGTATTCTTTTGGCGTGATTCCCAAGTATTTTTCTATGTATGGATCCAAATCGATGAGGTACTTTCTAAGTTCCGGTGCAAATGGATACGTTATGGTCATGAGATCTGGAACGTCACCGCTCATGACTGCAAGGGAGATCTTCTGCATATAGGATGAATAAGAAATGTCGATAATTTCGAAGTCGACATCAGGATTCAGTTTCTTGTACTCGGCTACGAGAGCCTCCAGTCCTTTTCTTTCTGTTCCTCCACCACAGTAGATAGTGAGTTTCACTGCACTAGCTAGTACCGGTAGAAGTATCAAAGAGATCAAAAGAACAACTGCGAGTTTCCGCATAACTCTCCCCTCCTAACATAAGATTTTCGATTTTGATGTCTGATACTTCAAAGGGATTTTATCACCGAATTTTCATCCGTGTCAAGTTTGATTAACTTGAAGAACAATCGATTACGAGTGATTAGAAACAATTATATCCAATTATTGTGTGTGTTCTTATGAAACCAAATATTGACTTGAATCGAAAAGATGTGGTAACATCACTGACGTGAAAATTTGAAACATCAGATATCTCAGTAGGGAGGGATGCTCATGAGGTTTTCTCGTGTGGTTTCTTTAGTACTGCTTCTTGTTTTCACAGCTGTTCTAACTGGTGCTGTAAAAGCTTCTCTCAATGACAAACCTGTGGGATTTGCATCCGTACCGACGGCGGATTTACCGGAGGGCACAGTTGGTGGATTGGGTGGTGAGATCGTTTTCGTCAGAACAGCGGAAGAACTGGAGAAATACACAACAGCAGAAGGAAAGTACGTAATAGTCGTTGATGGAACGATCGTTTTTGAACCAAAGAGAGAAATTAAAGTTCTTTCAGACAAAACGATCGTGGGAATAAACGATGCAAAGATAGTCGGTGGAGGTCTTGTGATAAAGGATGCCCAGAATGTGATCATAAGAAATATTCATTTTGAGGGCTTTTACATGGAGGACGATCCTCGGGGTAAGAAGTATGATTTCGACTATATCAACGTGGAAAATTCTCATCATATCTGGATCGACCACTGTACCTTCGTCAACGGCAACGATGGTGCAGTGGATATTAAAAAATACTCAAACTACATCACTGTTTCCTGGTGTAAATTTGTGGATCACGACAAGGTCTCCCTCGTTGGTTCCTCCGACAAAGAAGATCCGGAACAGGCAGGGCAGGCTTACAAGGTCACGTACCACCATAACTACTTCAAGAACTGTATTCAGAGAATGCCCAGAATTAGATTTGGAATGGCACACGTGTTCAATAACTTCTACAGCATGGGCCTGAGAACAGGTGTCTCTGGAAACGTCTTCCCCATTTACGGTGTTGCTTCAGCGATGGGAGCGAAAGTCCACGTTGAAGGAAACTACTTCATGGGATACGGTGCTGTGATGGCAGAGGCGGGAATTGCGTTCCTTCCCACCAGAATCATGGGTCCCGTGGAAGGTTATCTGACGCTCGGTGAAGGAGATGCAAAGAATGAATTTTACTACTGTAAAGAACCTGAAGTGCGTCCTGTTGAGGAAGGAAAACCCGCTCTCGATCCACGCGAGTACTACGATTACACGCTTGATCCAGTTCAAGATGTTCCAAAAATCGTTGTAGATGGAGCAGGAGCAGGGAAACTGGTGTTTGAAGAACTAAATACGGCTCAGTAATTATCATCAACCAATCCGTTAACATTTGGAGGGGGGAGACCCCCTCTTTGTATTTGAACCATTACCCGGAATTTAGAGGAGGTGCACACATGCCTACCATAGTATTTGTAGGAGCGGGGAGTGTGAGGTACACGATCAAGCTGGTAGGGGACCTGGCGAAGACACCGGATTTGTATGGGTCAAGACTGGTACTGATGGACATCGACGAAGAAAGGTTGAAAGCAACGTACATTCTCGTCACAAAGTACCTCAGAGAACTGAATGCAGAGTACACAGTGGAACAGACGACAAGCCTTGAGGAGGCACTTGAAGGGGCAGATTTTGTCATCAACACAGCCCTCTACAGGGCACCAGGGCACGAAGACGGATACGTACACTACGAGATCATGAGGGAAGTAGGGGAGAGACATGGCTACTACAGAGGGATAGACAGCCAGGAGCTGAACATGGTCTCGGACTACTACACACTCAGCAACTACAACCACCTGAAGATGAGCCTTGATATAGCAAAGGCAGTGGAGAAGATAGCACCGAATGCGTGGATACTGCAGACGGCCAATCCTGTTTTTGAGATCACACAACTTGTGAAGAGGCTTACGAAGGCAAAGATAGTGGGTTTCTGCCACGGGTATGCGCACGTGTTCCACCTTGCGAAAGTACTCGGTGTGGAGCCAGAGGAATTAGACTGGCAGGTAGCAGGGGTGAACCATGCGATATGGATGAACAGGTTTAGATGCAGAGGGGAAGATCTCTATCCGAAGCTGGACGAATGGATAGAGGAGAACGCATCGCGATGGGAACCGAAGAATCCCTGGGATGTGGACTTTTCACCTGCAGCGATAGACATGTACAGGTTCTACGGGATGTACCCGATAGGGGATACGGTGAGGAGTGGGACATGGAAATACCACTACGATCTTGAGACGAAGAAGAGATGGTACGGGAAGTTTGGAGGGATAGACAACGAAGTGGAAAGGCCGAAGTTCTACGAGAGTTTGAGGGAGCAGAGGAAGAGGCTGATGGAACTTGCGAAAGAAGTGGAGAAAGATCCGACGATAGAGCTGACGAAGGTGTGGCCTGAGGTGTTCACAACAGGCAGTGAGAGTGTAGAACAGCACATACCTTTCATCAACGCGCTTGTGAACGACAAGAAGGCGAGGCTTGTATTGAACGTAGAGAACAGAGGGGTGATAAAGGGGATACCGGACGATGTAATGGTGGAGGTGCCGGTGGTAGTTGATAAAGAGGGGATACATCCGGAGAAGATAGAGCCTGATCTTACAGACAGGATCAAGAAGTTCTACTTACTTCCGAGGATACTCAGGATGGAGTGGACACTTGAGGCGTTCATATCTGGTGACAGGAGGGTTCTTGAGGAGATCCTCGTCAGGGATCCAAGAACCAGATCCTACGAACAGGCCGTCGCTGTTATTGATGATATCCTTAACCTCCCCTTCAACGAGGAAATGAAGAAGCATTACTCAAAAGTAGGAAAGAATTGATATGGCGCTGTTTGACATGCCTCTGGAGAAATTAAGGTCTTACCTTCCTGAAAGATACGAAGAGGGGGATTTTGACCAGTTCTGGAGAAAAACTCTTGAGGAATCAAAGGGGTTTCCTCTGGATCCTGTTTTTGAAAGAGTAGATTATTTACTTGAGAACGTGGAAGTGTACGATGTCACCTTCTCTGGTTACAAGGGACAAAGGATAAAGGCGTGGTTAATTTTACCGGTTGTCAGGAAAGAGGAGAAACTCCCGTGTGTTGTTCAGTTCATTGGGTACAGAGGAGGAAGGGGATTCCCGTTCGACTGGCTCTTCTGGAGTAGTGCGGGATATGCCAATTTTGTTATGGATACACGAGGCCAGGGAACGAGTAGAACAAAAGGTGACACACCAGATTATTGCGAAGAACCATTGAATCCCCAATTCCCAGGTTTTATGACTCGTGGTATACTGGATCCTAAAACGTATTATTATATATAGACATAAATATGAATTATGGTAAACTATATCTGAAACATCAAACATCTTAAAGGGAGTGATGGGGTTGAAAGCTCACGCCATGGTGCTCGAAAAGTTCAATCAACCTCTTGTATATAAAGAATTCGAGATCTCAGACATTCCACGAGGATCTATTCTGGTTGAAATTCTCTCTGCAGGTGTTTGTGGTTCCGATGTTCACATGTTTCGCGGAGAAGATCCCAGAGTACCTCTTCCCATCATCCTGGGGCACGAGGGTGCAGGAAGAGTTGTCGAAGTGAACGGAGAAAAGAGAGATCTCAATGGAGAACTCCTTAAACCCGGTGATTTGATAGTCTGGAATAGGGGTATCACCTGTGGTGAATGTTACTGGTGTAAGGTGTCAAAAGAACCTTATCTCTGTCCAAACAGAAAGGTCTATGGAATAAACAGGGGATGTTCTGAGTATCCTCACCTCAGGGGATGCTACAGTTCTCACATTGTGCTGGACCCAGAAACAGACGTTTTAAAGGTATCGGAAAAAGACGATCTCGATGTTCTTGCCATGGCGATGTGTTCAGGAGCAACTGCATACCACGCGTTTGATGAGTATCCTGAATCCTTTGCTGGGAAGACCGTTGTTATACAGGGAGCAGGACCTTTGGGATTGTTTGGAGTTGTTATAGCAAGGAGTCTTGGTGCGGAGAATGTGATTGTAATAGCGGGTTCTCCGAACAGGCTGAAACTTGCCGAAGAAATAGGAGCAGATCTCACATTGAACAGAAGAGAAACGAGTGTTGAGGAGAGAAGAAAAGCAATAATGGACATCACACACGGTAGAGGAGCAGATTTTATCCTGGAAGCGACGGGGGACAGCAGAGCACTTCTCGAAGGATCTGAGTTACTGAGAAGAGGAGGATTTTACTCTGTTGCGGGGGTAGCTGTGCCACAGGATCCTGTACCTTTTAAAGTTTACGAATGGCTTGTTTTGAAGAACGCGACTTTCAAGGGAATCTGGGTCAGTGATACTTCACACTTTGTGAAGACGGTTTCAATCACGTCCAGGAATTATCAACTTCTTTCCAAGCTCATCACGCACAGACTTCCTTTGAAAGAGGCAAACAAAGCCCTGGAACTCATGGAATCGAGAGAGGCTTTGAAAGTAATCCTTTATCCGGAGGGATGATCATGGAAGAACTGGCAAAAAAGATTGAAGAAGAGATTTTGAATCACGTGAGAGAGCCTCAGATACCCGATCGGGAGGTTAACCTCCTTGATTTTGGAGCGAGAGGGGATGGAAGAACAGACTGTTCTGAGAGCTTCAAAAGGGCCATAGAAGAACTTTCAAAACAGGGCGGAGGAAGACTGATTGTTCCCGAAGGTGTGTTTCTAACGGGACCAATTCATTTGAAGAGCAACATCGAACTCCACGTGAAGGGAACCATAAAATTCATTCCTGATCCTGAGAGATACCTTCCCGTCGTTCTCACCAGGTTCGAGGGAATCGAACTGTACAATTATTCTCCCCTGGTTTACGCCTTAGATTGTGAGAACGTGGCTATCACCGGAAGTGGGGTTTTGGACGGTTCAGCAGACAACGAACACTGGTGGCCCTGGAAGGGAAAGAAAGATTTCGGATGGAAGGAAGGACTTCCCAACCAGCAGGAGGATGTAAAAAAACTGAAAGAAATGGCCGAGAGAGGAACACCAGTTGAAGAAAGGGTGTTCGGAAAAGGACATTATCTGAGACCGAGTTTTGTTCAGTTTTACAGATGCAGAAATGTTTTGGTAGAGGGTGTGAAGATCATCAACTCTCCTATGTGGTGTGTACATCCGGTTCTCTCTGAAAATGTGATCATAAGAAACATTGAAATTTCAAGCACGGGCCCAAACAATGATGGTATCGATCCTGAATCCTGCAAGTATATGCTCATTGAGAAATGCAGATTCGACACAGGTGATGATTCTGTGGTCATCAAATCGGGGAGAGACGCGGACGGAAGACGAATCGGAGTACCTTCTGAATACATTCTTGTGAGGGATAACCTGGTGATCAGTCAGGCGAGTCATGGTGGACTTGTGATTGGGAGTGAGATGTCCGGTGGTGTGAGAAACGTCGTTGCAAGGAACAACGTCTACATGAATGTGGAAAGGGCTCTCAGGTTGAAAACGAATTCCAGGCGTGGAGGATACATGGAGAACATCTTCTTTATAGACAACGTGGCTGTGAACGTTTCAGAAGAGGTGATCAGAATAAATCTCAGATACGATAACGAAGAGGGAGAATATCTTCCTGTAGTCAGAAGCGTTTTTGTTAAGAACCTGAAGGCGACAGGTGGAAAATACGCTGTACGGATTGAGGGTCTGGAGAATGATTATGTAAAAGATATTCTGATATCTGATACTATAATTGAAGGAGCGAAGATCTCTGTTCTTCTTGAGTTCGGTCAGTTGGGGATGGAGAATGTTATCATGAATGGATCAAGATTCGAAAAGCTTTACATCGAAGGTAAAGCTCTGCTGAAATAAAATAGGGAGGTGACGCCGGTGAAATCTCATATTGGTCTCATCGGTCTTGCTGTGATGGGTCAGAATCTTGCACTGAACATTGCGAGGAAAGGCTACAAAGTTTCGGTTTACAACAGAACAGCACAGAGAACGGAGGAATTTGTGAAAAATCGTGTAACGAATGAAGAGATAGAACCTCATTACGATATCGAAAGCTTCGTGAAGTCTCTCGAAAGACCAAGAAAGATAATCTTAATGGTAAAGGCAGGAAAACCCGTGGATGATACGATTTCTCAGCTTCTTCCTCACCTCGAACCAGGTGATTTGATAATAGACGGTGGTAATTCCCATTACATGGATACCGAAAGACGCTTCAAGGAACTCTCTGAAAAGGGAATACTTTTCCTCGGTATGGGAGTTTCTGGTGGTGAGTACGGGGCTCTTCACGGGCCTTCTCTCATGCCTGGGGGAAGTAGAGAAGCGTACAACCTGGTTGAGGAGATTCTTTTGGAAATAGCAGCGAAAACAGAGGATGGACCATGCTGTACATACGTTGGTGAAAGATCAGCGGGCCACTTTGTGAAGATGGTTCACAACGGCATAGAATACGCCATCATGCAGGCGATAGCGGAAGTTTATCACATTATGAGAGATGTTTTGAGCCTATCATCTGAAGAAATGTCCAGTATCTTTGAAGAGTGGAACAGAGGAGAACTCAGCTCGTTCCTGGTGGAGATCACCTACAAGATTTTGAGAAAGAAAGATGAAGAAACAGGAAAACCGATGGTCGATGTGATTCTGGACAAGGCGGAACAAAAGGGAACTGGAAAGTGGACATCCCAAGCAGCCCTTGACCTCGGAATACCTACCCCTTCCATAAACCTGGCGGTGGTTGAAAGGGTGATTTCCCATTTCAAAGACATAAGAACAAGGCTTTCGAAACTGTATAATAAGAGAAGAAGCGCTACTCAGGGTAGCGAGGAATTTTTGAGAGATCTCCGAAACTCTCTCTTCTTTGCCATGTTCATGGCCTTTTCTCAGGGCATGTGGTTGATCGCAGAAGCATCGAAAGAGTTCGGCTATGGGGTGAGCCTCTCGGAGGTGCTCAGAATATGGAAGGGTGGATGTATCATAAGGGCGAAGTTGATAGACACACTCAGAAGGTACATATCTAACGAGAACGCGTATTTGCTGGAGAACGAAGAAGTGATGAATCTATTGAAAGGCAAAATCGATTCTCTAAAGAACATATTGAAGGCGTCCATAGAGAACGAAATCCCCGTTCCTGTTTTGAGTTCCTCTTACAACTACTTCATGAGTCTTACCGAAGAGAGACTGCCGGCGAATCTCATACAGGCTCAAAGAGACTTCTTCGGAGCACACACTTTTGAGAGAGTAGACAGAGAAGGTGTGTTCCACATCAACTGGGAGGAAGGAGAGATAGGATGAAAAAAATCGAAGTGGACCTCGTGAGAACGAAGGTCTACAATCTTCTCAAAGAAATGATACTGAACCACGAATTGAAGCTTGGAGAGAAACTAAACGTGAGAGAACTCTCCGAAAAACTTGGTATCAGCTTTACTCCTGTGCGGGATGCCCTTCTCCAGCTTGCAACTGAGGGTCTTGTGAAGGTGGTTCCAAGGGTTGGTTTTTTTGTAACCGACGTCGATGAGAAATTCATAAGAGAAACCATAGAAACGAGAATCATGATGGAAGTCTTCTGTCTTGAAAATTACTTCGATAAAATTGCTGGTTCCGAAGAACTTTTAGAGATAAAGGGAGAAATCGATGATGTGGAGAAAAGCGCCAAGAGAGAGATTTTTGACGATTCCGATGAAAGGCTACACAAACTCTTCATCAGAGCCTCGGGAAATGAACTCATCATATCTTTGTATGAAAAAATATGGGATCGTATAGACCTCGTAAGGCATCTGAACGAAAGATACGTCGTTTCGAACAGGGAACACAAAGAACTCATAGAGAGAATCATCAGCGGCGATAAAGAAGGCGCTATTGAAAAGTTAAAAGAACACTTGAAAAATGTGGAGGCGGAGACCATAAAGAACCTGTACACATATGAAAGGAGTTGAGAAGTTATGGTCTTGAAAGTGTTCAAAGACCACTTTGGAAGGGGATACGAAGTTTACGAAAAGTCTTATAGAGAAAAGGATTCTCTTTCTTTCTTCTTGACAAAGGAAGAGGAAGGAAAAATTCTGGTGGTGGCTGGAGAAAAGGCACCTGAAGGTCTGTCGTTTTTCAAAAAACAGCGGGCGGAGGGTGTTTCGTTCTTTTTCTGTGAGAGAAATCATGAGAACTTGGAAGTTCTCAGAAAATACTTTCCAGATCTCAAACCAGTTCGAGCGGGATTGAGAGCGTCTTTTGGAACAGGTGACAGACTCGGTATCACCACACCGGCTCACGTGAGGGCGTTGAAGGATTCAGGGCTTTTTCCCATCTTTGCGCAGCAGTCGGTGAGGGAGAACGAGAGAACGGGAAGGACCTGGAGAGATGTGCTGGACGATGCCACATGGGGAGTTTTCCAGGAGGGATACAGTGAGGGATTCGGAGCGGATGCAGACCATGTGAAGCGGCCGGAGGATCTTGTTTCGGCTGCAAGGGAAGGTTTCACCATGTTCACAATCGATCCTTCGGATCATGTGAGGAATCTTTCAAAACTTACAGAAAAGGAAAGAAATGAGAAATTCGAAGAGATTCTGAGAAAGGAAAGGATCGACAGGATCTATCTCGGTAAGAAATACTCTGTTCTCGGTGAGAAGATCGAATTCGATGAGAAGAATCTCAGAGATGCGGCGCTCGTGTATTACGATGCGATTGCCCACGTGGATATGATGTATCAAATTTTGAAAGACGAAACCCCGGATTTCGACTTCGAAGTGTCAGTTGACGAAACAGAAACTCCTACGAGTCCTCTCTTCCACATTTTCGTTGTGGAAGAACTCAGACGAAGAGGTGTGGAGTTCACCAATCTTGCCCTGAGATTCATCGGCGAATGGGAAAAGGGAATAGATTACAAGGGGGATCTTGCACAGTTCGAGAGAGAAATCAAAATGCACGCAGAAATCGCAAGGATGTTCGAAGGATACAAAATATCACTCCACTCTGGAAGCGACAAATTTTCCGTGTATCCTGCTTTTGCTTCCGCGACAGGAGGCCTTTTCCACGTGAAGACAGCCGGAACGAGTTATCTTGAGGCGGTGAAGGTCATATCCATGGTCAACCCGGAGCTCTTCCGGGAGATCTACAGGTGTACTCTCGATCACTTTGAGGAAGACAGAAAGTCCTATCACATATCTGCGGATCTGTCGAAAGTTCCGGAAGTAGAGAAAGTGAAAGATGAAGATCTTCCAGGTCTTTTTGAAGACATCAACGTGAGACAGTTGATCCACGTCACCTACGGCTCTGTTCTGAAAGATGCATCTTTGAAAGAACGGCTATTTAAGACGCTTGAACAAAACGAGGAACTCTTTTACGAAACTGTGGCAAAACATATAAAAAGGCACGTGGATCTGCTGGAGGGGTGAAAGAGGTGTTCGATCTCAGGGGGAGGGTTGCCCTCGTAACCGGTGGCTCTCGTGGGCTGGGTTTTGGAATCGCTCAGGGGCTGGCAGAGGCCGGATGTTCAGTGGTCGTTGCAAGCAGAAATCTGGAGGAAGCATCAGAAGCGGCTCAAAAGTTGACAGAAAAATACGGTGTTGAAACGATGGCTTTCCGATGCGATGTTTCAAACTATGAGGAAGTGAAAAAACTTTTGGAAGCAGTGAAAGAGAAATTTGGAAAGCTCGATACGGTGGTCAACGCTGCGGGGATAAACAGAAGACATCCAGCGGAAGAATTTCCTCTCGATGAGTTCAGACAGGTGATAGAGGTGAACCTTTTTGGAACTTACTACGTGTGTAGGGAGGCCTTTTCACTCCTGAGAGAATCCGATAACCCCTCTATCATAAACATAGGATCTCTCACCGTTGAAGAAGTCACCATGCCCAACATATCCGCGTACGCTGCTTCGAAAGGGGGCGTAGCTTCTCTCACAAAAGCTCTGGCGAAGGAATGGGGAAGGTACGGCATAAGGGTGAATGTGATAGCGCCGGGCTGGTACAGAACCAAGATGACAGAGGCTGTGTTCAGCGATCCAGAAAAACTGGACTACATGCTCAAGAGGATACCCCTTGGCAGAACGGGTGTACCAGAGGATTTGAAGGGTGTGGCAGTCTTCCTTGCTTCCGAAGAGGCGAAGTACGTGACTGGACAGATCATATTTGTAGACGGTGGTTGGACTGCGAATTGAAGGGGTGAGGCCAGTGACGGTGTATCTGGAAGGAGATCCTTTGACCGAAGAGAAGATAAAAGAAGGTCTTTCAAAATTGGTTGAAGATCTTGGAAAAGTGAAAAAAGTGCTGGTGGTGCACACAGATTACACCCGTGTGGATTTCACCCACTTAGTAGCAAAGAACCTCTACAGATTTCTCCTTGAAAGAGGTCTGAAAGAGTTTCATACGCTCAACGCAAGTGGTACACATAGGACTATGAAAATTGAAGAGTTCGAAAAGAAACTCGGTATCTCAAGAAACGAAAGAAGAGTGTTTTTCCATAACCATGAGTTTTTCAATCCTGAAGCACTGGCGTTTGTTGGCACGCTACCGGCTGGTTTCGTTTCAGAGATGACCGAGGGAGATCTGGAAGAGGAGATACCGATAAAGGTGAACAGACTTCTCTTTGAAGATTTCGACGCGATCTTTTTCATAAACGGTACAGTTCCTCACGAATCAACAGGTTTTTCCGGTGGCTTGAAGATCGTTATTCCGGGAATTGCCAGCACGGAAGTTGTAGATACTTTCCACTGGGCAGCAGTTCTCATGGGCATTCCAAAACTCATAGGCACAGTGGACAATCCCGCGCGTAAGATCATAAACAGGGCATCGGAGATGATCTTTGAGAAGATAAAAGCAAGATCCTTCACACTCAACATGGTGTACGAAGAGGAAGAAGAAGTGATTCCAAGAGCTCTCTACATAGATGAAGGATACGAAGGCTTTTTAAGGGCATACGAAAAAGCTTGCGAGCTCAGCTCTCAACTTCACGTGAAATACATAGACCGACCTCTCAGAAGGGCTGTCCAGGTGATAGGAGAGGAATACGATGAAGTCTGGACGGCGGGGAAGGGTTCCTACAAGCTTCAAAGACCAGGTGTGATGGCAAAGGGCGGTCAGATCATCATCTACGCACCGCACATAAAGAGGTTCCACTCCAACCCGCAGATGGACAAGTGGATCAGGGAAATAGGATACCACTGTAAAGACTACGTGAAGTGGTATCTGAAGAAACATCCCGATTTCAACAAGAACGTTGCAGCACATGTGATCAACGTAAGAGGAGCTGGAACGTTCGATCCAGAAACGGGTAAAGAGGAGTTCGAATTCGATGTGATTCTCGCTACCTCCATTCCTGAAGACGAATGCAGGGCAGTGAACCTTGGATACATGGATCCGTCGAAGATCAAAAAAGAAGATTTCATGGATGAGGATAGTCTCTGGATAGTCCCGGGTGGAAAGTACCTCTACGATCTGAAGGAGAGGAGAGGATGATAGCGGCCATAGACATTGGAACAGAGAGCGCTCGTCTTATGTTCAAAAGTAACGGTGAGTGGAAAGTTCTGAAAAAGTCATATAGAATCTTCTTTCCATCACCCGAGGCGGCAGAACAGGACCCGAATGAGATCTTTTCCGCTGTTTTCGATCTTTTAAAGCAAGTACCCAACGAGGACGAGGTTCTCTACGTTGGTATGAGCTCTGTGTTCCACAGCATCATCGGTCTTGATGAAAATCTCAATCCGGTTACTCCCCTCCTCAACTGGGCAGATAGAAGATCCTTTCGGGAAAAGGAAGAACTGGAGAAGAAGTACGGTGTCAGGTTCTTTTACGAAAAAACTGCGTGCCCGCTCCATCCGATGTACTGGCCTTCGAAGATCCTGTGGATGAAGAAAAACTCGAATGCGAAAAAGTTCTGTTCGATAAAAGCTTACATCGTCAACAAGATGACTAGAGAATTTGTGGAAGAGCTTTCTCTCGCATCTGGAACCGGTATGATGAACATACATTCCCTCGAATGGGACGGGGAAATCCTGGAGATCACGGGAGTGAGGAAAGAAGATCTTCCTGAGATCAAATCACCTTACACACAGTTGAGGGTGAAGGATGAAATAGCGAAAGAGCTCGGCTTCAAGAAAGTCTACCTGGTCCTCGGCGGTGGAGACGGAGTGATGACGAACGTAGGAGTGAACGTGATGGATCCTGATTCAGCCACCGTGACGATCGGAACGAGCGGCGCGTTTCGTGTTGTCATGGACAGACCGGTGATCGATCGGGAGGGGATTTCCACCTGGTGCTATCTGATCGATGAGGAGAACTACGTTCTCGGCGGGGCGATAAACAACGGTGGTATCGTTCTCATGTGGCTGAGGGACATCATGAAATTCAAAGACTACAACGATATCATAGAAGAAGCAAAGGAGTCTCCAGCTGGTGCGAACGGACTGGTATTCCTGCCGTTTCTCAACGGGGAAAGGGCACCGCACTGGAGAGAAAGATACAGGGGCGTTCTGGTAGGGCTCACTTCCTCTCACAGAAGGAGTGACATTGCAAGAGCGGCACTCGAGGGAATCTGCTTCAGGATAAAGGACATACACAACGCGGTTAAAAGAGTGGGAAGTGTTGATCCCAATCGAATCGTTGCGACGGGAGGTTTCACCAGCTCTCCGTACTGGGTCCAGCTCTTATCGGACGTTCTTGGAAAGGATATAATCGTCACAAACGTGGAGAATCCTTCCGCTTTTGGAGCCTACGTAATGGCTTTGAAATCGCTGGGAGAAGATGTGGAAGGCTTTATCGAAAAAGAGGTTCGGGTAGAGCGGGTGTTTCACCCTGATTCTGAAAGAAACGCGGTGTACGAGAGACTGTACAATGATTATAAGTTCCTGTACGAAAAACTCGTGGACTATTATTACAAGGAGTAGCCAAGCCCCGTCATCTTTTTGAGGTTGAGAACCTTCAGTATCTCTTCGACAGGAATGTTTTTCTCCTGGGATAGAATTTCAACGGCTTTCTTTATGTCCCAATTCGCTTTTTTTATTGCTTCAGAGACCGCTTCGTATCCAAACAACTTTATCAAAGGTGTGAGGTTCGAAACAGACCTTCGAAGGTGTTCCTCACACCGCTCGTTGTTCGCTTTTATTTTTGAGATGTAGCTGGCGAGTGATCTACAGGCGTTTGTGAGGAGTGTGAGAGATTTCAGTGTGAGGTGAACTATCAGAGGAGCGAACTGGTTGAGTTCTAAATTCCCAAGCGCGCAGGCATGGTTCAGGATCATGTCGTGACCGAAAACCATATGACAGATTTGCATTACGTACTCGGAAACAACCGGGTTTATTTTTCCTGGCATGATGGAGCTTCCCGCCTGCACAGCTGGAAGAATCAGTTCCCCGATCACGGTGTTTGGTCCGCTTCCCAGCAGTCTGATGTCGTTTGAAATCTTGTAGAGGTTCACAGCAAGGGATTTCAAAAGACCATGAACCTCGGCAAAAACGTCCCAGTTCTGCGTGGCGTCTATGAGGTTTTCTGCTTTAGCAATCTTCACTTTCGTCACTTCTCTCACCTTTTCCACGATCTTGAGGATGTAGTCTTTCGGCGCCCCAACTCCCGTTCCGATGGCCGTTCCCCCGATGTTTACACTTCTTATTCTTTCTTCGACTTTGTAGAGCCTCCATCTGTCTCTCGCGAGGGCATCCGCGAAGGCACCGAATTCCTGCCCTAACATGATGGGCGGTCCATCCATGAGCTGTGTTCTTCCCGGTTTTCTGATGGAGTAGAACTCCTTCTCTTTCTCCTGAATCTTCTCCTGAAGGTTTATCACTTCATCTATGAGTCTTCTGAGTTTCACGATGGTGGCGATTTTCGCACTCGTTGGGAAGGTATCGTTTGTGGACTGGTGCAGGTTCACGTGGTCTATGGGATCGACCAGGTATTCTCCTTTCTTTCCACCGAGTATTTCCGTAGCCCTGTTTGCGATCACTTCGTTTACGTTCATGTTTATGGAAGTTCCAGCCCCACCAGAGAGTGGATCCACAACCACGTGTTTTTTCAGGTCTTCCCATTCGTCACAGGCTTTCACAATGGCGTTTCCTGTTCGTTCGTCCAGATAACCAAGCTCTGTGTTCAAAAGGGCGCAGGCTTTTTTCACCATGAAATAGGCCCAGATGAAAGTTTCGTCGAGCTTTTCACCCGTGGATGGGAAGTTCATGAGGGCTCTCTTTGTGTGTATTCCATAGTAGACTTCGCCTTCTATCTCCAGTTTCCCGAGGTAATCGCGTTCCTTTCTCACACCTTCACTTCCTCTCTGAAGGGACGTATCGCCCGGTCGAGTACTCCATGGAGGTAAGAGATCGTCACACCGTAGTTCGTCATGGGAATACCGAGTCTCTTTGCCATTCTCACCCTTCTCATCATAGCTGCCCTGTTCAGAACACATCCTCCGCAGTGAATGATGAGTTTGGCACCCTCGATCTCTTCGAGATCCGGGAAATCCTTTCCCGCTATGACTTTGAAGTTCAACTGGGCTCCCGTGTGGTTCACAAGCCACCTTGGAATCTTTACCCTTCCGATGTCTTCGGTGAGAGGTCTGTGGGTGCAGCCTTCCATGATGACAACAGTGTCTCCGTCTTCCAGCTCTTCTATCTTTCTCACGCTTTCCACAAAGTAAGCCAGATCTCCTCGATATCGTGACTCCACAATGGAAAAGGTGGTGAGCTCCACGTCTTCCGGGACATCAGACGCTACTTTCATTACCACCTGAGAGTCTGTGATGACGAGTTTTGGTTTCATCCCTATGTTTTCCATCACGTACCTGAGCTCTCTTTCCTTCACCACGAGGGCGATGGCTTCTCTGTCGAGGGCTTCCCTGATCGCATGGACCTGAGGCATGATGAGCCTTCCCTTTGGAGCACCGAGATCTATGGGAACCACGAGGATCACAAGATCGCCGCCATCTATCAGATCACCGAGGTAAGGAATCTCTTCATCACCCGGAAGAATTTCGGAGATGGTTTTTCCGATATCGTCGAATCCCTTTTTCTGCAAAGCCGAAACAAGGAGTACTTTCGCTTCGTAACGGCTTTCGTAGAGTCCCTTCAGCTCTTCGGCCTTTTCTCCAAGAACGTCGATTTTGTTTACGACAACTACGAAGGGAATTTCCATCTCTTTGAAAAGATTGACAACGTCGTCTTCGTACGGTGTCGGTTCGCTGTCTGTTACGAGTATTCCACAGTCCGCTCTGTAGAATACTCTCCTTGCTTTCTCCACTCTGAGTCTTCCAAGTTCTCCCACATCATCGAGCCCAGGAGTGTCGACCAGCGTTACAGGGCCTACGGGGTAAAGCTCCATGGATTTGTAAACGGGATCTGTCGTGGTGCCTGCGTATTCACTCACGATGGACACGTTTTGTCCAACGAGTGCGTTCATGAAGGATGATTTTCCAACGTTTCTCCTTCCAGCGACAACGATGTATCTCCTGAAACCAGCGTCCGGCAATCTCACGATATCACCCTCTATAAAGAAAAATCCCCTTCGCACGACCGAAGGGGTGAGTTCCCCCTCGGTGTCGGGTGCCCTCCACCTCAGGTGGAACGGTCTTTTTCATGTTAATTTTATCACAATTTACTCTTTCTGGTTCAGATATTCTTTGTAACCAATTTGTTCTAATCTTTGGGCTTTTTCCAGAACTTCCCGTTTCATTCTTTCTTTATACTCTTTTACCTTCCTTGCGATCTCCGGATATTTGATTCCCAGAATAGACGCAGCAAGGATTCCCGCGTTCTTCGCGTTGTTTATGGCAACGGTGGCAACGGGCACACCCCCTGGCATCTGAACTATGGAGAAAAGAGAATCCAGACCGTTCAGTGTGGATGTTTTCACGGGAACACCTATCACAGGAAGGTGGGTGATGCTTGCCACCATTCCTGGAAGGTGAGCCGCTCCCCCCGCTCCCGCAATGATCACTTCTATTCCCCGTTCTTCGGCGTTCTTTGCGTACTCGAACATGCGATCCGGTGTCCTGTGAGCGGAAACGATCGTAATCTCGTAATCTATTCCGAATTCTTCCAAAATTTCAGCTGCCTGCTTCATTACAGGAAGATCGGAGTCACTTCCCATGATGATTCCTACCCTTGGCACATCGCTCCCTCCTCCGAGACGACTTTCAGTATTTTCTTCGCTCTGAGCGCTTTTTCGAGCGCTCTTTCAACGTCTCTATCCACCACCGTGAAATGTCCCATTTTTCTGTACGGCCTGGTTTCTTTTTTTCCATAGAAATGAAGCGAAAGACCTTCTATGGCCAGAGCTTCTTCCAATCCAATGAGGGCGGGTTTTCCATAATATCCTTCCTCACCGAGGAGATTCACCATCACCGCGGGGATGAGAAGCTCCGTTGATCCGAGAGGCAGGTTCATGATCGCTCTAATGTGCTGTTCGAACTGGCTCGTCACACACGCTTCGATGGTGTAATGGCCGGAGTTGTGTGGCCGTGGAGCGATCTCGTTGACGAGTATCTCACCCTGTTTTGTGAGAAACATCTCTATTCCAAAGATACCGACACCTTCTAACGCTTCTACAACACTCGTTGCAATTTCTCTGGCGATCTTCGAGTATTTTTCTTCTATCCTGGCAGGGGCTATCACTGTATCGCAGATGTTCGCATCTTCGTCGAAGTACATCTCCACCACGGGATAACATGCTATTTCTCCTTTTTCGTTTCTCGCCACCATGACAGCGAGTTCTTTCTCTATCTCAACGAACTCCTCAAGGTAGGTCTCGCCTTTTATAGCGTTTTCAAGATCTTTTTCGTTTTTTATGATGAACACCCCTCTGCCGTCGTATCCTCCCTTTCTCGCCTTTTGAACAACAGGGAAACCGAACTCCCTGACGTCGCTTTCCAGATCCTTCACAAGTTTGTATTCAGGAACTGGGATGCCGTTTTTCTTCAAAAATTCTTTTTGAACGAACTTATCCTGTATGATTTCCAGGGTGTACGGAGAGGGATGTATTTTGTAACCCTCGTTGTAGAGTTTCTTCAACGTCTGAACGTCGATGTGTTCAAGATCGTAAGTGGTGACATCTGAACCTTTCACCAGATCTTCAATTCTTTCTGAGTCAAAAAAGCCCGCGACTATCTGTTCGTCCGCCACCTGTCCAGCGGGGCTTCTGGGAGTTGGATCGAGCACTATCACGTAAAAACCCATCTTCTTCGCTTCGAGGGTCATCATCTTGCCAAGCTGGCCACCGCCGATGATACCGATCTTTTTCAAATCTCCTCCCTCCTCACCAGCTTCCCATGAAGAAGTAGAACTGCCAGTCTTTTTCGTTGAATCTGTAGGCACCGCCAACTTCCACGCTTCCAAGAAGGGGAACGACGAGATCGAGTTTCACTCCTGCTGAGGAGAGAGTGTTCATATTTCCGTTCTCTTCTATTCCGCCGTAGTCGACGAACAGTCCAGTGACGACGGGTACGTTTTCTTTCTGGAGAATCCAGTTCAGATCGGCTGAGAGTTTGAACATCTTTTCAGTCTCGAAGTAGTTGTAACCACGTACCGCGTAAGGTCCGGAAACTTCCAAAAGTTCCGTTCCAATTTCGTTGCGGACCATTCCGCCTGTGCCTTTGAAGCTCCAGAAGAGACTTTCAAAGATCGGATAGTACGCCTCACTGGTCAGAATCCCTTTCCAGTATTTCTGGTCATTCAGTCCGAAGAGACCTGCCCGCGTCAGATCGAAAGAAAGATAATACCCTTCCGTTGGAAGAATGGC
This sequence comes from Thermotoga maritima MSB8, assembly GCF_000008545.1. NCBI lineage: Bacteria > Thermotogati > Thermotogota > Thermotogae > Thermotogales > Thermotogaceae > Thermotoga > Thermotoga maritima. The sequence continues at coordinate 471,310 of NC_000853.1, forward strand.
CGAGTTTTTCGTGTTGTACCTGTATTTGAAGAGTGCTGCCAGTGTTCCTTTGCTGTCTTCAACCAGTTCCTTTTCGTAGAGCGCACCGACTCCAAAGGAGTGTCCCTTGTACGGAAGGGTGGAAACAATCCCTTTCAGGCTGACCGTGTCTGTTCCGCTAGAGGTAGCATAATTTGTGTATCCTGCTCCAAGTTCGAGATTCATAGGAACATCGAGTTTGATGGGAAGTTTGACCGTTCCCTCAACGCTTCTTTCGATGAATCCAAGGTTTAAGTCAATCGAGAACGACTCTCCGTATCCGAAGGAGTTCACAGCAGAGAGTTGAACGGTTCCGGAGAATCCCTGCCACCACTCACCCTCTTTTGGCATGGTCCAGCCGAGCCCACCGATGAAGTTTCTCGTCTTTTCCGCTTCCTTCAGATCTACAACAACGTCGACTTGAGTTGCGTTCTGAGAGAGTTGTGGATAGATGTTCACCGAGTCAAAGTACCTGCTGTTCTGAAGGTAGGAATACGTGAGCATGATCTCCTCTTTGTTGAGAGGTTCTCCTTCCTTTATGGTGATCAGGTTTTCCACCACGTACGGTCTGGTTCTCTTCAGCCCTTCTATTTTGACCGATCGGACGTACTTCTCATAGACATTGAACACGAGCCTGTCATCTTCCACCCTGGCTTCTACCCAGACGTACGGATAGTTGTTTCTTTCATAGAAATCCACCAGCCTGTTCATGGCAAGAAGAATCTGAGAATTCGTGTAGGTCTCATCCGTAGAGAGACCGGACGCGCGGAGCAGTTCCTGATCTGTGAAGATCGTGTTTCCATGGAAGAGGATCTCTTTGAATTTTTTCTCTCCTTCGAATATTCTTCTCTGCACCACGTTGATGACCATGATGACGACGTTTTTCTCTTCGATATCCTTCACCGTCGTCTTCTTGAAGTCCACGGATGTTTCCCGGGAGAAGAAGGGATAGGAGTTCAAAACGGAGATGAGTTTGTTCACCTCTGAAAGGGTAGGATAGAAGTCCTTTTTACTCATCGTGAAGAATCTGACAAGAGGAGAGGAAGCGTAGTAATCTCTCAGGGTCTTTATCTTTGCTTTCGACAGGATGGACACGATGTCCAGCCCATCCGTTTCACCGTTGAACACGATGTCCCAGAGAGCGTACTCTTTTACAACTATTCTGTAAGTCCCGTTCTCGAAACTTCCGTTTATCTCCACAAGGAAGTACCCTGCTTCCTGGTACCTGTTTCTGATCGCTTCGAACGTTTCTTTCAAAAGGTTCACGTTCAACGGCATGCCTTTCTCGATTTTAACGAGCTCTTCGAGTTCTTTTTTGTCCACCAGACCAGGGCCCTCTATTTCCAGTTTCCAATCTTTGACAACTGGATTTTCCTCCAGTGAGACGACAAGTCTGTAGCCCACATCAGCTGGTTCCAGAGAGGGTGTTAGAGAGGAGAAATATCCAAGGTTGAAGACTTTTTTCAGATACTCCTGAATTTCATCGGATGATACCTCTCCGAAGAGTTTTCCGACTTTTTGAACTATGAATTCGGAATTGAGTGTGTTCAATCCCTTGAAATCGACTTCTGAGATGTAAATTGCCATCGCGGAAACAGCCAGCAGAACCATCAGAAGAACCAGTTCTTTCTTCATACCTGTACCTCCTTCAGGATATCTCCTTTATAAGCATACTTAAGAAATGCCTCAAAAGTCCAGGGACACTTCTCTTTGAAAATTCTCGCGATTGCCAGAGCGTACTGTTGAATTTCCCACTGAGCGTGAGAATCTGCCCTCAGGTTCAAAAAGTTCATGAGACTTCTTGCGTTCACAGTCCAGAAAAACCTCGTGTACAGATTCAAAGGGAGCACTATCCTTGCCACTTCTCGAGGAACACCGCTTTCTATCAACTCCAGATACGTTCGATACGCTTTATCGACTATTTCTGAGATCTTCTCCGTCACCCGTTCGGGAGGGATGGTCGTTTTGTACCCTTCCAGGCGTTCGGGAGAGGGAATGTAGAATTCGTAGGAGAGCTTCGAGTATCTGCCGCTCAGTTCGTTGTAAGAAGCGATCCTGTGTCTGAACCACTGCCTCGCCACGAATATAGGGGCTTTCACGTGGAAAGTGAAGACAATATGTTCGAAAGGTGTCTCGTGACCGTGTTTCATGAGATATTCGATGAGATGTCTATCCCTTTCTTCGTCTTTCAAACCCATATCGAAAGAAACGCGGGCAGCCCGTACAGCGGAGAGGTCGTTTCCCATCACATCCACAAGTTCAACGAATCCTTTGTCCAAGATATCGATCTTCATCGATATCCTCCCTTCCGGAGAGTGCTCGTTGTTGGAGGGTGCCGGTCTTTTATAACAATACTAACATATAAGCTTAGAGGGCTGAAGTTTTCAGCCCTCCTTTTTGGTCATGATCTTGACAATCGTTTTTTCGATCCGTTCTCGGTCTATCTTATTTCCGTCCTTTAAAATCTTCAGAGCGGCTTTTATCACGAGAATTCTCGGATATTTTACGAGCATTTCCTTGATGGGATCTTTCTTCATGCTGATCACACTCCTTGACAACGGGGTTTTGTTAGAATATAATCTGATAGCGGTGTGGGCTCGTAGCTCAGTTGGCAGAGCGCCCGGCTCATAACCGGGTGGTCGGGGGTTCGAATCCTCCCGAGCCCACCAGTTCCTGAAGGAGAGCACGGCTCTCCTTATTATTTTAACACATCGTTCAAAGATGTTCGAGGTTGACAAAGAAAAGCTCTGATAGTAAAATTAATGAACGGTCTTGGGCGGCGTAGCTCAGCGGCGAGAGCGGGTGATTCATAATCACCGTGTCGTGGGTTCGAGTCCCACCGCCGCCATAGGTCATCGGAAAGGAAATAGGGCCAGCGTAGCTCAACCGGTAGAGCGACTGATTTGTAATCAGTAGGTTGTGGGTTCGAGTCCCACCGCTGGCTCCAAAAGTATGTGGTGGGGTGCCCGAGTGGCCAAAGGGGGCGGACTGTAAATCCGCTGGCAGAATGCCTTCGGAGGTTCAAATCCTCCCCCCACCACCAGATTTTTTGAGAAAGGGTGGAAGATATGCGAGTGAAAGTGGCTCTGAAATGTTCTCAGTGCGGTAACAAGAACTACTACACCACAAGGAACAAGGACAAAAGAGCAAAGCTCGAACTGAGAAAGTACTGCCCAAAGTGCAACGCCCACACGATTCATACCGAAACGAAAGCGTAATCGCAGGGCCGTAGCTCAACTGGTAGAGCGCCGGTCTCCAAAACCGGTGGTTGCGGGTTCGAGTCCTGCCGGCCCTGCCATTTTTTGATCTGAGGGGGCATCGAGAATGGAGAAACTCCGAAAGTTCTTCAGGGAAGTCATCGCCGAAGCAAAGAAAATTTCCTGGCCCTCCCGAAAGGAGTTGCTCACTTCTTTTGGTGTTGTTCTCGTGATACTCGCTGTTACAAGTGTTTATTTTTTTGTGCTTGATTTCATCTTCTCGGGAGTTGTGAGTGCGATTTTCAAAGCGCTGGGAATAGGATAAGGTGATAGGTGATGAAGAAAAAGTGGTACATAGTCCTTACTATGTCCGGTTACGAGGAAAAGGTTAAAGAAAATATCGAAAAGAAAGTCGAAGCCACCGGGATAAAAAATCTGGTGGGCCGTATTGTTATTCCTGAAGAGGTAGTTTTGGACGCCACCAGCCCTTCCGAGAGGCTCATACTTTCTCCGAAGGCCAAATTACACGTGAACAATGGAAAAGATGTTAACAAAGGGGATTTGATAGCTGAAGAACCTCCTATTTATGCTCGAAGAAGCGGTGTGATCGTTGACGTGAAGAACGTCAGAAAGATTGTTGTGGAAACCATCGATAGGAAGTATACGAAGACGTATTACATTCCCGAGTCTGCGGGAATCGAGCCGGGTTTGAGGGTTGGAACGAAAGTGAAGCAGGGACTGCCGCTTTCGAAAAACGAAGAGTACATCTGTGAACTGGATGGAAAGATCGTTGAGATAGAACGAATGAAAAAAGTGGTCGTTCAGACACCCGATGGTGAGCAGGACGTTTATTACATTCCTTTGGATGTTTTCGACAGGGATAGGATAAAAAAAGGAAAAGAAGTGAAACAGGGGGAAATGCTTGCGGAAGCCAGGAAGTTCTTCGCCAAGGTTTCGGGAAGAGTCGAAGTGGTGGATTATTCAACAAGAAAAGAGATCAGAATCTACAAGACGAAAAGAAGAAAACTCTTCCCGGGTTATGTGTTCGTGGAAATGATCATGAACGATGAGGCCTACAATTTCGTTCGTTCCGTGCCATACGTTATGGGGTTTGTCAGTTCGGGAGGACAACCCGTTCCCGTAAAAGACAGAGAAATGAGACCTATTTTGAGACTCGCGGGCCTCGAAGAGTACGAAGAGAAGAAGAAACCTGTGAAGGTCGAACTCGGTTTCAAGGTTGGAGACATGGTGAAGATAATAAGCGGTCCCTTCGAAGATTTTGCGGGTGTTATAAAGGAAATCGATCCAGAGAGACAGGAATTGAAAGTAAACGTAACTATATTCGGACGTGAAACTCCTGTTGTTCTTCATGTTTCTGAAGTGGAGAAAATCGAGTGAGAAAACGTGGGAGGAGGAATCCGCACCACGCATAGGGAGGTTCGAACATGGCGAAGAAAGTAGCGGCTCAGATTAAATTACAACTGCCTGCCGGAAAAGCCACGCCGGCTCCACCCGTTGGACCCGCCTTGGGTCAGCACGGTGTTAACATCATGGAGTTTTGTAAAAGGTTCAATGCCGAAACAGCGGATAAAGCAGGCATGATACTTCCTGTTGTTATCACAGTGTACGAAGACAAGTCGTTCACTTTCATCATCAAAACACCACCTGCTTCCTTCCTTCTCAAGAAAGCAGCGGGTATAGAGAAGGGTTCTTCCGAGCCAAAAAGAAAGATAGTTGGAAAAGTTACCAGAAAACAGATTGAAGAAATAGCGAAAACAAAGATGCCAGATTTGAACGCAAACAGCTTGGAAGCAGCCATGAAGATCATTGAAGGAACCGCTAAGAGTATGGGAATAGAAGTAGTGGACTGATGTAACGGAAAGGAGGAGGCGCAATGCCGAAGCACTCCAAGAGGTATCTTGAAGCAAGGAAACTGGTGGACAGAACAAAGTACTACGATCTTGACGAAGCCATAGAACTCGTTAAAAAAACTGCCACGGCGAAATTCGATGAAACGATAGAACTCCACATTCAAACTGGAATAGACTACAGGAAACCTGAACAGCACATCAGAGGAACGATCGTGCTTCCACACGGGACAGGTAAGGAAGTCAAGGTTCTGGTGTTTGCCAAAGGTGAAAAGGCAAAAGAGGCTTTGGAAGCGGGCGCGGATTACGTAGGAGCTGAGGATCTTGTAGAAAAAATAGAAAAAGAAGGTTTTCTCGATTTCGATGTGGCAATAGCCACACCTGATATGATGAGAATAATCGGAAGGCTCGGAAAGATTCTGGGACCAAGAGGTTTGATGCCATCGCCCAAATCTGGAACGGTGACTCAGGAAGTAGCAGAAGCGGTTAAAGAGTTTAAAAAAGGAAGAATCGAGGTCAGAACGGACAAAACTGGGAACATCCACATACCCGTTGGTAAGAGGAGCTTCGATAACGAGAAACTGAAGGAAAACATAATCGCGGCAATAAAACAGATTATGCAGATGAAACCCGCAGGTGTGAAAGGACAGTTCATAAAAAAAGTGGTTTTGGCTTCTACAATGGGACCCGGTATAAAATTGAATCTTCAGAGTCTGTTGAAAGAGTAAAGCAATCGAAAACTCAATAAGACGCCGTAGATGGCAGGGCCCGTGGGGTTAAAGATCCTGCCGGAGGCGTCCCAGAAAGGTTCTATGACCTTTTTGTGGACCCTCCGGGGTCCACAAAATTTTTTTGGGAGGTGAATCCTTTGCTGACCAGGCAACAGAAAGAACTCATAGTTAAAGAAATGAGTGAAATATTCAAAAAGACATCGCTGATACTCTTTGCCGATTTCCTGGGTTTCACGGTAGCTGATCTCACCGAGCTTCGTTCTAGATTGAGAGAAAAGTACGGAGATGGAGCAAGGTTCAGGGTTGTGAAGAACACTCTCTTGAATCTCGCTCTCAAGAACGCTGAGTACGAAGGTTACGAAGAATTTCTCAAGGGACCCACAGCTGTACTCTACGTCACTGAAGGAGACCCTGTAGAAGCTGTCAAGATAATTTACAACTTTTACAAGGATAAGAAAGCGGATCTTTCGAGGCTCAAGGGTGGTTTCCTCGAAGGAAAGAAATTCACGGCAGAAGAAGTGGAAAACATTGCGAAACTCCCATCCAAAGAAGAGCTCTACGCTATGCTCGTTGGTCGTGTGAAAGCTCCGATTACCGGTCTTGTGTTTGCATTGAGTGGTATTTTGAGGAATCTCGTGTATGTGCTCAATGCTATTAAAGAGAAAAAATCTGAATGATGGAGGTGTTTGAAGATGACGATTGATGAAATCATCGAAGCGATTGAGAAACTCACAGTTTCAGAGCTTGCAGAACTCGTGAAGAAGCTCGAAGACAAATTTGGAGTGACTGCTGCTGCACCTGTGGCTGTCGCTGCTGCCCCAGTTGCTGGAGCAGCTGCCGGTGCCGCTCAGGAAGAAAAGACAGAGTTTGACGTCGTTTTGAAGAGCTTCGGCCAGAACAAGATTCAGGTCATCAAAGTTGTCAGGGAAATCACCGGACTCGGTCTCAAGGAAGCCAAAGACCTCGTCGAAAAAGCCGGTTCACCCGATGCAGTCATTAAGAGCGGTGTTTCCAAAGAAGAGGCAGAAGAGATCAAGAAGAAACTCGAAGAAGCTGGTGCTGAAGTGGAACTGAAGTAAATTTTCGTTTGTGAAAAAAGAATGTTGCAACCCTGTACCGCCTCTTGCCGGTACAGGGTTTTTGTGTTTTAATAAATAGAGTGTGGTACAAACGTTCTTCCTCACCATGTTGTTTCCTTTCCGTTCGATCCAAGCAAAACCCGGGAGAGAAATCCTGGGAGTTTCTTATTCCACATTGAGAGGTGAGAAAATGAAAGAGATCTCTTGCGGTAGGAGGACGAGGGTTTCTTTCGGCAAGAGCCGAGAGCCCCTGCCAATTCCAGACCTCGTGGAGATCCAGAAGAGTTCCTACCGAAGATTCCTCGAAGAAGGTTTGCTTGAAGTCCTCAAGAAATTTTCTCCCATTTATTCGCAGGCGACCCGCTCAGATTTGAGAAAATCAGACAGAGGATTTGCTCTCGAGTTTGTTTCAACCAGAACTGGAGAACCTGCCATCGATCCCCTTGAATGTAAAGCGAAGGGTCTAACCTACAGTGTTCCGATATATGCGACGGCTCGCCTTACCGACATGAAAAGCGGTGAGATGAAGGAAGAAGAAGTGTTCCTTGGCTACATTCCCTACATGACGGATCGTGGAACGTTCATAATAAACGGAGCAGAAAGGGTTGTAGTCAATCAGATAGTGGTTTCCCCAGGGCTTTACTTCTCGTCTGAGTACATAGACAGAGAAGAATACGGCGGGTACTTTCTCCCTTCTCGAGGTGCATGGCTCGAAGTCATCCTCGATCCCTACGATGGAGTTCTTTACGCGGGCCTTGACGGAAAGAAGGTCAACCTTTTCCTCTTTCTGAAAACGATCGGTTACGAAAAAGATGAGGATATCCTCTCCCTTTATCCCACCTATCTGGATGCCGACGATGAAGACAGTCTCCTGCTCCACGTGGGCTCCATTCTGCTCGAAGACATCTACGATGGTGGCAGGAAGATCGCTGAAAAATGGGATATCCTGACCAAAGATCTCGCGGAAAGGATTCTGATGATAGATGACATAAATCAGATAAAAATAGTTCATCCAATAGCTCAAAATACATTTGAAAAGATGCTGGAAGTGGTGTCTTCCTCGAGCGAAGAGGGAGAGGAAGAAGAGGAAAAGACAAAGATTTACGGTTTAAACGAAGTCACCGTTGTGGACGCATATCTGGAAATTTTCAGGAGATTGCGACCCGAAGAACTTCCAAGAATAAACGCGGCAAAAAGGTATCTGCACGACCTCTTCTTCAATCCGGAAAGGTACGATCTTTCCGAGGTGGGAAGATACAAAGTCAACGAAAGACTCAGAAACGCTTACATCAGGTACCTCATAGAGGTTGAAGGGGAAGATCCCGAAGAGGCGAGGAAGAAGGTTTACAACGAAACTTCTCTCGTTCTGAAACCACTTGATATAGTCCTCGCTTCCAGAATTCTCTTCGACTACTTTGAGAGAAGATATGTCAACGATTTTGAAATAGATTCCTACGAGTTGAAGAATCTGATCAGAATCTTCAAGGAAGAATACTTGGAAAAGAGAAAAACGGCTCCCTACGATCTCAGAAAACTTGTATCTGTGTTCCGGAGAAATTACGGAGTAACATCTGATCTCGGTGTGTTTGCTGCTATCAGGTATGTTTCCAACATAAACAAAGAGCTTCCTTCGATACCTTTCGATACGAAGGATCACCTCGGGAACAAACGTGTTAGAACCGTTGGAGAACTCGTTCAGAGAGAGTTCGAGAGATTGTTCGCAAGGGCGCAGAAGGCCATTCAGGAAAGACTCACACTCATAAACTCTTTGAGTAAGGTTTCCATTCAGAGCCTTATAAACATAAAATCCATCATATCAACGGTCAACCAGTTCTTCGCGATGAACCAGCTTTCTCAGTTCATGGATCAGGTGAATCCTCTGTCGGAACTCACTCACAAAAGAAGGGTTTCTGCTGTCGGACCCGGTGGATTGAGAAGAGAATCCAAAGTCTTCGAAGCAAGAAACGTGCACTACTCTCAGTACGGAAGGCTGTGTCCCATTGAAACACCCGAAGGCGCGAACATAGGATTCATAACATCTCTGGCTATATACGCTAAAATCGATGAATACGGATTTCTCATGACTCCTTATAGAAAGGTAGTCAATGGAAAAGTAACGGATGAAGTGGTCTATCTGAGGGCCAACGAAGAAGAAGAGTACAAAATCATACCTGCCACCACACCCGTGGATGAAGAGGGCAACATAATACCAGAGAGAGTAGTGGCTCGAATGGGTGAAGATATCAGGCTTGTTCCCAAAGAAGAAGTAGATTTCATGGATGTATCGACGAAGCAACCCTTCAGTGTCTCGGCTTCACTCATTCCGTTCCTCGAACACGACGACGCCAGCCGAGCCCTCATGGGTTCGAACATGCAGAGGCAGGCCGTCCCACTTCTGAAAACAGAAGCACCCCTCGTTGGAACTGGAATGGAATGGGAAGCAGCGAAAAATTCTGGTTATGTTATTCTCGCAGAACACGATGGAATAGTGAAAGAGGTCGACGCTGCCAGAGTTGTTGTTCACAGAACGGACGAGAATGGAAATCTCATGTACGACGATAAAGGCAATCCAGTGGTTGATGAATACAGACTTCTAAAGTTTGTGAGATCCAACCAGGATACGATGATAAATCAAAAACCCATCGTGAACGAAGGCGATTTTGTGAAGAAGGGTGATCCCATAGCCGACGGTCCGGCAACCGACATGGGAGAACTGGCACTTGGAAGGAACATCCTCGTTGCCTTCATGCCATGGGAAGGTTACAACTACGAGGACGCCATCCTTGTGAGTCAGGAGCTTCTCGAAGAAGACGTCTTCACATCGATCCACATAGAAGTTTATGAAACTCAAGCAAGAGAAACGAGGCTCGGTCCTGAAGAGATCACCGCTGATATACCGAACGTGAGCAAAGAACTTCTGAAAAATCTCGATGAGAACGGAATCATCAGAGTTGGAGCGTACGTTGTGAGTGACTATGGAGTGGGTTCTCAGGCGATACTGGTTGGAAAAGTGACGCCGAAAGGCGAAGGAGACACAACACCCGAAGAAAAGATCATCAGATCCGTTTTTGGTGAACGCGGAAGAGACGTGAAGGATACATCTCTCAGGCTGCCTCACGGGGTTGAGGGAAGAGTTATAAGGGTCGATGTTTACGATCAAAACGATATAGCAGAACTGGGAGCGGGAGTTTTGAAACTCGTCAGGGTGTACGTTGCCTCAAGAAAGACGCTCGACATCGGAGACAAACTCGCAGGACGCCACGGAAACAAAGGAGTCGTTTCAAACATACTTCCAAAAGAAGACATGCCGTTCCTACCCGATGGAACACCGGTTCAGATGGTACTGAACCCGCTGGGAATACCTTCACGTATGAACGTCGGTCAGATTCTGGAAACGCACCTTGGATGGCTCGCCAAACTAACTGGAAAATGGTTCGCAACTCCTGTGTTCGAAGGGGCGAAAGAAGACGAAATTCTCAGACCGCTCTACGAAGAAAGGAAGAAGAGAGGCCTTCACCTTGGAGACGACGAAAACAATCCGAATGGAAAAGTGGTTCTCAGAGATGGAAGAACGGGAGAACCCTTCGACAATCCTGTGGTGGTTGGTTACATGTACATGCTGAAACTCATCCATATAGCCAAAGAAAAGATTCACGCAAGGTCCACAGGACCGTACTCTCTCATTCACCAGCAGCCTCTCGGTGGAAAGTCTCACTTCGGTGGACAGAGGCTTGGAGAAATGGAGGTCTGGGCTCTGGAGGCCTATGGAGCTGCTCATACTCTTGCGGAGATGCTCACCATAAAATCCGACGACATAAAAGGAAGAAACGAAGCCTATAAAGCCATACTGAAGAACATGAATATACCTGAACCTGGTGTTCCCGAAAGCTTTAGGGTTCTCATCAAAGAACTCAGAGGTCTCGCGCTCGATGTGAGACTCTACGATGAGAACGGTAACGAGATAGATATCGACAAGTACTGATTGGGAGGTTGGTAGAATGCCAATGTCCTCTTTCAAGAGGAAGATAAAGGCAATTCAGATAAAGATAGCCTCTCCGGAAGTGATAAGAAGCTGGTCTGGAGGAGAGGTCAAGAAACCAGAAACGATCAACTACAGGACATTCAAGCCCGAGAGAGACGGCCTTTTCTGTGAGAGGATTTTTGGTCCTGTGAAGGACTACGAATGTGCCTGTGGTAAGTACAAGGGGAAGAAATACGAAGGTACCGTCTGTGAAAGGTGTGGAGTCAGGGTCGAATCCAGAGAAGCCAGAAGAAAAAGAATGGGACACATAGAACTGGCAGCACCCGCTGTGCACATCTGGTATCTCGAGAGCATACCGAGTGTTCTCGGAACACTCTTGAACATGAGCACTTCAGACCTGGAAAACATCATCTACTACGGCAGTCGCCGTGTCATAGAAAGAGCTTTTATTGTGACTGATCCCAAAGATACTCCGTTCTCCCAGGGGGATGTGATCTACGAGACCGAGTACAGGATATACAGAAAAAAGTGGGATTTCGATGTTGAACAGGCGTTTGTGGTGAAGAATCCAAAATCTCCTGTTCTTTCCGATATCGATGGAGAAGTGACTTTGAAGACAGAAAAGTCCATCACAGGAAGGGAAATCACCTGGATCATTGTGAAGAACATCACCAGAGCCACACACACGGTGCTCCCTGGAATGATTCTCGTTGTGAAAGATGGCCAAGAAGTGGAAAAAGGACAGGATCTGACAAAAGAAATGACAATCGACCCTGTTTACGCTCCGTTTGACGGTCACGTGGAAATAGATGAACTTTCGAATACTATTACGTTGAAACCTCTCACAACCAGTAAGGATCAGCCGGTTGTTTTCACGATTCCTTATGGAGCGAAGATTCTTGTTTCGAACGGCCAGAAGGTGAAAAAAGGTGATCAGATCACGACTTCTACCAGCCTCCCAGCCGTCAAAGCGAGCATATCTGGTACAGTGAGATTTGGTTCCAACCTCAACATAAGAGCACTTGAAGACGGAAACTTCGAAGTCCTTTCCACCGGTGAAGTCTATGTAGAACAGGTTATAGAGGAGAGAAAATATCCTGTCTTTGAAGGAGCGCTTGTCTACGTTAACAACGGCGACCAGGTGAAGAAAGGAGATCACCTGGCTGACAGATTCCTCTTCGAGGAAGAATACCTCTCTGCCACCGAGTACAAAATCTTCGAGTCGCACTATCCAACCATGTTCGATGTTGAAGAGAGAACGGAAAACGACAGACCGATTGTGGTCATAACGGATATAGATCCCGAGGTTTCCAAAGAAACGGGTTTGAAGGTTGGCGATATAGTCACAGAAAACGAGTACGAAGCATACCTTCAGATCTATCCAGAAAAGATAGTGGCTGATGCCGGGGCACAGGCGATAAAGAAACTGCTTCAGAATCTGGATCTGGAAGCGCTTCAGGCAGAAATTGAAGCGGAACTCAAAAAGTTACCTTCTTCCAGCTCGAAGGCGATAAAGCTCAGAAGAAGGTTGAAGATGGTAAAGGATTTCCTGAAATCTGGTAACAAACCCGAATGGATGGTTCTTGAGGTTGTTCCTGTGATTCCACCCGACCTCAGGCCGATGATACAGATCGAGGGAGGAAGGTTCGCCACAACAGACCTCAACGAACTTTACAGAAGACTCATAAACAGAAACAACAGACTCAAAAAGCTTCTGGAGCTCGGGGCACCTGAGATCATTCTGAGAAACGAGAAAAGAATGCTTCAAGAAGCGGTTGACGCTCTCATTCACAACGGTTCTGATTCGGAAGGAAAGAGAAGCAGAAGAGCCGTTTTGAAAGATAGAAACGGTAGGCCTCTGAAATCGCTCACCGATCTACTGAAAGGAAAGAAAGGAAGATTCAGAAGGAACCTGCTTGGAAAGCGTGTGGATTACTCTGGAAGAGCGGTTATTGTCGTGGGCCCAAATCTGAAGATACACCAGTGCGGTATTCCAAAGAAAATGGCAATGGAGCTCTTCAAACCGTTTGTTCTGGCGAAACTCCTTGGAGAGGGTTCTTCCAGCAAAACCATGAGAAAGGTCAAGAAAGCGATCATAGAAAAAGAGATGCCGGAAGCCTGGGAAGTGCTTGAAGAAGTGATAAAGGGAAGCGTCGTTCTTTTGAACAGAGCTCCCACACTCCACAGGATGTCAATTCAGGCGTTTGAACCAAAACTCGTTGAAGGAAACGCCATACAGCTCCATCCTGTCGTGTGTCCACCATTCAACGCGGATTTTGACGGTGACCAGATGGCGGTTCATGTACCGCTTTCGGCCGCGGCGCAGGCAGAGGCAAGATTTCTCATGCTTTCGAGATACAACATCATCTCCCCAGCACACGGGAAGCCGATTTCGCTGCCGACGCAGGATATCATCATAGGTTCTTACTACCTCACAACAGTTGGTAAAGAATTCGACTCACTGAAAGAAGAAGATGTGAAATGGAAGTTCTCTTCGCCCGAAGAGGCGATGCTGGCTTACCACCTTGGATTCATAAAACTTCACACTCCGATTCTGATAAAGGTTGCTGTCAACGGCGAGGAAAAACGAATAAAGACGACTCTGGGAAGAGTGATCTTCAACGGCATTCTCCCGGAAGATTTGAGGGATTACAATAGAATTTTCGACAAAAAACAGATAAACGCTCTCGTCTATGAAACGTTCAAGAGACACGGTATAGACAGAGCTGCGGATCTCTTGGATGACATAAAAGACATCGGTTTCCACTACGCAACCGTTTCCGGTCTGACTCTCTCGTTGAAAGATCTGAAGATACCACCAGAGAGAGATGAGATTCTCAGGAAGACCTGGGAGAAGGTCAGAATAATCGAAGAGAATTACGAAAAGGGCTTCCTGACGGAGGAACAGAGAAAGAGTGAAATCATACGACTCTGGATGAGTGTGACGGAGGAGATCACAAAACTCACATCCAAAACGCTCGCAGAGGATCCGTTCAACCCCATATACATGATGGTGAACTCTGGTGCTAGAGGTAACATAGATCAGGTGAAACAGCTCGCCGGTATCAGAGGTTTGATGATCAAGGCGTACGACCCAAGATCCAGGGAAATAAAGTCCAAGATCTTCAAGGGTCAGGCGATCCACGAAGCACTCACATTCGATTACCCGGTCGATAAGAACCTCAGAGAAGGTGTTGACATCCTGCAGTTCTTCATTTCCACCTACGGTGCCAGAAAAGGACAGGTTGACACAGCAATGAACACATCCTTTGCGGGATATCTGACGAGGCGTCTTGTGGATGTAGCCCAGAGCGTTACAGTGGCGGAACCCGACTGTGGAACACATGAGGGAATCAGAGCCATGGATCTGATAAAAGAAGGAACAGTCGTGGAAAAGATGAACGAGTTCCTCTTCGGTAGAGTGCTCGCAAGGGACGTGCTTGATCCAGAAACAAAAGAAGTTTTAAAGAATCCAGAAACGGGCAAGGAATACACGAGAAACACCATGCTCACAGACGACGATGCGAACTTCCTGGCTTCTTACAAGAAAATGGTTGACGTTGTGAGGTACGAAGAGATAGACATAACAGAACTCTCACTCCCCAACATGTACGCCGAGATAGCAGAACCCGTTGGAGAGTACGAAGAAGGAACGGAACTCACCTGGGATGTGATAAAAGCTGCTAAGAACGAAGGGAAATACCGCATAAAGGTGAAGGTCTATCCTGTCGTTGGAACTGTTTACGCGGAAGAGGAACCTTTGTACGATAAAAAAGGTGAAAGACAGCTTCTCGTGTACCAGGAAGTGATAAACGAGATCGTGGCGAAGATGCTCGAAGAAAATGGAATAGAAAAAGTTTCCGTGAGACCCGATATCATTGTGAGATCGCCTCTCACCTGTGAGTCCGAGTACGGCGTCTGCGCTGCCTGTTACGGTATGGATCTTTCCAACCACAAGATAGTGAACGTCGGAGAAGCGGTGGGAGTTGTGGCCGCTCAGTCCATAGGAGAGCCCGGCACACAGCTCACGATGAGAACATTCCACGTTGGAGGAGTCATGGGTGCGAGCGACATCGTCAGCGGTCTCACAACTGTGGAGAAGACGTTCGAACCGTACGCGTTCTTGAGAGAAGAAAAGAGCGGTGGAAAGAAAGAAATCAGAAAATACTATGGATCCGAAGCCATTCTGTGTGAGGTCGATGGTTTCGTTAAAGACATAGCAACCGATGAAAGTGGTAGAACGGTGATTTACATCGAGGATTACGCCGGTAACATCCACGCTTACAAAGTACCGAAGAGAGCGAAAGTAAGGGTAGAAAAAGGCCAGAAAGTCCTGAGAGGAGAAACCCTCACCAGCGGCGCCATTGTGTGGTGGAAACTCCTGGAGCTCGAATCAGAAAAAGGTGTAATGACGGCGATGAATCTGCTGAAGATCATAAAGAACGCCTACGTCCAGCAGGGTGTGAGTATACACGACAAGCACTTCGAGATCATATTCAAACAGATGCTAAGCATGGCAACGATCGTCGATCCTGGAGACAGCGATTACTTGCCGGATCAACTTGTGCCGCTTGTGGATATAAAGAGATTCAACAGGGAAATCCTCGAAGGAAATGCGAAAGTGGAAGAGAACAGGAAGTGGGTCATAGGAAAGACGCTCGCGAAGAGGATCATCACGGAAACAGAAGAGGGAGAACTCGTGGAACTCGCGCAAAAAGGCGATGAAGTGACCGAGGAACTTTTGAAGAAGATCATAGAAGCGGGAATAAAAGAGATCGACGTCTTCGAAAAAGATAAAGTTGTGACGTACCAGATTCTCCCGAAGGAACCTATCAAGTACAAGAGAAGACTCCTGTCGCTCAAGAAAGCGGCTCTTAACTACCCCGGCTGGCTCAGCGCGGCTGCGTTCGAAGAAACTGCGTGGGTGTTGACCGCAGCGGCGATCGAAGGAAAGGTCGATCCGCTCATTGGATTGAAGGAAAACGTGATCGTTGGTCAGCTGATACCCGCAGGAACCGGTCTCGATGTCTTCGCGGGAATCCAGGTGGAAGAAACCCCAAGGGCTGCAGTGGAAGAAGAACTCGCGTGAGAAACAAAAAGAAAAAAAGAAGGGGCTCCTTTCGGAGCCCCTTTTATTTTTTACTCTTCTGCTTTCCAGAGCACGTAGTAGTCGTCGCCAGGTCTCATTGGATTGTGGTACCATCCTTTGACCCAGCTTCTCTGGACTCTCACACCGAGCGGCTGATAGAGAGGCATACCGAGGGCGTGCTTCATTGCGAACCTCTGGATCTCTTCGTAGAGTGCCTGTCTTTCTGCAGGATCGGTCTTCGCGATCGCTTCTTCTATGAGTTCGTCGAGACTTCTGCCACCAAGGTCGGGATGTGGTGTGGAAACAAACTTTCTGAAGTTTTCACCCTGTCTTCCAGAGTAAACTCCTGCACTGTGGTAGTATGTGAAGATGAAGTTGTGAGGATCCGGATAATCTGCGAGCCATCCTATGATGAAGGCAGGCACTTCTCCTCTCTTGGTTGCGTCGAGATACGTAGGCCACTGAACGCCTCTCACTTCAACTTTAAACTTCGGATTGATCATCTCGATGTATGCCTTCAGCATTTCTGCGGCTTGTCTTCTCACTTCATTTCCGGTGTTGTAAAGCAACGTGATCTTGAATCCTTTCTTCCAGACTTCACCGTTCCATGCCTTCTTGAAGTACTCCGTTGCTTTCACAATATCGAAGTGTGGAGCGTCGGGATCGTTCAGCAGCTCTTCGTTGAATCCGAGGAGTCCTTCTGGAAGGTCTGTTGGTATCTTTCTACCAAGACCTTTGAGCACTTCGTTTATGAATGTGTCGTAGTCGAACGCGTAGATGAAGGCTTTTCTCACATTCTCATCGCTGAAGAAATCGGGTGGTATTCCGTTTCCGTCGAGTTTTCCAGAGCCTATGTACTTGCTGTCTTCGGGAACGTTCCACGCGAAGTGAAGGGATGTTACCGCAAGTTCAGGAAGTCCCTTTACAACGGTGACACCGGGTTTTCCTTCCACCTGCTCGAGGTACTGGGTTGGGACAGCACAGATATCGGCGTCTCCCTGAAGGAACATCGCCCTTCTTGTGCTCCACTCGTCGATTCCCCAGATAATGACTCTTTTGATCTTCGCGGGTTCTCTCCAGTAGTTGTCGTTTCGCTCGAGGATGACTTTCTGCTGAGCTCTGTCCCATTCGACGAATTTGAAGGGTCCAGTTCCGTTCATTCTCGCGTAGAGAGGAGAATCTTCTTTTCTGATATCGTGGTACTTCCACCAGGTATCGGCTCTTCCGTCCCAGCATCCTATCTCTATACACCACTCTTTGTCGAGGACAGCACTCCAGCTGGCGCTCTGGGCGAGTATGTACATGAACGGTGCGAAGGGTCTCACAAGGTGGAACACAACGGCGTCACCTTCAACTTCGATGGCGGGATCGATGTAATCCGTGTAGATCTTTATGAGAGCGTCTCTGTACTCTGGAAGCGGCTCACCGTTTTCGTCGAAGAGTTCGCTATAAGGCTTGCCGATCTTTTCCTCGACGAAAGTTTCCAGTGAATCCACACCGAACAGGGCTTCCCAGAGCATCCACATGGGACCCGCTGTTGGATCGAAGATGAGACCTCTTTCAAAGCTGTATTCCACGTCTTCTGGTGTGAGATCTCCTCCTTCGTGGAACTTCACGCCTTTCCTGATGTAGAACTTGTAAGTTTTCCCGTCGTCCAGAATTTCCCATCTTTCCGCAAGGCGTGGTTCGAATTCTGTGAGGCTCTCTCCTTTGTAAGCGATCAGGTTCTCGTACACGTTGTAGATAACTTCACCACTCGCCGTGTCATAAGCGAAGTGTGGGTCGAGAGTGTCGGGTTCTCCAATGGTGGCGTCGATTATGGTGTCAGGGTTCTTCACTTCGGCCAGTACCAGAACTGATAGGACTGCCAGGAACAGCACAAACAGTTTCTTCATAGCGAAACCCCCTTTCCAAAAATGTGATGACTCCTTACTATATTTGAATTATAGCATACTGTGCCTATCGGGGAACGACTCTGTAGCGATATTCATCCGTTAGAGGTCTGTATCCTTCATACCTTACGACAGCCCCGTTTTTAAGGACTTCCGTTATCTCGTTTTGACCAGCCTTTTCCAGTGTCGCGGTAAAATCCACTCTGTACACGAACCTGGTGTTTTCGTTGAAGGGCCAGATTTTTATGATCTTCTGGAGGGGAGAAAGGAGTACAAGGTGAACACCATCGGGAACGTCTGTTCTCACACGGCAAACGGAAAGACCATCCGTCACGATGTTTCTCGAAACTCTTTTGACAAGCACAGGAAGGATCCTACCATACGTGAAGACATCGTCTATACGGGCAAAGAGTCCTGTGGGAACTTCATGAACGGGTGTCAACGGGAATCCCATGCTCTTTTCCTCGAGCTCGGTGATGTCTCCTATTTTGATGTTTGAACTTTCCTGCTCTACCTTTTCTCCGAAGAGGCTTCGAATCTCCAGAATATCTTTTTCCACCCTTTTGTTCAGTTCCTCTAGTGCTAGTTTTCTGTTTTCATAAAGTTTGTCGAAGGCGCCTGCTGTGATCAAGCTTTCCACAACGTTTCTCGGAACTCCGGTTACCCTCTCCTGAAGTTCCCTCACACTGCTGACCGGCCTGATTTTTTCGATCTGTTCAACCAGGGTCACGCCCACTCCTTTCACAACCGTCAGGGGAAGGTAAACGTCTTTACCGTGAAAGACCAGATCTTTCCCAGAGATGTTGATATCTGGAGGATGCACCCTGTATCCTTCATTTCTCAGTTCCTGAACGGCAAGGAAGATCTTTCCAGCGTCGGAAGAATTGTACGCAAAGTAGAGTTTGAAAAATTCTTCAAGATGATGGGCTTTCAAATATGCCGTCTGGTATGTGATGTGGGCGTACGCGACGCTGTGGGATTTGTTGAAGGCATAAGAGGAAAAGTTCAGGAGGATCTCGAGAATCTGTTCTGCGTTTTCCATGCCTTTTTCAAGAAGGCCTTTTTTCATCTTTTCAAGGAGAGGTTCCATTTTTTCTCTTTCTTTCTTTGCAATGGCCCTTCTCAAAATATCCGCTTCGGTGCCTGAGAGGCCCGCGAACATGGCGAGTCGCATGATCTGTTCCTGATAGATCAGAACCCCTCTTGTCTCTGGAAACATCTTCCTGAAAAACGCGGGAACGTTCTTCGAATTCGAAAACATAACGTCCAAGCCAGACCTCAATGGACCAGGTCTGTTGAGGGCAAGGAGAATGGAGAGTTCGTCCATGTTTCTGGGAGAGATTCTTCTGCATAGTTTTCTTGCCTGGAGACCTTCGAGCTGAAACACACCGAGAGTTTTTCCCTTGGAGATGAGATGATACGTTTTTTCATCCGAGTAATCGAAAATTTCTTTTTTGAAATCCTTTATGAACGAGAGTGTTTTAAGACCCAGTATATCGATCTTCACAACACCTATTTCTTGAAGATCGTACATGTCGTAGTCCGTTATCGGGATATCTTCTTCTGTTCTTGTAGGTAGTGGCAGAGGGTTTTCTGAGATCACGACTCCCGCGGCGTGAACACTGGGGTGGTGCGGCAGTCCGTAAACGGTTTTGTAGATTTCGTTTTTCTCTTCAAGAGACGCATCTGGAAGAACGGAGTTTATGAGGTTTTTCAGAGATTTCTCTGTGAGGTTTCCGAAGGTTGAAACTTGATAGACTTGAAAAGACTTTGATAATTCCTTTATCAGGTCTTTTCTTCTCCTGTCTTCCACATCCACATCTATATCGGGTGGTTCCTGCCTTTCTTCGTTCAAGAAGCGTTCGAAGAGAAGGTCGTATTTTATTGGATCTACCTCTGTTATTCCGCACAGGTATGCAACGAGAGAACCAACCGCACTTCCTCTTCCAGGACCGACTTTTATGCCCATTTTCTTTGCGATCTCTACCACTTTTTCCACCGTGTAGATGTACGGGGTGAAACCCTTTCTTTTTATCACCTCGAGTTCTCTTTTCAGACGGCTAATGTACTCTTCACCCAATGGTTCTGCCTTTTTTATTAGTAATTCGTTCCAATTTTTAGGAGGAGTGGGAAATCTGTGATTCACTCTGAGATCGTAGGCTTCTGCGTTCAGAATGTCGGCCACATCTTCACATTTTTCTGGAAAACCCTGAACGTCTTCGTCGAGTCCGAAGATCTTTCTCATGAAGATGCTGGCCTTTTTTTCAGAGGCATCGAGATATCTCACAGGTGTTAGTTCGCTTTCTTGGAAAACAGGTATGTCTTCGATTTCATGTGTTTCTCCGTTGTAGTACCTGACCAGGCTGTCGAATTCCTCTCTGTTTCTCGCGACGAAGATTCTGCCGTCTTTCCAGAGACCGTGAACCGGTATCAGGCCGTGTTTCCTCATGATCGTGTTGAACTTCACGGCGGCGTGGAAGTTTCTGTCGGCGAGGATGACTGATTTCAGTCCCTTTCTTTTCAAGAGAAGGGCCAGTTTTTCGAATCGAACGACTGAGCCATCGAAAGAATAGGGAGATATCACCCATGGAATCATGATCTTTCCCTCACGTATTCATGGATCCTTCTGATGGCTTCTTTGAAGTCCTCCGGCAGAGGTGAGACGAACTCCATCCATTCGCCCGTTCGAGGGTGGAAGAAACCGAGTTTCAGGGCGTGAAGCATCTGCCTTTTTATTCCGAAGATCTCATCCTCTTTCGGCTTCCCGTAGATTTTGTCTCCCATAATCGGATGACCGAGGCTTTTCATGTGCACCCTGATCTGGTGTGTTCTACCTGTTTTGGGAAAGGCGAGAACGAGTGTAGCGACATCATCGAACCTTTTCAGAACTCTGTACTCTGTGATCGCTTCTTTCCCTGTTTCAACGACAGCCATTTTTATCCTCAGAACAGGGTGCCTTGCGAGAGGAAGGTCGATAACTCCTTCATCATTTTTCATTTTGCCCTTCACCAGGAGTATGTAAGTCTTCTTCACCTTTCGATCTTTGAACTGCTTCGAGAGGCTCTGATGGGCGAAGTCGTTCTTGGCTACCACTATAACACCGGAGGTTTCTTTGTCGAGTCTGTGAACTATTCCCGGACGGAGCTTTCCCCCAACTCCCTGAAGATCTTTGCAGTGATGAAGAAGGGCGTTCACAAGAGTTCCGCTGAGTTTGGAGGGAACAGGATGAACGATCATGTCTCCGGGTTTGTCGATAACTATGATGTCTCTATCTTCATAAAGAACTTTCAATTCTATCTCTTCGGGTTGAACGGTCGCTTCCTGCGGCTTTTCAGGGAGGTCAACCTCTACTATTTCACCCTCTTTCAACTTGTAACTTGGTTTTTTAATCTGACCGTTGACCTTCACTTTGCCCTCTTTTATCGCTTTTTGAATCATTGATCTCGAGATCCATGATGGTGTCTTCTCCTTCAAAAACTGATCCAGTCTCCAGCCCTCTTCTCTTTTTTCGACTCTCCAAACTTTCATTGTCTCCACCTCTGAAAACTCCCAGTATCATAAGCGCTCCTCCGACTATGATGAACACATCCGCTAGGTTGAATATCGTTGGGAGAAAGGTCAAGTTCAGAAAATCAAGAACGTATCCGAATCTGATTCTGTCGAGAAGGTTGCCGAGAGCTCCCCCAAGAATGAAGCCCATGGCTATTCTTTCCAGCCTGCTGAACTTGAAAATATAAGGAAGCAGGGAGAGAAAAACAACAACGAACATCACGGTCCAGAGAAGCTGTTCGGAAAGATTTTTAAACAACCCGAGTGCGATTCCTCGGTTGGTTGCCTTCACGAATCTCAAAAAACCCGGAACTATGAAAAAAGTTCCGTGTATCTCGCTTGCTATCCGCTTTGTAAGCTGATCCAGAACAATTGTGAGAACCATCACAAACGCCATCTATTTCACCTTTCTGTAGATGAACGGTTTGTATATCTCGAATCCCAGTTCTTTGTAGTTGAAAATTCTTTCGGTGTTTCCGACGAAGAGGAACCCTCCCGGTTTCAGAGATTCAGCGAACTTTCGGTAAAGCTCATTTTTCGCTTCTGGTTCGAAGTAAATAACCACGTTTCGACACACTATCAGGTCGAAGTTCTTTTCGAACGGATCCTTCAAAAGATCGTGCCTTTTGAATTCCACGATTTTCTTCACAGAATCTTTTATCCTGTACCTTCCATCCGGTAGTTTCTCGAAATATTTTTCCAGGTATTCCTTTGGAGTACTGACGAAGGCCCTTTCTTCGTAAATCCCTTCCTGGGCCCTTCTTAGCACGCCGATGTCGATGTCCGTTGCCAGAATACGAGTTTTATAGGAAAGATTGAGTTCGTGAACCAGGATGGCCAGAGAATACGGTTCTTCTCCAGAGGAGCAGCCCGCACTCCAGAACTTCATTCTCAGAGAATTTTTTGCAATCAAAGGAATGATCTCATCTCTCAGTTCCCACCACTTTTCCGGATTTCTGAAGAACTCTGTCACGTTTATCGTCATCTTATCCATGAATTCATCGAGGTACTTCTTGTCCTTTATGAGCATGTTCAAATACTCTCTGTATCCCACGTTGTACTTTCTGAGAAGAAGTTCTGTTCTGCGCTTTACCCTCTGTGGTTTGTAAGAAGAGAGGTTCAGTCCGAACCTCTTTTCAACCTCTTTCACGAACCATTCGAATTCTTCCTGAGGGAATTCCTTCCACTCAAAATTCGACTGAAATTTGAAAGGCCCAATTTTCTTTTCCGATCTTTCCTCCTGCATGAAATCTACCCACCTTCCAGCTTCCTTCTACGTAGTCACTGTTGATGAAGATCCAGCCGTTTTCCTCCAGCAATGCCAAACCGGGTTTGAATTCTCCATCGTAAAGAAAACGAACCACCGTTTTTTTGTGTTCAAAGATCAAACCAATCCAGTTCGAAACACCAACTTTTAAACTTCCAAGTTCTAACCAGACACCGGGCTTTTCGTTTTCAACGAAGAGTTCAAGACCTGTATCGAACACTTTGAAGTTCAGCCCAATGTGGTAGTTATCATCGTTCGACAAAACGAGAAACACGGGTTTCTCCGTGAAAAAGAAAACATTTTCTCCGTTCCAGATTCCACCCATGAAACCAAGTCTCACATTCCAGCTCTTTTTGAACGGCACAAAGGTCGCTTTCAAAACTGCCGGTGCGTGATATTCGAACGAAAAATCATCGATTCCGAATCGGAAATAAACAGGATTGTCATAAATGAAAGGAAGGAGAGAGGGCTCCCCTTCCGAAAAACTTGCAAAGAAATCGAATCTGAACTTTCCTTCTATGAAATCTGTTTTGAGTTCAGGAGACAGTACAAAACCCACTATGGGAGTTTCATCATAAACTCCTGCTCCCACTTCGATGAAACCAGCGTATGCAGGAACAGTTGCCAGAATAAACAAAATCAGGATTATCCTTCCAGTCTGGAAAGTATCTCCTCCATCTCTTTGTCGTCCATTTCAAAGTTCGAATACACTTCCTGCACGTCGTCCATATCTTCCAGTGCGTTGAGGAATTCGAGGACTTTTTCGGCATCTTTACCCGTGACTTTCACCGTGTTTTTCGGAATGAATGTTACCTTCGCTTCCACTTCGTAACCGGCTTCTTCCAGCTTGCTCTTCACTTCTGAAAGATTCTCAGGTGCTGTGATTATCTGTATCGGATCTTCTGCGTCTTTTATGTCTTCCGCTCCCGCGTCTATAGCAATCATCATGAGCTCTTCCAGGTCTTTCACCTTGTCTCTCGAGATTTCGATAACTCCTTTTCTCTCGAATATCCAGCTCACCGAACCGCTTTCTGCAAGACTGCCACCGTATTTGTTGAACAGATGCCTGAGTTCCTGAGCAGTTCTGTTCTTGTTGTCTGTGAGCGCTCTGATGTACACAGCGACTCCTCCGGGTGCGTACCCTTCGTAGATCACTTCCTGGTAGTCTACACCTTCGAGTTCTCCCGTTCCTCTTTTTATGGCTCTTTCAATGTTTTCTTTGGGCATGTTTTCCGCCCTTGCTCTTTCAACTGCTGCTCTCAATCGCGGGTTTGTTTCTATGTTTCCTCCTCCTTCCCTTGCTGCAACGATGATTTCTCTGATCAGTTTTGTGAAGATCTTGGATTTCTTCGCATCCTGGGCCATCTTCCTGTGTTTAATATTGGCCCACTTGTTGTGACCTGACATCATTCCACCTCCTGCTGTCCTTTATATTTTAACACCACAATTGTCATATCATCGTGCTGCTGGGCATCTCCCATAAACGATTTAACTCTTTTTCTCAGTGCCTCCAGCAATTCAGCGGGTGTTTCACCTTTAAATTCCCTTAGAATCTTTTCGAGCCTTTCGTATCCGAATTCCTCACCCGCTTCGTTTCTTGCTTCTGTCAATCCATCAGAGTAGGATATCACGAATGTATCGGGTTTCAGGTGAATGGTGTGTTTTTTGTATTCCCACTCCGTTATACCAATTGGGATCGCGGAAGCTTCGATCTTGACTAGCTCTCCCTTATGCAAGAAATAAACTGGATTGTGGCCTGCGTTTATAAGATTCAAAGTTCCATCTGGAGATATCTCTATAAAAGCCATCGTTACAAAGCGATCGTTTGTCATGTCTTCACAGAGAATGGTGTTCAGCCTGTTCACAAGCTTTTCCAGATCGGGACACGTGGTGACCAGTACTTTCAGATAACTCCTCACAGCGCTCATGAGCAGAGCCGCCGGTACACTCTTTCCTGCCACATCACCCACGACTGTGAGAAATCTTTTCTCCTGTGACACGAAGAAATCGTAATAGTCTCCACCAACTTGAACAGCGGGTTGAGAGCAGGCATCTGCTTCTACGAAACCAATCTCTGGAATTTTCCGGGGAAGAAGATTTGTCTGTATCTGTCTTGCTATGTTCAATTGTTCTTCCAGTCTTTCTCGCTCTATCTCCTTTTTGAGAAAATCCAATCTGTCGAGAGCACTCGCTATGTATCTTGCCGTCATCTCAGCTATTTTCCTGTCGCCGGCGGTGAAAACCCCTCCGTCTTCTTTTCCAACGAAACACACATATCCGTAGTATTTGTTCCCTTTTATCGGTACAAACAGAAGATTTGAAAATTTCTCAGATTTCCCGGGTTCTATCAGAACAGTCTTTTCTGGATTTCCTATTTCTGGTTCTATTTCTTCTCTGTTCAGATCCCCGACTGTCAGTTCACTTTCAAGATGAACGAGATAGCTTTCGAATTTTATCACGTTCCTGAGGAGTCGAATAACCTTTTCCAGTTTGTCCTGCAAGTTCAAAGGAAATTCAAATGTTCCGAAAATCTCCGAGATTTCAAGCAGAGTTGATATTTCTTCGTACGAGCGCGAGAGTTCTTCGATCTGAGCTTCCATGAACATGGCCTGCTCTTCTAAGCTTTTTCGATATTCGTTTATCTCGTACTCCAGGATCTTCAGAAGATCATCTATTCCCTTCGAACAGTCGTGTTCAAGATTCAAGATTTCAGCGATTCTTTCGCAAATTTCCCTTTCATTCATTTAATAGATGCTTCACCTCCTCGATGAACTGGGAGGGACTGAACGGCTTTCTCATGACCTTTCTGGCACCCAGGGAAAGTGCCAGAGATTCGTCTTCTTCACCACCCTTTGCCGTGAGGACTATCACCGGAATTCTTTTCCATTCTTCTTTTTCCTGAAGCTTCTTCAACACGGTGAATCCATCCATCACGGGCATCATTATGTCGAGAACTATCAGGTCTGGTGTAAACTCCGAAAGCTTTTCCAGGGCTATCTGCCCGTTTTCCGCTTCTATCACTTCGTAACCTTCTTTTTTCAGATTGAAAGAAACGATTTTTCTCAGAACCGCCGAGTCATCAACGAGAAGAACTTTTTTAGACACGCGTACCCCTCCTTTCGAGGAGAGAAGAAAGAGGACCGTGTTCGGTCATGGCTTCTTCACATATGGGTAAGAAAAAAGTTCCTTCTTCTGCAAGGAGTAACGGGTTTATCAGTTTCTCCCTCTTTTGAGTATACCTGAAGATGTGATACTTTTTTCCACTCGATATTTCAAAATCAAGAAGACTCTCTTTGAACGAAACTTTTTTGTTCTTTTTCAAAATAGTCTTCTCCAGATCCACAGGTTTTTCTGAGATCACTAAGAAACGATACGAGTTGACCAGTTCGTTGATGTTTCCATCGAAGATCCATGCACTTTCTAAAGCGAAATCCTTTGGGAGAATGCTTTTCAGGGTTTCTATGTGTTTTTCTGAGATGTTTTTCACAAAGAGTTCCACGTAGAAAGCGAGGTTCACCACACCCACCGGCATGGCGTCGAGGAAACTCATCTTCGGTTTTGGATGGAAACCTTCCGTGAAAACGATCGAAAAATCTGCTCTCCTTATGGATCTTTCCACGAGTTTTATGGACTCAAGTGTTGAGAGAAATCTCCTCATTCCTTTTTTCTTGAATCTGAGAACGATCTTCATTTTGTCACTTCCTTCGGATAGCGGTAAATCAAGAGGAATGCTATACCAATGAATATCGGAAGGTAATAGGTGGAAATCCTCCAGATGAGAATGGAGGCGAGTGTTTTTTCGGAAGAATTCAAAATCTTGGAAAAAACGATCTGATAAACCGCTTCCACTCCTCCACTCGCTCCAGGAGTGGGTATGTAAAACACGACCAAACTCAAGAAATAGAAGAGGCCTGTGACATCAAGGAAACCTATTTTTCCGGATGTGAGCCAGATGGCAAGGTAGAGAACAAAAGATTGAACAAGCAGGGAAATGAAAGTGAGAGGAAAATCAAAAAACATAAAGCCGCTTTTCCAGAGTACTTGAACACTTTCCTTCAATTTTTCTGTCCATTCGAGAAATCTGGTATCCCAGTCTTCTGCTTTGGTGATCTTTTTGATGAGTCGATCTATCCATCTTATTCTTTTGAAAGCGTTAAAAAGACGTGCGATGAGGGGAGGATTTATCAGCGCAGACATCAAAACAGCAATGAACAATACGCTGATGAGGTACGCGAGAAGTATCAACTTTGAAGTCAAAAGTGCGTTCGAGAAGAGAAAGTTTCTGTATCTCACAAGGCCCAGAATCGAAAGAACAGTAACGGAGATCAGGTATTCTACAAATCTGGAAAGAATCACGTTCACATTGTGTTCAGATTTGAAACCCATTTTTGAGAGGTGATACGTCTGGAAAAACTGTCCTCCAAAATAGAAAGGGGTGAGCATGCTGAAGACAAAACTCATGTAATTGTTGAAGAAGGCATCGTACAGTGGAAACTTCTCTTTCCACACAAATGAGTAGAGCCATTTCATCCTGAGAGAGTCTATGACGATAGAAAAAACAAATGTTCCGCAGAGAAGGAACATGTAAAGGAGAGATTTCAAATGAAAATATCTGGAAAATTCAGCGGGATCCACTTCCCTGAAAATAAAAACAACGGCGAGAAATCCAAAAGCCAGTGCCAGAATTATGTTGATCCACTCTTTTTTACTCAGATTTTTACAACCTCCTCAGAGAGGATTCAAGAGATGCAAGCAGATCTTCAACGGTTTCCATCCAGTCTTCGACCTGGGCGACTCCGTACTCGAGCATCGGCTGTTTTGTCCAGTCCAATCTCAGGAACTTTCTCTTCAACCTTTTGAGGAGTCTTTCCGCGCCTTCTTTCGATGTTCCGGGAAGAACGATCATTATTTCGTTTCTCTTCAGGAAATCGAATCTATCAGAAGACCTCAAAAGTTCTCGAAGGAGTTCATAGACACGTCTTGCCGTACCGTCATCTTCGAAGAAGAGATAGATAACAGAAAGTGGAAATCCGTATCGCTTTGATTTTTCGAATTCGTCTTCGAGATAGCTGAGGATACCAAATGGGAATATCAGGTACGCTTTCATCATTTCGAATTTTCTTCTCAGCAGAAAATCCGGAAGGCGTGGATCGATCACGTCCAGCACACCTTCCGGAACCTTCTCAGGTACGTTCTTTGAAACCAGAATCACCCACCGACCCTGTTTTTTCAAATCGTCGGTGATGATCACATCCGCCGATTCATTTATGAAAAAACCTGCCTCTTGAACGATACTGGCTATTCGTTCACGGAGTTTTTCATCTTCCAGATCAATCTTCACTTTCATTTCACCATCTCCAGGAAGTATCTGTGCAGTCTCAAATCGTCGGTGAGTTCTGGGTGAAACGTGCACGCGAGTATATTTCCTTCTTTCACTAGAACAGGATCATAGTCGTAAGTTGCCAGAATTTCCACATTCTTTCCTGTTTCAACGATCCTCGGAGCCCTTATGAAAATGGCTCTGAACGGATCTTTTCCTACAGCGGGTATCTCTACAAACGTCTCAAAACTTTCGACCTGTCTTCCGTAGGCATTTCTTTCAACGGTTATGTCCAAAACTCCTAGTTTTTCCTGAGAGTAGTTTTTGATGCGCTTTGCGAGAAGGATCACACCGGCACACGTTGCAAAGACGGGAAGGCCGTTGTTTATTCTTTCCACCAACTTTTCATCCATATCCATCTCTTTGAGAATTCTTATCATGGTGGTCGATTCTCCACCGGGCAGAATGAGGCCATCCACCATGTCCAGCTGCTCTGGAAGTTTCACTATCAGGGTCTCAACTCCGAGTTTATGGAGAGCTTCCACGTGTTCTCTGACGTCTCCCTGAACACCCAGAACGCCTATCTTCATTCTTTACCACCCTCTCTCCTGCATTCTCACTTCGAGTTCTTCGACATCGAGCCCTCTCATCGGCTCTCCTATGTCTTCGGAGATCTTGAGGAGTATCCTTGGATTGTCCCAGTAGGTAACGGCCAGCACCATGGCTTTCGCCATCTTTCTCGGATCCTTGGACTTGAAGATACCGGATCCCACGAACACTCCATCTGCTCCGAGCATCATCATGAGAGCCGCATCCGCAGGAGTTGCCACACCACCCGCTGCGAAGTTCACAACGGGAAGTCTTCCAAGTCTCTTGACCTCTCTGAGAAGCTCGACGGGAGCTCCTATTTCTTTTCCGTAAGCGACGAGTTCTTCGTCTTCCATCTTCGTCACCTGTTTTATCTGTTCCATCACCCTTCTCATGTGCTTCACTGCTTCTACAACGTTTCCCGTTCCGGCTTCTCCCTTCGTTCTGATCATGGCTGCACCTTCCGCTATTCTTCTGAGAGCTTCCCCGAGATCCCTTGCACCGCAGACAAAGGGCACTTTGAATTCGTGTTTGTTGATGTGGAACCTGTCGTCAGCTGGTGTGAGGACTTCGGATTCGTCGATGAAGTCAACTCCGAGTTCCTCCAGTATCTTTGCTTCGGCTATGTGACCGATTCTCACCTTCGCCATCACAGGGATGGATACTGCTTCCATGATTTCCCTGATCTTTGCGATGCTTGCCATTCTGGCGACTCCACCCTCTTTTCTGATATCGGCTGGAACTCTTTCGAGGGCCATTACCGCAACGGCTCCCGCTTCTTCTGCGATCTTGGCCTGTTCAGCAGAGGTGACGTCCATGATGACGCCGCCTTTGAACATCTCCGCAAAACCCTTCTTTATGATCCAGGTACCCTTTTTGATTTCCATCGCGTTCACCTCCTCACTCTTCCTCCCAGTAGCGTTTCCCCACTTTTTTCAATCTGGGATTTTCTATCTTGTATCTTCCCACCTTTGCACAGTGTCTTCCATTGACTTCAACGATGTCTGCTGTGATGTCTACCTTCTCCCTCAGCAGGCGAGAACCGACACCATAAGCGTCTGCCGGCACTCCCAATCTTTCGAATAGATCTATCTTCTTCTCGTCGAATCCTCCGGAGACGACTATCTTCAGATCCCTGAGTCCCACCTTGTCGAACTCCTGACGAGCTCTCCAGACGAGTTCCGGACACACTCCAAAGGAGGATTCGTCTTTTGGGACCACAGATTTATCTCTCAGGTTCCCGGAGGTGTCGAACCTCACACCCCATATCTTGTTCTTTCCAGGACCTATGATCGGTGATGGATCCGTTACTCCCAGTTTGAACGGCTTTTTCATCACGTACTCGTAGAACTTTTCGATGACCCTGAAGGTTGTTCCTATCACATCGTTGTCCCAGTCCACAAGAACGATCCTGTTCACATCTTCTTCCATGTGTCTGTCAAAAGCGATGGCAGCGTCCTCGGTCTTCCCGTCGTAGCAGGCTATCAGAGCATGGGGCATCGTTCCCATGGATTTGACACCCCAGTAATCCGCGTTCGCGTCTGTAGAAACTCCAAAGGCCCCCGCTTTGAGAGCTGCGTAGCCGTCCGTTGCCTGGACCCAGTAGTGATCGAAACGGGCACTGAAAAAGAGCACGGGTTTTCCTCTCGCTGCCTTCACCACTTTCTTGACGGCCGTTGCCGTGCTGGTGGCTCTTGCGATCACACCAAGAAGAACCGTTTCGAGATACCCGAAATAGGTGGGATCTCCCTCTATTGTCATTATCGGCTCTCCTTCTTTCGCTTCCTCGCCGTCGTAAAGGGCGTGTACTTCTATTTCATCCCATTTGTCTACCCAAAGATCGTTCAGTTTCAATCTGAGGTCCCACTTTTTCTGTGTGAGCTCCAGAATCTTCTGAACGTCCATTTCAACCGAGGCAGCCTGCATTTCTTTGTCTAATTTCAAGATCTCTTCGAAGAGCTCTCTCGCTTTTTCCTCGTCTTTGTAGTATCCCGTGCAAAACTTCAGAATGGCGAGGGCCTCATCAATTCCGCAGATTACGGCGTCTTTTCTTGGAAAGAACTGATAGTACACCCGTGGGTGGCGGCTGTCTCTTTTCAGGACCTTCACGTAGTTTATGAAGTATATGTCCGAGTAGTAACCGTTTCTGATGCGGTCGATGGGAACCTTGAAGACCTCGGGGCTGAGTCTTTTCACATTGATCACCTCAAATGAATTCTGCTCCTAAAATTTCTTTCATTTCCCTCAGCGCAAAGCGGTGAAGCTCTTCATCGTAAGAAGCGACGCCTTCAGTGATTATTTTAACAGGGATATCCCTGTTTCTCAACTCTTCGACGGTGAAGAGCACACAGATGTGTGTTACAACTCCACAAACGTAAATTTCGTCTATTTCGTTGTCTCTGATTATCTTTTCAAGATTCGTGTTGTAGAAGGCACTGTATCGGTTTTTCTTCACAGAGAAATGATTTGGATAATCTTTCAAAGCTTTCTCGAGTTTTTCAGTGAGTCTTGCACCATCAGTGTTTGCAACGCAGTGTTTTGGCCAGATGTTGAATTCTCTGTCTTCAGGATCGTGCCAGTCCTGTGTGGTGATGATGGGAAGGTTTTCCTTTTTGAACTCTTCAACCCACTTCAAAATGGGATTGATCACCTTTTCTGCTCCTTCGAAGTAAAGAGCACCGCCTTCGTCAACGAAATCCCTCTGGAGGTCCACTACAAGAAGGGCTCTCACGTTTTCACCCCCTAAAAAGAAAAGCCCCGTACGGGGCTGGCGGAGGCGGTGGGACTCGAACCCACACGGGCCTTCCGGCCCACCGGTTTTCAAGACCGGCTCCTTAGCCAGTTCGGACACGCCTCCAGTTTTAAATTATACAACAAAACAAAACCCCCGGCAAGTGCCGGGGGTTGATTTGCGGTGGTGTGGATTAGAATGCAACGGAAGCTTTCAAGTAGAGGTACCAGGTGAAGTAATCGTTGATATCAGCAGTACCATCACTATTGGAATCAAACAGAGTTCCGAAGAAGAATCCTGTTGTGAGAGGTCCGTAGACGTAGCTGGTGTCGACGTTGTAACCCAGTTCGTTGGTGGCAACTTTGTATTGTGCAGCTGCTTTGACTGTAAGATTTTCAACGGCTGTGACTGTCAGGTTGGCATCGATGGTGACATTAGTAGCAGAAGCGACAGCATCATCCCAGGAAGCGCTCACATTTGCCTCTGCCATATCGGAGTCGTAAGCAAGAGCAAGCGTCACAGGCAGGCTGAAAGAATTGGCATCAAGATCGTAAGTCGGTGTCAGTTCTGCACTGAAGGTCACTTCATCGGTGACACCAGCTTCCGCTTTGAGACCAACTTTCACGAGTTTGGATCCCCAGGGTGCTGTCCAGCCATCGCCATCAACAGAATCATCGTCGTAGTATGTGGGGG
Source organism: Thermotoga maritima MSB8 (assembly GCF_000008545.1). Taxonomy (NCBI): domain Bacteria; kingdom Thermotogati; phylum Thermotogota; class Thermotogae; order Thermotogales; family Thermotogaceae; genus Thermotoga; species Thermotoga maritima. Next base: position 503,314 of record NC_000853.1, read on the forward strand.
CTCCTTCAGAATAGACAAAGTATGGAGACACCGTCAGAGTAACAGGTTCCATTTCAAAGGATTTGCTGTACTGTGCTTCTACCAGGTACATGCTGGTTGCTTCGTAGGCGTAGGCAAGATCGACCACGAGATTTTCAAGGATGTCTTTTCCAGTGAGATTCAAGTGGGCAGCATAGCCATAGGCGCTTGTGGCATTGTTCGTATCAGTATCATAGAACGCACCGAAGAGTGTCGCATCAAGGAGATCAAGGTTCGTCACACCGAGTTTCAGAGCAACAGCGTCGTCGAAGTAATTGTTGGTATCATTCGTGGCGTTGGTGAGATCTGTCTCAGACACAATGTCTGCAAAGTAGGCGGTCAGAGAAATTCCTTCAAGACCAAGTTTTGGCGTAAATTCAAGTGCTCTGTCTCCTACGTAGTAGAACACATAGCCATCCCCATAGATATCAGAGTTGTAGTAAGTGAGATCGAACAGATCCGTTGTGACAGCTATCTTGCTGAGAGAAGCGTCTGTTCCAAGGACGTCAATGGAAAATTCTGCTGTAATGGTAGCAGGTGCTGTTACACTGCCAGAGCTTGGAGAAATGGACACAGACAAATCACTAATACCACCTTCAAGATCGATGCCTTCTTCATCGAGGTACGCGTTGAAGTAGCCAGTTCCAGAGACATTGACTTTAACGACGTCTTCGTAGGCAAACGCTGCTGTGACTAAAAGACCCAGTACCAGGAAAAGAGCGAGCAACTTCTTCATAACATCTTACCTCCCCTCAGAATAAATTTTGGTTTTATTTACCACTGATTGCGATCAGAATGAGACCGAGAATTCCAAAGAACGCACCTGTGAGGATGCTGAGATTCCTGTTGTAAGCCTTCACGCTTTCGATTTTGTCCTCGAGTTCCGCCTTCACCTGATCGATCTTTTCGTTAGTCTCGTTGTACTTCATGTTGAGGTCTTCTTCGAGAGACGACGTTTTTCCGTAGAGGTTGACGATATCCTGTTCATGAAGATCAACCGTCTTCTGTATCTCCGCGTCCTTTTCCTTGAGAGCGGAAATTTCATCGTTCAATTTGCTTTCTGTGTCGAGGAGTTTTGTGTAGACCATGTTCAACGTTTTCTCCTGTGACTCTATTTTAGCAGAAAGTTCGGCCTTCGTGTCAAGTATTTTTTTGTTGAGATCTTCGTTGAGTGCAGCGACTTTGTTGTAGAGGTTTATGATGTCTTTTTCGTGAAGTTCGACCATTGCGGAGATTTCTTCATCTTTCCTGGAGAGTTTCTCTTCTGTCGCGGCGATTTTGTTGTTGAGTTCTTCGTTAACGGAACTGATCTTGTTGTAGATGTTTATGATGTCTTTCTCGTGAAGGTTGACTATTCCTTCGAGATCGGCGATCTTGTTTCCAAGGTCCTTTTCAAGGGCTGCGAGTTTTTCGTTCACTTCGGAGATCTTTGCGTCCACATTCTCCTTGTATCTTTCGTAGTCTCTGGAGAGATTTCCAAGTTTGAGCCCGATGTTGTTCACAACTTCTCTGTTGAGCGAGATCTCTTTGTCGAACTCCATCTCGATCTCTTCTTTCACAGCATCGATCTTCTCGAGCAGTTCTCTTTCGGTTTCTGTGAGATTGGCCTGAGTGGTACCTATCTGAGATGCAAGAGTGTCCAGTATGCCGGTGAGACCGTTAACCTTCTCCTCGAGGGCCATGTACTTGTCGGAGAGGTTTCCAACGACCTGTGCCAGATCACCTGAAGCACCCGCAAGCATCTTCTGTTCGATGAAATCGAGGAGCCTGCTCACCGCAGTCGCTGCTTCGTATCTGGTGATGTACCTGTCCCCTTTGAACTCGCCGTCCGGATAACCTATGAAGATACCCCTCTGCCACAGCTTCCAGACGTACTCGTAAGCCCAGTGATCTTTTGGAACATCAGGGAAGAACGCGAACATCGCTGAGAAGAAAACGGACAGCATTGCAACGGTAAGAAGAACTCTCTTCATGGGACAAACCTCCCTTCTCATTGATCACAGTTAAATCCTGTGGTGATTATACCATCCCGTCCAAAGGAAATTCAAGAGTTTTCTAAAGTTTTTTTGTCTCTCCACCTGATATTCTGTAGAACTTCCTCTTTCCAACTCTCAAAACTCGCTCTCCATCAGGTTCTACAGTGAATTTTATGTCCTCTATCCTCTCTCCGTCGATGTACACTCCACCTTGAGAAACGAGTCTTTTAGCCTCACTTTTGCTGGATGCAGCTCCTATCTCCACGAGGAGATCCACGATGTTCTTCTCCTGAGAAATCTCAACGACCGGCATCTCGTCAGGAATTTCTTTCTTTTGAAAGACTTTCACGAAGTGTTCCTGGGCCTTCTTTGCGTTTTCTTCACCATGGAAGAAGCGCGTTATCTCGTACGCGAGAACCATCTTCACGTCTCGTGGATTGATCGTTTTTTCCTTCATCTTTCTTTCGTACTCTTCGATCCGTTCTTCTGGGATGTCCGTGAGAAGGCGCATGTATTTTATGATGAGTTCATCAGGTATGGACATGAGTTTGCCGTACATCTCCTCGGGCGGATCGTTGAAAGCGATGTAGTTTCCGTAGCTTTTGCTCATCTTCAATTTTCCGTCTGTTCCCTCGATGATCGGCATCGTCATGACGATCTGGGGCTCTTGACCGTATTCTTCCTGTATCTTCCTTCCCACAAGGAGGTTGAAAAGCTGATCCGTTCCGCCGAGTTCCACATCTGACTGGATGGCAACGGAATCGTAGGCCTGTGCGAGCGGATACAGAAACTCTGATATGGCAATGGGAATGCCTTCTTTGAATCTCTTTGCGAAATCGTCTCTCTCGAGCATCCTCGCAACCGTGTACTTCGAAGCCAGAATGATCACATCTGCGAAGGTCATCCTGTCGAGCCACTCACCGTTGAAGCGAAGTTCCGTTCTTTTGGGATCCAGTATTTTGAAGGCCTGCTCCTGATAGGTCTTTGCGTTCTCCAGAACCTCTTCTTTGGTCAGCATGGGGCGTGTTTCGTTTCTTCCGGAGGGATCACCAATACGTGCGGTGAAGTCTCCTATGATCAGAACGACCGTGTGACCGAGATCCTGAAATTCTCTCAACTTCCTCAGAACGACCGCGTGACCCAGATGCAAATCGGGCCTTGAGGGATCCACACCGAGTTTCACGCGGAGTTTTCCTTTTCTTTTTATTCTGTCGAGGAGTTCTTCTTCACTTATGAGGTCAACAACGTTTCTTTTGAGAATTTTCACCTGTTCCTCCGGCGTCATCCCATCACCTCGTTAGAACGAAAGCTGTTACTACGCAGGAAACGAAAAAGAGTACAGACAGGACAAGAGTGATCTTTCCACCGGTGTCGAGGCCTTTTCTTCTTCCAAAAACGGTGTGAAGTCCTCCACTTCCGAAGCACCACCGAGCTCTGAGAATTTCGACATCTGCACCTGGACCATGTAGATGAGAGCCACGCTTATGATGGTGTGAACGATTAGGAAAAACGTCTTCATCACTACACCTCCCTGGGCATTATAACACGTTCTTCAAGAATCTTCCGGTGTAAGAGTGAGGATTCTTTGCTATTTCCTCTGGTGTTCCCGTTGCAACTATGTAACCACCTTCTTTTCCACCTTCAGGACCGAGATCTATGATGTGATCCGCGTTCTTTATGACATCGAGATTGTGTTCTATCACGATTACGGTGTTTCCTCTATCTACCAGCCTGTGGAGCACTTCCACGAGTTTCCTCACGTCTTCAAAGTGAAGTCCAACAGTTGGCTCGTCGAGTATGTAGAGGGTTCTCCCTGTGTCCCTTTTTCTCAATTCAGACGCAAGCTTTATTCTCTGCGCCTCACCCCCGGAGAGGGTGGTGGCCGGTTGCCCGAGTTTCACGTATCCCAAGCCCACATCGTGCAAGACCTGAAGCGTTCTCTTTATAGAGGGTATGTTCTTGAAGAACTCCAGCGCTTCATCCACCGTCATATCGAGTATATCAGAAATGTTCTTTCCTTTGTAGGTTATCTCGAGTGTTTCTCTGTTGTATCTCTTTCCCTTACAAACATCGCACTCCACGTACACATCGGGAAGGAAGAGCATCTCTATCTTCACGTAACCCTGACCCTGACAGGCTTCGCACCTTCCTCCCTTCAGATTGAAGCTGAACCTGCTCTTGTTGTAACCACGTGCCTTAGCAGCGGGGGTCATGGCAAAGAGGCTTCTTATTTCGTCGAACACCTTGGTGTAGGTGGCTGGGTTGCTCCTCGGTGTTCTTCCAATGGGAGATTGGTCAATTGCAATCATCTTGTCGATGTTCTCGTGTCCCTCAATTGAGTCGAATTCTCCAGCGGGAAGTTTGGTTTTGTGAAGGAGGTTCATCAGCGCCGGGTAGAGCGTTTCCATGACGAGGGAGGATTTTCCGGATCCCGACACTCCCGTGACACAGACGAAGACACCGAGGGGAATCTCAACGTCTATGTTTTTCAGATTGTTGTGACGAACGCCTTTGATCTTCAAAGACGCGTAAGGAAGCCGCCTCGTTTTGTTTACTGTGATCTTTCTTTTCCCCGAGAGGTATTCACCCGTCAGAGAGCTGTCTGGATTTTTCAAAAGTTCATCCACAGTGCCCTGGAAGACGACCCGACCGCCGTTCGTTCCTCCACCTGGTCCGATGTCTATAATGTGGTCAGCGTTCCTGATCACTTCTTCGTCATGTTCCACCACTATCACCGTGTTTCCAAGATCCCTGAGCTTTTTGAGGGTCTTTATCAGTCGCTCTGTGTCCCTCGGGTGGAGTCCAATAGTCGGTTCATCCAGCACGTAGATGACTCCTGTGAGACCCGAACCTATCTGCGTTGCGAGCCTTATTCTCTGAGATTCTCCTCCAGAGAGTGTGGTGGCGGATCTGGAGAGAGTGAGATATTCTAGTCCAACGTCCACGAGGAATTCGAGCCTTTTTTCTATTTCCTTCAGGAGTTCTCCCACGATTTCCCGCTCTCTTTCGGTGAGATTCAGATTCTTCAAAAATTCGAGTTCTTCTGAGATAGAAAGCTCGGTGAACTCGTGTATGTTCAAACCGTTTATCTTCACAGAGAGGGCTTCCCTGTTCAATCTTCTCCCACCGCAGACGGAACAGGTTCTCTGTACGATGAAGTTCTTTTCCAGCCACTCCTTCATTTCAGGAGATTCCGTTTCTCTGTGCCACCTCTGAACTTTTGGAACCACTCCTTCGAAACGATCATCTCCGTACAAGATGAACTCTTTCACATCTTCAGGCAGATCTTTGAAGGGAAGGTGAGGGGAAACGCCTCGCTTTTCTATCTCCCTTGCGACCCATCTCGAGAGCCTTCTGTCCCATCTGTACGGAATGATCGCACCCTCGAGAACGCTCTTCTCTTCGTCTATCACGAGGGATGGATCCACCTCAAATGTGAAGCCAAGGCCGTGACAGTTCGGACACGCACCATACGGACTGTTGAAAGAAAACAGCTTTGGTGTGATCTCTGGAAACCCAATACCACACACCGGGCACATGAGGTTTTCGCTGAAGATCTTGCTTTCTCCGGTGTCGACGTTTCTGATCTCGACGAATCCTTTTCCTTCCCTCATTGCTAGCTCGAGACTGTCCAGTATCCTGTGTTCGTTTCTGGTTTCAAGGATCAACCTATCGACCACCAGCTTCACAGTGTGTCGTTTGTTCTTGTCGAGTTCCGGCACTTCCTCGAGTCTGTAAATCTCGCCGTCTATTTCTATTCTCGCGAATCCTTTGGAAATGAACTCTTCGATCTCTTTTTTGAATGTTCCTTTCTTCTCCGTCGCAACTGGTGCGAGTATGTAGATTCGACTCCCTTCTTTGAAAGAATTGAACAAATCCTGAAGGATCTCATCGATGCTCTTTTTCTCGAGAGGCCTTCCGCACTCAGGGCAGTGGGCTTTTCCTATCCTCGCGTAGAGCACCCTCAGGTAATCGTAAATTTCCGTCACCGTTCCAACGGTTGATCTGGGATTGTGAGAGACGGTTTTCTGATCTATGGCTATGGCGGGGGAAAGCCCTTCTATTTCGTCAACATCAGGTTTTTTCAGGTTGCCGAGGAACTGTCTCGCATACGTAGAAAGTGACTCCAGATATCTTCTCTGTCCTTCGGCGTATATCGTGTCCATGGCGAGTGAAGACTTTCCCGATCCCGAAACTCCCGTTATGACAACAAGCCTATTCTTTGGAATCCTCACGGTTATGTTTTTCAGATTGTGAACTCTTGCTCCTTTCACCACGATTTCGTTCACAGGATCACCCCCAAAACGAGGGCGCCGAGGATCAGAGTCAGCACCAGTGGGAGGAACACCTTCTTTAGAATGTCGAACACCTCTACCTCGAAGAATTTCGCAGACAGCACTACACACAGATGAACCGGAGACAGTATGACACCACCCACAGCGAACATGTAGGTGTACACGGCGTACTTGCTGCTGAACACCTCCATCAAAACGGGAAGAGAAATACCAACGGCTGCCTGTGTGATACCCGTGGAGATTCCCGACACGAGAGGTAAAAATATGAGAAGGATCCAGGGAGAAAGGTTCCATCTGACAAATTCAGCCGCGATGCCTTCACCCACGCCGGAGTGTTCAACTACGACTTTGTAGATGTAAACAAAAAAGAGGACGAGAAAAACATCCCACTTATTGAAAACCTGCTTCAGAGTCTTTAGAAGGTATCTTCTCCTGAATACCGCATAACCCGATGTGCTCAAAAGAAGTGCGAACCATCCTGAAACTTTGAAAAGGAGTATGAGAACACCCGTTCCCAGAACAGGTATCAGTGGAAAAAGATTGAAAAACGATCTAGGTTTAGAGAGACAAGGAAGTTGCTTCCCATTGAAAAAAAACCATCCCAGAAAAAAGGCTATGGCGAACACAGGAAAGAGAGTCAGAGAAACCTTTCCCGGATGAATTCCGGAGAGTTCAGAGACGAGCACCACAGCGGGATATATGGGCCAGAAGAATTCTATCGTGTGTCTGAACCAGTAGTTCTTGACGGCGAGTTTCAACGAGTTCTCTTCGGGAAGTGAGTTCTTCACTATGGGAGCTGTGAAGAGAGCTCCGCCGGGCATCGGCATGAGACCTATGAGAGCGGGGACGAACGAATCCACGTTCTTCGAAAAGATAGTTCGCATTTCCTCGGAAAAGCGGCTGTAATCACCCGATTTTTCCATCATCCCTGAAAGAAGGTATATCAGAAAAACCGTCACTATGAGTGACCAGAAGGAATCTGAAGAGACTGTCCAGAAAAAGATTTCCAGAATGTTCCTCACCTTGAGAGAGAGAATCATCACGATGACACCGGAGAGCAGAGAAATGGAAAGTTTTTTAAAAACTCTCTGCACAACAATGACTGTGAAGAGGGATAACAACACCGACAGAGTGTTCAAGGCTCTTCTACCTCCACGACATAAAGAAAAAGAAGAAGGGGAAATTTCCCCTTCTTTTTTGTCTGGAGCGGGCGACGGGATTCGAACCCGCGACCCCCAGCTTGGCAAGCTGGTGCTCTACCACTGAGCTACACCCGCCTGCTCTATCTTGGTGCGAGAGGTGGGACTTGAACCCACACGGGCTTCAGCCCACTGGATTCTAAGTCCAGCGCGTCTGCCAGTTCCGCCACTCTCGCACCGCTGGTGACCCGGGTGGGATTCGAACCCACGACCCCCTGATTAAAAGTCAGGTGCTCTGCCTGCTGAGCTACCGGGTCGCCGGTACAAATGATATCACAGACTGGAGAGGATTTCAAGAGGTGAGTTGAGACTGCGAACGGTAGGTGTTAAAATATTCAACAAAGAGGTGATGTGAAATGACCGGCGTGTGCATCGGTTCCTCGAGTGTTTCATTCTACAGTGAAAAGGAGAAAGGAAATCTTCCTCACAACGGAGATCCCCTCGCCCTTCTTTCCATGATGATCCCCACCTTTCTCGATGAAGGACCAGTGGTCATCACAGGTCGAAAGACAAGAAAAATAATAGATCTGCCTCAGATATCTGAAGCAGAGGCAACGGAAATCGCTTACAGGCATCTCATAAAAAAATACGGAAAGGTCGAAGCCGTTGTCAGTGCCGGCGGGGAGAACACCATTCTCTACAGAGTGAACGATAAGGGAATCATAACCGGCATATACACGGGTAGCAAGTGCGCCTCGGGAACGGGGGAATTCTTCCTTCAGCAGCTTCAGAGGATGGGAATATCTCTTGAGGAGGCGAACAGTGTCGAGACGGAAGAGTACTATGAACTCTCCTCGAGGTGTACCGTTTTCTGCAAAAGCGATTGCACCCACGCGCTGAACAAAGGAGTTCCAAAAGAACTCGTTCTGAACGGCCTTGGAAAGGTGATGGCCGACAAGATAGTGGAACTGGCTCACAAGGCAGGAGTGAAGAAAGTCCTCCTTGTTGGTGGAACGACGAGAAACAGGCTCATGTTGAAGCACCTGGAAAGAGTTCTGGAAGTGATCGTTCCGGAAGAAGCGCTGTTCTTCGAAGCCTATGGGGCTTACCTGTGGGGAAAGCTGAACGGAGTGGTATCAAAAAAGACCTTCACGATCAAAAAAGAAGAAATTACCAGTTTTCCCACTCACGAGCCTCTCAAAAAGTACCTGCACATGGTCGAGTTCAAGGAAATGCCGTTCCAGCAGGCAAGAGATGGAGATGTGTGTGTGCTGGGAATAGACGTTGGATCCACCACAACGAAAGCGGTGCTGATGAGATACGATGATGAAGCCATCCTGGCGGGAGTGTACCTTCGAACTCTGGGAGATCCCATAAGAGCGGCACGACAGTGTTACTCTTCTATATTGGAGCAGCTCAACGGGACGAAAGTGAAGATAATCGGACTCGGTGTGACGGGCTCAGGGAGGAAGATCGTTGGGCTGTATTCTCAGACCGACGCCGTGTACAACGAGATAATGGCACATGCAAAGGCGGCTGCTCATTTCGATCCGGAGGTGGACACGATTTTCGAGATAGGAGGTCAAGATGCCAAGTACACTTATCTGGTGAACGGGGTTCCGGCGGATTACGCGATGAACGAAGCCTGTTCAGCCGGGACGGGATCTTTCCTCGAAGAGGCAGCGGGAGAGTCCCTTGGAGTCCACTACACCGAGATCGGAGATCTCGCTCTGAAAGGTGAAAATCCACCGAACTTCAGTGATCAGTGTGCGGCCTTCATAGGAAGCGACGTCAAGACGGCGGTGAACGAAGGGATCTCCAAAGAAGACATATGCGCCGGGCTTGTGTACTCCGTGTGTATGAACTACCTGAACAGAGTGAAGGGAAGCAGACCCGTAGGAAAGAAGATCTTCATGCAGGGCGGGGTTTGCTACAACAAAGCGGTGCCTGTTGCCATGGCTGCTCTCGTAGGGAAGAGCATAGTTGTTCCCCCGCACCCGGGTTTGATGGGCGCTTACGGAGTGGCTCTGCTCACCAAGGAGAATCTTGAACTCGGTTTTCTGGAAAAGAAAGAGTTCAAACTGAAGGAGTTGATTTCCAGAGAAGTCAGATACAGAGGAACGTTCATCTGTCCCGGTGGGAAAGAAAAATGCGATAGAAAGTGTGAGATCAGGATCATAGAGATCGATGGAAAGCGGTTCCCGTTCGGTGGTGCCTGCAACAGGTACGAAAACGTGCTGAGACACGCCAACATAGACAGCACGAAGTACAACTTCGTCAAAAACAGGGAGAAATACATATTCCACTTCAAGAGAGAAGTGAAGGGAACAAAGACCATCGGTTTGAGCAGATCTTTGGCGATGAACAACCTTTTCCCACTCTTCTACACCTTCCTCACAGAACTCGGTTTCGACGTTGTGATTCCCGAAAAGTCTGACAGACGCGGCTGGGAGATGATGAACTCCGAATTCTGCTTCCCGGTGGAACTTTCCCACGGCTACATGTACGATCTGATTTCGAAGAATCCGGATCTGATATTCGTTCCAAGGTTGAGAGGAATCAAAGTGGAAAATTCAGAGAACTACAACGTCTTCTGTCCCTTTGTTCAGAGTGAAGTTGACTGGCTCACATCTGCGTTTCCTGAACTGGAAGAAAAGCTCGTGACGGGCTATTTTGATTTCTCGCGCGGTGATGAAAAGGAAGAATTTCTCAGAGTGGCTGAAAGGCTTGGAAGATCACGCGAGGAAGGAGAAAGGGCCTTTGAAAAGGCCTGGAAGGCTTTCAACGAAAGGTTTAATCTCATAAAGAAACAGTGGGATGAATTCCTGAAGGTTCTTGATGAATCAGAATTCGGTGTGGTTCTCTTTGGAAGATCTTACAACGCCTTCTCTTCCGATGCGAACATGGGAATCCCCGAAAAATTCGCCACCCGCGGAATTCCCATCATCAACTTCGATTCCATACCCTTCGAGGATGAAAAGGGCTACAGAAACATGTACTGGTCATGGGGGGAGATGATTCTCAAAGCGGCACGTTTTGTCGAAAAGCATCCAAAACTCTTTGGGGTTTACATCACCAACTTCAGCTGTGGGCCTGATTCCTTCATCATCTCTTACTTCAGAGACATAATGGCGAAGAAACCATCGCTCGTTCTGGAGCTCGACAGTCACACGGCAGATGCGGGCATAGAAACGAGAATCGAAGCCTTCATAGACATTGTGAAGAGTTATCTCAGACTGCAGAGAAAGAACGAAGAGAGAAAGAGTGCGAAAAGACCCCAAACGGTTCTGGAGAAAAACACCCTCTACGTGATCACTCCGGACGGAGAGAGACTGCGACTCAACGATGAAAGGGTGAAGGTTGTTTTCCCGTCGATGGGTCAGTTCGGGTCTCAGTGTCTTTCTGCGGCTTTCAGATACTACGGTGTCAGGTCCGACGTTTGTCCTCCACCGGACGTCGAGGAGTTCAAACTCGGAAGGGGAAACTCTCTTTCGAAGGAGTGTCTTCCTCTTCAACTCACTCTTGGAAGCCTCATAAAGTACATCAGAGAGAAAGCAACCGATGACGAGATCATACTTTATTTCATGCCAGAGACGATGGGGCCGTGCCGCTTCGGGCAGTACAGTGTCTTCATGAACCTGTGGCTCGACAGGAACAACGTGAGGAACGTGACGCTCTTCGGGTTGAACTCTGAAAACGCCTACGCGGGGCTTGGAATCGCTTTCAGGATCAGAGCATGGCTGGCTATTGTCGTTTCTGATGTATTCTTCGATGTGGAACGCGCTGTGATGACGCTGGCGAGGGACAAAGAAGAAGCAAAGAAAGTCCTCGAAGGATGCAGGGAAAAGATATTGAACAGTCTTGCGAACGATTCTCTCAGGGACTTCTTCAAAACACTCGATGAAGTCTCAGAGATACTTTCGGGTGTTGAGAGAATAATGGATTACGAAAAGGCGCCGAAGGTGCTGCTCACAGGAGAAATCTATGTGAGAAGAGACGAGTTTTCCAGAAAACACCTCGAAAACCTGATGGAGAAGAACGGGATCATCATGCACATATCGCCGGTCCACGAGTGGATCTATTATACGGATTATCTGTACCTCAACAGGTTGATCTCTCCGAATTCCACCCGCGTGGACAGACTGAAGAAACGAATCGAGATCCTCGTGAAAAGGTACGTAGAGAGAAGGGTGAAAAAAATCTTGGAAAAGAGCGGCTTTTACAGGGTTCAGATGGTGGATGTGGAAGCCATTGTTGACGCGGCGAAAGACTACCTCAATCCGAAGCTCACCGGAGAAGCGATCCTCACCATAGGAACCATCCTTCATGAAATCGTGAATCACTACGATGGTGTCATCTCCATAGGACCCTTCGGTTGCATGCCGAGCAGGATAGCGGAAGCGGTTGTGAAAAAAGGCTTGAAAGAACAAAAAGAGAAGACCACAGGGGTTTTGAGAAAAGTACTGGACGAGTTCGGAGACCTTCCTGTGATACACATAGAATCCGATGGGAATCCGTTCACACCAACGGTTCAAAGCAAGCTGGAGGCATTCATGTTCCAGGTCAGAAGATTGAGAAACTACCTGAACGGTCTGCTGAACACGGAGAACACCCTGGAGGAAACTGAAGAGACTCTTCCTGAAAACATCAGGGTTGATTCATGAGAGTCTCCAGCACCTCTTCTTCTATTTCTGAAAAACGAGGATCGGAGAAAGTTTTTATGGTTCTTGGCTTTGAAAACGGCACGCGTATTTCCTTCAAAATCCTTGCGGGGCGATCGGAGAGGATCAATATTCTGTCTGAAAGGAAGACCGCCTCCTCCACGTCGTGAGTGATGAGTACGACTGTGCTTTTCATCCTGTGTACGATCTCAGAAAGCCATATCTGGAGTTTCTTTCGAGTGTAGGCGTCAACCGAAGAAAAGGGTTCATCGAGTACGAGAAGCTCCTCTCCCGATAAAACGGCCCTCAGAAGGGACAGTTTCTGTCTCATACCGCCACTCAGCTGGTACGGCCTTTTCTCTTCAAAGCCAGAAAGACCGAATCGTTCGAACAGTTCTTTTATGTTCGATGGCGGCTGTTCTTTTCTGAGAACGAGTGGGAGCACGGCGTTTTCATAGACGGTCATCCAGTCGAACAGCACATCCTTTTGAGGACAGTATCCAAGACGAGAAGTGAAAATCTCTATCTTTCCCTCGTAGGGAATCAGTCCCAGGATAGCCTTCACAACGGTTGTCTTTCCACATCCGGATGGTCCCACAAGGGAGAGGATCTCTCCCCTTTGAACCTCCAGGGAGAGATCCTCCACCGCTTTGAGTTCTCCGTATCGAACCGTGAGTTGGGATACCTTTATCACGGTAGGAACTCGTTTGTGAACGCCTTCGTCACGTCTATCATCTCTTTCAGGAATCCCATAGAGTGAAGCCATTCCGCGTATCTCCTCCAGACTTCTTCTTTCTGGTAGCCCCATTTTTCCGCGTCCGCTTTGTACTGGCCTGCGAGGTACTTTTGAGATTCTACAACGATCTTTTCATCCAGTTCCGGAGCGTATTTGAGAAGTATTTTGGCTGCCTCCACAGGGTGCTGTATTGCGTACTCGTATCCCTTGGCCGTGGCTCTCAAAAATCTTCTCACGAGATCTGGCTTTTGTTTCATGAGAGATTCGCTCGTTATCAGAACCGGTGTGTAGTAGTCAAAGACTTCGTCTATATCCTTCAGCGGGAGAAACTCTATCTCTATCCCTTTCACCTTGCTGGCAACGCCGTCCCATCCGTAGAAGATCCAGGCAAAGTCGAACACATCGTTCAGCGTTCCTGCGAAGAAATCCATCTGTCCCACGTTCACAAAAATCACCTTTGAAGGATCTGCACCGTATTTTCTCATGATGTATTCTATGGTCGCCTTCTCTATGGGAGAACCCCAGCTTCCGTATCTCTTACCCTCCCAGTCTTTCACACTTTTGATTCCTTCGTCCTTTAGCCATGCGAAACCTGAAGTGTTGTGCTGAATGATGGCAGCTATGGAGACGATGGGCATTCCTTCTCCTCTGGAGAGGGTGACCGCTTCCTGATAGCTCACGCCGAATTCCGCTTTTCCACTCGCTACAAGCTGTTCCGCCGTCAACCGAGACGGTTGAACGATCTTCACATCCAATCCTTCTTCTCTGTAGAATCCAAGGTCCTTGGCTACGTAGAGCCCCGTGTGGTTCGTGTTGGGATACCAGTCCAGTACCACCGTTACCTCTTCAGCGAAAAGTGCGAGGACAGAGATCAGAAACATCGCAATGAAGATCAGTCTCTTCATTGTACCAGCCTCCTTTCCTCGAACCAGGGTGTGAGTTTCCTGGAGAGAATATCAGCTATCTTGAAGACGACAACACTGAGCAAAACTACAACTATCACAGAGAGAAAGAGCCTGTCGGCTCTGAAGGTGTTCATCGCCCTTATCATGTATATGCCCAGACCCTTTTCTGCTCCAAGCCACTCTCCTATCACAGCGGAAACCACAGCGTATGTGGCGGATATCTTGAGCCCAGAGAGAACGTAAGGTAACGTGTGCGGCAGTACAAGGTACCTGTAGATCTGGATCTTTGTTGCCTTCATCACTTTGAAAAGATCCAGAGCGTCCTGATCGATCGTTCTGAATCCTTCGAGAGTGTTGAGTGCAACTGGAAAGAGTGTGACGAACGCTACTATGCCTATTTTCGTGCCCACGCCCAAACCGAACCAGATGATGACGAGCGGTGCCACGGCCACGATGGGTATCGCCTGTGAGATGATGAGGATCGGGTACATTACCTCTTTCACTGTCTGGAACAGATCCATCAGAACCGCAAGCCCCACTCCCAACACGAGGCCTATAACCAGGCCAGAAAAGGCCTCAAGGATCGTGTAGAGACTGTGATCCATCAAGATTTTCCACTGCGAAAGCCCTTCGAGGACTATGGAAGAAGGTTTGGGAAGAAGATACTGTGGAACTTTCGAGAACTCCCACACGAAAATCAAAGCTATAAAAAACAGCCATTTAGCGGTACTTCGATACCTTCTCTTCAATCGTGATACCTCCAGCTTTGTAATCGATGTCCAGCTGTAGAACGAATCGTTTCGCGAACTGTTCAAGGTATCTGGCAAGCTCTTTCACACGATCCATGATTTCTTCGAATTCACCTTCCACGGTGGTGTTGGAGGGACCCACTTCGTATTTCATGCCCCATGAAGAGATCTTTTCGATCGCTCTGTCGATCACCTCGTGGAGTCTTCCATCTTCCACGGCGGGAACCACCTTTATGGAAACCGTTACTTTCGGCATTTTTCCACCTCCTCAATTCGGCTCTTCTAATTTGAATTATAACATAGTATAATAGAACCGGGAGGGATGCCGATGTCGAAAAAGGTGACTAAAGAAGATGTTCTGAACGCCCTGAAAAACGTGATCGATTTTGAACTCGGTCTGGATGTGGTGAGTCTGGGTTTGGTGTACGACATCCAGATAGACGATCAGAACAACGTGAAGGTCCTCATGACGATGACCACACCCATGTGTCCTCTCGCCGGAATGATTCTTTCCGACGCCGAAGAGGCGATAAAGAAGATCGAAGGAGTCAACAACGTGGAGGTGGAGCTCACATTCGACCCACCATGGACACCAGAAAGAATGTCTCCGGAGCTGAGAGAAAAATTTGGAGTCTGATAAGAGACTGCTCTGGAAAACTCGAGGGAGTGACCGAAACTTCTGTTCTTGAGGTGTTACTCATCGTTTCCCGGGTGCTTGGGATCCGCAAGGAAGATCTCTTTTTGAAAGACCTGGGAGTTTCTCCAACTGAGGAAAAAAGGATTCTGGAACTCGTGGAGAAAAGAGCAAGTGGATATCCCCTGCACTATATCCTCGGTGAGAAAGAGTTCATGGGCCTTTCTTTCCTCGTGGAAGAAGGCGTTTTTGTTCCAAGGCCGGAGACGGAGGAACTGGTCGAACTCGCCCTCGAGCTGATAAGAAAGTACGGAATAAAGACAGTCGCAGACATAGGAACAGGAAGCGGAGCCATTGGAGTGAGCGTTGCGAAGTTCTCCGATGCGATCGTTTTCGCGACGGACGTTTCTTCCAAAGCCGTTGAAATCGCCAGAAAAAACGCGGAAAGACACGGTGTTTCCGACAGATTCTTTGTGAGAAAAGGTGAGTTTCTTGAACCGTTCAAAGAAAAATTCGCATCGATCGAGATGATCCTTTCGAATCCTCCATACGTGAAATCGAGTGCTCATCTGCCAAAAGATGTTCTTTTCGAGCCTCCAGAGGCACTTTTTGGAGGAGAGGACGGTCTTGACTTTTACAGAGAATTTTTCGGCAGGTACGATACGAGCGGAAAGATTGTGCTGATGGAGATAGGAGAAGACCAGGTGGAGGAGTTGAAAAAGATCGTTTCCGACACTGTTTTCCTGAAGGATTCCGCCGGAAAGTACCGTTTTCTCCTTCTCAACCGGCGTTCCTCTTGAACAGCTGGAGTATCAGTCTAACTTCTCCAACCGTGATACCAAGATTTTTGGCGATATCCACTTCTGAAAATCCCCTGTCGTACATCGAGACGATTCTTTTTTCTATAGCGGTTTCCAGTTCCTCTTCTTTTTCTTCGACTTTCGTTTCTTCCTGCTCTTGAATAACAGGGATAATTGGTTTTTCCATCTTTTCAGATTTTTCCCCGCCATTTTCAGAGGAGAAGATCCTTTCTCTTTCTATCTCAGACATCTTAACCATCAGCCTCGACATCACGGTGTTGGCCTCGGATATGAGTTTTCTTAACTCTTGTGTCTTCTTTTCGAGGAGTTCGAGTCTGTTGGCCGACAGGTAGCGGAACTTTCCCATGAGTTCCATGATCCTCTCTTCTATATCCTCCTGATTTGGCTCTTTCGTGTTACCGTTTCTCCCAAGGAGAAGATATGTCCACGAAAAGACCACTGTTCCCACCGTGGAAAGTAAAGTAGTCTACGAGATTCATGAGATACCTCCCTCTTCCATCACTCTTCTGGCGAACTCGACGACGTCCATGTTGTACTTCAAAGTTGCGATATCGTCGAAAGGAGTTTCTCCCAAATTCACGATAACGAGCTTTCCGCCACTCCTGACAGTTATGAGGGGAAGCTCGGCAGCGGGATACACAACGAGCGAAGATCCCAGGACGATCATCAAACTGGCTCTGGATGAAAGCCCGATCGCTTCCCTGAGGGCATCTTGCGGCAGATTTTCCCCGAAGAACACGATGTTCGGCCTGATCAAGCTGTTGCAGTCGTCACAGAGTGGAACATCCGATGATTCGAGTTTCTTTATAACATCTTCGACGGTGTATTTTTTCTCACATCTCACACAGTAATACTCCTCAACGTTTCCATGGAGTTCTATCACTTTTTTACTGCCCGCTCTCTGGTGAAGTCTGTCTATATTCTGTGTGATCACAGCCTCTATCAGGCCCTTTTCTTCCAGTTTTGCGAGCAGCACGTGTGCAAGGTTCGGTTTTGCTTGTAACATGGGGAAAATGCCTTCTTTAGCGAATCTGTAGAATTCCTCAGGGTGAGAATAGAAGAAATCTATGTCGAAGACATTCTGGGAATACTTTTTGTATATCCCATTCGGTCCTCTGAAATCTGGTATGCCGCTTGGGGTACTGATACCGGCTCCCGTGAGAGTGACGGTCAATCTGGATTCATTGAGAAGATCCAGGAATTCCTTCATTTTCATTCACCCTTTTAAAGATAACTTTTGGAAACACCATGGATGAATCTGGACGCCAGATCAGAGTGTTGTTCTCACGTTCAGATGGGGTTGGTGTGACCGATATCACAGCTGCGTCTTCAGGTAATTTCACGACGATCTCCGTTTCACCCGCTACGTTCATTGTGAGACTTCCCATGCTGGTGTCCAAGACATCACCCTTCACCTGTGCAGCTCCCCTCAGGAGCGTTGTTTCTGTGACTTCGAGCATACCTCCTGTGTCTTCAACTCTCACGTTGTAATCCAGTGGAACTATTTCTCTTCCAACTTCTTTGCTGATCTGAGAAAAGTATTTATTCAACTCCTCCTTAGATGCAGAAGCATAATTGATCTTGTACTCTTCTTTTTTCTTCTCATCTTTAAAATAAAGCTTCGCACTGGTGGTGAACGTGGCGTTCCCGGAATAATCGTATTCCATGGTGCTCCTGTAGTATACTATTTCAAAGGGAGCTCTTCCTCCCAGAAAGAAAAAGAGAAATTCGACGAGCATGAAAACAACCATGATGATCAGCAAGATGTAGATGGTTCTTGAGCTCAACCTTTTCACTCTCCTCATTCTTGATATTCTCAATTAATATTATCACAGAACATGGAGGGATAAAAGTTGAGAATACTGAGCGGCATGAGACCTACCGGAAAACTCCATATAGGTCATCTCGTGGGAGCTCTGGAAAACTGGGTGAAGCTTCAGGAAGAAGGAAACGAATGTTTCTACTTTGTCGCGGATTGGCACGCTTTGACCACCCACTACGACGATGTTTCGAAGCTCAAAGAATACACCCGCGACCTGGTGAGGGGATTTCTCGCCTGTGGAATAGATCCTGAAAAGTCCGTGATTTTTGTTCAGTCTGGTGTCAAAGAGCACGCTGAGCTTGCACTGCTTTTCAGCATGATCGTTTCTGTTTCACGTCTCGAGAGGGTTCCCACTTACAAAGAGATAAAAAGTGAGCTGAACTACAAAGATCTTTCCACGGCTGGTTTTCTCATCTATCCCGTTCTTCAGGCAGCCGATATTTTGATCTACAAAGCTGAAGGAGTACCAGTCGGTGAAGATCAGGTTTACCACATAGAACTCACGAGGGAGATCGCCAGGCGTTTTAACTATCTCTACGATGAAGTCTTTCCAGAACCAGAAGCAATTCTGTCTCGGGTTCCAAAGCTTCCAGGAACGGACGGCCGAAAGATGAGCAAAAGCTATGGGAACATAATAAACCTAGAAATCTCGGAAAAAGAACTGGAACAGACGATACTGAGGATGATGACCGATCCAGCGAGGGTGAGAAGGAGCGACCCTGGAAATCCGGAGAACTGCCCCGTATGGAAATACCACCAGGCGTTCGACATCAGTGAAGAAGAGAGCAAATGGGTATGGGAAGGCTGTACAACGGCCAGCATCGGCTGTGTTGATTGTAAGAAGTTGCTGTTGAAGAATATGAAACGAAAATTGGCACCGATCTGGGAGAACTTCAGAAAAATAGACGAAGATCCACACTACGTGGACGACGTTATAATGGAAGGGACGAAGAAGGCCAGAGAAGTGGCTGCTAAAACGATGGAAGAAGTGAGAAGGGCCATGAACCTGATGTTCTGAGGTGAAAGAATGGATCTTGTCTTCAAACTTCCCGTTTTCGAGGGACCTCTCGATCTTCTGCTCTATCTTGTGAGGAAGAAAAAAGTAGATATCAGAGAAATACCCATTTCACAGCTTGCGGATGAGTTCGTGGAATATCTGGAGCATATGAAAAAGCTGGATATGAAGATCACCTCCGACTTTCTGGAAATGGCTTCCACTTTGATGGAGCTCAAGTCGAAAATGCTCATTCCGAGGGTGAGGGAAGAAGAGAAAGAATCGATAGACAGAAAGAAGGAGGAACTCTACAGAAGAATTGAAGAATATTCTAAAGTGAAGGAAATCGTTAGCATATTGAAGAAAGAAGAGAATCTTCTGAAGAGGAAGCGGGTCAGAGTAAGAAACGTTTTCTTCGAAAAGATAGAAGGGATAGAAAAATTCAGAGAGATCCTGAAAAGAATCTGGAAAGAAGAGGCCATGCGCGAGGCCGTGCATAGAGTGAAGAGTGAAACGCTTTCTGTTGAAGAGATGATGGAGAGAATACTTGATGAAATAGATGGTGAGATCGAGATCCTGCGATTGCTTTCCAGAGCGGAGAATGTCTACGAACTGATAGTCAGGCTCTTGGCTATTCTCGAGCTTGTGAAGATAGGGAAATTGATTCTTGTGGGAGACGACAGGATCAGGAGGTACACAAATGCAGCTCAAGGCCGCTATTGAGGCACTCATATTTGCTTCAAATGGTATCACTCTGGAAAGGCTTATCAAAATACTCGAAAAAGATCCTGAGGAGATAAAAAGAGCCCTGGAAGAATTGAAGAAGGAATACGAAGACGAAGCGCACGGAGTTGTTCTGAGAGAGGTGAATGGAAGGTATCGTTTTTTCACCAAACCTGAGTACGCCGGTTTCGTTTCTAAGCTATCCGGAAGGAAGTACAAAAATCTCACCGATACACAGATGGAAGTGGTGGCACTGCTTCTCATCTCAGGACCGATTCCAAAGAGCGAAATAGACGCGTTCAGGGGGAAAGACTCATCCGCTGTTCTCTCCTCGCTTCAGAGAATGGGAATTGTCAGAAAGAAAAGAAAGGGGAAAAGCTATCTGTATCAGCTTTCCCCTTCGTTTGTTGAAAGCACCATGCTGGATGAAATATTGAAAGAGGTCTCACAGAAGCTCAGCAGCGATGGTGGCGAGTCTTGACCTTTCTCCCTTCTCCAGCTTTATCACCGCGGAAAGATCCGATTCCAGAAGTTTCAAGGCTGCGTAAACCAGTCCGTTTGTGTCTTTGTCCAGATACGGAGTGTCGATCTGGTACGGATCCCCAACGAGAACGATCTTGGTGTCTTCTCCCACACGTGTGAGGATCGTTTTCACCTCGTGTGGAGTGAGGTTCTGTGCTTCGTCTATGATGATGAACTGCTTTGGTATCGATCTTCCCCTGATGAAGGATATTGCTTCCACTTCCAGTATTTCCTGTTTCTCGAGCTCCTTGATTTTCAAACCAGAAAGAGAAGATATCAGTTCAAGGTTGTCCATTATCGGTTGGAGCCACGGTTTCATCTTCTTCTCGAGTTCTCCGGGAAGATACCCGATGTCACGTCCCATGGGAACCGTAGGACGAGTCACTATCAGTTTCTTGTAGCGTTTTTCAACGAGAACCTTGTAGAGACCGCAAGCGAGAGCAAGAAGCGTCTTTCCGGTTCCCGCGATTCCAACAAGGAAGACCAGAGGTATTTCGTCGTCCAGAAGGGCATCCATGGAAAAGATCTGTTCTCTATTCCGTGGAGAAATGCCCATAGTCTCGAAAGGTTCCACTCTCAGAACTTTTCCTTTGCGATATTTCCCGTACACTCCACCCAGATCTATGTAGAAATTGTCGAGAAGATCGAGTTTCTTTTCCACAGTTACTTTCACTTTTAACTGTTTTTTGAGTTCTTCGTCATCGATTTCGACATACCCCTTTGGCATCGTCTCCAGCTCGGATCGATCAGTCAGGTAGTCTTGAGCGGGAATACCAAGAGAGTCTGCTTTCACCCTAAGATTTATATCCTTGCTGACGAGAATGGTGGGGATCTTTTCTCTGTTCATGAGCTCTATCACGTACGCGAGAATGATGTTGTCCACGTAGCGTTCGTGAAGGAATCTTGGAACGTTCTCCACTTCTCTTTCCAAAACCATGACGCGGAGAATTCCACCGTTTTCCAGAGGAATTCCTTTTCTGAGATTTCCCTTCTTTCTGAGTTCATCGAGGTGTCGAATCACTTCTCGTGCGTTCTTTCCCACACTTCCGTGTTCTCTTTTCAGTTTGTCGAGCTCTTCAAGAACGGGAAGAGGGATGATCACGTTGTTGTCTTCGAAGGAGAAGATGGAATCTGGATCGTGAATCAGAACGTTCGTGTCGAGAACGTAGTTCTTAACCATTTTATTACCCCCGTTTTCCACGTATGAATTCGTTGACCCTGTTTTCACCAAGAAATTCAACAAGCTTCACAAAAACTCTTGCGGTCACCAGGGCATCTGGAAGAGCACGGTGCCGTATCGTGGTTTTTATTCCAAGTCTTTCGGAGAGCCATTTGAGAGAATGAGGCCTTCCAAAGATCTCTTCTGAAAGATCGAGTGTGTCGATGTAGGGATTCGTTATTGGAAAGTTTCCCGTTTCCTTTGCCATCATATCCAGAAAAGTGAGGTCGAAGTTGGCGTTGTGAAACACGAGCACCGTTCCCTTCACGTAATCCCTGAAAAGATCGTAAACTGTGTCCATGTCTGGCGCTTCCACGATGTCCATGTTGCTGATACCGTGAACTTTCTGAATCAGCGCAGGGATTCTTATTCTGGGATTCACGAGAGAGTGAAACGCTTTGTTTCTGTAGATCTTCCCCTTGAAGACAGGAACAGCGGCTATTTCAACTATCCGGTCTCCGGCAAAGGGATCGGTTCCCGTGGTTTCTGTGTCTACGACGCAAAAAACGGTGTCGTTCCATATCATGGCGAGCACTCCTCAGATTTCGATTCCAAAGATCTTCCTCGCGAGTATACCGACGAGGAAAGAAAATCCTGCCACACCGAAGCTCAAGAGGAACATCTCAAGAAAGTATTTCGCGAAATCCTTCTCTTTAACCACCGAGACAAAAAAGGTGAAAAGAAGAACTATGAGAACGGCTCCCGTCAAAGTAAGGACAAGTGATAAGAATGGGTTTTTAAGTATGAGGAATGGAGCTACCAGCACAGCGACCGTTATGATGTAAGCGATGCCTGTGTAGATGGCGGCTTTTAAGGGTTTGGATTCACCTGATCCTTCTTCCGCTCTCTGCGAAAGATACTCGGAAGCTGCCATGGAGAAGGCCGCAGCGATACCGGTTATCAAGCCGGACAATCCGACTATCTTGGTGTTTTGAAAGGCGAACGTGAGACCAGCGAGTGCCCCCGTCAGTTCCACGAGAGCATCGTTCAACCCGAGAACCATGGAACTCACGTAATTGAGACGCTCTTCGTCGAGCATGTTCAGAAGCTCTTCTTCATGCTTTTCTTCGTCTTTGAGAATATGGACTACTTCTGGATACTCTTTCTCCAGTCTTTCATAGGCTCTTTCCGCTTTTTTCTCGTTGTTTTCCATGAGTTTGAGAGTGAAAGTCAAACCAAAAAGAACGGAAAGCAGTGAGTACCAGAATATCCTGATGTAAGAAGGCTTAACATCCTTCCCGGTGATGTTTTTCAGTTTTTCGTAGTGACTTTTCTCATCTTCCGCTATCGCAAGAAGGATCTCAGCGTTTTTCTTGTTCGTTCTCTTCGATAGCTTTCGATACACGTGGTATTCAGTGATCTCGTTTTTCTGAAAATCAAGAATTTCTTTCAAGACTCACTTCCTCCTCAACCGGATTGAAACATCTGACGTAGTGGTTTTCTTCTATCTCGGAAAGCTCTGGTAGTTCTTTCAAGCACCTCTCCACTCTTCTTGGACAGCGAGGCAAGAAGGGACACACCGGTGGTATGTCGACCATCCTTGGGGGTTGCCCCGGTATGGACTCGAGTTTTTCAAGTCTTTTATCCACTCTCGGCACGCTTCTCAGGAGCATCTTCGTGTAAGGGTGTCTGGGTGAGTAGAAGATCTGATCGGATGTTCCTATCTCGACCTGTCTTCCTCCGTACATCACCATAATCCTGTCTGCCATGGAAGCGATCACACCAAGATCGTGTGTTATGAAGATGAGTCCCGTTTTGAACTCTTTTTGAAGTTCTTTCATGAGTTCCAAGATTTGTGCCTGTATGGTCACATCGAGGGCGGTGGTGGGCTCATCCGCTATGAGCACACTGGGATTGCAGGACAGGGCAATGGCTATAACCACTCTCTGCCTCATTCCACCGGAGAACTCGAAGGGATAGTTGTTCATTCTTTTTTCGGGTTCCGGTATTCCAACGAGTTCCAGCATTTCCACCGCTCTCAGATAGGCCCTTCTCTTGTCGTAGCCGAGATGATACCTGATCGTTTCCATGAGCTGGTCTCCTATCGTGTAAAGCGGATTCAGAGACATCATCGGATCCTGAAAGATCATTGCGATCTCTTTTCCTCGAATCCTGTGCATTTCTTTTTCGGGTATCTTCAGTATATCCTGACCTTTGTATATGATCTCACCGCTCACTATTTTTCCGGGAGGCTTTATGAGGCGCATTATGGATTTTACTGTCACACTCTTGCCGGAACCAGTCTCACCGACGATTCCGAGAACTTCGTTGGAATTCAGCGAGAAGCTCACATCGTTCACGGCTTTGACTATTCCCTCTTCCATGTAAAACCACGTGCTGAGGTTTTTCACTTCCAGAAGCGTTGCCAAACCGTTCACCTCCTATTTATCGAGAAAAACGAGTTCTCCAGTTGATGGATCGTACTCCGCCACACATTTTCCGTTTGAAAACACATAGATCTCCCCGCAGTAGTAAGAATTCTCAAACAGAGACTGATTTCCTTCGAAGAAACTCTCGATCACAGCTTCCAAAAACACCTCTGCTGTAGCCATCTGTGATTCTGTGGCGGAAAGCCCTATCTTTTGAAAGAACGGTTCAACCAGTTCTTTCACTCTCTTTTTCACTTTCTCCGGCCAGTCCAGGTGGAGAACTACTTCGTTTGGCGGTACGATCGCTCTGTCCTTTTCTATTATCAGAGATCTCTCTCTGGTGTCGGTGAACTTGTATCTGTAGCGTTTTTCCCGAAGAATTTCCTCGACCATTTTTTTGACTTCTGGGTCTTCAACGTATATTCTCTTCACTTCCCACTTCACTCTAAAAAACAGAATGACGATAGCGATCAACAAAATTACCAGCCAGTACCTTCTCACCTCAGCTCACCCGGGAAGTGACAGGCGACGAAGTGTCCCTCTTCAACCTCTCGAAAAGCCGGTTCTTCCTTGGAGCAAATCTCTTTCGCTATGGGACATCTTGTGTGGAATCTACAGCCAGACGGCGGATTTATAGGGCTCGGAACATCTCCCTTGAGAATGATTCTTTCCCTCTTCTTTGTTGGATCAGGTACCGGTATCGCAGACATGAGAGCTACAGTGTAAGGGTGGAGCGGTTTTTCGAACAAGTCTTTTTTAGGAGCAAGTTCCACCATCTTCCCAAGATACATCACACCTATTCTATCGCTTATATGCTTTACAACAGCCAGATCGTGCGAAATGAAAATGTACGTGAGTTTGTGTTCCCTCTGAAGATCTTCCATGAGGTTTATGATCTGACTTCTTATCGAGACGTCCAGAGCAGCGACGGCCTCGTCCGCCACGACGAGTTTGGGTTCCAAAGCCAGGGCACGTGCGATTCCGATTCTCTGGCGCTGACCACCGGAGAATTCGTGCGGGAATCTGTACACGTAAGCCGAAGGAATACCCACATCCTCCAAGATTTCTTTGATTCGTTTCTCTACTTCTTTCCCCCTTGCGATCCTGTGTGTGACGATGCCTTCACCCACTATGCTCTTCACTCTCAACCTCGGGTTCAGGGAGCTGTATGGATCCTGGAACACTATCTGCATCTCTCTTCGAAATTTTTTCCTTTTCTCCGGTAGATCATCGAGAAGAATGGACATGAACTTCTTTGGAGAACCCTTTGCCTCCTCAAAGAAAATACGGGCGTACTCTCTGTCGACACCTTCCAGTTTTTCCACATCTGACTCCTTCATGTTGACGAACCTGCTCAGATAGGTTTGCTTTATGTATTTTTTTGCCTTGGAACGCGGCATGAAGTAGTAGGTCGTGTCTTCGTTGTCCACGATGATGCGTCCCGATGTTGGCTCGTACAGTCTGAGCAGGGTCATTCCAATCGTGGTTTTTCCACAACCCGACTCTCCAACGAGGCCGAAGGTTTCTCCCTCGTTTATGCTGAAGCTGACACCATCGACGGCCTTCACCCATCCAACGATTCTCTTAAAAACACCAGCCCTTATGGGGAAATGTTTCACCAGATTTTCAACTCTGAGAATTTCCCTGCTCACGTTTCACACCTCGCTTTTTGCATGTCTCATTTCATCGAGTTTTTGCCAGAAGAAACACCTCACCTTGTGATTGCCATCCAGGTCTTCCAGTTCAGGTTCTTCAACGTCGCATTTTCCTTTTTCGAAGAATTCACATCTGGGATGGAATTTACATCCCGGAGGGAAGTTGAGCGGGTCGGGTACGTTTCCCGGAATGCTCTTCAGTCTCTCCTGTTCTACGTCTATTCTGGGAATGGATTCGAGAAGAGCATAGGTGTAGGGGTGCTTGGGTTCGGTGAAGATGGTTTTCACGTCTCCGTACTCGACCACCTTTCCCGCGTACATGACAGCAACTTTATCGGACATTTCCGCAACGACGCCCATATCGTGGGTGATCAGAATGATTGCCATTCCGTATTCTTTCTGGAGTTCCTTCATGAGCTCCAGGATCTGAGCCTGTATGGTCACGTCGAGAGCGGTGGTGGGTTCGTCCGCTATGAGAAGACTCGGTCTGCAGGAGAGTGCCATGGCTATCATAGCCCTCTGTCTCATCCCACCGGAGAGCTGGTGGGGGTACTCATCCACTCTCTTTTCAGGTTCGGGAATTCCCACTTTTCTGAGAAGATCTATCGCCATTTTTCTCGCTTCTTTTTCAGAGACGTTTTGGTGAAGAATTATTGCCTCCATTATCTGATCCCCTATCGTGAAAACAGGGTTCAAAGCCACCATGGGTTCCTGGAATATCATCGCGATCTCTTTTCCTCTGATCTTTCTCATTTCGTTCTCTGAAAGTTCGAGAAGATTCCTTCCTTTGAAGATAATCTTTCCGTCAACTATCTTTCCGTTCTGATCCAGGAGTCTCATTATTGAGAGCGATGTTACACTTTTACCACTACCGGATTCCCCAACGATGCCCAGAGTTTCTCCCTCTCTGACCTCAAAAGAAACACCATCGACCGCCTTCACTACACCGTCTTCTGTATAGAAATAGGTTTTCAGATTTTCCACTCTAAGCAGAGGCTCTGTCAATTCGATCCCTCCTTAGAATTTTAGCCTTGGATCGAAAGCGTCTCTGAGCGCATCGCCCAGCAGATTCCATCCCAGAACGAAGAGAACCATAGCGGTACCGGGATAAACGAGAGCGTACCAGTGCTTTCCTATCTCCATCATCCAGTCTCTCGAGTAACTGAGGATGGATCCCCAGTCGGCGTATCCCTGGGGGGCACCGAGTCCCAAGAAGCTGAGCACAGCGGCCGTTATCACGAGAGATCCCATGTTCATGGAAGCCCATATCAGGACAGGGAAAATGGTATTCGGAAGAACGTGTTTCAATATGATGAGAAAATCGGGCACACCTATTGCTTTCGCTGCCAGGACGAATTGTTCTTCCCTCACCTGAAGAATGTTTCCTCTGATGAGCCTTGCCGCTCCCATCCATCCGAACACGATCATTGCTATCATAACCTTGTCGAGACCCGTCCCGAGAACGGTTGTCAACACAACAGCTGCTATGAGGAAGGGGATAGAGAGAAAGATATCGGTGATCCTCATGAGAACCTCATCTATCCATCCTCCAAAGTAACCTGAGATTGAACCTATGAACACTCCTATCAAGAGTCTTGCGAGTGTGACTATGAGACCTATCTTGAAAGCCGTTCTTGTGCCCCAGACGATTCCGTATAAGATATCACGGCCACCAATGACACCGAATGGGTGATAATCAACGCAGCGTATGGGTTCTCTGTTGGGATTCTTCGCCAGGGCATCCTCTTTCGTGGTAGGGGGTTGTGGGCTCTGATTCCAGCTCACCACAGGCATCAAGTAAGGATCGGGTAGCTTGGCTCTGGTGAGCGGGTGAATGGGAGGAGCTATAACAGGCGCGAGAATGGCTATCACCACGAAGAAGAGCACTAGAGAGAACCCTATGATGGCGGATGGATCTCTAAAAAATCTCTTCATTATTCTTTTGAATTCCTGATTCACGTCGTTTCACCTCTCATCCAAGTCTTATTCTGGGATCTATAAGAGCGTACAGAATATCTATGATGAGATTTCCAACTACAAGAATTGTTGAGAAAAACAACGCAGAAGCCATCACCGAAGCGTAATCGAGCTGCAGGGCTGCCTGCGCGGTGAAACTTCCCACACCCGTTCTGTTGAAGACCGTTTCCACGATCACAGTACCGGAGAAGAGACCGATGACCATACCACCGGCGACAGTGGTGACAGGAATCAAAGCATTTCTTCTGGCGTGTTTGTTTATAACCACATCCTCGGGAAGACCCTTTGCCCTGGCGGTTCTCACGTATTCTTTATTCAGGACTTCCAGCATGCTCGACCTGGTGATTCTCAGAAGATACGCCCACCAGAGCCACGAAAGAGTTATGATGGGACCTATAAGGTGTTTCAGCCCATCCCAGAAGATGTCCAATCTGCCGTTCAAGAGTGCGTCTATTGTGATGAGCTTTGTGTAGCGATGAAATTCTGGTGATTTGATCACTTCTTCAGCCCACATACTCAGATTCCCAGGAGGAAGCCAGTTCAGTATGCTGTAGAAGATCATCAGAACGAGCAATCCAAAGACGAAATCAGGGAAAGACCAGCCAACCACGGCGAAGATTCTTATGAAATGATCGAGGAATTTTCCTCTGTGAACCGCAGCCTTCACACCAAGCCATATTCCAACGAATACGACGGGAAAAATTGCATAAAGCGCAAGTTCAACGGTGTATGGAAGTCTTCTCAAAAGAGCATCTTTCACCGGTTCTTTCCCAACAAGGGACCACCCGAGATCACCTCTCAGAGTGTTTGCGAGCCATTTGACGTATCTCACAACGAAAAAGTCGTTCAAGCCGTACTTCTCCTTTAGAGCGTCCATCTGCTCGGGCGTTAACTTGTCCAGCATGTTCGGGTTGACGTACGCTGCGAGTAATTTATCCGGCCCGAGGGACTGGATCATGGAAAAAACGATGAAGGTGACTCCTAAGAGAATCAGGGGCAAGAGCAGAAGTCTTCGTATGATGTATGCGGTCACCTGGTACACCTCCTGGTCGTAAATTGGGTATGCACCTTCATATGATTATACAACATACCCTGAACCTTCCGACATTTGGAAGAGTCTGAACAGTGGTATAATAAGGATGGATTGATAAACCAGGGGGCGAACGGGTTCGACGGGGATGGAGTCCCCTGGGAAGCGAGCCGAGGTCCCCACCTCCTCGTAAAAAAGGTGGGACAAAGAATAAGTGCCAACGAACCTGTTGCTGTTGCCGCTTAATAGATAAGCGGCCGTCCTCTCCGAAGTTGGCTGGGCTTCGGAAGAGGGCGTGAGAGATCCAGCCTACCGATTCAGCTTCGCCTTCCGGCCTGAATCGGGAAAACTCAGGAAGGCTGTGGGAGAGGACACCCTGCCCGTGGGAGGTCCCTCCCGAGAGCGAAAACACGGGCTGCGCTCGGAGAAGCCCAGGGGCCTCCATCTTCGGACGGGGGTTCGAATCCCCCCGCCTCCACCAGAAAGAGGGCGCTTCAAGCGCCTTTTTATTTTTCTTCTATCTCTTTGAATCATTGTTTATTCATTATTAACGGTAATGTTGGATTTGTGTTTGTTTTTCTTAATCAATATCCCTTGAAGAGGCTCGTAAAAAGTAGTATATTTATATTAGCAGTCGAATGATGAGAGTGCTAAACATCTACGAAGGAGGGATGGATGATGAAAGTGATACCTCTCGGTGAAAGACTCCTCATCAAGCCCATCAAAGAGGAAAAGAAGACAGAGGGAGGAATCGTTCTTCCAGATTCCGCAAAAGAAAAACCGATGAAGGCAGAGGTCGTAGCCGTGGGAAAGATCGATGACGACGAAAAATTCGACATCAAAGTTGGAGACAAGGTTATTTACTCCAAATATGCGGGTACAGAAATAAAGATTGATGATGAGGATTACATCATCATCGATGTGAATGACATACTCGCGAAAATCGAAGAGTGAAGGAGGTGTGAGATATGCCGAAGATTCTGAAGTTCAATGAAGAAGCGAGAAGAGCACTCGAAAGAGGTGTGGACAAGGTCGCTAACGCGGTAAAGGTGACTCTCGGACCAAAGGGAAGGAACGTTGTTATCGAAAAATCGTGGGGTTCTCCAACAATAACCAACGACGGTGTTTCCATAGCCAAGGAGATTGAGCTCGAGGACAAATTCGAAAACCTTGGAGCTCAGCTCGTGAAAGAGGTTGCTTCCAAAACAAACGATGTTGCCGGTGACGGTACAACAACGGCTACGGTTCTCGCACAGGCTATGATCAAAGAAGGTCTCAAGAATGTTGCAGCGGGTGCCAATCCAATTCTCCTCAAGAGAGGTATAGACAAAGCCGTTGAGAAGGCCGTTGAAGAGATCAAGAAGGTTTCCAAGAAACTTTCCGGTAGGGAAGACATCGCCCATGTTGCCGCCATATCTGCGAACAGCGCTGAAATAGGAGAACTCATCGCAGAAGCTATGGACAAGGTAGGAGAAGACGGAGTCATCACTGTGGAAGATTCCAAAACACTCGAAACATACGTTGAATTCACCGAAGGTATGCAGTTTGACAGGGGTTACATTTCACCGTACTTCGTCACGGATGCCGAGAAGATGGAAGTCGTTCTGAAGGAACCCTTCATACTCATCACTGACAGGAAGCTCAGCGCTGTGAAGCCTCTCATTCCGATCCTTGAAAAAGTCGCTCAGACCGGAAAACCACTTCTCGTCATAGCGGAAGACGTTGAAGGAGAAGTTCTGACAACACTTGTTCTCAACAAGCTCAAGGGTACTCTCCAGTCCTGTGCTGTAAAGGCTCCTGGATTCGGTGAAAGAAGAAAAGCCATGCTTCAGGACATAGCGATACTCACCGGAGGTCAGGTGGCAAGTGAAGAGCTCGGAATCAATCTCGAGGATCTCACCCTCGAAGATCTCGGAAGAGCCGATCTTGTGAGGGTCAAGAAAGATGAAACCATCATAATTGGAGGAAAAGGTGATCCGGAGGCTATCAAGAAGAGAATCGCTCAGATCAAAGCCCAGATAGAGGAAACCACATCCGAGTACGAAAAAGAAACTCTCCAGGAAAGGATGGCAAAACTCGCAGGAGGAGTAGCCGTCATAAAGGTTGGAGCGGCCACCGAAACAGAGCTCAAGGAAAAGAAACACAGAATTGAAGACGCACTGAGCGCCACGAGAGCAGCTGTCGAAGAAGGAATCGTTCCAGGTGGAGGAGTAACACTCCTGAGAGCAAGAAAAGCCGTTGAAAAGGTCATAGAAGAGCTCGAAGGCGACGAGAAAATAGGAGCCCAGATCGTTTACAAGGCACTCTCAGCCCCTATTAAGCAGATTGCTGAAAACGCGGGATACGACGGAGCGGTGATCATTGAGAAGATACTTTCGAATGACGATCCAGCCTATGGATTCGACGCACTCAGAGGAGAATACTGCAACATGTTTGAAAGAGGAATCATTGACCCAGCAAAGGTTACAAGGAGCGCCCTGCAGAATGCTGCATCCATCGCTGGAATGCTCCTGACAACGGAAGTGCTCATCGTTGAAAAACCCGAGGAGAAGAAAGAAACACCGAGCATGCCTGAAGAATTCTGATGGAAATAAAGGGGGCCCTTGGCCCCCTTTACTTTTTTAGTTTTTGTGGTATGATGAAAATATCAATAGTTCCTTTCAGGTATGGAAATCTGTTGCGGAAGAGGTCCAAGAACTCGTTTGAGTTGATTCAATACTTCCTCAGAGGTCTTAAAAAAGAAGGGGCGTTTGCCCCTTCTTTTGGTTTCATCAAACGCTGAACTTTTCTTCGAAAATCTTCGTTGTTTCCTCATCTATGTTGCATATGCGGATCTCTTCCAGAGTGGTATCAGGATGTTGATCGATGAAATCTCTTATTGCTTTTGAAAAGATTCCCACCGCTCTTTCTTTCGGAAATCCGAATATTCCTGTACTGATAGCAGGCATTGAGATGCTCTTCAATTTCAGTTCGTGAGCTCGAAGAAGAGCGTTGTAAACTGCTTTGTAGAGAAGTTCGTCCTCTCCATGACTGCCTCCTCTCCAAACGGGCCCCACGGTGTGGATCACGTATTTTGCCTTCAGCTTTCCAGCGCTGGTTACCACCGCTTCACCTGTCGGGACTCTTCCTCGTTCTTGAACGATCCTGTCGCTTTCTTCCTGGATAACGCTTCCACCTGCTCTCACGATCGCTCCCGCTACTCCTCCTCCGTGTTTCAGATATTCGTTCGCCGCGTTCACTATGGCGTCCACTTCTTCTCTTGTGATGTCTCCCTTTACGATTCTGATCTTTTTCCCTTTGTATTCCAGTTCTTTTCTCACTTCGGCCATACTTTCACCCCCGTACTTCTCGGGCCAGAGTTTTCTGAGCCTTTCAAAGAGTTCTTCCTCAAAACCTACTCTCTTTGGCTGGAAGATGACCTCATTTTTCAACTTTTCTGGAAGATAGTTCGTTTTCACGAAACCACCGAAATCATGGGGATAAAGATACCCTTCTCCGTATCCACGCTTTTTCATCTCTTCGGTGACGGGATTTCTCAGAAAAAGCGGTACGTCCTCCACAGGAAGTTCCTGGACTTTTTTCATTGCGAGATAAACAGAGTTGCTCTTGGGAGCGAGGGAAAGATAGACGGCACACTCTACAAGGTTCATCAAACATTCGGGAAGTCCCACGTGTTCGACAGCGATGGAGGTCGAAACGGCGATATGTAGAGCGTTTGGGTCGGCGAGTCCAACGTCTTCGCTGGCGAATATGATCATTCTTCGTGCTATGAATCGCGGGTCTTCTCCCATCTCTATCATTTTGACGAGGTAGTAAACAGCGGCGTTTGGATCGCTACCTCTCATACTCTTTATGAAGGCCGAAGCGAAATCGTAGTGTGATTCCTTCGTGTACCCGCTCACGTTTCCCAGCAGAGTTTCCAGGTCCTCAAGAGTTACTCTCTTGTTTTTGAACGCCTGGTGGACGATCTCCAGGGTGTTCAAGAGTTTTCTGGCGTCTCCTTCGGAATGCCTTACTATGGCTTTCTCTACCGATTCTTCCAGATCGATGTTGAGAACCTCTGTTGCTTTTTTCAAGATCTTCATCAGGTCCTCGTCAGAGAGTTTTTTGAAATAAAGAATCCTGCACCTTGAGAGAAGTGCAGGTACGATGACAAAACTCGGATTTTCAGTTGTTGTCGCAACCAGTACGATGTCTCCTCGTTCAACATGGGAAACCAGAACCATCTGCTGGTTTTTGTTCAGGCGGTGTATTTCATCGAGAAAGAGAAGCAATTTTTTTCCATATTTTCTCAACTGTTCTCCTCTTTTGAGAACGTTCTTTATTTCAGAAACCCCGTGAACGGTGGAGCTCAGATAAACTACCTCGCCGTTGAAATACCTTTTCAGCAGTGAAAAAACCGAGGTCTTACCAGACCCCGGTGGTCCATAGAGGATAGAAGAGAACATGTTGCCTGTCTTTAAAGTTCGCCGGAGAATCCCTTTATTACCGAATATATGATCCTGACCGACGAAATCCTCGAAGTCTTTCGGCCTGAGCAGTTCACTCAAGGGTTTTTCTGAAATACTCAACGGTGAGCTTCAATCCCTCCTCAAGGGAAACTTTGGGTTCCCAGCCGAGCTTTTCCTTCGCCTTCGTGTAATCGAGAATGCTCTTTCTCACGTCGCCCTTACGCGGTGGTTTATAGACAGGCTCTTTATCGTAGCCAGTGATCTCTTTCAGCAGTTTGAAGAGCTGGTTCACGGTTGTGCCCCTTCCCGTTCCTATGTTGAAGACTTCGTTGTCGCCTTTCTCCATGGCGAGAAGATTCGCTCTGACCACGTCATCAACGTAAACGTAGTCTCTGACGTACTCTCCATCACCGAATATGTGAACTTCCTCTCCCCTGAGCATCCTTTCAGTGAAGATGGCCACCACGCCCGCTTCACCGTACGGATCCTGTCTTGGCCCGTAAACGTTGGCGTATCTGAGAACTGTGTACTTCAGCCCGTACTCTCTCGCGAAGAATTCCAGATACATCTCGGTGCTGTACTTCGCTATGCCATAAGGGGATATCGGATGAGGTATCTCCGTTTCCGGTGTTGGAAAGACCTTCACATTCTCTCCGTATATCGCCCCACCGGTGGACGAAAAGATGAATTTTTTAACACCGTACTTGATGGATTTTTCAAGAAGCACAAGAGATCCGATGATGTTCGTTTTTGCGTCTCTGGCGGGTTCCCTAACAGAGATGGCGACACTAGCCTGAGCGGCGAGGTGAAAGACATACTCGGGTCTGTGTAGAGAGAAGATCCGCTCCATCATTTCTTCGTCCTCTATACTCTGTTCATAAAACAGTGCGTTTCTGTTGAGGTTTTCAACCTTTCCAGAAGATAGATTGTCCACCACAATGACACCGTATCCGTTTTCTATCAGTTTGTCCACCACGTGGGATCCTATGAAGCCCGCTCCGCCTGTTACCAGAATGTTCATGGTTGAGCCTCCTCTTCTTCATCTTCTTCCATAATTCTGGCTTCTTCAGGGATTTCCCGAACGTTCACGAGTCTTCTGCTCTCTTCGAGAAATTCCTTCAGTTCCTGCACCTTGCTCTCATCGAAATTCACCATTATGTCGTAAAATCTCTTGAATCTTTCTCTCGTTTTCGTATCCAGGAAGTGTGAGAAATGACGCGAGAGTTTTTCCGCGGTGGGTGAAGGTATTCCCATCACGTAGAAGAAAAAGTTCCTGAGTCTGTTCTGAGAACCTCTCAACGATCTTGCTCTTCTTTTACCCTTCTCGGTAAGGGTTATGTATCCATACTTCTCGTATTCGACGTATCCAAGTTCCGCCAGTCTTTTCATGGCATTCGTCACACTTGGAAGGCTCACTCCCATCTTTCTCGCGATGGTGCTCACCCTCGCCGCGGGTTGTTTCTGAAGTATCTCCTGAATCACTGCAAGGTAATCTTCGAGCGCAGGTGTCAGGGTTTTCTTCCTTCCTCTAGGCATGCTATCAACCCTCCTTCTTTATGAAACTTTTTGCTTTCTCAATATCCTCAAGAACGATCCTTCTGAGTTCATTACTTCTATTTCTCAGGAGATAACTCGGATGGAATGTTGGAATGACCTTTTTTCCTCCGAGCCAGTCGATGGGATTTCCTCTGACCTTAGTTATGGATACCTTTTTCCCATCCACGAAGAAAGACAGCGCCGTGGCTCCGAGAGCAACTATCACATCTGGGTTGATGATTTCGATCTGAGCGAGTAAAAAATGTCCACATGCCGCCTGTTCTTCAGGAGTGGGTGTTCTGTTGTTGGGAGGCCTGCATTTCACAACGTTGCATATGTAAACATCTTCTCTTCTGATACCTGATTCTCTGAGCAGTTCCGTCAGAAGCATTCCCGCTCTGCCGACGAAAGGTCTTCCCGTCTTGTCTTCTTCCTCTCCCGGTCCTTCTCCCACAAAGACAATCCTCGTATCCAGATTTCCTTCTCCTACGACAACGTTTGTCCTATTCAGATGAAGTGGGCAAGCCGTACACTTTTTCACTCTTTCTGACACTATCTCCATGAGTTCTTCCCTTGTATACAAGCCTTTCTCCCCCGGATTCTGGTAAAATATTTCTGGAAATTATCAGAACCTTACTTAATTTTATCATCCACTATAAATTTTTCCAAAAATCTTATTGGGGTGATGATTCGTGCCTTTTAGATTTAGACTTCAGAGAATATACGATGTTCGAAGAAAGGAAGAAGAAACTTTGAAAAACGATCTCTCAAAAATCAATGAAAAAGTGGAAAATACCCAGAGAATTATACAACAACTTTCCGCTGAAAAGAAGCGAATAGAAAGTAATTTTCTTCACAAAAAGGTTCTCAGAAAGGAAGATCTCCTGAATATGGAGATGCAGATGATGTTTTATGAAGAAGAGATCAAAAAAAAGCAAAGTGAACTTTCTGAACTGATGAAGGAACAGGAAGAAACGAGAAGAAAACTTTTTGAAAAAATGAAGGAGAGAAAGATTCTTGAAAAATTAAAAGAAAGAAAGATGCGAGAGTACCTTTACGAAGAGAACCTCAAAGAAAGGAAGACCATGGATGAAATAGCGGAGAGGAAATTCTGGTGGGAAAGCTAACTCTCTCTGAACCTGTACTGAAGCGCTTCTGCGAGGTGACTCATTTCTACACCGTTCGAACCTTCCAGATCCGCTATTGTTCGTGAGATCTTCAGAACTTTGTCGATCTTCCTACCCGACAGTCCATATCTTTCCACGTATCTTTTCAGGAGATCCTCACTCTTCTCGTCCAGCTGGACAAACCTCCTCAGCATTCTGTGAGACATCTGTGAATTGCAGGAAATATGAGTATCCCTGAAACGTCTTTTTTGTATTTCCCTCGCCTTCATCACCCGCTCTCTGATTGAAGAGCTTTTCTCTCCTTCGGGTTTTTTCATCATTTCCTCGAAGGAGAGCTTCGGGACGTTGATCACCAGGTCCATCCTGTCCAGAAGAGGACCCGAGATTTTCTTTCTGTACCTCATGATGTCTCTGGGAGAGCAGACACAGGGTTGTTTCGGGTCACCAAGATTTCCACAGGGACAAGGGTTCATGGCACCAACAAGCATGAAGCGGGCGGGGTAGGTGACGGTGAACTTCGCTCTGGCAACCGTGACGATACCTTCTTCGAGAGGCTGTCTCAGGGCTTCCAGCACATCTCTTTTGAACTCCGGTAGCTCATCGAGGAACAGAACACCGTTGTGTGCGAGAGAAATCTCACCGGGTCTTGGGTTGGTACCACCACCGATGATGGAGACAGTCGACGCCGTGTGATGGGGAGCTCTGAAGGGACGGAGTTTCACGATCCCGGGATAACCAGATGCGCTGTACACCTTGCTCGTCTCGAGGATTTCCTCTTCGGACATGGGAGGAAAGATCGTGGGAATTCTCTTCGCTATCATGGTCTTCCCGGAGCCGGGATTTCCTACCATGAGGATGTTGTGAAAACCTGCGACGGCTATCTCCACCGCTCTTTTCACCATCTCGTGGTCTCTAACATCGGAGAAATCGATCTCGTATTCCAAGTTCGTGTTTTCTATACCCGAATACTCGATCCGTTTCAGCGTTCTATCTCCCCTCAAGAACTCAACGCATTCTCTGAGAGATTCCACTGCGTATATATCCAGTTCTTTCACGCATTTTGCTTCCTCTTCGTTCTCTTTTGGGATGAGCACCGTACCACTGAACATTTCTGAAAGAGAAAGGAGAACGGGAAGAACCCCGTTCACCCTCTTCACTTCTCCATTCAGCGAGAGTTCTCCTATAGCGAGGATGTTTTCGCTCACCTGAACTATTCCTGTTGAAGCGAGTATGCACAGTGCGATTGGCAGGTCGAGCATGGAACCTTCTTTTCTCACGTCTCCAGGAGCGAGGTTCACCACGTATTTACCGTGTGGAAGAGAAAATCCACTGTTCAGAATAGCGCTTTTCACCCTTTTTCTGCTCTCTTTCACGGCGGTGTCACCGAGGCCAACCACGTCTATATCGTTGAAAACGCTCCTGTTGTCGAAATCTACTTCAACATCTATTTTCATTGCTTCTATTCCCTGTATCGTGGCGGAGGAGAGTTTGTTGTAGTTCACCTGACAGCCTCCTTGGGATCGTACTCCCGCTTCATCTTTTCCAGTGTCTCCAGAAGCGCACCGAAACCGTTTTTGATGTTCACCTTGACGAGTTCTTTCGAATAGCGTTTCTTCAGTTCAACAACACCTTCCTTGAGGGATCTTCCCACGTTTATTCTTATGGGAAAGCCTATGAGATCGGCGTCTTTGAATTTGAAACCAGGCGAGACTTCTCTGTCATCCAGAACAACCTCTTCTCCTTTTTCTGAGAGAACCTGGTAAATCTTCTCACCCACCTGCTTCTGTTCAGCGTCGTTCATGTTCAGAATGTCCACCACAACGGTGTAAGGGGCGATCGAAAGGGGCCAGATCATACCGTTCTCATCGTGGAAATGTTCCACAACAGCCGCCATCGTTCTGGAAACTCCCCAGCCATAACAGCCCATGATGAAAGGCTTCATCTCACCGTTTTCATCCATGAAGTAGGCCTTCATGGCTTCGGAGTATTTTGTGCCGAGTTTGAAGATGTGACCAAGCTCTATCCCTTTTGTCGCCTTGAGAGGCTCACCACAGACGGGACAGGGATCACCCTCCACCACCGTTCTCAGATCGTACCACTCGTCCACCTTGAAATCTCTGGGGTGGTTTGCGTTTACGTAGTGCGTATCCTCTTCCATACCCCCAACGACGAAGTTTTTCAGTCCTCTGACGCTGTGATCGGCCACTTTCTTCACATCCACACCGATGGGTCCAATGAATCCGACGGGAACTCCGAAGTCCTTCAGAATTTCTTCTGGGGTTGCCATTCTCAGCGACTGATCTTTCAAATGTGCTTTGAGCTTCGCTTCGTTGAGCTCCAGGTCTCCCCTTATAAGTACCATTACGTATCCTTCTCTTCCTTTGTAAAGAAGGGACTTCACAATCTTCGACGGAGGAACACCGAGAAACTCTGAAACTTCCTCGATCGTCTTCACCCCGGGTGTGGGAACCTTCTTGAGGGGTTTCTCTTCTTCCTGTTCCTGAGTGTATTCACCTTTGTATTCGGCTTTTTCGTCGCTTGCCTGGTAGCCGCACTTTTCACAGAAGAGTACGTTCGTCTCTCCTATTTTCGCAGGAACGACGAACTCGTGGGAAGCGTTCCCTCCGATGGCACCCGTTTCTGCCTCTATGATCATGTACCGCACACCAAGCCTTTCCATGATTCGGGAGTACGCTTTTTTGAACTGTTCGTACGTCTCGTCCAGAGATTCCCAGCTTGCGTGAAAGCTGTAAGCGTCCTTCATGATGAATTCTCTCGCCCTGAGAAGGCCGAAGCGTGGTCTGATTTCGTCTCTGTACTTGTTCGCTATCTGATACAGAGTGAGAGGAAGCTGTTTGTATGAACGAAGTTCGTTCTTCACAAGGTCCGTGACGATCTCCTCGTGCGTGGGACCGAGTGTGAAGTCTCTTTCGTGCCTGTCTTTGAGTTTCATCATTTCGGGACCGTAATCGTCCCACCTTCCTGACTGTTTCCAGAGTTCCGCAGGTTGAAGGATGGGCATCAGAATTTCCTGTGCCCCTATCCTGTTCATCTCTTCTCGAACTATGTTCTCTATTTTGAGAAGCACTCTTCTTCCTAATGGGAGGTAGGTGTATATACCGGCGGCTACTTTTCTTATGAAGCCTCCTCGAAGAAGATACTCGTGGCTTACTGTCTCAACATCGGAAGGGGTTTCTTTGAGAGTAGGAGCATAGAGGTCTTTCATCCGCAAGGCCGATCTCCTCCTCGATTTCGAGTTCTTTTGAAACTATTGTATCATAGATAGGAAAAGGAGGATGGGCCATGCGATACAGAAAGCTCAGCGATTATCTGAAGGAAAGATACGGTGAAAGGGTCCAGAGAATAGTGATACACGGGGGATTTTCCTGTCCGAACAGGGACGGCACGAAAGGGAAGGGTGGCTGTATTTACTGTGATGCCACGGGAAGTGGCTTCACCACTCTGATGAGGCTCCCGATAAGGGAGCAGGTTATGGAAATGAAGAAAAAATACGAAAAGCGGGGGATCAAGAAATTCATCGCGTACTTTCAGTCGTTCAGCAACACCTACGCCCCTGTTGAGATGCTCAGAGAACGCTACGAGGAAGCTCTCGTGGACGATAGTATAGTTCAGCTATCTGTCTCCACGAGGCCCGATCTCGTGCCCGAACGAGTTCTGGATCTGTTCGAAGAATTCAAAAAGCGTGTCGATGTTTCCGTTGAGCTTGGCCTTCAGACGGCAAACTATAGAACACTCAAGAAGATCAACAGAGGCCACACCCTCGCGGAGTTCGTGGATGCCGCTGTGAGAGTGAAAAAGAGAGGCATCGAACTCGTGGTGCATGTGATTTTGAATCTGCCCTGGGACGATATGGAGGATGTGGTAGAGACGGCCAAGATCCTCTCCGCTCTCGATGTGGACGGTGTGAAACTCCACTCGCTTTACGTGGTGGAAGGAACAAAACTCGCGGAGATGTACAAAAAGGGAGAAGTAAAAATCTGTTCACTCGAGGAGTACATCGACAGAGCGATCACATTTCTCGAATACCTCTCCCCAAACGTGGTCATTCACAGACTGGTCGCAGATCCTCCGAGAAAGGGAACGATCTTCGGTAACTGGGGAAAGAGCAAGATAGAAATCATCAACATGATAGAAGAAGAACTCGAGAGGAGAGATACGTATCAGGGCAAGAAGTTTGATTATCTTAACAGGTAGTCTTTTTCTCTTGATTTTCGGGTGTATTCCTGTTCACAACCACACGCTTTCGTTCCTCGTCTGGATAGCGGGGGACAACGATTTGGAGCAGTTCATCTTTCAGGATCTGAAGGAGATGATGGGAAATCCATCTTGGATAAACGTTTTCGCTCTGGTAGATTACAGGTCTTCTTCTGATACGCTCTACCGTGTGGAGGAAGGTTTGATTCCTCTGGAAACTTTCGATGAGATAAACTCAGGAGATCCGGTTGTTCTTTCTTCTTTCCTGAACGCGTACAGGGGAGAAGATCTTTCCTTACTCGTTATCTGGAACCACGGAGATTGGTGGCGTGGAGAGTCTCAAAAACAGGTTAAAGGTGTGGCTTACGATTTCGTAAATCTGGATTTTTTCACCATAAAAGAGATAAAGAGTGTTTTGAGAGACTCTCCCGTTACGGTACTGGGCTTCGATGCCTGTTTGATGGGAACGTTTGAGATCCTGTGGGAACTGAAAGATTGCGCTCGATACGTGGTTGTGTCTTCAAAAGAGGCGCCCGGGAACGGCTGGGACTACTCAGTGTTGAGGTACTCAAAAGATCTCTCTTCCCTTCTCTCGAACATCGTTAAGAGATACGGAGAGATCTACGGCACAGAATATTCTCTGAGCGTCTGGGACACTTCGAAACTGGATGAGATCATGCTGTGGTTGGACAGAGTTGCCCAGTACATGATCGAGAACAACCTTTCTCCGTGGGAGTTCGAAGTTGAAAGAAGAACTGCGGGCGGAAGTACCACCGAACTCGTAGAACTTGGAAGTTTTGCAAAATCGCTTCAAAATTCATCAGATGTTGTCCTCAGAGAGTACGGAGAAGGTCTCTACAGTGCCATAGTTTCTGCGAGGGTCTACGGAACACCTGATAACTACACGGACCTAACGATTTATCTGCCTCAGAATATGAAAAATCCAGAGTACTGGGACGATTTCGTTGCTTTAAGCGACTTCACCTCGGAGAGCTCCTGGGACGATCTCATCGAACACTGGAGGGATAAAAATTGAAAAGAGTGAACATGAACCTGGCCTGGATGGGCGTTGTCTTTTCTGCAATGAGTTCGATTCTGCTGTTAGAATATTACAGG
This sequence comes from Thermotoga maritima MSB8, assembly GCF_000008545.1. NCBI lineage: Bacteria > Thermotogati > Thermotogota > Thermotogae > Thermotogales > Thermotogaceae > Thermotoga > Thermotoga maritima. The sequence continues at coordinate 544,004 of NC_000853.1, forward strand.
GAGATTCTGGCAGGATCTCCCAGTTATACCCTTGGGACTGTGACTCTTTTTCTTTCTCTGATTTCCACGATTTCTCTTTTGATCGTTTACAGACAGTGGAGTGTGCTCCTGAACATCAACGTTCTGCAAACTCTGAGACTGGCGGAGCAGCGTTCTGTGAACTTGAACGAAAAGCCGTTTGTTCCAAACTGGCCGTACATTGCCTTTATAGCCTTCTGGTTTCTCGAGTTTCTCTTTGCGGGAATATGGTTTTTCTCCCTGCTTCAGTTGATCTTTTTTGTGATCTTTCTTCACTACCTGTTTGAAACTATAAGGAAACTCCAAGAGATCAAGATCCACCTTTACAGAACCCTTTTCAACATCGACTACAAACCGGTCATAAAGGAAAGGAACGTGTTATCGGTTTTTCTCCTCACTCTATTCACTCTCGGTGTGTACTGGTTGTATCTGGTTGTCAGGCTCTCTCGAGAAATAAACGAATTTCTCGATATGGACGATCGAATCATGAGAAATCTGGAGGTGAAATCGTGAAGGCCTGCCCGAACAAGGAGAGGAACCTCTCTTACTGCAACTGTTCTTATCCTGGATGTCCGAGAAAGGGCATCTGCTGTGAATGTATGCACTATCACAGACAACATGGAGAACTTCCCGCGTGTTATTTCCCGAACGACGCGGAGAAAACCTGGGACAGATCCATCGAGCATTTCAAAAGAGTGGTGTGAGGGAGAACCTCACACCACCTTTGATACGAGTTCGCACACCTTTTCGAGAAAGGCTCTGTCTTCTTCGGAGAAAGGAGAAGGACTGTACGAATCTATATCCAGTTCTCCTATGATTTTTCCATCTTTGAAAATGGGAACCACGATTTCCGCTTTCGTCTTTGGACTGCAGGAGAGATAGTTTGTTTCTTTGCTCACATCCTGAACAACGAAGGTCTCTTCTCTCTCCGCTGCCTGACCACAGATTCCAACTCCGAACGGTATCTCCACGTGTTCTGTTGGCTCTCCTACGAACGGACCGAGTTTCAGCTTTCCATCCTCCACGAAGTAAAATCCCACCCAGTCGTAGTACGAAACGTGGTTTCTCAAAAATTCGCACAGATCACCGAGAGCTTCTTTTCCTCTTTTTAAAATCTTCTCGATTTCCTTCAGCAGAGAATCGAAGTACTCTTTTTTTCCTCCGTAGTTCCCGATTTCTTTTCCTTTTCTGAACTCTATCACCGCGTGGAGCGTGGCGAGTGAAAGCTCTCTTAGAAGTCCCTTTCTCCAGAGAGAGAACACATCCATCACCACGATCTTCTCTTTCTCTCCATCCACAACAACCCAGTCTGAAAGACCCAGAAGCGACATGAGGAACACGGAGAAGTCTTCTCTTTTCAAATCGAGGAAATCTTCTCTCTCTGAGAGCGATTCTGCGCACTCTATTTTTTTGTTCCTCGAGACGTCCAGCCAGTCCCACTTGAATCTATCGAGCTCTCTTCGTTCTATTTCCCGAAGGATCTTCTCGATCTTTTCATCGTTCAATTCGAGTTTTCTCTCGTAGTTTGGGACTATCGGGCCGAACTTTCTTCTCAACTCTCTCCAGAAGTCAATCCATTTCGTTTTGTCCCACTTCAATATCTCGAGACACTCTTCCACCTTGTTCTGAACGATGCTTCTCATCGAATTCCCTCCTTTATAATCGCTCCTCCAAGGAGTGTGTCTCCATCGTAAAAGGCGGCAATCTGACCCGGTGTGACGGCGAAGACTTTCTTCTCGAAACTGACCTCCACTTCGTTATCTTTCACCTTGACAACTGCAGGAGCTTCTTCCGATTTTTTCCTCACTCTGCAGACACATCTGAACTCTTCAGGCACTTCAACATGCCAGACGGGATCTTCTGCGATCAAACCGGAGAAGAAAACATCTTCCAGATCTGATACGACAACAACGTTCTTCTCCGGAATCTTGCCCCTCACGTAGTACCTTCTTCCGAATTTTTCTATTTTGAAGCCCTTCCTCTGACCGATTGTGTAGAGAGGATACCCGAAATGCCGACCAACGACCTCTCCCTCGGGTGTGATGATATCTCCATCTTTGAGCGTTATACCTTCGTCTTTCAAAAAGTTTTCGATGCTGCCATCCGGTATGAAGCACACATCCTGACTTTCCTGTTTCTTTGCAACGTGTATTCCCGCTTCTTCTGCGATTTTTCTGATCTCTTCTTTCGTGTAGATACCGTTTGGGAAGATGAGTCTTTCTATTCTCCAGGGCTCGATCCTGGCAAGGAAATACGACTGATCTTTCTTCAGATCCACACCCTTTTTTATCACCTTTCTTCCGTACTTTTCGCTGAACTCTATTCTCGCGTAGTGTCCACTCGCAAACGCATCGAATCCCTGGTTGAGAACGTAATCCATGAGGTATCCAAATTTCACGAAACGATTGCAGTGTGCGCAGGGATTCGGAGTGAGGCCTTTGAGAAGATCCCTCTTGAACGGTTCGATGACTTTCTCTCTGAAGATCTCCTTCACATCGACGATCTCTATCTCCACTCCGAGAAAGTGTGCTATTCTCATCGCGTCGGCCGTATCCGATGGACTGCAACAGACCTTCTTCTTTATCTCTTTTTTGATGAAGAATTCATCTTCCTTCGTTTTCATGTGGAAAGCCTTTACCTCGTGCCCTTCTTTCAGCAACAGATAGAGAGCTACCGCACTGTCCACTCCTCCACTGAGTGCTACCCCTACTTTCAAGTTCGCACCTCCTCATTTAAGATGATACCATTTCCTTTATTTGAGAAATTGAGTTAAAATAACTTGAGGAGGTGTTGAACCATGAAATTTCACGGAACAACGATACTGGTTGTGAGAAGAAACGGGCAAACGGTGATGGGAGGAGATGGTCAGGTCACTTTCGGTTCGACCGTTTTGAAGGGAAACGCGAGAAAGGTTAGAAAGCTTGGGGAAGGAAAAGTACTCGCTGGTTTTGCGGGATCTGTGGCGGACGCCATGACGCTCTTCGATAGATTCGAAGCGAAACTGAGGGAATGGGGCGGCAACCTCACAAAGGCCGCCGTTGAGCTCGCGAAAGATTGGAGAACGGACAGAGTTCTGAGAAGACTGGAAGCCCTGCTTCTTGTGGCAGATAAAGAGAACATCTTCATCATATCGGGAAACGGCGAGGTCATCCAGCCCGACGACGACGCGGCCGCCATCGGCTCAGGAGGACCTTACGCACTCGCAGCTGCCAAGGCCCTTCTCAGGAACACCGATCTCTCCGCGCGGGAAATCGTGGAGAAAGCGATGACGATAGCAGGTGAGATCTGCATCTACACGAACCAGAACATAGTGATCGAAGAAGTTTAGGAGGTGTTCTTATGAAGAGTTTCGATGAAATGACTCCGAAGGAAATCGTTCAAGAACTCGACAAATACATAGTTGGTCAGTACGAAGCGAAAAAAGCCGTGGCGATAGCAGTTCGAAACAGAATCAGAAGACAGAAGCTTCCAGAAGAGTGGAGAAAAGAAGTACTTCCCAAGAACATCCTGATGATCGGACCCACGGGTGTGGGAAAGACAGAGATCGCCCGGAGACTGGCTCAGCTTTCCGGATCCCCGTTCTTGAAAGTCGAAGCGACGAGGTTCACGGAAGTGGGATACGTGGGAAAGAACGTGGACTCGATGATAAGAGATCTGGTTGAGATCAGTGTTAACATGGTGAAACAGGAAAAGATAAAAGAAGTGGAAAGGCAGGCGGAAGAGCTGGTTGAAGAGCGAATTCTCGATGCTCTCGTTCCCGAATCGAAAGCCATGCCGGTTGTCACGAATCCCTTCATAAACCTCATAACCGGTGGACAGCAACAGCAGTACACACCGGAAGACAGGAGAAGGTTCAGAGCGAAAAGGGAAGAGATGAGGGAAAAGCTGAGAAAGGGAGAGCTGGAAGATGAAGAGATCGAAATAGAACTCGAAGAAACGGTTTCTCCGTTCATGGGAATCTTCGGACCGGGTATGGAAGACCTCGGGATAGAAATCACGAATATGTTCAGCGGAATGCTTCCAAAGCGAAAGAAGAAGAGAAAAATGAAAGTCTCTGAAGCGAGGAAGGTTCTGTTGCCTTTGGAAGCGGAAAAACTCATAGACATGGACAAGGTGGTGCAGGAAGCACTCGACAGAGCTCAGAACAGGGGAATCATCTTCATAGATGAAATAGACAAGATCGCCGGGAAAGAGAGTGCGGTGGGGCCAGATGTCTCCAGACAAGGTGTTCAGAGGGACCTTCTCCCCATTGTCGAAGGTACCACGATCATGACCAAGTACGGACCGGTGAGAACGGATTTCATCCTCTTCATAGCGGCCGGCGCATTCCACGTTTCACGACCATCGGATCTCATTCCGGAACTTCAGGGACGTTTCCCGATACGTGTAGAACTGTCACCCCTCACCGAGGAGGATTTCGTGAGGATATTGAAAGAACCAGAGAATGCCATCATAAAACAGTACCAGGCACTTCTTTCAACGGAAGGTGTGGAACTCGTCTTCACCGAGGATGGAATCAGAGAAATGGCTCGAATAGCGTATCAGCTGAATCAAAGACTCGAAAACATCGGAGCCAGAAGGCTCTACACGGTCGCTGAAAAGGTCCTCGAGGAGATCTCTTTCGAAGCACCGGATATTCCAGAAAAGAGGGTCGTTGTGGATGCCGAATACGTGAGAAGAAGACTCGAAAAGATCGTTCAGGACGAGGATCTGAGCGCGTACATACTGTGAGGTGTTTCCCGTGAGGGTTCTTCTTCCTGCTTTTCTTCTGCTGCTCGCCGTTGGCTGTGCTCTGGTGAGCCCTGGAAAGGCGGATCTGTACGTCTATTTGTTCAACGTGGGAACAGACGAAAACGTTACTGTGGATCTGGAAAGCAGTCATTTATCGGTGAACGGAAAAGAGTACACGCTCAAGGATGTATTGGCCAATGAGGGAGTCCTTTTGAACACGGTGGATATACCGTTCGATCTGTCGGATTTTGAGCTCACCGTGGCGGCTACGATCGTGTTCGATGAGCAGACAGAAGAAGTGTCTTTCAAAACAACACCGGTGGTGCTTTACCACTCCGCGGGAAAGTTCAGCACCGACACGGTGCTGAGAAGCAACGCGTACCAACTCCTCGATCTCGAAAACAAGAAAATTTTCGCAGTGGAAGACCCTGTGAAGGTGTACGGTGAACTCACCAGCGAGGGAAGTGTGGTGACGCTGAGTTTCGGGGAATACGAAATGAAAGTTCCCGTTTACAATGGGGAATTCCTGTTTTATCTGCCAGGAACGGATGAAAGTTACGATGTGGATGTGTTTTTTGATAGTGATTCAACATCCCTCACCATACAGGAGGGGAGGGACGAATACGAGGTCCCGTTCTAAACTGAGGCCAAGAAGGCGGAAGCATTTCAGAGTTAATCTGGGACTTCTGACGCTTCTTTTCTTTATGATCTTTGTTTTTCTCGTGAGCTATCACAACTATCAGGTGGCACTGGAGAAGCACAATCGGTTGATGTCGAAATACCAGGAATTGAAGACAAAGATAGAGGAACAGAAAGCGCTGAACGAGAAGCTCTTAGAGGTGATAGAGAATGAAAAACTTCGTGGTCACAACCTCACACAAACCGGACAGGGAGCAGGTAATGAAAGCGAAGGAACTCGCTGAAAAACTCGGCACCATCTACGTTTCAAGAAGGAGATTGAAAGAGTTCAAAGTGGACTTTTACTACGTGGTGGAGAAGAACAGAATCTCAATAAAATGGCCCGGAGGAGAGTTCTTTTTTCATCCTTCTTCGGCTATCCTCCGGATGAGGAACATAAGAAGCGGTCAGAAGGACTACCTGATAGAATCCCTTCAACCGGAGGGAAACGAAATCGTGCTGGATACGACCTTTGGTCTTGGAAGCGAAGCCATCCTCATGGCCGCTTTTCTTCCTGAGGGTAAGGTAATCGGTCTTGAAGGATCCATTCACATATACACCATCGTGAAATACGGAATGGAAAATTTTGAGACTGACATTCGGTGGTTGAAAGACGCTTTAAAAAGAATAGAGCTTTATCACGCGAATTTCAAAGAATACATCAGAAGTCAGCCCGACAATTCTTTCGATGTGGTCTACTGTGATCCCATGTTTGAGAATCCCGTGTACGAGTCCTCTGCCATGAATCCTCTGAGGCCCTTCGCTGTGTACGACACGGTGAACGAAGAAGACATTGAGGAAATGCTGAGAATCGCGAAGAAGAAGGTGATCCTCAAAAGCCACGTGAAGGATTCTCTCTTCAAAAGAATCAGGGTTGACGAACTGAAAGGTTCCAGAAAGAGCGGTGTTCTCTATGGGGTGATATACAAGCGATGAAGATAGCCATAGTCGGTGGGCCCACTGCTGTTGGAAAGACAGATATCATGATCGAAGTCTGTGAAGAAATAGGTGCGGAGATCATCTCGATGGACTCGAGGCAAATCTATCGTTATATGGACATAGGAACAGCCAAACCAACACCAGAGCAGAGAAAGAGGGTTCTTCATCACATGATAGATATCATCGATCCTGATGAGTATTACAACGCTTTCATGTACAGGAAGGATTCTCTGAGAGCAATGGAAGACGTTCTCAGACGTGGGAAGATTCCTGTTTACGTTGGAGGAACGGGGCTGTACGCGGACGCGCTGGTTCGGGGTATATTCGAAGGAGTGCCTGCCGATGAAAACATAAGAAAAGAACTCAGAGAACTAGAGAGAAGAGAACCCGGGATTTTGAGAAAAATGCTCGAAGAGCTCGATCCTGAAGCGGCGACGCGCATTCATCCGAACGATCTCAAGAGAACGATCAGAGCCCTTGAAGTTTACATGAAAACGGGAAGAAGGATCTCGGAACTTCAAAAAGAAGCAAAGGGTGACGACAGGTTTTTCATAATTGTTTTGACTCGGGAAAGGTACGAACTTTACGAGAGAATAAACAAAAGAGTTGATAAGATGATAGAGATGGGCCTAGTAGATGAGGTGAAGAGACTCTTGGGGATGGGATATTCGAAAGATCTCAATTCGATGAAAACGATAGGATACAAAGAAGTCATTGACTATCTGGAAGGGAAGTACGATTTTGACAAGATGGTTCATCTCATAAAACGAAACACCAGACACTTTGCCAGAAGACAGATCATATGGTTCAAAAGATACAAAGAAGCTGTGTGGTACAATTTAACGTTCGAAGATGTAGGAGAAGTAAAGGAGAAACTCAAGAAGCTGATAGTTGAAAATTTTTCAGTATAATTCTATTTTGAAATCACATCGAGGGGGGAGTTGGCCTTGGCGGAGAAGTTCAACCTTCAGGACAGGTTTCTGAATCATCTCAGGGTTAACAAGATCGAAGTGAAGGTGTATCTGGTGAACGGTTTTCAGACAAAGGGATTCATCAGATCTTTCGACAGCTACACGGTCTTGCTGGAGAGCGGAAACCAACAGAGCCTCATCTACAAACACGCGATCAGCACGATCATTCCTTCTTCTTATGTGATGCTGATGCCAAAGAAACAGGAAACAGCACAGGAGGCTGAGACCTCTGAAAACGAGGGATCTTGAAGGGAAAAAAGCGGTGATCGTTGCTGTTGGTAAAGATGAAGAGAAAATAAAAGAGTCTCTCGAAGAAATGAAGGGTTTGTGTAAAACCCTCGGTGTTGAAGTTGTTGAATGGCTCTGGCAAAAGAGAGCAAAACCGGATCCGGCTACCTACCTTGGAAAGGGGAAATTGCAAAAGCTCAAAGAGGTAGTTGAATTCTGTGAAGCGGATCTTGTGGTCGTTGACGATGAAATCACACCGGTGCAGTACAAAAATATGCAATCAGAACTGAACGTAGATGTTCTTGACAGAACGCAGGTGATCCTTGAAATTTTCGCTCGCCACGCAACGAGTGAAGAGGGAAAGCTCCAGGTGGAGATGGCGAGTTTGCTTTATGAGCTTCCAAGGCTCGTAGGAAAGGGTGAGGAACTCTCCAGACTCGGTGGAGGTATTGGCACCAGAGGACCGGGTGAACCCTTGCTGGAGGTTTTGAGAAGACACATAAAAAACCGCATCGCACAGCTTCGAAAAAGATTGAAAGAAATAGAGCAAGAAAGGAACACTCAGAGAAAACAAAGGCTGGAAAAGAAAATTCCACATGTCTCTATAGTTGGATACACAAACGCCGGGAAATCTACTCTTCTCAAGGTTTTAACCGATAGTGATGTGTACGTCGCCGACAAACTCTTTGCCACTCTCGAGCCCGTCACGAGACGGTTGAAGCTGAAAAGTGGAAGAGTCATTCTCGTGAGTGACACTGTCGGGTTCATCAGAAAGCTACCTCACACCATTGTGAGTGCGTTCAAAGCGACACTCGAAGAGATAAAGTATTCGGATGTGCTCATACATCTTGTTGACGCTTCTGATCCGTATCTCGAAGAAAAGATGAAAGCTTCTGAGAAAGTTTTGGAGGAAATCGGTGCCGATAAGATTCCAAGGATTCTGGTTTTCAACAAGATCGATCTCTGTCCCAGAGAGAGGATAGAAACGCTGAAATGGAAGTATCCGGAGGCTCTGTTCATTTCAGCAGAAAAAAGGATAGGACTGGATCAGCTTCTGGACAGGCTGGAAGAAGTCATAAGCCAAAGGGATGTTCAGGAAACTTTGAAAGTTCCCCTGGAAAAGATAGGGCAGATCTACGCTCTGAAAGATCGACTGGAAATACTGAACGAAGATTACAGGGAAGGGTACGCTCTGATTACGTTGAAAACTGATCGGGAAACTCTTGAGATGTTGAAAAGGAAGGTGGCATCTTGAGAATTGTCTTTGTGGGGACACCGGAGTTCGCAGCAGAAATACTGGAGCATTTGATCAAAAACGGATTCAACGTGGTGGGTGTGGTCACCCAGCCGGACAAACCAAGAGGGCGGGGAAGAAAAGTTGCACCAACTCCGGTGAAGGCAGTGGCTGAAAAACACGAAGTTCCTTTCATTCAACCCGAATCGATAAACAAGAAAGAAGCTTTAGAATTTCTCCGATCTGTGAGGCCAGATGTTATAATAGTCGCATCCTACGGAAAGATCCTGGGTGAGAAGGTACTTTCTCTTCCAAGACTCGGTTGTTACAACATTCATCCTTCTCTTCTTCCAAAATACAGGGGTGCTTCTCCTATACAGAGAGTGCTCGAGAACGGTGAAGAAAGAACGGGCGTCACCATATACAAAATGGTGAAAGAGCTCGACGCTGGTCCCATTGCACTCCAGAAGGAAATTTCTGTAGATCCATTTGAAACTTTCGATCAGTTAGAGAAACGTTTGATAGAACTGTCGAAAGAGATGTTGATCGAGTTTCTGGAGAAACTGAAAACGGGGAACATAGAGCTGAAAGAGCAGGACCATTCTCGAGCAACCTATGCTCCAATGATAAAAAAAGAGGACCTGATTGTGGATTTTTCAAAGGACGCTGAATCGGTGAAGAACAAGATCAGAGCTTACGATTCCAGGCCCGGTGCAAGAGCTTTCTTGGGAAACGTTGAAGTGAAATTGTTCGGAGTGACAGCGATAGATAGTTCGGGAGATGAACCAGGTTTGATAAACTATATTGATAGGGAAGGTGCATGGATAGGTACCGGCGACGGAAAAGTGAAAGTGAGATACATTCAATTTCCCGGAAAGAAGAAGATGACCTTCTGGGAAGCAAAAAACGGAAGATTGATAATCGAAGGCATGAGATTCGAAAGGAGGTATGAGAGTTGAGAAGGTTGAACTATTTCATGCTCAAAGGTGCAAAAACAGAGGAAGATTACAAGAGAGTTAAAGAAGCCATCGAGAAACTCGACGGTGTTTTCAAGGTAGATTACGAAATGGCGGCTGAGGTTGTCGGCGTGGATTACGATGATGAAAAGGTCTCCAAAGAGCAAATAAAAAGCGCTGTGGATAGTTTGGGATACACACTCATCGTGTAAAGGGGAGCTGTTCAGGATGAAGACTATCGAGGTGCTGAGTCTGAGAAAGTATTTCCCGATCAGAAAAGGATTCCTTGTGAAAAAGATCGTTGGTTACGTGAAAGCGGTCGATGATATCTCTTTTTCCGTGGAAAAGGGAAAAACGTTCGCCCTCGTTGGCGAGTCGGGATGTGGAAAAACAACGACTGCAAAGACGATCCTGCGCCTCACGAATCCCACTGCGGGCCGTGTTGTGATCGACGGTGACGACACCACGTATTACTTCATGAAAAGAAGAGATGCGGAGAACTATCTGGAAACGACCTACGTGGATATATTCCGCGAAATGAGGGAAAAACTCTCACCGGATCAGATTGTGGACGTGCTCGAGGATGTGGATAAGAAGTACGCGGAGATCTTCTTTAAAGAAGCGAAAGAAAGCGAAGAGAAATTCTATCAGATCCTGCTCGACGACATCGATGAAAAGAGGATGAAATTCAGAAGGAAGATACAGATCGTCTTTCAGGATCCCATGAGTTCCTTGAACCCGAGAATGACGGTTGGCGACATCCTCACTGAGCCCATTCTGTTCCACGGACTGGCGAAAACACGAGAAGAAGCCGTAGATATGGCAAAAGATCTTCTCAAAAGCGTGGGACTCAAGGAATATCACCTCGAAAGATATCCCCATCAGTTCAGTGGAGGCCAGAGACAGAGAATCGCTATCGCAAGGGCGATCTCCATAAACCCCGAGATAGTGATACTCGACGAACCCACGGCTTCACTGGACGTTTCCGTTCAGGCACAGGTTATAAACCTGTTTCTCAAACTGCAGGAAGAGAAAGGTTTCACATATCTTTTCATCTCGCACGACCTTGGACTTGTGAGATTTATAAGCCACGAGGTCGGCATCATGTACCTCGGCAGGATCGTGGAGATGGGAAACACCGATGAGATATTCGACAATCCTCTTCATCCGTACACCCAAGCGTTGCTTTCTGCTGTTCCCGTGCCGGATCCGAAGGTTGAGCGTACAAGGAAACGCATCATCCTCAGGGGTGGGGTTCCAAGCCCGATCAACAGGCCGACTGGCTGCTTCTTCCATCCGAGGTGTCCTTACAAGATGCCTGTGTGTGAGAAAGAATATCCGGTGATGAAAGAAATTTCTCCGGGTCACTGGGTAGCGTGTCATTTACATTCGTCATAGAGGAGGTGTGATGTTATGCGTAGGTTTCTTGGTATTTTCCTTATGATTGCAGCCGTTGCACTTTTCGCAGAACTTTCACCGTTCGCTCAGTTCGAAACGTACATCGGAGCAGAGTTCACAGGACAGTACGGGGGAGTGCTCGTAGTACCGACGCTTTCTGGTCCCAGAACGTGTAACAATGTCGTGGCTCAGGAGACGAGCTCTAGAGATGTTATAGCGAGGTTCATGGCTTCCATGATCGAGCTCGACAATTACGCAAGGATCCATCCCGCTCTCGCAGAAAGCTGGGAACTCATCCAAAACGAGGACGGAAGCATGGAAATCGTTTGGCACCTGAGGAAGGGTGTCAAATGGAGTGACGGAACACCGTTCACAGCAGACGATGTGGTCTTCACAATTAACGATGTCTATTTCAACCCTGACATACCGAACGATATGCAGGATCTCTTTGCAGACAACTGGCCAGTAGCCGAAAAGCTCGACGATTACACGGTGAAGACAACTCTCAAGGAAACTTACAGACTTGCGGTAAGGTACATTGGAGGTATTCCCATCTTCCCAAAACACCTCGCGGAACCGTATGTGAAAGAAGGAAAATTCAAGGAATTCTGGACGGTTGACGCCATCAACAAGGGAGAAATCGTGGGACTTGGTCCGTTTATTCCGGTTGAGTACGTTCCCGATCAGTACGTGAGATTCGTGAAGAACCCCTACTACTGGAAGTACGACAAAGAAGGAAAGCAGCTTCCTTATCTCGACGGTATCATCTTCAAGATCATTCCGACACAGGATGCACAGAGACTCGCGTTTGAAAACGGAGAAGTCGATGTGTACGGACCTCGCGGAACAGAGTACGCAGAACTCAAAGCCATGGCAAGAGAAAAAGACTGGGTTGTGGGTATCGGAGGCCCGAACTTTGGAACCACTTTCATCAGTTTCAACTGGAACGCTCCCGATCCTGTGAAGCGGAAGTGGTTCAGGAACGATTTCTTCAGAAGGGCAGTGGCGTACGCCATCGACAAGCAGTCGATGATCGATACACTCTACAACGGCCTCGCGGTTGAACAGTGGGGCCCCATCAGTCAGGCTGCGACCGTTTATTACGATGAATCCGTTCTCAGAAAGTACCCGTACAACCTCGATCTTGCCAGAACGATGCTCAAGCTCGGTGGTTTCAAATGGGATGAAAACGGTCAGCTCCTCGACAGCGAAGGAAACCCGGTGAAGTTCATCATCATGACTAACGCCGGAAACCAGATCCGCGAAGGAATGGGTAACATCATAACAGAAGCGCTCAAAAAACTCGGAATGGATGTCACCTTCGCTCCCATCGATTTCAACACGCTCGTCCAGAAGCTTGTTGTGAACGGTGACTGGGAAGCCGTCATAATAGGACTCACCGGATCCGATGAACCTCAGGGAGGAGCCAACGTCTGGAGAATCAAGGGATCTCTCCACTTCTGGAACTACCATCCGGAGGTCAAAGACTTCGTCGATCCCAACGATTACTACCTGCCAGACTGGGAAAAAGAGATCGACAGAATCTTCGAAGAGAACGTGAAGATACTCGATCAGCAGAAAGTCGTAGATATGTTCAGAGAATTTCAGAGGCTCGTGTCTGAACACATACCGCTCATCTACACCACCCAGCAGCTCTATCTCTACGCCTACAGCAACAAACTTCACAACGTGGAACCCACCGCTTTCGGCGGTGTGTGGGGTTGGAACCAGGATTGTGTCTGGAAAGAGCAGTAATCTATCGGGAGGGGATCTTCCCCTCCCCTTCAAATTCTGTTCAAAGAGGTGATCTTGCTTGCTCAAGTACATCGCACGTAGATTGATCATCATGATTCCTGAGCTCATAATCATCTCTTTCATAGTTTTCATCATCATGGAGGCGGCTCCAGGAGATTTCCTGGACATGTACCGTCTCGATCCTTCCGTTTCTCAGCAGTTTCTCGAGAAGATGGAAAAGGAGCTTGGCCTGGACAAGCCCTGGATCGTTCAGTACGGCATCTGGCTGAAAAACGTTTTGAAAGGAGATTTTGGTTACTCGTTCTACTACAGAAGGCCCGTTTCCACACTCATCTGGGAGAGGGTCTTCGCTACGGTGATACTCTCCGTTTCTTCCCTCGCGTTCGAGTGGTTGCTTGGAATAATCGTCGGTGTTTTCTCGGCTCTGAAGAAGTACAGCATCTGGGATAAGATTCTCACAGTTGTCGCTTTCAGTGGAATTGCCCTTCCAGGGTTTTTCCTGGCCATTCTGCTCCTTTACATGGCTGCGAAGACCGGCTGGTTTCCAATCGCCGGTATGGTCTCGGTGAATCACAACCAGATGACAACCTGGGAGAAGTTCAAGGATATCGCATCTCATCTTGTTCTTCCAACCATCGCTCTTGGTTTCGGTGGTTTTGCTTCCCTCATGAGATACATGAGAGGTAGTCTTCTCGACGTGCTGAACGAGGACTACGTGGAATTTGCCCGTGCGAAAGGAATGCCAGAACGTGTGGTGATATACAAGCACGCCCTGAGGAACGCTATCAACCCCATGATCACTTTCCTTGGGTTCAGTATTTCCAACGTTCTCGGAGGAGCGGTCATCATAGAGAACATCTTTGCCTGGCCCGGCATGGGAAGGCTCATTTACCAGGCACTCCTTCAGCAGGACATTTACATCGTTATGGCGTCCGCCGTGATCAGTGCGATAATGCTCGTGATTGGTAACCTTGTGGCGGATGTGCTTCTCGCCGCTGTGGACCCAAGGGTCAGATTCGAGTGAGGGAGGAATCGCAATGGCTGAGGAAAAGACGATGATAGAGAACGGGGAAATAGAGTTTAAGGAAAGGGTCCTTTCCAGGAGGGAACTCGTCTGGAGAGCCTTCAAAAGAAACAAACTCGGAATGTTCGGGCTGTACGTTCTGATCGTCCTCTATCTCATGGCGTTGTTCGCGGATTTTCTCTCCCCGCACCATCCCTACGAACAGTCTCTCAAGCATTCCTTCGCTCCTCCCACGAAGATACACAGGGAGTACAAGGGAGAACGAGTGGGTGCCTACGTGCTTCCCACGATAAGCTACGTGGACAAAGCAACTTTCGAGAGAAAATTCTACGAAATGCTCTTCCCGAAAAGGCTCGTTCTCGATGTCTTCGGAACACAGGTTGAGTACGAAATCGGAAAAGACGGTGTAACGGGATTCTCTTTCATGCTGGACGAAGAGTATTACATCGTTCCAAAGGACGGCACCATGAAATACGCCGGTTCAACAACGAAAGTGGTTGATTACCTTCTGTTCGGATACGACGAAAAGGTTCTAACGAAAGGAGAGGCAGATATAGAAACCTCTTCCGAAGCCGCGAAAGACACGTACTTTGGGAAATACGGTTTCAGACTTGGCCTGAATTCCCCCGATGAGATCGAAAAGGTCGTCATAAAAGAGAAGCTCAACATGATCCTCGTGAAAAAAGGTGAAGACATTGAGATGATCACAGGAAAGGTGATCGACTACGACTACAAAACTTATCCGGTGAAGTGGTTTGTCAAATCCTGGGGTGGAGATGCGAAGAACCGTATAGGGTACCTCTTCTGGATCTTTCCGTTCCACTATCATCTCTTTGGGGTGGACAACTACGATAACAACGAGTACGTGAGACTCTACATCATGGGAGCTGACCAGTATGGAAGGGATGTGTGGAGCAGAATAGTGTTCGCTTCCAGGATCTCGCTTTCCATAGGTTTCATCGGAATGTTCATCACGTTCGCCCTTTCGCTCGTCTTCGGTGGTATTTCCGGCTACTATGGAGGCATCGTGGACGAATTCATGATGAGGTTCTCCGAGATCATCATGTCGCTGCCGGGTTTCTACCTGCTCATCCTTTTAAGATCTCTTCTACCACTCGATATCCCATCCACACAGGTGTATGTACTCCTTGTGTTCATTCTCTCTTTCATCGGCTGGGCAGGAAGAGCCAGGGTTATAAGGGGAATGGTTCTTTCAATAAAACAGCGTGAATTCGTGGAAGCGGCGAGGGCACTTGGTTTTCCTGACACGAGAATTCTCTTCAGGCACGTTCTGCCCAACACGGCAAGCTACCTCATCGTTGCCGCGACCCTTGCAATACCCGGTTACATTCTCGGTGAAGCGAGCTTGAGTTTTCTTGGACTCGGTATCAGGGAACCGAGTGCCAGCTGGGGGCTCATGCTCGCACAGGCTCAGAACGTCACCTACATGACGAAGTACCCCTGGCTTCTCATACCCGGTATCTTCATCTTCATCACCGTGCTTTCTTTCAACTTCGTTGGTGACGCGTTGAGAGACGCTCTGGATCCGAGGTCTCTCGGATAGAATGCTGAAATACAGACTGAGAAGTAAGAGAGTTGAAGAACTCGTTGAGTACGCGCAGGCAGGATTCAAAGAAGCCATCGACCTCATTGTTGAGAAGTATTACCCTATGGTTGTTAAGATCGCTTCCCAGTATTTTGCGAGCTGGGCCGAACACGAAGATATAGTTCAAAACGGCCTTGTGGGATTGATAAAGGCGATTTTCTATTACGATAAAACCAAAAGCTCTTTCACGTCTTTTGCATGGAGGAGTGTTGACTCCGAGATAAAGTCCTTTCTCACTTATCTGAACAGAAAGAAGAACAGGATGCTCTCAGACGCTGTGAACGTGGATGGTATGGAAAAAGAGGAAGATGACGCACCTTTTGAAGTGCCCGATAGCGAGACCGATGTTGCCAGAAGCGCATTTTCTGGCATAATTTTAGAAACAGTCCTTGAACTATTGAATGAAAAAGAAAAAGAGATCTTTCTCAGATGGCTTGATGGATGCTCATACAGCGAGATAGCGAAAGAGCTCGGTGTGAACACAAAGAAAGTTGACAACACGGTTCAGAAGGTGAAGAGAATGATTTCTGGATTAGGGTGATCGAAGATGAAAAAAGACAGTCTCGTAACGTTTTTCGCTTCTTTGATAGTCATCGCTATTTTACTCTTCTTCGTGCTGTCTGTTTTCAATTTCTATTTTTTGAAGAAGCTTGAAGCCAGGATGGACGAAGTGGAAAAACAGTTTCAAACCACACTGGAAAGTTACGAAGAGCGACTGAAGATATTAGAGGAACTTCTGAAACCCAATTCCATTATCAGTCGCTATATAACTGCGTACGAATACTTTGAAAAAGCCAGCGTGGATTTTGAAAGGATATTTTCTGAGATCGAAGACGATCCCACGACTGGATACATGAGGATTTTTGTCATAGGGAACGATCCTGTGTGGATCACCGTCAAGGACGGAAACGAAGTGCTCTTTTCAAGGGACGTGAAGCCAGGTCTTTCACCTTACAGGTTCTTCTACTACAAAAAACCGAAGATCTCCACAGAATACGATATTGTAATACCACGAGACGCCACCTTAATAGTGGGGATTCCAAACAGGGTGTTCCTGCTCGTTTTCGGGGTCGGGACAACCTACCATCCCACGAAGATCGTTCAGGTACAGCAGACCAGAATAGACAACATCGAGCGTGATTTGAAGCTTTACATACCTAAATAAAAACACAAGGAGGGACTTTCGTCCCTCCCATACTTTGTGTCTTGTCTTCATCGGGTCAGGGGGGATCGGGGGGATGAGGGACACGCAAGTTAGAATTTAACCGATCTCCGTAACATCCTCTTGAAACGATGAAAAAGAACGCCTTAAATTTTCTTGAAAAACCCTTGAAAAAGGAGGGGTGAAATGAAGTACATTTTGATCAAAGGTTTGAGGTTTTTCGACTACCCGGGGGGCTGGTTGTTTTTTCGGAAAGAACTGGACAGCGCAAAACTTGAACTTTTGAACCACGTCTTGAGGACATTTGAAGGAGTGTTTGTGTTTATAAACCTCTTTTCAGAAGAGGTGGATCCTATCATCGCTGAAAAATTCATAAAGGACTATATTCCTCAGAATTCGATTGTTCTGGATGAGATCGTGGATTATCTCGATGTTTCTGTTGAACGAAGGCTGGATTTTTCCTACCCTGAGTTCACGTCTTCTCCCCTCTCTGAAAAATGTGAATGCCTCGTGTACGATGGTGAAAGATTCGAAAGAATAGATCTTTCGGGTTTCAAAGTAAGGCTCGAAGAAATAAGTGTTTTCAGCGAATTGATGGAAGTTCCCGAGGAGTCTTTTACCCTTTTGAAAGGGATCCTCTGGGATCGGGAAGTCGAGAGAATAAAGAACAAAAGAAGCGTAAAGTTCGTTGGTAAAATCTTGAAAAAGAAAAACCGGCCAAAGCTTGATGCATTGCTGCTGGAAGAAATCGAAACGGGGGATGAAACATGAAAATAGAGCGTGTACACGTTGAAGGGTTTGGAAAATTCGAGAATTTTTCTTTCCCCCTGAAAAGCGGGTTGAACATCATCTTCGGAGGGAACGCAGCTGGAAAAACCACCCTTGCGAATTTTATAAGATACTGCCTCACGGGAGAGCTTCCCGAACTTGAGAACTACAGGCCATGGTTTTCGAACAGGTTTGGGGGATATCTCGAGACGAGTGAGGGAAGGGTGGAATTCGGTCAGGGAAGACTGGATCCCGAACTGTTTTCCTTCACTTCTTTCATATCGGAGGGAGTGGACAACACCCTCAACGGTTCGAAAAAGGTCGCTTCCTTCCTTATGGAAAGCTACAGAAACAGACCCGAAGCAGTGGAACTTGAAAGGATATTGAACGAGGATTTCTCTGTCTTGATGAAGAAGACGAAAGAACTGGAGGCTGAGATCTCAAACCTGAAAGAGAGAGTTGAGGCCTGGAAAGAAAAAAGGCGATCGCTCCTTCTGGTTTTGAAGAGAAAGAAAGAGCTTTCGCGGGATCTTCAGGAGAAGAGAAGACTTCTGGAGGAAGAGATCGATAGATTCGAGAGTGAAAAATCTGAGAGATTGTCTTCTATCGAAGCCAGAATCAATGAGGTGAAAGCGGAGCTTCTCCGTGTTGAAAAAGAACTCGAGGAGATCGAAAGGGAAACAGCGGTTCCTGAGGAAAAAGTTCGTGAAGCGATCGAGCTTGCCCAGAAACTGGATTATTTGAGAGAGCGCGGTGAAGAACTGAAAAGAGAGATAGAATCACTCGAGGAAAAATCGAAAGATACGGAAGAAAGACTGAAGACGATCATGAAAGACTTCTCCGTCAGCAGTCTTGAGGAACTGAAACTCAAGTTGGAGAACATGAAGTTACAGATAGAACTGGTGGAAAACGAGCAGAAAGCAAAGCTGAACGAGATAATAGGTCATCTCAGAGAGCCTCTCAGGGAAATTGATGAAAAACTCGAAGAAATTCAGGCAAAGATCGAAAATACAGGTGACCACATGAAGCGCTTCGACAAAACACTTTCTATTTTCAGGGTTTTTGTTGCCGTCTTCCTGACCTTTGCTCTGGTTTCCATCATTTTTGCCTTTCTCAAGCCGGGATACCTGTTCTTCTATCTGACACTGGCAGGAACAGGTGCCTCTGTGATTTCCATGTGGAACTATTACAGGTTGAGAAAGAAATTGTTTGAACTTGAAAGTGAGTTCATGAATCTTTCGACACAAAAGAGGTCTTTGATCGAGAGAAAGAACCAGATCGTGAGCAAGCTGAAGGAAACCGCAGGTGTTGATAACATCGAAGAACTCGAAAAATTTTTGAGGGATCAGATCGTGAAGAAGGTCTTCGAAAGAATACCGTTTCTTTCGAAGTACGGAAGTGAACCACGAAAGGCGGTTGAAAACGTGGAAGAACAGATGAGAGAACTTCTGATTTTGAAAAGCTCCGTTGAGGCTTCTCTGTCCGACAAGAAAAAGAATCTGGAAGAACTGCAGGAGTACTCCAGAGAGCAGGAAGAAGTACTGAAAAACACGCTGAAGGAAATAGGAGTCGACAGCGAAGATAAATTGAAGGTGTTGAGAGACCTTCTGGAAAGACGTGCAAATCTGAGAAAAACCAGAGATTCACTGGAAAAAGAAATCGCTAACCTCATGAAAGAAAAAGAAGAGATAGAATCAAGCAGATCAAACGCGAGAATAGAAGAACTCAAAAGAGAAGTGGAACAGATAGAAAGTGAACTGGAGAAACTCGTGGTTTCACCTCTCGAGGAACCTTTCGATGTTCTGGAAGCTCTCTTCAGGAAGAAGGTTGAACTCGAGATTCTTGAGCGGGCCATTGGTTACATTCCCGAGTTTAAGGATCGGATCAAAAAAGAACACGAGGAACTGTTGAGGGGTTACACAAGGGATCTGGCAGTAGAGTTGACGGATGTTTACAGAAGGTTCTTCAAAGAAAATCAGGTTTTCAAGGTTTCTCCGGATCTGATGGTGACGATTAACGTTCCCGAAGAAAAAAAGGTTGTCGATGTGTTGAACACCTCCGCTTTGAAACTCCTGAGTTTTCAGATGAAGAGGTTCATAAGTCGTGTTCTGGAGATTGAGAGTCCCTTTGTTGTGGACAACACTTTTGTCGATCTGGACGATGAGAAGATAGATCTACTCTGGCAGGAACTGAAAGAGGTGTCCAAGACCAGACAGGTTGTACTATTCACCAGCGACAGGAGGCTTTTGAAAGAAGAACCCGTTTTGAAACTCTAACTGCAGATCATCTCTTTGCTGCACCTTTCACATTCGAGCTGAACGGTGGTGTGGGTTATCCCGTATTTTTTCAATCTTTTTTCTATTTCGTCTATGATCTTCTGGGCGTCCTTCAGCTCCATGTTGTCCACTTCAACGTGACACTCGAAGTGGATTTCTTTCTCTCCCACTCTCCAGGCGTGAAAATGGTGGGCGTTCCTCACACCTTCTATTTTTTCAATTTCCTCCTTTATTTTCTCAAAGTCCAGGTTCGGTGAGGCTTCCATGAGAATTTCAAGAGACTCCTTCACTATCTCATAGGCTTCTTTGAACATGTATAAGGCTATAACGAAAGCGAGAACAGGGTCGAGCCAGTATATTTTCCAGACCCTCATGAAAACAGCCCCAAGAACCACAAGGATCGAGGACAGTGTATCCGCGATGAGATGCAGGTACGCAGATCGAACGTTCATACTTTCTTTGCTGTGGGTGTGAAGAAGGATGACAGAAAAGAAGTTGGCAGCGAGACCTATCGAGGAGACGAGGAGAAGCACCGACGTGTGAACGGTGGCGGGACTCAACAATCTTTTCACCGCTTCGATGACAACGAGTGTTGAAACAACGAAGATGGATACGGAGTTCAAGAAAGCCACAATGATTTCGCTTCTTCTGTAGCCGAAGGTGTACTTTTTGTTCTTTGGTTTCTCGCTGATCTTCATCGCGATGAAACTTCCAAGAAGACTCATGGTATCGGAAAAATTATGAAGGGAGTCGCCCAGAAGGGCGAGACTCCCGGATATCAAGCCACCGACCACTTCAGAGAGTGTTATGATGGCGTTCAGCCATATGGAGAACAGCAGTTTCTTCTTCACGTGTTTTTCCTCCTCACACGTACGCTGTAAGATCGAGCAGACCGTGGCCGCTCAGAGTGAATACTATCACACGTTCTTTTCCTTCTTCTTTCGCTTTCTTTGCTTCCCTTATGGCTCCTGCGATGGCGTGAGCGGATTCCGGGGCGGGAATTATCCCTTCGAGCTTTGCGAAGATCTTCGCTGCCTCGAACGTCTCGTCCTGATCGAAAGCCTGTGCCTCCACGAGTCCTTCTTTCACGAGTCTTGCGATTATCGGAGCGGAGCCGTGGTATCTGAGACCTCCCGCGTGTATCTTCGGAGGAATGAAGTCCTTTCCAAGGGTGTACATTTTCAGCAGAGGTGTGAGTCCTGCGGTGTCACCGAAGTCGTAATCGTAATTCCCTTTTGTCAGGGATGGACACGCGGCGGGCTCGCAGGCAACGAACCTGATATCCCTTCCGGAAAGTTTGTCTGGAACGAAGGGAAGTATCGTTCCTCCAAAATTCGATCCTCCTCCGTGACATCCCAGTAAGATGTCTGGTTTTTCACCTATGAGTTCGAGCTGTTTCTTGATCTCGAGGCCTATAACCGTCTGGTGGAGCAGAACATGGTTCAATACGCTTCCGAGGGAGTACTTCGTGTTCGGATCAGACACGGCCACTTCCAGTGCTTCACTGATGGCGATGCCAAGACTACCTGGATTGTCTGGATCTTCACTCAGGATCTTTCTTCCGAAATTCGTTTCTTCACTGGGACTTGGAGTTACCTTTCCTCCGAAAAGGTTCATCATGTATTTTCTCATCGGTTTTTGCTGGTAGCTGACCTTCACCATGAACACTTTTACTTCCAATCCGAACTTGGCACCGGCGTACGAGAGAGCGCTGCCCCATTGTCCCGCTCCCGTTTCTGTGACGAGTCTTTTGACTCCTTCTATCTTGTTGTAGTAGGCCTGGGCGATGGCCGTGTTCGGCTTGTGGCTTCCAGTGGGGCTCACTCCTTCGTACTTGTAGTAGATCCTCGCCGGAGTCTGGAGGTACTCTTCTAAGAAAGTGGCTCTGATGAGGGGAGTGGGTCTGTAAACGGCGTATTCTTTCAGAACGGGCTCGGGTATTTCGATGAACCGCTCTTCTGAGACCTCCTGTTCGATCAGACTCATGGGGAAGATAACAGAGAGCTTCTCGGGTGAAATGGGTTGTTTCGTTTCGGGGTCCAGCGGCGGATCGAGTTTGAACGGAAGATCTGCGAGTACGTTGTACCAGTGCTTTGGAATTTCCTCAGGTTTCAAATTCACAACAATTCTCATATTCCCCCTCCTTCAGTGATATAATCTCTCTTGAGGTGAAGAGCTTTGATAAACAAACATGTTATTTCCGAAAAGATCAAGAAGGCTATCGTTGAAGCCAACATAAAGATCAATCCAGAGGTAGAGGAAATCATCGAGCGGTACGAAGGTCCCTTTTCAGATATAATAAAGGAAAACTACCGCGTTTCCAAAGAGGAAAAACTTCCACTCTGTCAGGACACAGGGATAGTGGAATTCTTCGTCTTCATCGGTCACGAGGTAAAACTGGAAGAACCCATCGAGGAAACTCTGAACAGAGCCGTTGGAGAGGTGTACAGCGAGTATCCTTTTCGTTATTCGGTCGTCTCCGATCCGCTCTTTGAGAGAATCAACACTGGAACGAACACTCCCGCAATCGTCCACATCTTCCAGGTGAAGGGGAAATCCCTTGAGATCAGATTTCTGGTGAAAGGTGGGGGCAGTGAAAATCTCACGGTTCTTCGTATGATGACTCCCACCTCGGATGTGGAGAAAGTCAAAGAATTCGTTATCGAGCACATCAAAGAACACGGAGCAAAGGCCTGCCCGCCGCTTCACGTGGGTATCGGAATCGGAGGAACAGCCGATAAGGCCCTTCTCCTCTCGAAGTTAGCGCTTACGAAGAGCTTCAAAGAGAGAAACAAAGATCCAAAGTACGCAGGGCTCGAAAAGGAACTTGAAAAGGAACTCAACTTTCTCGGAATAGGCTTTCAAGGTCTCGGAAAGGGTATCACCGTTTACTCTGTTCACATAGAACATTTTCCGACCCATATCGCCACCCTACCGGTTGCCGTTTCGGTGGATTGTTACCTCTGCAGAAGGGGGAAAGTGACTTTTGAGGATTGAAGATCTGAAAGCCGGTCAGGAAATTCGCTACTCCGGTAAGCTCATCGTGATGAGAGATCAAGCTCAAAGACGTTTGAAAGAGATCGTCGATAGAGGAGAAGAACCACCGGTGGATCTCAGGGGTCAAATTGTCTTTTACGCGGGCCCCGCCAAAACGCCGTCTGGAAAGCCCGTGGGTGCCATAGGACCCACCACGAGTGCTCGAATGGACGACTACCTGGAGATGCTTTTCAAATTGGGAGCCATCGCAACGATAGGGAAGGGAAAGCGTTCAAAAAAGGCGATAGAGGCCTGTAAGAAGTGGAAGAGGGTTTATTTCGTTACCCCAAGCGGTACGGCCGCTGCCCTCTCGAAAAGGGTGAAGAAATCGAGAGTTTTGGCCTTTGAAGACCTCGGTCCCGAAGCGATCTACGAGATAGAAGTGGAGGATTTTCCTCTCATCGTGGCGATCGACAGCAACGGGAACACGATTTTCAAGGAGTGAGGGATGTGGATGCGCTCGAGATACACAGATTTCTGAAGGGAAAGATAAGAACTGCCCTTCCTGTTGAAAAGGTTGACAGGGAGACGCTATCTCTGCTCTACACACCCGGTGTCGCAGATGTTGCCAGAGCCTGTGCTGAGGATCCAGAAAAGACCTACGTTTACACCTCAAGATGGAACACGGTTGCCGTTGTTTCAGACGGAAGCGCTGTTCTGGGACTCGGTAACATAGGGCCTTACGGTGCTCTTCCAGTGATGGAGGGGAAAGCCTTTCTTTTCAAGGCCTTCGCCGATATCGACGCCTTTCCCATCTGTCTTTCCGAATCCGAGGAGGAAAAAATAATCTCCATTGTGAAGAGTTTAGAGCCGAGCTTTGGCGGCATAAACCTTGAGGACATAGGAGCGCCGAAGTGTTTTCGAATCCTTCAGCGCCTCTCGGAAGAGATGAACATTCCTGTTTTCCACGACGACCAGCAGGGAACCGCCGTTGTGGTGTCCGCAGCTTTTCTCAACGCGCTGAAACTCACGGAGAAAAAGATCGAAGAAGTAAAGGTGGTTGTGAACGGTATAGGAGCTGCTGGCTACAACATCGTGAAGTTTCTGCTCGATCTTGGTGTGAAAAACGTTGTAGCTGTCGACAGAAAAGGCATCCTCAACGAAAACGATCCGGAGACCTGTTTGAACGAGTACCACCTCGAAATCGCACGCATCACCAATCCGGAAAGGCTATCCGGTGATCTTGAAACAGCCCTGGAAGGTGCTGATTTCTTCATAGGTGTTTCGAGGGGAAACATTCTGAAACCAGAGTGGATAAAGAAGATGAGCAGAAAACCTGTGATATTCGCCCTCGCGAATCCTGTTCCCGAGATAGATCCAGAACTCGCAAGGGAAGCGGGTGCCTTCATAGTTGCAACGGGAAGATCAGATCATCCAAATCAGGTGAACAACCTTCTCGCTTTCCCCGGCATTATGAAAGGAGCCGTGGAGAAAAGATCGAAGATCACGAAGAACATGCTTCTCTCCGCCGTGGAAGCCATCGCTCGCTCGTGTGAACCAGAACCAGAGCGCATCATACCGGAGGCTTTCGACATGAAGGTTCATTTGAACGTCTATACTGCTGTCAAAGGTTCAGCGTGAGAAGAATTTCAACCTTTTCTCTCTTTGCCATCCGAGAACAACGTAATCTGAGTTGAATATTCTGAACACAAAAACTGTGGTGACAATCGAAAAGATGAGAAGGTACAGAATTCCTGAAACAATGAGACCGTAGTCTCCATAGAAAGCCAGCTTTGGAGACATTATGGGATGGGAGAAAGGAATCAGGAAAACGATCACTTTGAGAACTCCTGGAAGGTTCGAAAAATCCATTATCATGTTCGCTATCATCGGAACCAGTGCGAGTATCGAAATGGGAAACGTGAGAAGCTGAGCGCTTCTGTAGTCTTTTGCCATCATACCGAGTAGCATACAGAGAGAAAGGCCGGCTAAGATGGAAAGAAAGAGACTCGACCCCATCAGCAGGAAATCCACAGCCTTAAAGTTCAACCCCATTCCCTGAACATTCTGCGTCAGAGAATTCAGGTAGCTGTAAAAGCCTGCCATGTATATTCCCGCAAGGATCAGACCAACGATCGCACTTCCCACGATCTTTGCGAGTGCGATGTGTTCTCGCTTCACGGGCATCGTGAGGAGTGTCTCGAGGGTCTTGTTCTCTTTCTCCATCGCGAGTGAAGAGATGAGGGAAGATCCCGACATGATTATCAGCATCATGATGAGAATGGGAATCATTATGTTTTGAGAGTAGAAGACGTTCATTATCGCTTCTGGTGAGTGATTTTTGAAGAGGCTTCCCCTCAAGTAGGTGTGTTGAACGATCTCGAGTGGATCGAACAGAAGCTGGGCTTTTTTCGGATCGTTCAGTAAGAATGAAGCAAGCTGCACCTTGAGGGATTCGATCAGGGATGAGATCGTACCCGTGGAGACCGCTTCTGACAGGCCGGTTCCTCTCAGGTACCACACAATTTCCAACCGCGCTTTTTCACCTGATTCCAAGCTTTGAGAAAAACCTTTGGGTATCACAATGATCGCAGGAGCCTTTTCCTTCTTCACAGCTTCTTCCGCTTCTTTCAGATCACTTCCTGCGTACACGATATCCACCATATTGCCGAGTGCTTTTTCTGCGAGTTCGGCGATCGTTCCTGTGTCTTCCCTCACGATCGCCACCTTCTGACCAACAGTGGATTTCTCTACGGTGCTTTTGAACACGTTGCCCAGTGAACCGTACAGAACAGCCACCACAATGACAGAGACAATTGCTCCCAGATTGAGAAGTTCTTTTATCTCTTTCTTCAGAAGTTTTCCGAACATTTCACCACCTCCTCGAAGACCTCTTCGATGTTCTGTGCTTTGTACCTTTCCTTGAGTTCTTCAACGGTTCCCGTTTCCACAATCGTTCCGTTGTGAATCAGCGCTATTCGATCACAGAGGAATTCCACTTCGAGCATGTTGTGAGAAGAGACCAGTATGGTGAGACCTTCCTGAGATGCCTGTTTCAATATCTTTCTCACTTCTCTTGCGTTGAGGACATCGAGGCCGGAGGTGGGTTCGTCGAGGATGGCGAGACGAGGATTCACCATCAAAGCCCTCGCTATGAGGAGTTTTCTCACCATACCTTTGCTGTAGGTTGAGACTCTGTCTTTTATCTTTTCACCGAGACCGGCGATCTCCGTTGCCCGTTCGACCATCTCTTCTATCTCGCTTGAGCTGGAAGCGTAGAAACCCGCAACGAATCTCAGGTATTCGATTCCCTGCATGTTCCTGTAGGCGCCCGCTTCTTCGGGAAGGTAGCTGATCAGCTTTCTCACTTCGTGTGGTTCTTCAACAACGTTCTTTCCAAATACGGTGACGATTCCGGAGGAAGGCTTGATCAGCGTGGAGATGATCCTGAGTGTGGTGGTCTTTCCCGCACCGTTCGGTCCTATGAGACCAAAGATCTCTCCTTCTTCGATCTCAAAAGAAATTCCCTTCAGGATCTCTTTCTTTCCAATTCTTTTTCTCAGATCCTTTACAACCACTGCCCCCATCGATACACCCCCTATTCTGAAACTATCATCCCCCTGTTGTTCACCCTCAGCTTCAGAACGTCCTTGAGATAGGGAATCCCTTCAAAGTCATTTATATTGGAACAAACAGAAGGACCGGATCCGCTTACAAACCAGTACTCGGGATTTTTTGATAAGATGGCTTCCACAAACTCTTTCATCTTCTTATTGCCGTTTATCCTGTAGTTCTGGTGAAGTCGATCTCCCACGTATTTCAGAGCCTCTTTGATCTTTCCAGCTGCGATCTTTGCAAGGAACTGGCATGAATTCTTTATGTTGAAGACCGCATCTTCGAAAGGGACCTTCTCCGGAAGGATCTTTCTCATCTCGTTTGTACATACTGGAAAATTCGGAACAAGAAATGTGAGAGAAAGATCGATCTCGAACTTTTCAAAATCAAGATGACTTCCGTTTTGATAACAGACCACAAGCCCCCCTGTGAAAGCGGGTACAACGTTGTCAGGGTGTCCTTCCAGCTCCACAGCGAGTTTCATGAGATCTTCCCGTGAAAGATTTCTGCCCGTTCCTTCGTTCGCAATGTGGAGTGCCGCGACGATCACAGCGGCGCTCGATCCAAGACCGCTCGATACAGGGATGTTGCATGTCTGCTTGATCCTGACTGGCGGAACTCTGTACCCGGTTTTTCTCTCAAAGAACCTGAGGACTTCGAAAAACAGATTGTGGTCCTTCAAATCCGAAGCGTATTTTCCAGTACTTTCTATGGTTGTCTCTTTTGTATCGAAAGAAAACTCCACTTCGTTGAAAAGATCCAGCGCGAGTCCAAAGACGTCGAATCCCGCTCCGAGATTGGTCGTTGTGGCCGGTACCAGGACCTTCATATGTCGAGTACCTCCAGAATCTCTTCTACTCTTCCTTCTATGATCCTTGGGGGTTCAAGCTGTGAGATGACGATGTTCGGATCTTTCAAACCGTTCCCTGTGAGGGTACACACAACGATCTCTCCACCCCTGAAGATTCCCTGTCTGTGCTTCTTCAAAAGCCCCGCTATCGATGCAGCGGATGCGGGCTCACAGAAGATCCCTTCTTTCTGAGCCAAGAGTCTCTGTGCGCGCAGTATTTCTTCGTCGCTCACCATGTCGATGTCTCCACCCGATTCATCGCGTGCCCGGACCGCTTTTTCCCAGTTCGCGGGGTTACCGATCCTTATTGCAGTGGCGACCGTCTCCGGGTTTTCTATGGGATGACCGCGAACTATGGGGGCGGCCCCTTCCGCCTGGAATCCCATCATCTTCGGCAGTTTGGTGGAGAACCCATGCTGATAATACTCCTTGTATCCCATCCAGTAAGCGGAGATGTTGCCCGCGTTTCCCACGGGGATGAAGTGGTAGTCCGGTGCATCTCCGAGCTCGTCGACTATCTCAAAAGCGGCCGTTTTCTGACCTTCGAGTCTGTAGGGATTGATACTGTTCACGAGTGTGATGGGATATTTGGATGTGATCTCCTTGACCAGTTCCAGACACTTGTCGAAATTCCCTCTCACCTGAAGCACCACGGCGCCGTATATCATCGCCTGAGCCAGCTTTCCGAGTGCGATCTTCCCTTCTGGTATCAGAACGATCGCCTTTATTCCTGCCCTTGCGGCGTACGCGGCAGCGGATGCGGAGGTGTTCCCCGTTGAAGCGCACATGATGGCTTTCGAGCCTTCTTCCAGTGCCTTTGCGACGGCAACGACCATTCCTCTATCTTTGAAGGACCCCGTCGGATTGGATCCTTCGTACTTCACGTAGATGTTTATTCCGAGTTCCCTGCTCATGTTCACAAGAGGTATGAGAGGAGTGTTCCCTTCATTCAAAGAGAGCATAGGGGTTTTGTCTGTTACGGGAAGAAATCTTCTGTACTTTTCGAGTATGCCCAATTTCATCACTCCCTGTCCAGTTCGAATCTGCTGTGTATCGCCTTCACGGCATCCTCCACGTATTTTCCGTCTATGATCACAGAAATCCTGCTGCTCGATGCACTGATCATATCGATGTTGATCCCCTCGTTCGCCAGTGTTTCAAAGAGAGTAGCGGAGATTTCCGGTGTTGAAGTGAGGTTCACCCCTACGATGGAGACCTTTGCGAGTCCTTTTTCAATGATGATCTCTTTTGCTTCGCTTCTTGTTTTCAGAAGATCGATGTCGAGTTTTCCAAGCTGGGACTCCGGAACGATGAACGCCACGGTGTTGTACTCCCCGCTCTTCATTCCCTGTATGATCATGTCGATGTTCACTCCCATCTGAGAGAGAGTTCTCATAATCCGTGCTGCGACACCGGGTTTGTCCGGTACATCCTTCAGAACAACCTTCGCCATACCGTCTTCAAAGGTAACCGCCCTGACGATTGGATTCTCCACTTTTGTCCCCTCCCATATAAGGGTTCCACGAGTTTCTTTGTGTGCGTTCTTTATGAGAACCTTGACACCATACTTTCTCGCGAATTCCGCCGCTCTCGCCTGCAGCACCTGGGCACCGTGTCTCGAGAGCTCGATCATCTCTTCCCAGGAGAGCTCTTTTATCACCCGCGCGTCTTTTACGATCCTGGGATCCGCCGTGTACACCCCGTCCACGTCTTTGTAGAGCTCACACAAATCCGCTCCCAGTGAGTAAGCGAGAGCGATCGCTGTGAGATCTGAGCCACCCCTCCCAAGTGTGGTGATATCCCCCGTTTCGGTTATACCCTGAAACCCGGCGACAACGGGTATGAAATCCTGCTTCAGATACCTCGAAATGATATCCGTGTTGATGTCGATGATCCTCGCTGATCCGTAACGCTTGTCGGTTATGATCTTCAGCTGATTTCCAGTGAAAGAGATCGCTTTGTAGCCTCTCTTTCTGAGTGCGATGCTCATGAGAGCCACACTCTGTATTTCTCCCGTCGAGAGGAGAAGATCCAGTTCTCTCGGGTCGGGGTTTTCATCTATCGTCTTTGCGAGTTCTATCAGGTGATCTGTGGTGTCTCCCATGGCGGAAAGCACGACAACGGGCTTCACACCGCTCTTCTTTCTCTTTATGATTTTCTCGGCCACTTTCTCGAGTTTTTCCACATCGGAGATAGCGGCTCCACCGAACTTCATCACCACAACCGAGAACTTCTCGGCACCGCCGAGCACCTTGTATTTCGCCACTCTGAAAAGATCCGCTATCACGGCGCTGGCGGTGGGATATCCACCCGCTCCCCTTCCCTTCAGCAGAAAATCTCCAGCGAGATCAGTTGAAACTTCTATCGCGTTGTCTACACCATCCACGTTGAAGAACGGATCCTCTGGTGTCACTTCTCTCAAACGTACCTCGTATCTGTTTGTTGAAAAATCGAGTTCCCCGATCAGCTTCAGCTTTTTTCCGGAGCGAACGATCTCTTTTAGATACTCCGGATCTATTCTGGTTATGCCCTCGAACTGCACGCTGTTTATGCCCGGAAACCTTCCCGTTACCACACCAGCTAAGACGGAGACCTTGTACGCCACGTCGTAACCTTCGATGTCGTTTGTGGGATCAGCTTCAGCATAGCCAAGTTCCTGTGCTTCTTTCAGAACTTCTTCGAAATGTCTTCCCTTGCTCATCTCCGTGAGGATGTAGTTCGTCGTTCCGTTCATTATTCCGCGTATCCTGGTGACTTTCTGAAAGATCAGATAATCCTGAAGGAGAGATATGATGGGAATACCCCCACCCACGGATGCCTCGAAGAAAAGCTTCCGTTTTTTTATGTACTCTGAGAACTCGTTGCCGTATTCGGAGATGAGATTTTTGTTTGGAGTTACGACGATTCGCCCCAGCTCCAAGGCACGTCGCACAAGATCGACCGCCACATCCGTTCCACCTATTGCTTCTACAACCACATCGCTGTTCAAAATGAGGTCATCGAAATCGAAAGCTATCTCCTCTTTCGGAACACCAAGCAGTTCGTACTTTTGAGGAGAGCGATTTATCACCTTCGAAATGATGAACTTTTCACCGATCCTTTTTTCTATTTCATTTCCTCTTTCTTTCAGTATGCGGTATATACTGCCACCCACAGTTCCAAGCCCTGCGATTCCTACCCGCACTTTTCTCACTCCTTGGGAAGAGTTTGTGAACATTTTAAAGGATCGATATGTTCTCATCTTATCCTAAATTTTACATTTTCATGATAAAAATGCTACTTCTAACAAAAAATTCGATTCAACAACTTGACATTTTAAAGTGAGTGATATACCATTCCTAAAAACCCCCCGTGATTTATTTATTATTCCAGGTCTGGTATAATCATTCAATCTCCGAGAGGAGTGGTTCACGTGAAGATGAAAGGTTCAAAGATGTTATTCGAAGCCCTTCTGAAAGAGGGAGTCGATACGATTTTCGGTATCCCTGGTGGTGCCATCATCAACGTATACGATGAACTCTGCAATTACGAAGATAAGATAAACTTCTATCTTTTCAGACACGAACAGGGAGCCACACACGCGGCAGACGGTTACGCGAGGGTCACGGGAAAGCCCGGAGTGGTCATCGTCACTTCCGGGCCAGGTGCCACGAACACGGTCACAGGCATAGCCACCGCCTACATGGATTCGATTCCGATCGTGGTGATCACCGGTCAGGTTCCCACCTCTTTCATAGGAACAGACGCCTTTCAGGAAGTGGATGTCACGGGAATCACCATGCCCATCACCAAGCACAACCACCTCGTTACGAGTATAGAAGAACTTCCTTACGCGATAAAAGAAATGTTCTACGTTGCCACAACGGGAAGGCCGGGACCTGTCCTTCTGGACTTCCCAAAGGATATACAAACTGCCGAGGGGGAATTCAACTATCCTGATACGGTGGAAATTCCGGGATACAAACCCACGGTGAAAGGCCATCCCAAACAGATAAAGAAGGCGGTTGAACTCTTGAAAGAATCGAAGCGCCCCGTTGTCATTGTGGGTGGTGGAGCGAATCTTTCCGGTGCCATGGATCTTGTGAATCAGTTCATCGACAAATTCAAGGTTCCCGCTGTCAGCACGCTCATGGGACGCGGTGTGAATCCTTCCGACGAGAAGCTTTACTACGAAGGAATCGGAATGCACGGTACTTACTATGGGAACTACGCCGTGGCCAACGCAGATCTCATCATCGCCCTCGGTGTGAGATTCAGCGACAGAATCCTCGGAAATCCCAGGACATTCGCGAAGAACGCCAGAATAGTCCATGTTGATATAGATCCCGCCGAAATCGGAAAGAACGTTCGGGTAGACGTGCCCATAGTCGGCGATCTGAAGAGTGTCCTTGAGGAATTCCTGAAGTACGAAATCGAGACGGACTTCTCGGACTGGATCGAAGAGCTCCAGGAGATAAAGAAAAAGTACCCGCTCACCTACAAGAGGGATGGGAAGCTCATAAAACCCCAGTACGTTGTGGAAAAGGTGAACGAGGTCTTTCCAGACGACACGGTGGTCGTTGCGGATGTGGGGCAGAACCAGATGTGGGTTGCTCAGTTCTACAAGTTCAAACACCAGAGGTCTTTCCTGTGTTCCGGAGGACTCGGAACGATGGGATACGCCCTTCCCGCTGGAATAGGAGCCAAGATAGGAGCCCCAGACAAGGAGGTTGTAGTCTTTGCCGGAGACGGCGGTTTCCAGATGAACATACAGGAGCTCATGACGATAAAAAGGTACAACCTTCCTGTGAAGATCATCGTGATGGACAACAAAGCGCTGGGAATGGTGAGACAGTGGCAGCAGCTCTTTTTCAACTGCAGATACTCTGCCACCATTCTGTCT
The DNA here is from genome assembly GCF_000008545.1 of Thermotoga maritima MSB8. Lineage (NCBI taxonomy): Bacteria > Thermotogati > Thermotogota > Thermotogae > Thermotogales > Thermotogaceae > Thermotoga > Thermotoga maritima. Next base: position 576,071 of record NC_000853.1, read on the forward strand.
GACAACCCGGATTTCGCGAAGATAGCGGAAGCTGTTGGTATAAAAGCAATGAGAATAGAAAAGCCCGATCAGGTCGATGAAGCGATCGAGAAACTCGCAAAATCCAAAGAGCCGATGCTCATTCACGCCGTCGTTGATCCCGCCGAGAACGTTCTTCCGATGGTACCACCGGGAGGAGACGTGGGAACACCGCTCATTGAAGCCCCATACGACGAAACCTTCGTGGAAAGAGTTCTGAAGGTCATCGAAGAGAGCAGGAGAGGTGATGAAAGATGACGGACCAGATTCGAGAGCATCTTGTGTCCATGCTCGTTCACAATAAACCCGGTGTAATGAGGAAGGTGGCGAACCTGTTCGCCAGAAGGGGGTTCAACATCAGCAGTATCACCGTTGGAGAATCGGAAACTCCGGGCCTTTCGAGGCTTGTGATAATGGTGAAGGGCGACGACAAAACGATAGAACAGATAGAAAAACAGGCCTACAAACTCGTGGAGGTTGTGAAGGTAACTCCCATCGATCCCCTTCCGGAGAACCGCGTGGAAAGAGAAATGGCTCTGATCAAGGTGAGGTTCGATGAGGACAAACAGGAGATCTTCCAGCTCGTCGAGATATTCAGGGGTAAGATCATCGATGTTTCCAGAGAAGGCGCAATCATAGAAATCACTGGTGCGAGAAGTAAAGTGGAGGCTTTCATAAATCTTCTTCCTCAGAAGCAGGTGGAGGAAATAGCGAGAACAGGTATCGTAGCCATGAACAGGTGGAACGTAAAAGAAGGGGAGGGATTCTGATGGCAGTGATTTATTACGACAAGGACGCGGATCTCAATCTGATCAAGGACAAAAAGATCGCTATCATAGGGTACGGGAGTCAGGGGCATGCGCACGCGTTGAATTTGAAAGACAGCGGTCTCAACGTTGTGGTCGGATTGAGAGAGGGAAGCAAGAGCTGGAAGAAGGCGGAGGAACAGGGTCTCACCGTGAAAACAATAGAAGAGGCGGCAAAAGAGGCCGACATCATCATGATACTCATTCCCGATGAACACCAGCCGGAGATCTACAAAAAGTACATAGAAAAACACCTCACCGAGGGTAAGATGCTGATGTTTGCCCACGGGTTCAACATCCACTATCATCAGATCATTCCTCCAAAGAACGTGGATGTGACAATGATCGCTCCAAAGAGCCCTGGTCACATCGTGAGAAGAGAATACGTCGAAGGAAGGGGTGTGCCGGCTCTTGTAGCGGTCTATCAGGACTACACCGGTAAGGCCAAAGATATAGCGCTTGCCTACGCCAAAGGTATCGGCGTGACGAGAGCTGGTGTGATAGAGACGACCTTCAAGGAAGAGACGGAAACGGACCTGTTTGGAGAGCAGGCGGTCCTCTGCGGTGGAGTAACGGCTCTCATAAAAGCCGGTTTTGAAACTCTCGTGGATGCGGGTTATCAACCGGAAATTGCCTACTTCGAGTGTCTCAACGAGCTCAAGCTCATCGTTGATCTCATCTACGAAGGTGGTCTTTCCTTCATGAGATACTCCGTCAGCAACACCGCAGAGTACGGTGACTACATCAGTCAGGAAAAGATCGTTACAAAAGAAGTGAGAGAGAACATGAAGCAGATGCTCAAGGACATTCAGACAGGAAAGTTCGCTAAAGACTGGATACTCGAGAATCAGGCGGGAAGACCCTACTTCTACACCATGAGAAAGAAAGAATCAGAACATCTCATAGAAAAAGTGGGAAAAGAACTCAGAAAAATGATGCCATGGCTCAAGGAGAGGAACGTCGATGAGGAGTGATGTGATAAAAAAGGGCCTCGAAAGGGTTCCTCATAGATCACTTTTGAAGGCACTCGGAATAACGGACGACGAAATGCGAAGGCCTTTCATCGGCATAGTGTCCTCGTGGAACGAGATCATTCCCGGCCATGTCCACCTTGACAAGGTTGTCGAGGCGGTGAAAGCCGGTGTGAGAATGGCCGGGGGAGTTCCCTTCGTCTTTCCAACGATCGGGATCTGTGACGGAATAGCAATGGATCACAGGGGGATGAAGTTTTCCTTGCCCTCGAGGGAACTCATAGCGGACTCCATAGAGATCGTTGCAAGCGGTTTCCCCTTCGATGGTTTGGTCTTCGTCCCCAACTGCGACAAGATCACACCCGGCATGATGATGGCCATGGGAAGATTGAACATCCCGTCCGTTCTGATATCCGGCGGTCCCATGCTCGCAGGTCGCTACAACGGCAGAGACATCGATCTCATCACCGTCTTCGAAGCGGTTGGTGGATACAAAGTGGGAAAAGTCGATGAAGAAACGCTCAAAGCGATAGAAGACCTCGCGTGTCCCGGTGCCGGTTCGTGTGCTGGATTGTTCACCGCGAACACGATGAACTCTCTGGCGGAAGCTCTCGGAATTGCACCGAGGGGGAATGGGACTGTACCGGCCGTCCACGCGAAGAGGTTGAGAATGGCGAAAGAAGCGGGGATGCTCGTTGTGGAACTCGTGAAAAGAGATGTAAAACCAAGGGATATCGTCACTCTGGACTCTTTCATGAACGCTGTCATGGTGGACCTCGCAACGGGAGGTTCCACGAACACAGTTCTGCATTTGAAGGCGATAGCCGAGAGTTTTGGAATAGATTTCGATATAAAGCTCTTTGACGAACTCAGCAGGAAGATTCCTCACATCTGCAACATCTCTCCCGTTGGTCCGTACCACATCCAGGACCTTGACGATGCTGGTGGTATCTACGCTGTGATGAAGCGTCTCCAGGAAAATGGTCTTTTGAAAGAAGACGTCATGACCATCTATTTGAGAAAGATTGGAGATCTCGTCAGAGAGGCTAAGATCCTGAATGAAGATGTGATCAGGCCCTTCGATAATCCGTACCACAAAGAGGGCGGACTCGGTATCCTCTTCGGGAACCTCGCTCCAGAAGGAGCGGTTGCCAAACTCTCCGGTGTTCCCGAGAAGATGATGCACCACGTTGGTCCGGCCGTCGTCTTTGAAGACGGAGAAGAGGCGACAAAAGCCATTCTATCTGGAAAGATCAAAAAAGGAGACGTGGTTGTGATCCGCTACGAAGGGCCGAAGGGCGGTCCCGGGATGAGAGAGATGCTCTCACCCACCTCCGCCATCGTGGGGATGGGCCTTGCGGAGGACGTGGCTCTCATCACAGACGGTAGGTTCTCGGGTGGATCGCACGGTGCCGTGATAGGTCACGTTTCTCCAGAAGCGGCAGAAGGCGGTCCTATAGGTATCGTGAAAGACGGGGACCTCATCGAGATAGATTTTGAAAAGAGAACCCTGAATCTCTTGATCTCAGACGAAGAGTTCGAAAGAAGAATGAAAGAGTTCACGCCTCTGGTGAAAGAAGTGGACAGCGATTACCTGAGAAGGTACGCATTCTTCGTACAGTCGGCGAGCAAGGGGGCAATCTTCAGGAAGCCCTGAGGAGGTGGTCTTTTGAGTATAAAGGTCTACGATACAACGCTCAGGGACGGTGCGCAGGCCTTTGGAGTTTCTTTCTCACTCGAAGATAAGATCAGAATTGCCGAGGCACTCGATGACCTCGGTGTTCACTATCTTGAAGGGGGTTGGCCTGGCTCCAACCCGAAGGATATAGCGTTTTTTGAAGCTGTAAAAGGTATGAACTTCAAGAATCTGAAAGTGGCGGCCTTCAGTTCCACAAGAAGGCCCGACGTAAAAATAGAAGAAGACGCGAACATTCAGACCCTCATAAAAGCGGAAACACCTGTTTACACGATCTTTGGAAAGAGCTGGGATCTTCACGTGGAAAAAGCCTTGCGAACGACACTCGAAGAGAATCTGAAGATGATATACGACACAGTTTCATATCTCAAAAGATTCGCCGATGAGGTGATATACGACGCGGAACACTTCTTCGATGGGTACAAGGCGAACAGAGAGTACGCCCTCAAAACTCTGAAGGTGGCTGAAGAAGCGGGGGCTGATTGTCTCGTTCTCGCTGACACGAACGGTGGAACGCTTCCACACGAGATCGAGGAGATCATCGAGGATGTGAAAAAGCACGTGAAAGCTCCGCTCGGAATACACGCTCACAACGATTCGGATGTGGCGGTGGCGAATACACTCGCGGCTGTGAGAAAGGGAGCCGTGCACGTCCAGGGGACCATAAACGGCCTTGGAGAGAGATGTGGAAACGCGAATCTCTGTTCGGTGATTCCGAATCTCGTCCTCAAGATGGGTCTTGAGGTTATACCAAAGGAAAATCTGAAGAAACTCTTCGATGTGGCACACCTCGTTGCAGAACTCTCCGGAAGACCCCACATCGAGAACATGCCCTATGTGGGTGATTACGCCTTCGCTCACAAGGGAGGAGTCCATGTTTCTGCCATAAAACGCGATCCAAGGACTTACGAACACATCGACCCGGAACTCGTGGGGAACAGAAGGATCATATCCATCTCGGAACTTTCCGGTAAGAGCAACGTGCTGGAGAAGATAAAGGAAATGGGATTCGAAATAGATGAGTCATCGCCCAAGGTCAGGGAGATCCTCAAAAAGATCAAGGAATTGGAAGCGCAGGGGTACCACTTCGAGGGTGCGGAGGCATCTTTCGAGCTTCTCGTCAGGGATATGCTCGGGAAAAGAAAGAAGTACTTTGAGTTTCTCGGTTTCACCGTGATGACCATAAAGAACAGGGATGAGGAGAGTTTCTCCGAAGCAACCGTGAAGGTCAGAGTCCCGGACGAAGTTGCGAAGAGACTGGGACACGACGAACCCTTTGAACACACAGCAGCGGAAGGAGAAGGACCGGTAGAAGCCCTCGACAGAGCGGTGAGAAAAGCCCTCGAGAAATTCTATCCATCTTTGAAAGACACGAAACTCACGGACTACAAGGTGAGAATCCTGAACGAGCAGGCGGGCACCAAAGCGACAACACGGGTTCTCATAGAGTCCAGCGACGGAAAGAGAAGGTGGGGAACTGTGGGCGTCTCACCGAACATCATAGAGGCTTCCTGGACCGCTCTTCTCGAATCCTTAGAGTACAAGCTTCACAAGGATGAAGAGGAGATGAGAAACGATGAGGAGAATTAAGATCTTCGATACAACGTTGAGAGACGGAGAGCAATCCCCGGGAGCTTCGATGTCGATTGAAGAAAAAGTAGAAATGGCGCTCATGTTGGAGGATCTCGGCGTCGATCTCATCGAAGCCGGGTTTCCCGTTTCATCTCCCGTGCAGTTCGAGGCTGTGAAAAGAGTTGCGAGCGCCGTTCAGAAACCCATAGTGGTGGGACTCGCAAGGTGCGTTGAAAAAGACATAGACGCAGCATACGAGGCTCTCAAGGATCGACCAAAGGACAAACGTATGATACACGTTTTCATAGCGACTTCTCCGATTCACAGAAAGTACAAGCTGAGAATGGAAAAAGAAGAGATCCTCGAGAGGATCAGAAGATACGTCGGTTACGCCAAACAGTTCTTCGACCTCGTGGAGTTCTCGGCGGAAGACGCTTCGAGAACGGAGGTTCCCTTCCTGATAGAGGCTTACAAGACGGCGATCGAAGCCGGAGCCACTACGATCAACGTTCCGGACACGGTGGGGTACGCCCTTCCCGACGAGTTTGGAGAACTCATAAAGACTCTGAGGGAGGGTGTGCCCGGTATAGAAAACGTCGATCTCTCTGTGCACTGTCACAACGATCTCGGACTCGCCGTGGCGAACTCCCTTGCCGCCGTTCAGAACGGAGCCACCCAGGTCGAGGTGACTTTGAACGGCATCGGAGAAAGGGCAGGAAACTGCGCCCTGGAAGAGTTCGTGATGATCCTCAAGGTGAGGAAAGACAAACTTCCCTACGAGACGGGTATAAAGACGGAGCTCATATACCCCGCTTCCAGACTCCTCACACACATAACGGGGCTCATCCCGTCCAGAAACAAACCCATAGTGGGAGAGAACGTGTTCCTTCACGAGTCGGGAATACACCAGGACGGTGTGCTGAAACACAGAGAAACCTACGAGATCATGAAACCTTCAGATATCGGCAGGTCTTCCGAGACGCTCGTGCTTGGAAGACACTCCGGAAAACACGCCCTCAGGAAGAAACTGGAGACATACGGCATCAAACTCGACGAAGAGACTTTCCAGAAAGTGTTCGAGAAATTCACAGAACTCGCCGACAGAAAGAAAGAGGTTTACGACGATGATCTTTTCTCGATCGTCTCTGAAGTTTTGAGGGAACCCATCAACGGTTACAAACTCGTTCACTTCCATGTACACACCGGAAACACACTGCTTCCAACTGCGGCGGTCGTGCTTCAGGTTGGAAACGAGAAGAGAGAAGCAGCAGAGGCAGGAAACGGACCGGTGGATGCCATTTTCAAGGCCATAGACAAAGCGCTCGGTATACAGCCCAAGCTCGAAGAGTACATAATTCAGGCGGTTGGAACTGGAAAGAACGCGCAGGGAGAAGTCAAACTCACGTTGAGAATAGACAACGAACTCTACAGTGGAAGGGGAGTTTCCACGGACATAGTGGAGGCCTCCGCGATAGCTTACATAAACGCGATAAACAAGTACCTCATCGCCAAAGGTCTTCTCAGAAAAAACGGAGGTGCTGAGTGAGATGACACTCGCAGAAAAGATACTCTCTCAAAAAGCGGGAAGAAAGGTGGAACCGGGAGAATTTCTCCTTCTGGAGCCGGACATCGCTCTCGCGAACGACATAACGGCTCCGCTTGCGATAAAGAAGTTCAAGGAGTACGGTGGAAAGAAAGTGAAGTATCCAGACAGAGTGGTGCTCGTTCCAGACCATTTCACCCCCAACAAGGACATAAAGTCCGCCATGCAGGTGAAGATGATGAGAGAATTTGCCAGAGAGCAGGGGATCGAAAAGTTCTTCGAAATAGGCAGGATGGGTATTGAACACGTGCTGCTTCCAGAAGAAGGAATCGTGAAATCCGGAGATCTCGTGGTCGGTGCGGATTCACACACCTGTACCTACGGAGCCCTTGGAGCGTTTGCGACCGGAGTGGGGTCCACCGACATCGCGGGCTTCTATCTCATAGGAAAGGTATGGTTCCGTGTCCCCGAGAGTATAAAGGTGACTCTTCGCGGGAAGTTCAAGGATCTGGTGACTGCCAAAGACCTCGTGTTGAAGCTCATCTCGATACTCGGTGTAGATGGAGCCAACTACAAGGCGATAGAATTCTCTGGACCGGGTGTGAAAGAGATCAGCATGGACGGCCGTTTTACCATTTCGAACATGGCGATCGAGGCGGGAGGAAAGACGGGACTGTTTCCGGTGGACGAGATCACCATTGCCTACGAAAGAGAAAGAGGCATAGAAGTGGAAGAGATGTACCCGGACGAAGACGCAAAATACGTGAGAGAAGTGGAAATGGACCTTTCTGAGCTCGAACCTCAGGTTGCATATCCCTTCCTCCCATCCAACGCGAAGGACGTTTCCGAAGCTGAGAAAGAGAGAATAAAGATAGATCAGGCGGTGATAGGAAGCTGTACCAACGGAAGGATAGAAGATCTCAGACTTGCCGCGCAGATTCTGAAGGGAAGGACAGTATCACCGGACGTTCGATGCATCATAATTCCGGGATCCCAGAAGGTTTACAAACAGGCTCTCAAAGAAGGACTCATCGACATATTCATCGACGCGGGCTGCGCCGTTTCCACGCCCACATGTGGACCCTGTCTTGGCGGACACATGGGAGTGCTCGCAGAAGGAGAGGTTGCGATCTCCACAACGAACAGGAACTTCGTTGGAAGGATGGGACATCCGAACAGCAAGGTTTTCCTGGCATCTCCTGCAGTGGCGGCGGCCAGCGCAATAAAAGGATACATCGCAGATCCGAGAAAGCTGTGAGGTGATGGTGGTGAAGATAAAGGGAAAGGTTTTCGTTTTTGGGGACAACGTGAACACGGACGAGATCATACCGGCTAGGTACCTCAACACTTCTGACCCTCAGGAACTCGCAAAATACTGTATGGAGGACGCGAGACCCGGCTTTGGAAGACGAGACGATATAAAAGGATCGATCATCGTGGCAGGAGAGAACTTCGGATGCGGTTCCTCGAGGGAACACGCTCCCGTTGCCATAAAGGCGGCTGGAATCTCCTGTGTCATAGCCAAGTCTTTTGCAAGGATTTTCTTCAGAAACGCTATAAACATCGGTCTCCCCATCGTCGAACTGAAAGAAGCCGACGAGTTCGAAGAGGGAGACATAGCAGAGGTGGATCTGGAAAACGGAGTGGTGAGGAATCTCACGAAAGGGAAAGAGTACAGAATAAGACCCTATCCTGAGTTTCTCATGAAGATCATGGAAGCGGGTGGATGGCTTGAATACTGTCTCAAAGAAGTGGGGGAGTGACGAATGAAGATAGCGGTTTTACCTGGAGACGGTATAGGTCCTGAAGTTGTAAGGGAAGCTCTGAAAGTGCTCGAGGTGGTGGAAAAGAAAACGGGGAAAACCTTTGAGAAAGTCTTTGGACACATCGGAGGGGATGCCATAGACAGATTCGGTGAACCCCTTCCTGAGGAGACAAAAAAGATATGTCTGGAAGCCGACGCGATCTTCCTTGGAAGCGTCGGAGGACCTAAATGGGACGATCTTCCTCCGGAGAAGAGGCCGGAAATAGGGGGGCTTCTTGCCCTAAGGAAGATGCTCAACCTTTACGCAAACATCAGGCCTATAAAGGTCTACAGATCGCTTGTGCATGTCTCTCCTCTGAAAGAAAAGGTGATTGGATCCGGGGTCGATCTTGTGACCGTCAGGGAACTTTCCTACGGAGTTTACTACGGCCAGCCGAGGGGATTGGATGAAGAAAAGGGATTCGACACCATGATCTACGACAGAAAAACCGTGGAACGGATCGCGAGAACTGCCTTTGAAATCGCAAAAAACAGAAGAAAAAAGGTCACCTCCGTCGACAAAGCGAACGTCCTCTACAGTTCTATGCTGTGGAGGAAAGTTGTGAACGAAGTAGCGAGAGAATACCCTGATGTGGAGCTGACGCACATATATGTGGACAACGCTGCTATGCAGCTCATCCTGAAACCATCGCAGTTCGATGTGATCCTCACAACGAACATGTTTGGAGACATTCTCTCGGATGAGAGCGCGGCACTTCCTGGTTCTCTTGGTCTTCTGCCGTCCGCGTCTTTCGGTGATAAGAACCTCTACGAACCGGCAGGAGGTTCCGCTCCTGATATAGCCGGAAAGAACATCGCCAACCCGATCGCACAGATCCTCTCTCTCGCCATGATGCTCGAGCATTCCTTTGGAATGGTGGAAGAGGCAAGAAAGATAGAAAGAGCGGTTGAGCTGGTGATAGAAGAGGGATACAGAACCAGAGACATCGCAGAGGATCCAGAAAAGGCGGTTTCGACCTCTCAGATGGGAGATCTCATATGTAAAAAACTCGAAGAAATATGGTGAAGGGCCCTTCAGGGCCTTCACATTTTCCATGTGTCGGTGAGTCTTCTCACCTTCACGATAGAGCCTTTCTTCATCTTTCTGATCGCCGCCACCGCTGCTCTGAGTGACTCGACTGTGGTCAGGTATGGGATCTTCCTCTTCAGCGCCGTGGTTCTTATCATGTATCCGACGGTTCTTCTTCCTTCAACTTTGAAGGGTTCCTTTCCATGAGAGACGGCGACGAGCGCAGGTTCATCACTGGACTGGGTGATCACAACAAGGGATATCTTTCCCTGCTCCAGAAGATCTATCACGTCCGGTCTTCCTTCTCCCACCTTTGGAACCACCTTCACTTCCACACCGTGTGACTGCAGAGCCTTTGCCGTTCCTCTTGTTGCGTATATCTCAAAGCCCATGTCTGCGAGGTGAGCCAAGAGAGGAACGGCTTCCCTCTTGTCTTTGTCTGCGACGGTTGCGAGAATGGCTCCCGTTGTTGGCAGGGGGTTTCCGGCGGCTATCTGAGCCTTCGCGAATGCCTCTGCGAAATCTTCACCGATTCCCATCACTTCTCCTGTGGAGCGCATCTCTGGCCCGAGAAGTACATCCGTTCCCGGGAACTTATGGAACGGTATCACCACCTCTTTCACAGAGAACATCTTCGGCCAGGGAGTTGGGAGGATCTCACTCTCTCCCAGTTTATCAACTTTTACCCCTGGTCTTGTGGGATATGGGAAGTACTCAGAAAGGAGCTCGGGCAGGTTTCTTCCCACCATGATTTTGGCGGCGATTCTCGCCACGGGGATTCCGATCGCTTTGCTCACGAAAGGAACTGTTCTCGATGCTCTGGGATTTGCCTCTATGATGTAGATCTCCTCGTCTTTCACCGCAAGCTGTATGTTCGCAACTCCCACAACCTTCAGCGCTTTTACAAGCTTGTAAACGGTTTCCTCTATCTCTTCCACGAGTTTCTCAGAAAGACTCACAGGGGGCAGAACACACGCGGAATCTCCCGAATGGACTCCGGCTTCTTCTATCTGCTCCATCAATCCTGCTATCCACACGTATTTTCCATCCGACACGACATCTACGTCGAGTTCTATCGCGTCTTCAAGAAATTTGTCTATCAGAACGGGGTATCCCGGTGAGACAACGGCCGCTTCCTTGACGTACATTTCGAGTTCCTGAGGAGTGTCCACAATGGCCATGGCCCTTCCTCCGAGCACGTAGCTCGGCCTCACAAGAACGGGGTATCCAAGATTCTCTGCTACCCTCAACGCTTCTTCCACGGACGATGCCGTTCCAAATGGAGGGCACTTCAACCCGATTTGTTTCAGAAGCTTAGCGAATTTTTCCCTGTCTTCGGCGATCTCAATCGATTCGAAGCTCGTTCCTATGATGTTCACCCTCTCTTCTACGAGGTATTTTGCTATCTTCAGTGGTGTCTGACCGCCGAATGCCACCACCACTCCCTTCGGTTTTTCGTTCCTCACGATCTCCAGAACATCTTCAACGGTGAGCGGTTCGAAGTAAAGCCTGTCTGAAGTGTCGTAGTCAGTCGAAACGGTTTCGGGGTTGGAGTTGACCATTATGGTTTCGTATCCTTCTTCCTGGAAGGACCACACTCCGTGGACGTTCGTGTAGTCGAATTCTATTCCCTGACCTATCCTGTTGGGACCGGATCCCAGAATCATGATCTTCTCTCTGTCTGAAGGTACCGCTTCGTTCTCCACGCCGTTGTAGGTGGAGTAGTAATACGGGGTCTGTGCCTCGAACTCAGCGGCGCAGGTGTCCACCATCTTGTAGACGGGAAAGATCCGGTTGTCTTCTCTCATCTTTCTGATTTCTTTTTCTGAAACACCCCATATCTCCGCAATTTCCCTGTCTGAGTATCCCCACTGTTTTGCTTTCTTCAGGATCTCCACATCGAATTTCTTCAACTTCAGCTCTTCCTCGAGCTCTATACACGCTTTCATCTCTCTGAGGAACCATCTGTCGATCTTAGTGAGTTCGTGCACCTCTTCTACATCCATTCCGTTCCTGAACGCGGCGAAGACGTAGGAGATCCTTTCCGGCGTTGGATTTGCAAGGTGTTCTCTTATGTGTTCAAGATCCAGTTTGGGAGCGGCATCGAGTTCAAGGGATCTGAGGGCTTTTCCCAAGGCTTCTTTGAAGGTCCTGCCTATCGCCATCACTTCTCCTACGGACTTCATCTGGGTGTTCAGTCTTGGGTCAGCCCCGGGGAACTTTTCGAGCTGGAATCTCGGTATCTTCACCACGACGTAGTCTATGGAGGGTTCAAAGGCGGCCATCGTTTTGCCGGTGATGTAGTTCGGTATCTCATCGAGAGTGAAACCAACGGCAAGGAGAGCTGCGACCTTCGCGATGGGATAGCCCGTTGCCTTCGATGCCAGTGCGGATGACCTGGAGACCCTTGGGTTCATCTCTATGACGACCATTCTACCGGTCTCTGGATCCAAAGCGAACTGGATGTTCGATCCACCCGTTTCTATACCGATCGCATCGATCACTTTGTAAGCTGCGTCCCTCATTCTCTGGTACTCAACGTCCGTGAGTGTTTGCGCAGGTGCCACCGTTATGGAATCTCCGGTGTGTATTCCCATGGGGTCGAGATTCTCTATGGAACACACCACAATGAAGTTTCCAGCTCCGTCTCTCACCACTTCGAGTTCGTACTCCTTCCAGCCGAGGACCGACTCCTCTATGAGGACCGTGTGAACCGGACTTTCTATGAGACCCTTTGTCACGATGTCTCTCAGTTCTTCTTCGTTGAACGCGATTCCACCACCTGTTCCACCAAGGGTGAAACTCGGCCTTATTATGACGGGGTAGCCGAATTCTCTTGCCGTCTCCAGTGCATCGGCGAGGTTGTTCACGAGTCTGCTTCTCAGAACCTCAAGGCCTGCCTTTTCCATGGTTTCCTTGAAGAGTTCTCTATCCTCGGCCTTCTTTATCGACTCGAGCTTTGCGCCGATCAACTGAACGCCGTATTTATCGAGGATTCCCCTTTCGGCAAGTTCCACAGCGAGATTCAGGGCGGTCTGTCCTCCGAGGGTGGGGAGCAGGGCATCTGGTCTTTCTTTTTCAATAATCTTTTCGAGGAACTCCACCGTTAGAGGTTCTATGTAAACGGCATCGGAAAACTCCGGATCTGTCATTATGGTCGCGGAGTTGGAGTTAACTATGATCACCTCGTAGCCGGCGCTTTTGAGAGCCTTCAGGGCCTGGGTACCTGAATAGTCGAACTCCGCAGCCTGACCGATTGTGATCGGACCGGATCCTATAACGAGGATCCTCTTTATGTCTTCTCTCTTCGGCATTACCTTACCTCCTTTATGAGGCGTTTGAATTCTTCGAAGAAGTACTTGGCATCGTGAGGTCCGGGAGAGGCTTCAGGGTGATATTGAACAGAAAAGGCTGGATAATCAACCAGCCTCATTCCTTCCATCGTTCCGTCGTTCAGGGAGATGTGGGTGATCTCGACTTTTATTCCCTGAGGACTGATTCCTTCGAGGACGGATATCTTCTGAAGATTTTTCGTGAGAACGTTCGCGTCCTGATCCTCGCTTCCCAGTTCTGGAAGGCCGAAACTCTTTGGATCCACAGCGAAGCCGTGGTTGTGCGTTGTGATCAGAACACGACCGGTTCTCAGATCTTTAACGGGATGGTTGATGCCTCTGTGACCGAATTTCATCTTGTAAGTCCTTCCACCAACGGCGAGGCCAAGGAGCTGATGCCCAAGGCAGATCCCCGCGAGTGGAATTTCTTCTTTCAGAAGGTCTTTGATCAATCTGATGGTTTTCAAAAGGGCGGCGGGATCACCGGGACCGTTCGAGATCAGAACACCGTCGGGATTCAGCTTTTTGATGTCGTCTATATCAACACTGTAAGGAACTCTCATCACTTTTGCTCCCACTCTCTTCAGGTCTCTGAGAATACCCCATTTGACACCGGAATCGAGTACCACCACTGAGAAATCTCCTTCCGGGTTTTCTACGATGACTTCCTTCGGTGAAACAAGACCGGCTAAATCCCTTCCAACGATACTGGGGCTTTCTTTCACCCGTTTTACAAGGGAATCCGGATCGAGATCAACGGTCGATATGGCACCTTTCATAGCACCTTTCACTCGAATTTTCCTGGTGAGTGCTCTGGTGTCCACTCCTTCTATGGCCACGATGTTGTACTTTTTCAAGTAATCGGGGAAAGACATGGTGGCTCTCCAGTTGGAAGGGGTATCCACGCTTCTGTAGACAACAAAACCGGCAACTTTTATTCCATCTGATTCTACGTCTTCGTCGTTCACTCCGTAGATTCCTATTTCCGGGTAGGTCATGACGACGATCTGACCGGTGTAGGAGGGATCGGTGAGGACTTCCTGATAGCCTGTCATTCCCGTGTTGAAGACCAGTTCACCAAAAGTTTCACCCTCTGCACCCAGACTCTGTCCAAAAAAAAACGAACCGTCTTCTAAAGCGAGAAGTGCTTTTTTGGACATGTTGCACCTCCTTCCCTTTCTCAGAGATTATACCCGCTGAAAGGACCTCCCGTCTTTTTCTTTACTTTGAATTAAAGGAAAGTCACAGGACTTTAATTTGGAATAAACATTTGAAATTTGAGGATTTTCATGCAATGAATGCAGGGTTCTGAAAACTAATAAACAATGGCTTAAACATCACCTTCCAAACCAATCAAAGGAGTGACGATAAATGAAAACCGATACGGAATGGCTTCTTTGTGATTTCCATGTACACACGAACATGAGTGACGGGCATCTTCCTCTGGGAGAAGTGGTGGATCTGTTTGGAAAACATGGAGTGGACGTGGTTTCCATAACAGATCATATAGTCGACCGAAGAACTCTCGAGCAGAGAAAGAGGAACGGAGAACCGCTCGGAGCGATCACAGAAGATAAGTTTCAGGATTATTTGAAACGTCTCTGGAGAGAACAGAAAAGGGCCTGGGAAGAATATGGAATGATCCTCATACCGGGTGTTGAGATCACGAACAACACGGATCTGTACCACATAGTCGCCGTGGATGTGAAGGAGTACGTAGATCCTTCACTGCCTGTAGAAGAAATTGTGGAGAAGTTGAAGGAGCAAAACGCTCTTGTTATAGCCGCGCATCCGGATAGAAAAAAGCAAGATGAAGAACATCTTTCGTGGTATCTCTGGGCGAACATGGAGCGTTTCAAGGACACGTTCGACGCGTGGGAAATCGCGAATCGTGATGACCTGTTCAACTCTGTTGGTGTGAAAAAGTATCGATACGTGGCGAACTCCGATTTTCACGAACTTTGGCACGTTTACTCCTGGAAAACCCTTGTGAAGTCGGAGAAAAACATCGAGGCGATAAAGGAAGCAATCAGAAAGAACACGGATGTGGCGATCTATTTGATGAGAAAAAACAGGTTGAGTTCTCTGTCAGATGTGATATAATGAATGAAACTTTGGAGTAAAAATAGAACAACTACGATTTGTTACAAACACGAAAAGAACGCGTACTGAGTTAAGAAAGTGAGCAGGAGGTGTTACTATGGCGAGAGTGGCGAGGGAAATGGTGGAAAAAGCAGGGGTTGATGTCGATAAGCTGCTGGAACTTCTGATCAAGAATGCGGCGGCCGAACTCACGACTTATTACTACTACACCATCTTGAGAGCGAACCTCATAGGACTTGAGGGAGAAACCATCAAAGAGATTGCGGAAGTTGCAAGAATCGAAGACAGAAATCACTTCGAAGCACTTGTTCCAAGAATCTACGAGCTCGGTGGAAAACTTCCAGATTGCATGAAGGAGTTCCACGATCTCTCTGCATGTCCACCAGCAAGACTTCCGGACAAACCAACTGTTCAGGAGATTCTGAGGGTGCTCGTTGCCGCTGAAAGATGTGCGGTGAAAGGGTACACCGAGATATGCAACATGACCGCGGGTAAAGATCACAGGACCTACGAACTGTCTCTTGCTATTCTGAACGAAGAGATCGAACACGAATCCTGGTTCTCCGAGTTCCTCGGAGAGGGGCCATCTGGTCACTTCATGAGGCGTGGTGAAACTTCGCCGTTCGTTTCGAAATTCCTCAAGTGAAGATTCAACAATTCAGGCAGGCGCACCTTTGGGTGCGCCTTTTGTTTTAAAATAGGATCAAAAAGATCGGGAGGGATCGCAGTGGAGGAAAAGAGGCTGTCTGCTAAGAAAGGTCTCCCCCCAGGAACGCTCGTTTACACAGGGAAGTACAGGGAAGATTTTGAGATTGAAGTGATGAATTACTCCATAGAGGAATTTCGCGAGTTCAAAACCACAGATGTCGAATCCGTTCTTCCCTTCAGAGATTCTTCAACACCCACCTGGATAAACATAACAGGCATACACAGGACGGATGTGGTTCAAAGGGTAGGTGAGTTCTTTGGTATTCATCCTCTCGTGCTCGAAGACATCCTCAATGTGCATCAGAGACCAAAAGTGGAGTTTTTCGAAAACTACGTGTTCATCGTTCTGAAGATGTTCACCTATGATAAAAATCTTCATGAACTGGAATCGGAGCAGGTCAGTTTGATACTCACAAAAAACTGCGTTCTTATGTTTCAGGAAAAGATAGGGGACGTGTTCGATCCCGTACGGGAAAGAATCAGATACAACAGGGGAATCATAAGGAAAAAGAGAGCGGATTACCTCCTCTACTCACTGATAGATGCACTGGTGGATGACTATTTCGTCCTGCTGGAGAAGATCGACGATGAGATCGATGTACTGGAGGAAGAAGTGCTCGAAAGACCTGAAAAAGAGACAGTTCAGAGGACACATCAACTCAAGAGAAATCTGGTTGAACTGAGAAAGACGATCTGGCCGTTGAGAGAAGTGTTGAGTTCTCTTTACAGAGATGTTCCTCCTCTTATAGAAAAAGAAACGGTCCCATATTTCAGAGATGTATACGATCACACTATCCAGATTGCAGACACCGTAGAAACCTTCAGAGACATCGTGAGCGGTCTTCTTGATGTGTATCTTTCGAGTGTAAGTAACAAAACAAACGAAGTGATGAAGGTGCTCACCATCATAGCGACGATCTTCATGCCTCTCACCTTCATAGCGGGTATCTACGGAATGAACTTCGAATACATGCCGGAGCTCAGATGGAAATGGGGCTATCCTGTGGTTCTCGCTGTTATGGGTGTGATCGCTGTCATCATGGTGGTCTACTTCAAGAAAAAGAAGTGGCTGTGATTTGTCAACTCGACAATTGATCTATTCCCGATGCCTCACAATGTCTTTCGAGATTCTTCTCTTCCAGAGAAGATAAACAAGTATCACAACTGCAAAAAGAACGATCCCCAGAATTTTTGAAAACTTCAGGAAGACCCTTCCAGCTATCAGACTGGAGAAAAAGAATGTACTCTCGTAGAGCAAGTCTCCAAGCCATATAATGAGGAGTGTGGGGAAGTTTCTTCCCGTGTAGCCCGCCAGAAACGGAGTGAACTTTCCCACCCAGGGAACGAATTTGCAAAGCGGCAGCAGTATTTTTTCTGAAAAAATGTAGACGTTTAAAAACTCCACAAGTATCTTTTGTACGAATTTCCACCTGAGATTGAAAGGCACAGATTTGAGCTTTTTTCCAGCAAAGAATGTCACAGTATCCCAGCTCAAAAGCCCCATGTAGATTGTAAAGAAGGACGGAAAAATCTTCAGCTTTCCAACGGAGATCAGTGCTGTTGCTGTTAAAATTGGAATGGGAGTGCCCGAGTTGTCGAAAAGGAACGTTGCAAAGAAGAGTAACAGATATTTCAATCTTTTCATCCCTCCCGTGAAATATAATAGCGCAAGGAGGTGATGAGAAAATAAACGAAGTGCTGGTGAAGGAGCGAGAAGAAAAATTGAACAGGGTTTTAGTGGCTCTTCTAGGAATTCCAGTTGTTTTTTCCATTATTCGAGCCAAAATCGTCGAAACGATAGGATATTTCATATTCTGGCTCGGTGGTTTTTCACCATACGTTTATGAGAAGATAACCCATCAGGAGATACCTGAGAGAACGAAATTGATGCTCTCTTCATCGGTATTTCTCCACTCTGTGATGGGACAGTTTTTGAACTTCTACGAGAAGATATTTTTCTGGGACAAGATACTTCACTTCTACGGATCTTTTGTCATAACGTACTTTTTTTACCAGATTCTGACGAAAAAATCGAGATTCTGGGACGAGGTGCCGGGTGCCGTTTTGATGGCGTTCCTTCTTGGGGTCTTTTCCGGGGTCCTTTGGGAAATAGCCGAATTCACGACGGATAAGATACTGCCAGACTACAACACACAAAAAGGGCTGGACGACACCATGCTGGATCTCATTTTTGATCTTCTAGGATGCTACACGATGGCAAAGATTGTGTACAGGAAAAAGACTGGACGATTCTTCTGGAGACCTCGTTCATGAAGAAGGCCTATCTCTTTCTCACACTCGAAGGTGTCTTCTCTCTGTTCTACGCGCTTCTAATACAGGGACCTGTGTTCACAGGTCTTGCGATGCTTTTCAATCTGGACGAGTTTCTCCTGAGTGTCGCCGCTGCAATCCCTCCCATGATGCAGTTTTTTCAGCTGTTTGCCTCTTTCTTTGTTCAGAAATACAGAAAGAGGCGTTTTCTGGTCAACGTGTTCAACGCTTTCAGCAGATTCAGTTTCGCTTTTCTCATCGTTTTTCTACTGCTTGGGAAAACAGAACCGTTGATTTTCATCGTTGCGCTCGTGATTTCCCAGATCTTCGCGGCCCTCTCCAGCAGTACGTGGAACTCATGGATGAGAGATCTCGTTCCTCCAGAGGAAAGAGGAAGGGTGTTTGGAAACAGAAACATGTTTCTATCCATAGGAAATGCTCTCATTATATACCTCTATTCTTCTATAGTTGATCATTTTTCTTCGGGTTTTGTTCTTGTGCTTCTCATCTCCACAGTGGGAACTGTCCTTTCTATCCTTGCCATGAACAAAATACCGGACGTTCCAGTTAAGGAAACAGGAACGGGAATTCCTCTCAAAGTGGTATTCAAGGACGAAAACTTCATGAAATTTGTCTTCTTCACCTTTTACTGGAACATGGCAGTCACGTTCTCTTCTGCTTTCTATCACTATCATCTTTTGAAGAACCTGGGTGTGGATTACACGTACATCGCTTACATGATGATCGTGAACAACTTTGTGGCGATGCTGGTTTACAGGATCCTTGGAAAAGTGTCTGACAGGGTAGGACACAAAACGATAGCCGAGTTCGGTATCATCCTTGCTTCTTTCGTCTCCGGTATGTGGTTTTTCATGAACACCAATACTTACAGAACCCTGATGGTAGCGGACGCCTTCCTTTCTTCCATCGCGTGGTCCGCTATAAACCTGTCACTCGCCATCCTTCCTATGGAGGTTGCTTTCGAGTCTGATCCCGTTTTCTTCGGTTTGAACGCGTCTTTTGCCAGCGCTGGAAGTCTTATAGGCTCATTTGCAGGTGGAATCACGGCGAAATTTCTCTCTGATATTTACGTAAATCTCCACGGTTTCGAAATTTTTGGACTTCAACTGCTCTTTTTGATGGCAGGAATCTTCAGATTCTCCGCTGTGTTCTTTTTGAGAAAAGTCAAGGTGAAGAAGTACATCCCGTTCAGGGCCTTCATGTTGAGTACCCTTTCTGTCACTCTGAGGCGCCCTGTGTACAGAATTCTCGATGTGTATCTACTTTTGAAAAGGGGGAATGAACGTGTACGAAGGCTTGTTAGAAGATCTAAGAGAAGGAAGAGTAATACTGACGAGCAAGGCGGGGAACAGGGTTAACGGCATGACTATTGGATGGGGCTTCTTCGGGATCATATGGGAGGAAGAGTATTTCATCTCCGCTGTGAGACCTCAGAGATTCACCTGGCGTCTTGTGAAGGAGAGCAAAAGATTCACCCTGAACTTTCTAAGCGAAGAATACAGAGAAGCGCTTAATTACTTTGGACGTGTGAGTGGATACCAGGAGAACAAGTTTGAAAAGGGACTTCTTCACTTAGATGAATTGGAAGGATTCACCGCTCCCATTAAAGAAGCCCACACGCTGATCGAATGTTCTGTGACCTTTGCTAGCAACGTGGAACCATTCGTTCTTCCCGTGGAAATCATCGATAAATTCTACAAAGATCATGGATTCCACACACTGTTTTTTGGGAAGATCGAAAAGGTGCTTCAAAGATGAGACTGATACTTCCAGCTGATACGGAAGGGATCTTTCTGGAAAGAAAGAGCAGATTTACGGGAGTTGCTCTTGTCGAAGGGAAAAAGACCCTGATACACATCCACAATACAGGGCGCCTTCCGCTTTTGAAAAAAGGAAAAAGAGTTCTCCTGAAGCGTGCAGAATCCGATCGAAGGAAGACCGGCTGGGACCTTCTGGCAGTCGAACACAGAAATGAATTCGTCTTTGTCCATTCGGGTTTCCACAGTATCGTGGCCGGGAAGATTCTGGAAGAACTGTTCCCGGGCTCCACGATAGAAAGCGAGAAACGCTTTGAAAACAGCAGGTTCGATTTCCTGATCGACAGGAGGACCTTTGTGGAAGTGAAGGGATGTACGTACGAAGAAGATGGTGTCGCGATGTTTCCAGACGCACCCACAGGACGCGGAAGAAGACACATCGAGGAGCTGATCAGGTCTGTGAAAAGCGGTTTTAAGGCTCTTTTGTTGATCCTGGTTTTCCTCGAAAGCGACTGTTTTCTTCCGAACAGAAGCGTTGACCCGGCTTTTTCAGAGATTTTCTGGCGCGCTCTAAACAGCGGTGTTAATATCGACGTGTTCAGGGTAAAATACGATGGAGAGTACCTGTGTTCAACAGAGAAACTGTCGATCTGTGAGGAGGTGTAGCGCATGGAGAATCCCACCATTGAACAGCTGGTGAAGAGGTATGTGGAGATCAAAGATCTCATGAAAGAACTCAGGGCAGAGAAGAAAGAGATCGAGGAAGTTTTGAGGGAATACGCTCAGAGAACGGGGATAAAAGAGTTCAAGGTGGATGGAAAGAAGGTCTTTTTTGAAGAAAAACTCAGCCTGAAAGTAAAATGAGCCCGCTGGAAGCGGGCTTCATTGTTTCATTTTCTCTTCTTGTTCTCTCACCAAATCTTCGAGAGTCACACCGCTTAAAATCTTCTCTATTTCGTTCTCTACCCTTTTCCACAGGGCCCTGATAACGCAGTCCAGCTCGTCCGGACAGCCAGGCATGTCGAAGAAAACCTTCGACTTCCTGTCCAGAAGAAACACGATCTCAGAAACCTTTATTTCTTTTGGCGGACGCGACAGCATGTATCCACCGCTTTTCCCTCTTCTTGTTTTCACCAGCCCGGCTTTTTTCAGGGTGTACAGGATTTTTTCTGCGAATTCCCTTGGAACTGACTGTTTCGCTTTCTCCAGTATTTCTGTCATCGAAAGGTAGTTTCCGTACTCTTTTGCCATCACGATCATGAGCCTGAGCGCGTATTCACTACGCATCGTGAACATCTCAATCCCTCCACACGAAGACTCTGGACACGATCTTTCTGTTTTGGAGCGCCTCTCTTATGCTATCCAGGTATATATCGATTTTTCTTCCCATGATAACTCCGCCGATGTCTTCCACAACGAAGACTCCACCACTGGGGGTGTCTCTGAGCTCTGGTATGTAGAGAACAGAACCCAGGGGGAAGATGGTGGTGTCCGCGGCCGCTGTCTTCCAATCTTCAGGGATTTTGCCGGATTTTGTGAGTCTGAAGGCGGGGTGTTCCGGTAATTTTCCATCTTCCCACTCCGTGTAGAAACTGATTTCGAACTCACCCATATTGGAGAAGAAAAGGAGCATGGGGTCCTTGGGCTCTCCTTCCACGTACAGTTCAAAGACGACGTTCTTTCCACCGTATCCTATGGTGTCACCCGCACTCACCCAGTCACCAGCGTTCACCGAAACCACAGCGAGATTTCTGTACACCGTTTCCACATCGTTTCCGTGATATATGACAACGGTTCCGTTGCTTACACTCTTCACTCGCCCTGGAAGCGCAGCTTTTACCTTCTGTCCATCGCTTTCCACTTCGACTCCCGTGGAAAAAGTTCCATCGGTTTTCAGGCCAAAACCGGAGACGATCACCTTCGGATCGGGTTTTTCTCCAACTGGAAAACTTGTCGAAAGATTCGTGACGGGAACCTTTATGATTCTCCCTGCTATGAGCTTCCTCGGGTCGTCTATGCCGTTCAGCTTCATGATTTTTTCCACACCGTCGGGTCCAAGGTTGAACGCGTTGCTGATCTTCGCGAGGGTGTCGCCCCGCTCCACTCTTACAAACACGTATCCTTCCTCTATTCCAAGGATCCTTGCGATCTCATAACTCCTCACGAGTCTTCTGAACTCGTCGAGGTATTTTTTCAACTGCTGTGAGTAACTCTCAACATCTATGTTCGCGTAGCTGGAAGGCTTCTGATCTTTCAGATTTTGAACGATCTGTTCCAGCGCCTTCTGGTTGGTTTCGAGATAGGAAAGCTTTTTCTCGATATCAGATATCCTGCTTTCCAGCTCATCGTTTGAAACGTTCACCACCTTCGCTTCCGTTTCGCCCTGTGAAAGAACGCGTAAGGCCACTTTGGAGAGAAGTTTTTCAGTACTTTCCAGCCTTTCTTCTATTCGATCCACCACCGAAACGTTCTTTTCCAGAGTGGAAACCCTCTCTTCGAGATCGAGAAGGATGTGTTTCAGATCTTCTGAGACTTCCGGGGAACTTCCGAGTGAAACAATACTCACTTTTCTCTCCAATTCTGAGATTTTCGATTTCATGTCTTCTATCTCGGAGAAGATGGAGGCGGCTTTTTCCACTGCAGGAAGTTTCATGGAGATGGAGTAGTAACTGTTCTCGAGATCGCTCATTTTGCTGGAGAACTCTTCCTGCAGGGAAGATAGATCCTCTTTGAGATATCTTACATCCCTTTTCAGCGCTTCCAGCTCTTCCTGAGAACTTTCCTGTGCCTTCATCTTGTTTTCCAAGTCCAGCATCTTCTTTTCGATGGAGTCTATCTGAGTGTTCAGCTGTCTTATCTGGTTTTCTAAATTGTTCAATTTTTCCTCCAGTTCGGGAGATACGCATGCTGCGAGAAATATCAGTATCAGAGAAAACATTAAGATCTTCTTAATTCCTGCCATCTTTCCCTCCCCACCTTCGCGTAAAGGGATTTGCCGTCGTACTTTCTCAGAAGGAGTTCGTACCACCTCGCGGCTTCTTTCCTGTTGCCCAGGATTTGATTCAAAACACCCAGATAGAAAAGTATCATGGGTTCGTCCGATTCTTCGTAATAGTCGTACTTGTAGTGGCTTTCGAATTCCTTCAAAGCTCTTTCGAGATAGCGCTTTTCTTCTTCTGACTTTCCCAGCTCTCTGAACAGCCAGGCGATCTTCAGATAAGAGATCGCTACTTTTTTTCTCTGGTTCAAAACAGAGTACACCATTCCACTCAAAGCGTAGCGCTTGATCGCTTCCACGTGGTTCTCCACGTTTTTCAATTCGACCTTTTTCTTGGCCTCTTCGAGCAGTTTTTTCAGCTTTCTTTCCGTCTCTTCTCCTTTTATGGTGATGGTCTCGAAATCTTTGTCGAACGCAGAAAAGTAGCAGTTCGGACAGGTCACCACTTCGTAAAACATCGGGTTCACATCTTCAAAAACAGGTTTCAAGTCGATATCTCTGGCTTTGATCTTTATGGAGTCGAAAAAGACCATCTTCTTTTTGAACTTCGTTCCACAGAAAGGGCAGGTGAATTCTTTTTCCCAGAACTTGCTCATTCTGAAAGCAATACCTCCACAAAGGCCTCAGGATCGAAAGGCCTCAGGTCTTCTGCCTTTTCTCCGACACCGATGAACTTTATGGGAATTCCCAGTTCCCGGGCAATGGCCAGAGTTATTCCGCCTTTCGCGGTTCCGTCGAGCTTTGTGAGAATTATACCGGTGACATTCACTGCTTCTTTGAATATTTTTGCCTGAACAAGTCCGTTTTGGCCGGTGGTGGCGTCTATCACGAGGAGCGTTTCGTGCGGAGCGTCGGGGATCTTCTTCTTGACAACTCTGTGAACCTTCCGCAATTCCTCCATGAGATTCTTCTTCGTGTGAAGTCTTCCGGCGGTGTCTATTATGACCACATCTTTGTTTCTGGCGAGAGCGTGAGCCACCGCGTCAAAGGCAACGGCGGCCGGATCTGCTCCTTCCGAGTGGGATATCACCGTGGCACCGACACGTTCTCCCCATATCTTCAGCTGTTCTATGGCGGCTGCTCTGAAAGTATCCGCCGCAGCGAGCACCACACTCTTTCCTTCATCCACGAACATCTTTGCGAGCTTTCCACAGGAGGTGGTCTTTCCCGTTCCGTTGACACCAACAACCATGATCACGAACGGGGGTTCAGGAGGAACGTTCAGCTTCGTATCGAAGTTCAGAATTTCCAGAATGATTTCCTTGAGAGACTCGAGAGCGTCTCCGTCCTTCTCTTCCAATCTCTCCAGAATGTATTCCGTTGTCTCGACTCCCACGTCCGCTTGAATGAGAAGTTCTTCCAGCTCCTCGCGGGTTTCATCGTCCAGCTTTTTTCCTTTGAGGAGCTTCACCACTCGTCCAAAAAACGTTTCTTTCGTCTTCTGGAGTCCCTTTTTCAAAAAATCGAAGAGTCCCATCCTTTCTACCTCCTGGTTTCCCGACTAATATTAAGCATACCATACGTTTTTGAACCAGTCCTTCGGAGTGTGTGTCTAAGAAACCGGAAACCTTTCGAAGGGAGGGGTAAGAGATGAAGAAATTCTTTCTGACCATCGCTGTGGCACTGATACTCACCAGCGTCTTTCCATACGTCAACCCCGACTACGAAAGTCCCATCGTTAATGTGGTCGAAGCGTGTGCACCGGCCGTTGTGAAGATAGACGTTGTGAAGACGGTGAAGACTTCCTTCTTCGATCCTTATTTTGAGCAGTTCTTCAAAAAGTGGTTCGGTGAACTTCCACCCGGTTTCGAAAGGCAGGTTGCCAGCCTCGGATCGGGCTTCATCTTCGACCCAGAAGGTTACATACTCACCAACTACCACGTGGTAGGTGGAGCGGACAACATCACTGTGACCATGCTCGACGGAAGCAAATACGACGCGGAGTACATAGGAGGAGATGAAGAGCTCGACATCGCGGTCATAAAGATCAAAGCCAGCGATAAGAAATTCCCCTATCTGGAATTCGGTGATTCTGACAAAGTGAAGATCGGTGAATGGGCGATAGCCATAGGAAACCCCCTCGGCTTCCAGCACACGGTGACTGTGGGAGTGGTCAGCGCTACCAACAGGAGGATTCCAAAGCCAGATGGAAGTGGTTACTACGTGGGACTCATCCAGACCGACGCGGCGATCAACCCGGGAAACAGTGGAGGACCCCTTTTGAACATACACGGTGAAGTGATAGGCATAAACACCGCTATCGTCAATCCTCAGGAAGCTGTGAACCTCGGCTTTGCCATCCCGATCAACACGGTGAAGAAGTTCCTTGACACCATACTCACCCAAAAGAAGGTTGAAAAAGCCTACCTCGGCGTGACGGTCATGACCCTCACCGAAGAAACGGCGAAAGCTCTGGGGCTTGAATCTACGAGTGGTGCTCTGATAACGAGTGTTCAGAAAGGATCTCCTGCTGAAAAGGCCGGGCTCAAAGAAGGGGACGTGATCCTCAAGGTTGACGATCAGGACGTGAGAAGTCACGAAGAACTGGTCTCCATCATACACACTTACAAACCGGGAGACACTGCCGTTCTCACTATAGAGAGAAAGGGAAAGATCATGAAAGTTCAGGTGACGTTCGGTTCCTCATCTGAAGAAGAGAAAACAACGACTGGTGAGGAAAAAATCGATGCCCTTGGTATCACAGTGTCGAACATCACGCCGGCCGACAGGGAGACTTATTCGATCCCGGAAGAGATAAACGGGGTCATAGTGAAGGAGAGCACCGGGAAGTTCGGTCTACAGAAGGGAGACGTAATCACCACAGTGTACGTGAACGGCAAAAGGTATGATATAAACTCTGTAGGGGATCTCAAGAAAGTTACATCCATTGTTAAAAATGGTGACTACATCGCCCTTTACATTTACAGGAATGGAGCGAAAGTCTTCGTGAGCTTCATCTATCAGAGATAGAGAACCTCCCCTCAATGTTAATACAGCCCCCTTTGGTGATCTTTCCCCCTCCGGTGGAGGGGGATTTTTTGATATCATTGAGACGAGGTGATATCGATGATTCCGTTATCAAGGCCCGATATAAACGAGCAGGACATCGAAAGGGTAGTGGAAGTTTTAAAAAGCGGAAGGCTCAGTCTCGGTGAATACACGAAGCGTTTTGGAGAGATGGTGGCCGAATACACGGGTGCCAGATTCGGCTGGGCGGTGAGCAGTGGAACAGCTGCGCTCCATCTCATCCTGGAGAGTCTCGATATCGACGAGGGAGATCTGATCCTTGTGCCTTCCTTCACCTTCATCGCTTCTGTTAACGTAATCCTAATGAAAAGGGCAATTCCCGTTTTCGTGGATGTGGATGAGAGAACTCTGAACGTTTCTCCAGAAACACTGGAGGAGGCGGTGAAAAGGTGCCTCAAAGGATTCAAACAGGGAAACATTGAGATAAAAGGAAAACCCCGTCTCTTCATGGCCGTTGATGTTTTTGGGCATCCCCTCGACTGGGACGGGATTCTCGACGTCTGTCAGAGGTACGGCATCGCGGTGGTGGAAGACTCCTGTGAAGCTCTTGGATCCGAGTACAAAGGAAGAAAGGTGGGCACCTTTGGAGTGGCCGGCGCTTTCGCATTCTACCCGAACAAACAGATCACCACAGGAGAGGGCGGTGTTGTTGTGACGAACGATGAAAAGATACACACCGCTGTGAAGAGCATGAGCAACCAGGGAAGAGGTGAAGGAGACGAATGGCTCTACCATGTGCGTTTCGGTTACAACTACAGAATCGACGAGATGTCGGCCGCGCTTGGATGCTCTCAAATGGAAAGAATCGATGAGATCGTAGAAAAACGCGCAGAAGCGGCGGAGAGATATTCAAAGATGTTGAAGGAGTTTTCCTGGGTAAAGGTGCCCGTCGTGGAAGATTACGTCACTAAGATGAGCTGGTTCGTCTACGTCGTGAGACTGGAAGGTCCAGATAGAAACCGTGTGATGAGGTACATGGAAGAAAA
The DNA here is from genome assembly GCF_000008545.1 of Thermotoga maritima MSB8. Taxonomy (NCBI): domain Bacteria; kingdom Thermotogati; phylum Thermotogota; class Thermotogae; order Thermotogales; family Thermotogaceae; genus Thermotoga; species Thermotoga maritima. The sequence goes on from NC_000853.1 coordinate 602,714, forward strand.
GGGAGTCCAGGTTAGAAACTACTTTTATCCCGTCCACTTTCAACCATTCTACGAAAAACTCTTCGGCAGCATGAAAGGACTGCTTCCCGTGACGGAGAGGGAATCTGAGAAAACGCTCGCCATTCCGTTCTTTACGAGCATCACAGAAAGTGAACAGAAGACGGTGGTGGAGATCCTCAGAGAGGCGGTGGAGAGGGTTGGTTAGCCTCTTTCTCAGCGTTCTCTCTGGCTTTCTCACCGCTCTTTCGATGCCGGGATTTCTCTCCGGAGCTTTGATCTGGTTTTCTCTGATTCCGCTTCTGTACGCGGTGGAAGGCAGGGGAGTGTGGAAAAGGGCGTTTCTTTCTTTCGTTTACTTTTTCACTCACGTGCTGATATCTTTCTTCTGGGTACTTCCAACTCTGACGGAGAACGTGCCCCTTGTCTTTGGAAGATACCCTTCCTGGCTTGGAATCGTGGTGTTTGTGCTGATGGGAATCATCGAAGCTGTTCCATTTCTTGGTTTTGGATTTCTCTCGTACTTTGCACCGCAGTCGATCGTTCTGAAGACTCTTTACCTTGCCTCCGTCTATACCATCTTCGAGTATCTCCGCGGTGTGGGAGAACTCGGATTCACCGGAGGAAGGATCTCAGAAGCGCTTTACAGCCACACCGGACTGATACAGATCGTTTCCATCACAGGGACTCTGGGCCTCGTTTTTTTGATAGTTTCTCTGAACGTCCTCTTCTATGAGTTCTTGAGAAGAAGAAAAGGCCTTCTCATCTTTCCTGTGATCTTCTTCGTCTATCTGTTGAACTCTTCTGTTGTGCACCTTCTTCCCGTTCCTGAACGTGGTTCTTTCAAGGTGGTTGCACTCCAACCAAATGTTCCTACTTCCCTGAAATATTCTGTGTCGAGTGGAGAGATGCTTGAACTTCTCGAGTCGATGACGAAGGATTTTCATGGAAGCATCGTGATCACTCCCGAGGCGTTCTTTCTGGAGGATGTGCGTTATTCTCAGAAGCTGAGAGAGCTCTCGGAGGAGAACACCTTCGTGATAGGATTTCCCGCGGACAACCAGAACAGCGTTTTCGTTCTGGAAGGTGGAAGATTCAGAAAGGTCTATTCCAAGGTGAAACTCTTCCCCTTTGTGGAGAAACTGCCGTACCCAAGGGTTTTTGGGGTTTTCAGTTTCCTGAAAGGATTGTCCTACTATGAACCTGGGCGGAATTTTTCCGTCTTCAACGTTGGAGAGAGCCCCCCGCTCTCTGTTCAGATCTGTTTTGAAAGTTACTTTCCGGAGGTATCACGCGCTTTCGTGAAAAACGGAAGCGAACTCCTCATCGTTGTGACGAACGATGGGTGGTTTCACTACAAAGCAGCGCTGCTGAATCACTTCGTCCAGGGAGTGTTCAGGGCCGTTGAAACGAGAAGACAGTTCCTTCAGGTGGCGAACACCGGGATCACAGGTCTCGTTGACGAGTACGGTAGAATAGTAGATGCTCTTCCTCTGCGGGTGAGACTGGCAGGAGAGTTTCACATCAAAGCGAGAAAAGGCGAAACGTTCTACGTCAGATACGGAGACTGGTTTTTTTACCTCTCTGTGATTCTGGCGGTAGTCAGTGTTTTCATTTCCAGAATGCGAGGTGAAAGGAATGAAGGTATCGGAATTCGATTATGAACTTCCACCAGAACTCATAGCGCAGGAACCTGTGGAACCACGGGACGCTTCCCGACTCATGGTGCTCCACAGAAAGACGCAGAGAATAGAACACCGTATATTCCGGGAGATAATAGAGTATCTTGAACCCGGCGATCTGCTCGTTCTGAACGTATCGAAGGTGATACCAGCCCGTCTCTACGCGAGGAAAAAAACGGGTGCCAGCATCGAAATTCTTCTGATAGAGCGTTTGGAGGAAGGTATCTGGAAGTGCCTTGTGAGACCGGGTCAGAAGGTGAAAAAAGGAACGGAACTTGTAATCGATGAGGATCTGTCTGCCGTCTGCCTCGGTCGGGGTGAAGATGGAACGAGGATTCTGAAGTTTCAGCCTCAGGACGATAGATTGATCTTCGAGAAGGGCAGGACACCTCTTCCGCCGTACATAAAAAACGAAGTTCCTCTCGAGAGGTATCAAACCGTGTACGCGAAAGAAGAAGGCTCCGTCGCTGCGCCGACCGCGGGGCTTCATTTCACACCAGAACTCATAGAGAAGTTGAAGAAAAAAGGGGTTCAATTCGCCGAAGTCGTTTTGCACGTGGGAATAGGGACTTTCAGGCCCGTGAAGGTTGAGGAAGTGGAAAAACACAAGATGCACGAGGAATTCTACCAGGTTCCAAAAGAGACGGTCAGAAAACTCAGAGAGACAAGGGAAAGGGGAAACAGAATTGTAGCGGTTGGGACAACAACGGTGAGAACCTTGGAGACAATCGCCAGACTTCCTGAGCAGGAAGAATACGTGGGAAAAACCGATCTATTCATATATCCACCCTTCGAGTTCAAACTCGTCGATGCCCTGGTTACCAACTTTCACCTTCCTCGTTCCACTCTTCTCATGCTGGTTGCGGCGTTCGCGGGGAAGGATTTCGTCATGGAAGCCTACAGGGAAGCCGTGAAAAGAAGATACAGATTCTTCTCTTTCGGCGATGCGATGCTGATTCTGTAACGGTTTGGAAAAAACACCCTTCTCTTAAACATAGGGTATAGAAAACGAAAATATGTGAACAGTATAATGGAGGTTGGGTTCCTTGAGGATCCTTGGGGTAGATCCCGGCTACGGAATTGTAGGAATAGGCATCATTGAAGTATCTGGAAACAGAATCTCTCACGTTTTCCACGGAACGATAGAGACTCCCAAAAATCTTCCAGCGGAAAAGAGGTTGAAGCGAATCTACGAGGAGTTTTTGAAAGTTCTTGAACGTTTCTCTCCAGACGAATGCGCCATGGAAAAGCTGTTCTTTGTGAAAAACGTTACCACGGCCATAGGTGTGGGGGAGGCACGTGGTGTGCTTTTTCTCGCTCTCGCGGAAAAAAACATACCTGTCTTTGAATACGCGCCGAACGAAGTGAAGGTTTCGCTGTCGGGGTATGGAAGGGCAAGCAAGAAACAGATTCAGGAGAACGTAAAGCGTTTTCTGAACCTTTCGGAGATTCCCAGACCCGACGATGCAGCGGATGCACTCGCCATCGCCTGGTGTCACGCCCTTCAGAGCAGAGCAAGGAGGGTAACACATGAAAAAGATTGAAAATTTGAAGTGGAAAAATGTCTCGTTTAAAAGCCTGGAAATAGATCCCGATGCAGGTGTGGTTCTCGTTTCCGTGGAAAAATTCTCCGAAGAGATAGAAGACCTTGTGCGTTTACTGGAGAAGAAGACGCGGTTTCGAGTCATCGTGAACGGTGTTCAAAAAAGTAACGGGGATCTAAGGGGAAAGATACTTTCCCTTCTCAACGGTAATGTGCCTTACATAAAAGATGTTGTTTTCGAAGGAAACAGGCTGATTCTGAAAGTGCTTGGAGATTTCGCGCGGGACAGGATCGCCTCCAAACTCAGAAGCACGAAAAAACAGCTCGATGAACTGCTGCCTCCCGGAACAGAGATCATGCTGGAGGTTGTGGAGCCTCCGGAAGATCTTTTGAAAAAGGAAGTACCACAACCAGAAAAGAGAGAAGAACCAAAGGGTGAAGAATTGAAGATCGAGGATGAAAACCACATCTTTGGACAGAAACCCAGAAAGATCGTCTTCACCCCCTCAAAAATCTTTGAGTACAACAAAAAGACATCGGTGAAGGGCAAGATCTTCAAAATAGAGAAGATCGAGGGGAAAAGAACGGTCCTTCTGATTTACCTGACAGACGGAGAAGATTCTCTGATCTGCAAAGTCTTCAACGACGTTGAAAAGGTCGAAGGGAAAGTATCGGTGGGAGACGTGATCGTTGCCACAGGAGACCTCCTTCTCGAAAACGGGGAGCCCACCCTTTACGTGAAGGGAATCACAAAACTTCCCGAAGCGAAAAGGATGGACAAATCTCCGGTTAAGAGGGTGGAGCTCCACGCCCATACCAAGTTCAGCGATCAGGACGCAATAACAGATGTGAACGAATATGTGAAACGAGCCAAGGAATGGGGCTTTCCCGCGATAGCCCTCACGGATCATGGGAACGTTCAGGCCATACCTTACTTCTACGACGCGGCGAAAGAAGCTGGAATAAAGCCCATTTTCGGTATCGAAGCGTATCTGGTGAGTGACGTGGAGCCCGTCATAAGGAATCTCTCCGACGATTCGACGTTTGGAGATGCCACGTTCGTCGTCCTCGACTTCGAGACGACGGGTCTCGACCCGCAGGTGGATGAGATCATCGAGATAGGAGCGGTGAAGATACAGGGTGGCCAGATAGTGGACGAGTACCACACTCTCATAAAGCCTTCCAGGGAGATCTCAAGAAAAAGTTCGGAGATCACCGGAATCACTCAAGAGATGCTGGAAAACAAGAGAAGCATCGAGGAAGTTCTGCCGGAGTTCCTCGGTTTTCTGGAAGATTCCATCATCGTAGCACACAACGCCAACTTCGACTACAGATTTCTGAGGCTGTGGATCAAAAAAGTGATGGGATTGGACTGGGAAAGACCCTACATAGATACGCTCGCCCTCGCAAAGTCCCTTCTCAAACTGAGAAGCTACTCTCTGGATTCCGTTGTGGAAAAGCTCGGATTGGGTCCCTTCCGGCACCACAGGGCCCTGGATGACGCGAGGGTCACCGCTCAGGTTTTCCTCAGGTTCGTTGAGATGATGAAGAAGATCGGTATCACGAAGCTTTCAGAAATGGAGAAGTTGAAGGATACGATAGACTACACCGCGTTGAAACCCTTCCACTGCACGATCCTCGTTCAGAACAAAAAGGGATTGAAAAACCTATACAAACTGGTTTCTGATTCCTATATAAAGTACTTCTACGGTGTTCCGAGGATCCTCAAAAGTGAGCTCATCGAGAACAGAGAAGGACTGCTCGTGGGTAGCGCGTGTATCTCCGGTGAGCTCGGACGTGCCGCCCTCGAAGGAGCGAGTGATTCAGAACTCGAAGAGATCGCGAAGTTCTACGACTACATAGAAGTCATGCCGCTCGACGTTATAGCCGAAGATGAAGAAGACCTAGACAGAGAAAGACTGAAAGAAGTGTACCGAAAACTCTACAGAATAGCGAAAAAATTGAACAAGTTCGTCGTCATGACCGGTGATGTTCATTTCCTCGATCCCGAAGATGCCAGGGGCAGAGCTGCACTTCTGGCACCTCAGGGAAACAGAAACTTCGAGAATCAGCCCGCACTCTACCTCAGAACGACCGAAGAAATGCTCGAGAAGGCGATAGAGATATTCGAAGATGAAGAGATCGCGAGGGAAGTCGTGATAGAGAATCCCAACAGAATAGCCGATATGATCGAGGAAGTGCAGCCGCTCGAGAAAAAACTTCACCCGCCGATCATAGAGAACGCCGATGAAATAGTGAGAAACCTCACCATGAAGCGGGCGTACGAGATCTACGGTGATCCGCTTCCCGAAATCGTCCAGAAGCGTGTGGAAAAGGAACTGAACGCCATCATAAATCATGGATACGCCGTTCTCTATCTCATCGCTCAGGAGCTCGTTCAGAAATCTATGAGCGATGGTTACGTGGTTGGATCCAGAGGATCCGTCGGGTCTTCACTCGTGGCCAATCTCCTCGGAATAACAGAGGTGAATCCCCTACCACCACATTACAGGTGTCCAGAGTGCAAATACTTTGAAGTTGTCGAAGACGACAGATACGGAGCGGGTTACGACCTTCCCAACAAGAACTGTCCAAGATGTGGGGCTCCTCTCAGAAAAGACGGCCACGGCATACCGTTTGAAACGTTCATGGGGTTCGAGGGTGACAAGGTCCCCGACATAGATCTCAACTTCTCAGGAGAGTATCAGGAACGTGCTCATCGTTTTGTGGAAGAACTCTTCGGTAAAGACCACGTCTATAGGGCGGGAACCATAAACACCATCGCGGAAAGAAGTGCGGTGGGTTACGTGAGAAGCTACGAAGAGAAAACCGGAAAGAAGCTCAGAAAGGCGGAAATGGAAAGACTCGTTTCCATGATCACGGGAGTGAAGAGAACGACGGGTCAGCACCCAGGGGGGCTCATGATCATACCGAAAGACAAAGAAGTCTACGATTTCACTCCCATACAGTATCCAGCCAACGATAGAAACGCAGGTGTGTTCACCACGCACTTCGCATACGAGACGATCCATGATGACCTGGTGAAGATAGATGCGCTCGGCCACGATGATCCCACTTTCATCAAGATGCTCAAGGACCTCACCGGAATCGATCCCATGACGATTCCCATGGATGACCCCGATACGCTCGCCATATTCAGTTCTGTGAAGCCTCTTGGTGTGGATCCCGTTGAGCTGGAAAGCGATGTGGGAACGTACGGAATTCCGGAGTTCGGAACCGAGTTTGTGAGGGGAATGCTCGTTGAAACGAGACCAAAGAGTTTCGCCGAGCTTGTGAGAATCTCAGGACTGTCACACGGTACGGACGTCTGGTTGAACAACGCACGTGATTGGATAAACCTCGGCTACGCCAAGCTCTCCGAGGTTATCTCGTGTAGGGACGACATCATGAACTTCCTCATACACAAAGGAATGGAACCGTCACTTGCCTTCAAGATCATGGAAAACGTCAGGAAGGGAAAGGGTATCACAGAAGAGATGGAGAGCGAGATGAGAAGGCTGAAGGTTCCAGAATGGTTCATCGAATCCTGTAAAAGGATCAAATATCTCTTCCCGAAAGCTCACGCTGTGGCTTACGTGAGTATGGCCTTCAGAATTGCTTACTTCAAGGTTCACTATCCTCTTCAGTTTTACGCGGCGTACTTCACGATAAAAGGTGATCAGTTCGATCCGGTTCTCGTACTCAGGGGAAAAGAAGCCATAAAGAGGCGCTTGAGAGAACTCAAAGCGATGCCTGCCAAAGACGCCCAGAAGAAAAACGAAGTGAGTGTTCTGGAGGTTGCCCTGGAAATGATACTGAGAGGTTTTTCCTTCCTACCGCCCGACATCTTCAAATCCGACGCGAAGAAATTTCTGATAGAAGGAAACTCGCTGAGAATTCCGTTCAACAAACTTCCAGGACTGGGTGACAGCGTTGCCGAGTCGATAATCAGAGCCAGGGAAGAAAAGCCGTTCACTTCGGTGGAAGATCTCATGAAGAGGACCAAGGTCAACAAAAATCACATAGAGCTGATGAAAAGCCTGGGTGTTCTCGGGGACCTTCCAGAGACGGAACAGTTCACGCTTTTCTAATCCAGAAGAAGCGCCATAACGAGCACATCCTCAAAGGAGCCGTCATCTCTTCTGACGGCCTTTCTCTTTATTCCCTCGAGTTCGAAGCCGAGTTTTCTGTAAAGGCTTATAGCCCTTTCGTTCGACTTCAGAACTTCGAGCTGGATCCTTATGAAACCATTCCTGCGTGCCCATTCTATGGCGCTTGTGATCATTCTGGTTCCGATTCCAATGTTCCAGTATCTCTTCTTCACGCTTATACCTATTTCTCCCACGTGCTTCGTCCTCTTTCTTCCGAACCCCGTGAAGGTCAGCAGAGAAACGATTTCTCTGTTGATCTCGCCCACTATCATGAGCTTTCCAGGGTTGCTTCTGTACATTCTTATGTAGTTCCTTTCCGTGGAAACATCGTAAACCTCGTCCGGGCGGGTGATCAGAAAATCCGTTTCCGATGTTACTTCTTTCAGGTACTCTACGATTCTTCTTGCGTCCCAGATGCTGGCTTCTCTTATCAGGAGCAGAGAACCGTCTTTCAGGAGTTCCTTTCGTGGAAACATTCACTTTTCCTCCAGTTCGAGCGCTCTTCTGTAAGAAGAGATCAGAGATTCTATGACACCGCTTCTCACAGCGAACCTCTCCATTGTGATGAGTCCTTCTATGGTTGTTCCGGCTGGAGAACTCACCCTGTGTTTCCACAGAGCCGGGTGTTCGCCCGTCTCTGTTAAAAGCTCCGCGGAACCTTTGAAGAGCCTATAAACAAGTTCTTTCGCCGTGTCGAGTGGGATGCCCATCTTCAGCGCAGCGTCGAGAAACGCCTCCACCACGACGAAGATGAAAGCGGGGCCACTTCCGGTGAGGGCAGTGACGGCTGAGAAGAGCTTTTCCTCTATTTCAACGACGAAACCGAGTTTCTCAAGGAGTGATTTGACGAGTTCTCTTTCTTCAAGGCTCATATCAGCGCTGAAGGCGGTGGCGAGCACCCCTTCTCCCACTCTCACAGCAACGTTCGGCATAATCCTTGCCACCTTGTGAATACCGTACTTTCTTATCTCTTCGATTTTCAAGCCGGCAACTATCGAGAGCAGGATTCCGTCGAAACCTTTCAATGCGCTAAGCACGATGGGAGCGTCCTGAGGTTTGACTGCGAGGACTATCAGATCTGCCTCACGAACTTTTTCCAGATCGGCAATTTCGTATGGAGGAGCATTGAATCGAGAGAGTTTTTCACTGTCCTTTTCAACAAGGAGAATCCTTTCGGCCTCCTTCGAAAATTTCTCTGCGAAGATCGAACCCATGTTACCAACACCGACGATACCGATTGTCATGATCTTCCCTCCCGGTCTTTTTGGATATTATACAACCCAGGAGGTCTTGAAAATTCCTGTGCGGCTGGTAAAATAGAAACCAGAGGGAGGCCAGCGTAGCTCAACCGGCAGAGCGGCGCATTCGTAATGCGCAGGTTGTGGGTTCGAGTCCCACCGCTGGCTCCATTTCTTTTTAATGGAGGGGTGTGAAGCATTTCCGACGAATTTGAAGAAAGATTTCTGAGCTTTTTGAAGGAAGAAAGGTTGCTTGAAGAAGGAGAACATGTGCTTGTTGCAGTCTCCGGCGGAATAGATTCGATGACCCTCCTGTACGTTCTGAGAAAATTCTCCCCCCTTTTGAAGATCAAGATCACAGCGGCTCACCTCGATCACAGGATAAGAGAGTCTTCCAGAAGAGACAGGGAGTTCGTGGAAAGGATCTGTCGCCAGTGGAACATACCTGTAGAAACGTCAGAGGTGGATGTTCCTTCTCTCTGGAAAGATTCGGGAAAGACATTGGAAGAGATCGCAAGAGAGGTGAGATACGATTTTCTGAAAAGAACGGCAAAGAAAGTCGGAGCCTCGAAAATCGCCCTCGCACATCACAAAAACGACCTTCTGGAAACGGTCGTTCACAGGCTGATAAGAGGAACAGGCCCCCTTGGTCTTGCCTGCATCTCTCCTAAAAGAGAAGAGTTCATCAGACCTTTTCTTGTCTTCAAAAGGAGTGAAATAGAAGAGTACGCCAGAAAGAACAATGTTCCTTACGTTGTTGACGAGACCAACTACAACGTCAAATACACGAGAAATTTCATCAGACACAGAATAGTCCCTCTCATGAAAGAATTGAACCCAACTGTGGAGGATGCCGTCTATAGACTGGTTTCTGTCACCCATTTGCTGAGAAATTTCGTTGAAAGAACTGTGCAGGACTTTGTTGAGAGGAATGTCTATTTCTACAAAGACTACGCCGTGTTCGTTGAGCCGGAAGATCTTTTTCTTTTCCTCGAAGTCACAAGATGGGTGTTGAAAGAGATGTACGGAAGGGTACCAGAGTATGAAAAACTGATCGGAACCTTGAAGTCGAAGAGAGTAGAGCTCTGGAGCGGAATTTTCGTGGAACGATCTTTCGGTTATGTAGCTGTGGGGAAGACAGTTTTCAAGAAAAAATACCGTGTTGAAGTGAAAGGTGACATGTTGGAGATGGAAGGGTTTAAAATAAGAGTGGTGAATAACAGAAACGATATGAAATTTTGGGTCAGAAACAGAAAAGAAGGTGATAGAATAATAGTCAACGGCAGGGAGAGAAAGCTGAAGGATGTTTTCATCGAGAAAAAAGTCCCAACTTTTTACAGAGACAGGGTTCCTCTCCTCGTCGATGAAGAAGATCGGGTTCTCTGGGTTCCGGGGATCGCCCGATCAGACTTTTTGCCAGAAGATGTGGTTGTGGAACTTCTGGAATACCCTGTCGGTTATGTGAAAGGAGGTACATATTTTGAACAGGTCTAACATCTGGAATCTACTGTTCACGATACTCATAATAGTCACACTTTTCTGGCTCGCCAGATTTTTCTACGTCGAAAACTCACCTGTGTCTAAGCTTAGCTACACGAGTTTTGTTCAGATGGTCGAGGACGAAAGAAGCGTGGTCTCAGAAGTTGTGATCAGGGACGACGGAGTACTGAGAGTTTACACCAAAGACGGTAGAGTTTACGAAGTGGACGCTCCGTGGGCCGTGAACGATTCGCAGCTCATAGAAAAACTGGTTTCAAAGGGAATAAAAGTCTCGGGAGAGAGAAGCGGAAGCAGCTCCTTCTGGATAAACGTCCTCGGCACTCTCATACCGACGATACTCTTCATTGTCGTGTGGCTCTTCATCATGAGGAGCCTCTCTGGAAGGAACAATCAGGCGTTCACGTTCACAAAGAGCAGGGCAACAATGTACAAACCCTCTGGGAACAAGAGGGTCACCTTCAAGGACGTTGGAGGAGCGGAAGAAGCCATAGAGGAACTCAAAGAGGTAGTTGAATTTCTGAAAGATCCCTCTAAATTCAACAGGATCGGCGCAAGGATGCCCAAGGGGATCCTCCTTGTAGGGCCTCCAGGTACCGGTAAAACGCTCCTTGCGAGGGCAGTTGCGGGCGAAGCGAACGTGCCGTTCTTCCACATCAGCGGTTCTGACTTCGTGGAGCTCTTTGTCGGAGTCGGTGCCGCGAGGGTGAGAGATCTGTTTGCACAGGCGAAGGCTCACGCTCCATGTATCGTCTTCATCGATGAGATCGATGCCGTTGGAAGACACAGGGGAGCGGGACTTGGAGGAGGACACGATGAAAGAGAGCAGACCCTGAACCAGCTTCTCGTGGAGATGGATGGATTCGATTCGAAAGAGGGCATCATAGTCATGGCGGCCACAAACAGGCCCGATATCCTGGACCCTGCACTTTTGAGGCCCGGAAGGTTCGACAAGAAAATCGTGGTCGATCCACCTGACATGCTCGGAAGAAAGAAGATACTCGAGATTCACACGAGAAACAAACCGCTCGCGGAAGACGTGAATCTGGAGATCATAGCGAAGAGAACGCCGGGATTCGTCGGGGCGGATCTGGAAAACCTCGTAAACGAGGCGGCGCTTCTTGCGGCGAGGGAAGGTAGAGACAAAATCACGATGAAGGACTTCGAGGAAGCCATAGACAGGGTGATAGCCGGACCCGCAAGAAAGTCGAAGCTGATCAGCCCGAAGGAAAAGCGCATCATAGCGTACCACGAGGCGGGACACGCCGTGGTATCCACCGTGGTTCCAAACGGGGAACCCGTTCACAGAATTTCCATAATCCCCAGGGGATACAAAGCCCTCGGATACACGCTTCATCTTCCTGAGGAGGATAAGTACCTTGTTTCAAGGAACGAACTTCTCGACAAACTCACAGCTCTACTCGGAGGTAGAGCAGCAGAAGAGGTGGTCTTTGGCGATGTGACGAGTGGGGCAGCCAACGATATAGAAAGGGCCACGGAAATTGCGAGGAATATGGTGTGTCAGCTGGGAATGAGCGAAGAGCTCGGACCCCTCGCCTGGGGGAAGGAAGAGCAGGAAGTCTTTCTTGGAAAAGAGATCACACGGCTCAGAAACTACAGTGAAGAGGTAGCGAGCAAAATCGACGAAGAAGTGAAAAAGATAGTGACGAACTGCTACGAGAGGGCGAAGGAGATAATAAGGAAATACAGGAAGCAACTGGACAACATCGTGGAAATACTGCTGGAGAAAGAAACGATAGAGGGAGACGAGCTGAGGCGGATACTGTCCGAGGAGTTTGAAAAGGTGGTGGAATGATGGATTTTGATTTCCTTGAGGGGAAAAGGCTTACGGAAGACGTGGCTCTCGATGAAACTATGGTGTGGAACGAAGACATCGAGATGCTTGATCTCCATCTCGTCGCGACTTCAGCCCTGATAGGGGTAGTTCACAGAGTGTCGTACGAGCTGTTGAGCAGGTACCTTCCCAACGATTACACGGCTGTTGTGGTGGAGACCCTGGCAAGACACGTGAAGGCTGTTCCAACGGGAACGAGAGTTGCTGTTGGTGTCAGGGTGGTTGGAGTTGTGGGAAACAGGGTGAAGTTCAGAGGAATCGTGATGAGCGGTGACGAAAAGATACTGGAGGCTGAATTCGTCAGAGCGATAGTTCCCAGGGAAAAGCTCCGGAGGTTAGCCCTTGAGAAGGCCGAGAAGACCTCAAGACTTTTTGGAATATGAGAAGGTGTTGAAATTCAAAGAGAGTGAAAAACAGATCGAAGAAACGGAGACAAAGGGCGACGTTCGAGTCGCCCTTGTTGTTCCTTCCGGCTACGAAGTGGCAGCCTCTGGACTCGCCTTTCACTACGTCCAGAAGCTCCTCAACTCCCATCCGAGGATCAGGTGTGAGAGATTCTTCTACGACGAGACCTTCAAGAAGTTCTACTCCCTTGAAACGCAGACACCTATAGATGAGTTCCCTATATGGCTTTTCTCCGTGAGCTTCGAAAACGACTTTTCAAACCTCCTCGATATTCTGAAGAAAAAAGACGTTCCTCTTTCCTGGAAAGAAAGAGAAGATTATCACCCTCTCATAATAATTGGCGGGGCGGTCACCTATTTGAACGAGGAATTCCTCATTCCGGTGGCGGATGCCGTCTACTACGGTGAGCTGGAAAAATACCTGGATCTGTTCACGGAAGCCCTCACAGGAGAAACGAAGCAGGAAATCTTGAGTTCTCTTTCCAGGATTCCCTCTGTAGAAGTTCCCTCTCTGAAAGAACACAGCGAAATAGCAACAGGAGTTGATCTGAACGATTTTTTGCCTCACTCCAGCGTTGTTCCATCGCGGGGAGTTTTCCCTGGAAAACTTCTGGTCGAGGTGGGAAGGGGATGTATAAGGCGCTGTGCTTTCTGCATATTTGGAAAGAATCTGAAGCCAGCAAGGTTCGTGAAACCTGAAAGATTCGAAGAGCTGGTGAAAAACACCCCGTACAGTGAGTACGGTCTCATAAGCGCCACCATAACCGATTACCCCTGGCTCGAGGATCTCCTCGATACAGTGGAGAAATATCAACTGAAGATCTCGGTTTCTTCCCTGAGGCTGGATCGACTCTCGGAAAGGCTGCTCAGGACTCTCAAAGACTCCGGTCAGAGATCTTTTACGATCGCCCCAGAGGCGGGATCGCAGCGAATCAGGGACATCCTTAAAAAGGACATCACTGATGAGCAGATAGAAAACGCCTTGAAACTGGCAAGAAAACTGGATTTTGACAGGGTGAAGATGTACTTCATCTACGGACTCGAAGAAGAAACGGAGGAAGATCTTGAAGCCTTCAAGAAACTCGGAGATCTCGCGGTTCGGCTCGGATACAGGGAGGTCCACATGAGTTTCAACCCGCTCATACCAAAGCCGGGAACGGAGTTCGAAAGAAGAAAAATGGAACCGGTTGATGTTCTGAGAAAAAAAGAGAAAATTCTGAAGAACTTACTCAAGGGCTTCAGAGTGGATTTCGAAAGCATCAGAGAATCTGTAGTTCAGTACACGATCGCACACGCCGGTAAAGAAGAGGTAGAAAGCTGGCTGAAATTCTTCGAAAAATCGGATAAAAAATTACTTGGTAAGTTGATTTACGAAGAGGGGAGGAAAAGACTGTGTTGAAAGAAAAACTTCTGAGCAAAACGGCCCTTCTCGGAGTGATCGGCCTCGGGTACGTGGGACTCCCGCTCGCCGTTGAAAAGGCAAAAGCGGGATACAGGGTGCTGGGGTTCGATATCCAGAAGAAGAGGGTCGACATGGTGAACCGCGGGGAAAACTACATAGGAGACGTGGTCGACGAAGACCTCAAAGATCTCGTGGAAAAAGGTATGATCAGGGCCACCACAGATTTTTCTGAGATGAAGAACTGCGACGTCGTCACGATATGCGTTCCAACACCGCTCGGGAAGTACAAGGAACCCGACCTCACCTACGTCATAAATACTGCAAAGGAGATTGCAAAGTACCTCCACAGAGAAATGCTTGTTGTGCTGGAGAGCACCACCTACCCGGGAACCACCGAGGAGGTCGTCCTGCCCATCCTGGAATCCACCGGGCTGAAAGTCGGGAAGGATTTTTATCTCGCCTTCAGTCCTGAAAGGGTGGATCCCGGAAACAAAATTTACAAAACGAAGAACACGCCGAAGGTAGTCGGTGGTGTGACGGAAAAATGCACGGAGCTTGCGAAGATCCTCTATGAAAACGTGCTCGAGGCACCCGTTCACACCGTCTCTTCACCGAGGGCGGCGGAGATGGCGAAGGTGCTCGAGAACACCTTCAGACTGGTCAACATCTCCCTCATAAACGAAGTGGCCATCGTCGCGCGAAGAATGGGAATCAACATCTGGGAAGTGATAGACGCTGCTGCAACAAAGCCCTTTGGATTCATGCCCTTCTATCCCGGACCTGGTGCGGGAGGGCACTGCATCCCGATAGATCCCTTCTACCTCGCTTACAAAGCGAAGGAGTACGACGTGAGGCTCGACCTCGTGGAGATGGCCGGTGAAATAAACGACTTCATGCCCGAGTACGTGGTGATGAGAGTTCAGGACATCCTGAACGAGAGAAAGAAACCTTTGAACGGCTCGAAAGTGCTTCTTCTTGGAGTCGCGTACAAGGGTGATATAGACGACACGAGGGAGTCGCCTGCGCTGAAGGTCTGGGACCACCTCGAAAAGAAGAAAGCGGTAGTTGAATTCTTCGATCCTTACGTTCCGGAAGTGAAGAGAGGAGACAGGATTCACCGACGGGTCGAACTCACTGAAGAGTACCTGAAAGGCGTGGACATCGTGGTGATCACGACCGCCCACAAGAACGGAGTTGATTACGACTTCGTTGTGAAGAACGCGCCCGTGGTCTTCGACACCAAAAACATCACAAAAGACGTGAAAGAAAACAGAGACAAGATCATCCTGCTTTGAACCTTCTGATCGCTTCATCGATCTCCGGGATCTGTCTGATCAGGAAGATGTAAGAGAGAACGACGAGTAAAACGACGGCTATCGCGAGGACCCTCCAGAGGGTCCTCCTTTTCCATGAGAAGGGGCTCATCGTGTATCCAAGAAGCATTCCAGACAGGAAACCTCCAAGATGAGCCGCGTTGTTGATGTTCGTTCCCGGAAGGAATCCGTACACAACGTTGATCAGAATGATGGGAAGAAGAGACACGCCGGTCACAGGTTTCATGAAGAAGGGAGTGTCCTTTCGAAAACCCGCCGCGAAGAGTATTCCGATGAGGCCAAAGATGGCACCACTAGCCCCGACGGAGATCGTGTCGTGGTAGAACACGTGCGTTGCCAGATTACCCACGATTCCGGTGAAGAAATAACCGACCAGGAACTTCTCCGTTCCGTATATATCCTCCACGATCAAGCCAAAGTAGTAAAGCGCGTATGAATTGAACAGTATGTGGAGTATTCCTCCGTGGACGAACAGAGCGGTGATCAACCTGAACCAGTCTCCCGCATCGACTCTGGGACCGTACTGAGCTCCGTATCTCAACAAAAGCAGCATCTGAAGAACAGGATCCCTGGTCGAGAAAACACCAGAAAAGGTCATCATCACGAATATGAACGCGTTGAAGAGCAGAATGAAATAAACGGCCCTTTTTCTCATCGAAGCTTTACTCCTTTCATCTCTTCTGTGGAGAAGTCGAAGGGGTACTTCACCGGTCTTCCTTCCAGGAAAGACCTGTATATTCCAAGAACTATCTCCACCGCTTTTTTGCCGTCTTCTCCAGAGATGTAAGGCTTCCTGTCGTTCGTCACGGCCTCGTAGAAATCTCTGTACACGTACTTGTGACTGTCTCCGTACACCGTGTCCGGATCCGGTAGATTCATGAACGGATGACCCTCTTCTCCTTCGAATCTCCAGGTGAGGATCCTGTTGACGGCGATTCCACCGATAACCACCGTTCCTTTCTCACCGAAGATAGCGAGTGTCTCTTCTAAGTTTCTCGGAAACACGTTGCTCGTTGCTTCTATCAGGCCCGTCTTCCCGCCTTTGAACTTCACGATGGCGAAACCTTCGTCTTCCGCCTCTATGTACGGGTGATTCGTGTTCGCTATGTGCCCGTAGATCTCCTCTATCTCTCCTCCGAGGAACCACTGAAGAAGATCTATGGCGTGCGTGGACTGGTTCATCAGGACCCCGCCGTCCATCTCCCAGGTACCTCTCCAGCTCGCCTGTTTGTAGTAATCCTCGTTTCTGTTCCACCTCACGGCGACAGACGCGTAGAAGATCTTTCCAAACGCCCCCGAATCGAGTTTTTTCCTCACTTCCTGAACGGGTGGATTGAATCTGTTCTGGAAGAAAACACCGAGTTTTAGATTCTTTTGTTTCGAGAGTTCTACCATCTCGTTCATGTGCTTTGTCGAGAGGGCCATGGGTTTTTCCACGAGGACGTGTTTTCCAGCTTCGAGCGCTTCCATGGTGATCTGGTAGTGTTTTCCGCTCTCGGTGGCTATGGAGATCACGTCTACGTCTTCTCTTTTGAGGAGCTCTCTGTAGTTCGTCATTGTCTCGGGTCTTCTCAAGCCCGACTTTTCGAAATGTTCGGCGGCGCGGTTCGCCCTTTCTTCCACGAGATCACACACCGCCACCGTTTCGAACAGGTCCTGCGTTTCAATCAGCGCTGGGACGTGTTTCTTCTGTCCGATCCTTCCGCATCCCACGAGTGCTATCCTCAGTTTCATAATGAACCTCCCTTTCGAAGATCAAAAGACCAATCACCACAAGCACAACTCCTCCCACAAGAAGAGCGGAGGGAAGTTTCAGTTTCAGCAGGTGTTCCGCCACGGCCGTTACAACTGGTATGTAGTATATCATGTTCGTTGTCGTTCTGCTTCCCAGTCTCTCTATTGCTTTGTTCCAGAGAAAGTAGGCAAGACCCGAGCAGACGAGTCCCAGATAAAGAAGAGAAATCACAACGATTGAGTTCATCTCTCTTATCTGCTGGAACTTTCCGGCTGAGAAAGGAAGGAAGAACACGACGCCCCAGAACATGATCCCCGCGTTTTCTCTGAAGGAGAGACTCCCGAGACTTTCTATGTGGTGAGTGTAAAAGACCCACGACAGAGCCGCGCCGAAGGCGAGAAGGTCTCCGAGGGGATTCAGTTTCAGAACGAACCTGCCGTTCAAAACGACGAGGGCCACCCCGAGAAAGGACAGGATCACACCCAGGTACATCTTCGAAGTGGTTTTCTTTTTCTGAACGAGATGCGAGAAAAGGAGAAAGAATACAGGAGCTGAAGACACTATGATTGCTGCGTTGGTGGGCTCTGTGAACATGAGGGCGGAATTCTCAAACGCAAAATAGCTGAACACTCCCCAGAAACCAGCCATCACGATATTTTTATTGAAAAGCTTTGGTCTTCCACCGGATAT